>JAWUVW010000070.1:0-35845 GCA_034112185.1 Flavobacteriaceae bacterium | reverse complement strand
CCCCAACAGGTGTCGCTGCTATTAATGCTAAAGGCGTAACTATTCATTCGTTTTTTCAAGTGCCTTTTGGACCTATTTTACCCGATGCTGAATTGAATTCCTCTGCTGGTTTTAATAGAAAGTTTAGCAAAACGAAGATTAATATCATTAAGTCTTTAGACCTATTAGTTATCGATGAGATAAGTATGGTCAGAGCTGATTTGTTAGATGGTATCGATAAGACGTTAAGACGCTATAAAAATCGAACTCTAGTTTTTGGTGGCGTACAGCTATTAATGATAGGTGATCTTCAACAATTATCACCTGTAATCAAAGAGCATGAATGGAGGCTATTAAGTCCTTATTATAAGAATGCTTTCTTTTTTAGTAGTCAAGCTTATCAGCAATGCAATGCAGTTACCATAGAATTAAGACATATCTATAGGCAAGAGAACCCTGTTTTTATAAATATTCTCAATGAAGTGAGGAATAATAGGTTAAGTCAAGCGTCTGCTTCCGAATTAAATAAACGCTACCAACCTGAGTTTATTCCAAATGAAGACGATGGCTATATTTCGTTGACGACTCATAATAATAAGGCAAGTCAAACGAATAAAATAGAACTTGAAAAACTTAAAAGTAAATCAAAAACTTATAAAGCAGTCATCGAAGGAAATTTTCCAGAACATTCCTATCCAAATAAAGAAGAGCTTCAATTAAAGGTAGGTGCGCAGGTGATGTTTGTTAAGAATGATAGGTCACCGGAAAAACTTTATTTCAATGGTAAAATTGGTAAAGTGATTTTGTTAGATGAAGACGAAGTAGTGGTGAATTGCCCGGATGATGATTTTAATATTATTACTAAGCCTGAAATTTGGGAGAATATAAAATATACCGTTGATTCTGATACAAAGGCTATTTCTGAAGATAAAATTGGGAGCTATACACAAATGCCTCTCAGGTTAGCCTGGTCAATTACTATTCATAAAAGTCAAGGACTAACATTTGAAAAAGCCATAATAGATGCTGAAGGAGCTTTTGCTCATGGACAAACCTATGTAGCACTTAGTCGTTGTAAGTCCCTCGAAGGTTTAGTTTTAAAAAGTAAAATTACGCCTAACCAAATTATAAGTGATAGTAATGTTATTTCTTTTAATGAAGAATCAGAAGCTAATCAACCTAACGACGAGATTTTACAGCAATCTAAGCGTAAATTTCAATTGGAATTAATCTCTGAAATTTTTAATTTTTATAAATTTCTTTATCCAGTAAATAGAATTCTAGATATTTATTACAAGAACAGAGGCAGTATAGAAGGTAATATCGAAATACCATTAACGACTATAAAGGATAATGTTGCCAATTTATTGAAGGTGAGTACATCTTTTAATGCTCAATTAGAAACCACCGGGGATGCCTTGGATATTCCTGAGTCGAATTCACCATTACAGGAAAGATTCGTTAAAGCTAGCACTTATTTTAAAGATCAGACAAAAGCAACTATAGAGATGTCATTTAAATCTTTGACTTTTACTACAGATAATAAAGCCCTTGAAAAAGATATAATTAAACAGTATGATACGTTAGAGGAGATGCTTGCGACGAAGTTAATATATTTTGAAGGTCTTAAAAACGCCTTTAGTGTGCAACAGTTTTTAGAATTGAGAGCCAAATCTGTCTTTTCAGCAAAGGAGCAACCAAAAAAACAAAGAAAGACCGTAATAGAAGGAACTACCAATATTGAACTTTTTGAACTATTAAGAGAACTTAGGAATCAAATAGCAAAGCGAGAAGATTTAGTTCATTTTCAAATTTTTACACAAAAATCGTTATATGCTATGTGTGAAATGTTGCCCAATACTAAACAAGAACTTAAAGAAGTTCATGGCATGGGCAAGACCAGAATTGAAAAGTATGGCACGGAAATATTAAAAGTTATTAAAGGGTATTGTAAAGAGAATGGTGTTGAAACCTCTCATGATGTTTCAGTTTTTGAAGATGTAAAGCCGAAAAGACAGAAAGGAGATACCAAGAAAATATCTTTAGACTTATTTAAAACAGGTAAATCCATAGATCAAATAGCATTGGAACGCGAACTAAATCCTAACACTATTTTTGGGCATTTGGCTGGATTTATTTCTTCGGGAGAAGTTGATATTACGGAACTAATGAGTAAAGGGCATTATTCAGAATTAAAGAAAATAATTCCGACTAAAACTTTTGAAAACCTTTCAGATTTAAAACATCAGTTGGACGATAAATTCTCTTACGGGGAATTACGATTGGTGGTCAATGAGCTTTCAAAAAACTAAAAAAGGCTTCAAAGAAAAATTTTGAAGCCTTTCAATATCTTTTAAATTCAATATTATCCTTTTATCAAACCTCTAGAAATTACCATTTTCTGAATTTCGGAGGTCCCTTCATAAATCTGAGTGATTTTTGCATCACGCATCATACGCTCTACATGGTATTCTTTTACAAAACCATTCCCACCATGTATTTGCACGGCTTCAACAGTATGCTCCATAGCAACTTTACTAGCATAAAGCTTAGCCATTGCGCTAGACATATCATAGTTATTGCCTTGATCTTTATCCCAAGCAGCTTTCATAACGAGCATTCTTGCGGCTTCTATCTCTGTATACATATCTGCTAATTTAAAAGCAATCGCTTGGTGTTCGCAGATTGGTACTCCAAACGCTTTTCGCTCTTTAGAATATTTTAACGCCAACTCATAAGCACCGGCCGCAATACCTAAAGCTTGTGCTGCAATACCAATTCGGCCACCAGAAAGTGTTTTCATGGCAAATTTAAATCCGAAGCCTTCTTCACCAATTCTATTTTCCTTCGGTACTTTTACATCATTAAATTGAAGAGTGTGCGTATCGCTACCACGTATTCCTAATTTGTCTTCTTTAGGGCCAATGTCGAATCCTGGCATACCTTTTTCAACAATAAAAGCGTTAATACCCTTGTGTCTTTTCTCTTTGTCAGTTTGAGCGATGACTAAATAAACGTCAGACCTTCCACCACTTGTAATCCAGTTTTTAGTACCATTTATTATATAGTGGTCACCCATATCAATGGCAGTTGTTTTCTGAGATGTAGCATCACTGCCAGCTTCAGGTTCACTCAAACAAAATGCACCTACAAATTGGCCAGTTGCCAATTTTCTCAAGTATTTTTGCTTTTGAGCTTCATTAGCATAAGCTTCAAGTCCATAACAAACCAATGAATTATTTACAGAAACAATAACAGAAGCGGAAGCATCAATCTTAGATAATTCCTCCATGATTAAGACGTAAGAAATGGCATCCATGCCACTTCCTCCATATTTTGGGTCTACCATAATTCCCATAAAACCGAGTTCGCCCATTTTGCGGACTAATTCATTAGGAAATGTCTGTGCATTGTCTCGTTCGATAACACCAGGAAGTAATTCGGTTTGTGCAAAATCTCTGGCCGCATCACGAATCATTAAATGCTCTTCTGTTAAGCTAAAGTCCATAAAATAGTAAAATTATTAATTTGAAGAATAATTAAGGCAAAGATAACAGTTTCTTGTGGTATTTTCAATAAGTAACATTATTTTTACTTATATGATAAAATCCAATTATAAAGTTGTAGCGGTAATGTCTGGAACGTCTTTAGACGGAATCGATATCATTTATGCATCTTATAGATATAGTGAAAATTGGAAATTTGAAATTCAACATTCTGAAACAGTTAAATATCCAAAGTGTTGGAAGATGGCTTTGAGTAAATTAGTAAATAAGTCTTTAGATGAATTAAGGATAATTGACAAGGCCTATTCTGTATATTTAGCAACGGTAGTTTTAGGTTTTATAAAAGAGAATGAACTTGAAGCTATCGATTTTATTGCCTCGCATGGTCATACTGCAATACATCAACCAGAAGAAGGTTTAACTTATCAAATAGGTAATCGGCAGATTTTAGCAGATATTTTGAATAATAAAGTGATTTGTGATTTCAGGATTCAAGATGTTGAATATGGTGGACAAGGAGCTCCTTTAGTTCCGATTGGTGACCGTTTATTATTTCCTGAATATACATATTGTTTAAATTTGGGTGGTTTTGCAAATATCTCTTTTGAACATAATGACGAAAGAATCGCATACGATATTTGCCCTGTGAACATAGTTTTGAATCATTATGTTTTAAAATTAGACCTAGAATACGATGATAAAGGGCAATTAGCCTCAAAAGGAAAAATTCATGAAGAATTGTTAAGCCAATTGAATGCGCTTCATTTTTACGAACAAGAACCACCAAAATCTTTAGGTCTAGAATGGGTTGAGCTGCATATATTTCCATTGATTGATTCGTTCAATCTTCAAATAGAAGCTATTCTTAGAACTCTTGTAGAGCATTTAGCGATTCAAATTTCGAAAACCATCAATAGAAAGGAAACTGATGTTTTAGTAACAGGCGGAGGTGTTTACAACGATTTTTTAATGAATAGATTAAAAAGTCTTTCAGAAACGACTATTATTACACCAAATAAAGAAATAATAGAATTTAAAGAAGCTTTAGTCTTTGGATTATTGGGAATCTTAAGAGATAGAAATGAAATAAATTGTCTAAAAAGTGTAACAGGGGCGATGATAGATCATTCCTCGGGTGAAATTTTATTTCCTAATTCTTAATATTACGAATTAATTCCGTTTTAGGCATTAGAGTTTTTTATATTTGCTCATACAAACTAAACATCATAAATTGATAAAGGAATTACTCCAGAAGTACGAAAATAAATCTCCAGAAATAGTATTCCATTGGAATGATGCTGAAACAGAAGCAGAAGGTTGGACTGTCATAAACTCGCTACGAGGCGGTGCAGCTGGTGGTGGAACACGAATGCGAAAAGGGCTGGACAGAAATGAAGTCTTGTCATTGGCAAAGACAATGGAAGTGAAATTTACAGTTTCTGGTCCCGCAATAGGAGGCGCGAAATCTGGGATCAACTTTGATCCACACGATCCTCGAAAAAAAGGAGTTTTAGAACGCTGGTATGCTGCTGTGTCCCCCTTATTAAAAAGCTATTACGGCACAGGTGGTGATTTAAATGTAGATGAAATCCACGAAGTTATTCCAATCACAGAAGAAAGTGGTGTTTGGCATCCGCAAGAAGGTGTTTTTGAAGGTCATTTTAAACCTACCATAGCAGATAAAATCAATAGAATTGGTCAACTAAGACACGGAGTCATAAAGGTTATTGAGAATACTAAATATTCTCCAAGTGTCAGTAGAAAATATACTGTAGCCGATATGATAACTGGTTACGGAGTGGCAATTGCAGCAAAACATTTCTACGATATTAATGAAGATTCCATAAAAGGAAAACGCGTTGTAGTACAAGGATTTGGAAATGTAGGTGCCGCAGCCGCTTTTTACTTTGCTCAAATGGGAGCTAAAGTGGTTGGTATCATTGATAAGGCTGGAGGAATAATTAATGCAGAAGGCTTTTCTTTCAAGCACATTACGGATCTATATCTTCATAAAAACGGAAATACCCTCGTCGCTGATAACCTCATACCATTTGACGAGATTAACGATAAAATATGGGACTTACAAACCGAAGTTTTTGCACCTTGTGCAGCATCAAGGTTAGTGACTAAAGCTCAAATTGACCAAATGATAGATACAGGTCTCGAAGTGATTACTTGTGGTGCAAATGTCCCTTTCGCAGATAAGGAAATATTCTTTGGATCAATAATGGCGTACACAGACCAAAAAGTGAGTTTAATACCAGATTTTATTTCAAATTGTGGTATGGCAAGAGTTTTTGCTTACTTCATGGAGCGTAAAGTGCACATGACTGACGATGCTATTTTTAAAGACACGTCTAAAGTAATTAGAAAGGCTTTAAAGGAAGTACATAAAAACAATCCAACAAAAATAGGCATAAGCGAAACCGCTTTCGAAATTGCACTAAAACAACTTATATAAATTACCACAACTATGACAACAGTAATAATCCTTGTATTTGTTTTTGGTTACTTAGCCATTACTTTAGAACACAATATTAAAATAGATAAGTTAATTCCTGCTTTGGTGATGATGGCTTTAAGTTGGGCTTTAATTTCTTTAGGAATTGATGATTTTACACAATGGTTTGATTCTGCCAATCATAATTTAATGGAAAATTTTGGTCTGCTTGGCCATGAAGAAAAAATGCATTTGATGGAAGAAACCTTACTTCATCATTTGGGTAAAACTGCGGAGATATTAGTATTCCTTTTAGGGGCAATGACTATAGTAGAGATTATTGATTATTTCGATGGTTTTTCAACGATTAAGGATGCTGTTAATTTTAACAGTAGAAAGAAGCTCTTATGGATGTTTTCAATTTTAGCATTTATACTATCTGCTATTATAGATAACCTTACAGCAACGATTGTTTTAATATCTATTCTTCAAAAAATAGTAAAAGAAAGAGACGTAAGGATTTGGTATGCAGGGATGATTATTATTGCAGCTAATGCTGGTGGTGCTTGGTCTCCGATAGGAGATGTTACAACGACCATGCTTTGGATAGGTGATAAAGTATCTACAGGTAAATTATTTACCTATTTATTTATACCGTCGTTATTATGTATGATTGTACCAACATTTATAGCTTCATTTCTTAAACCGTTTAGAGGTGATTTAGAATTACAAACTTCAGATGATAAACCTAAAAATAAATTCAGTTCTACGATGTTGTTTTTAGGATTAGGTGCTATTGTTTTTGTTCCAGTTTTTAAAGTGATTACTCATTTGCCTCCCTATGTTGGTATGATGCTATCTTTAGGTATTGTCGCTATATTTGCTGAGATTTATAGTAATTCTAAGTTTGCAATTTCGAACGTGGCATCTGATGAACATGATGAACATGCTAGTCATAGTCCTGTACATTCTTCGTTATCTAAAATAGAATTACCAAGTATTTTATTTTTCTTAGGTATATTAATGGCGGTAGCCGCTTTAGAATCTCTTGGTATACTTTTTGGTTTTGCAGGTTCACTTCAAGATTCTATGCCGATGTTAGGTACAGAATATCATGGTGAAGGTGTCTCAGATTTAGTAGTTTTATTGCTAGGTGTTGGTTCTGCAGTCATCGATAACGTACCTTTAGTTGCTGCGAGTTTGGGCATGTTTTCAGAGCCTTTAGATAACGAGCTATGGCATTTTATAGCCTATTCTGCAGGAACCGGTGGAAGTATGTTGATTATTGGCTCTGCGGCAGGTGTTGTTGCTATGGGAATGGAAAAAATAGATTTCTTCTGGTACTTAAAGAATATATCTTGGTTAGCCTTTGTTGGTTTTATTGTCGGTGCTGCGGCATTTATGGTTACAAGAAGTATTTTCTAATATACTTTACTAAAAAAATAGACGTTATAACAACAAGAATTTAAAAATTAAAACATTTGGTATGATGTTACTAAGTAGTATTCAAGATGGTACAGTGGTATTGACTGATGTTGAATCGGTTGAGAAAACGCTCTCTATAATAGAATTAATCACAAGTGGTGGTACGGCCGGAATGGTTATTATTCTGATTCTTTTTCTGCTTTTAATTGTAACAATTTATATTTATTTTGAGCGCATATTTGCTGTTAAAGCCGCGTCTAAGATCGATTCAAATTTTATGAATCAAATTAAAGACCATGTGAGTAATGGTAAAATTGATTCTGCCCAAATGTTATGTGCGCAACAGAATTCACCTGTTTCAAGATTAATAGCAAAGGGCATTACGAGAATAGGTAAGCCTTTAGAGGATATTAATTCTGCAATTGAGAATGCTGGTAAACTAGAAGTTTATAATTTAGAGAAAAACGTAAGTGTATTAGCAACGATATCTGGAGTCGCACCAATGATTGGATTCCTAGGAACTGTAGTAGGTATGATTCTTGCTATTTTCGAATTGGCCAATGCAGGTGGGTCTATTCAAATGGATGTTTTAGCCAGTGGATTATATACAGCGATGACAACAACCGTAGGAGGTTTAATTGTCGGTATTGTTGGATATGTAGCTTACAATCATATTGTTGTTAAAACGGATAAGGTGGTTCACCAAATGGAAGCCAATTCAGTAGAATTTTTGGATCATCTAAACGAACCTATCTAAGTATGAATATTAGAGGAAGAAATAAAGTAACACCAGAGTTCAATTTCGCGTCTATGACCGATATTGTATTCTTGTTATTAATCTTTTTTATGATAGCTTCAACCTTAGTAAGTACTAATGCCATTGATATTATTTTGCCTACCGCAAGCGGAAAAACGGAAAATAAAAAATCAACAGCAGTAAGTATCAAAAAAGATTTGACGTATTATATCGATCAAAAACGTGTGGGAGAAAGTGTTTTAGAAAGTCAATTATTAGCTATAATGGCGACACAAGAATCTCCAACGATTGTCTTGAGAGCGGAAAAATCTGTTCCTGTTGAAAATGTCGTAAAAATCATGGACATTGCAAATCGAAATAAATTCAAAGTTATCTTAGCAGTGAAGCCAAACTAAACGGCATCATTTTTGAAATCGAGTTACTAACCTGTAAGATTTCAAAAAACCTGACAAGTTTAAATAAATAAAAGTGAAATATTTAGAGACCAAACACGAACGTAATTCTGCAAGAATCACTGCACTTATCGCAGTGATACTTCTATTGTTGTTATTTGTGGTTGGGCCTCAATATCTGGATCCACCAGAAGAATATGGTATCGCTGTTAATTTCGGAACAACAGATTTTGGAAGTGGAAACAAACCTTTAAGCGAACCAAGAAAAGCGGTCGAGGAAGAAGTCCTAGAAGAACAAGCCGTTGAAGAAACACAACCTGAAGAAACAAAAGTCACACCAACAGAGGCAACTACAAAAGCAGAAGAGGTCATGACACAAGAAAATGCTGAAGCTATTGCTATAAAAAAGCAAAAGGAAGCTGAGGCGAAAGCGAAAGCAGACGCTGAGACAAAAGTCAAAGCAGAAGCTGAGCGCGTAGCACTTGAAAAGCGTGAAGCCGAAGAAAAGAAACGACGAGAAGAAGATGAGAAAAAGAAAAAACTCGATAACCTAATTGGTGGGGTAAAGAACGCTGATGGTAATACAGATGGAGGCGAAGGGCCAGACAATCAAGGAGGGAATAAAGGGCAACTAGATGGTGATCCTTATGCTCCAAGTTATTTTGGTGGTTCTGGACCGGGAAAAGGCGGTATTGGTTACGGTCTTGGCGGAAGAGGTAGACCATCGAAAACAATCTATAAGCAAGATTGTAATGAATATGGTTTAGTGGTTGTGAGAATTGAAGTCAATAGACAAGGAAAAGTTATAAAAGCTGAGCCTGGTATTAGAGGAACTACAAATACACATCCTTGTTTATTAGAACCTGCTAAGAAAATCGCTTTATCACATAAATGGCCTTCAGATTCCGATGCACCAACAACTCAAGTCGGTTTTGTAAGTATTAATTTTGATGTAGGCCAATAACTCATGAATTACCAAGATACCGTGAGTTGGATGTTCCAACAGTTACCAATGTATCAGAATAAAGGGATTTCTGCCTTTAAAAAGGATTTAACCAATGCCAAAAACCTTTCTAAACATTTAGATCAACCTGAAAATAGATTTAAATCTATTCATGTTGGGGGTACTAATGGCAAAGGTTCTACAAGTCATATGTTGGCTTCTATATTACAAGAAGCGGGCTATAAAGTTGGATTATATACCTCACCACATTTAAAAGATTTTAGAGAACGCATTCGAATAAACGGTAAAGTCGTTAGCAAGCAATTTGTTATCGGGTTCATAAAACGAAACAAAACTTTTTTGGAAGCTAATAGTTTGTCTTTTTTTGAAATGACTGTTGGTATGGCATTCGATTATTTTGCAAAACAACAGATAGATATTGCTGTTATTGAGGTAGGTCTGGGCGGAAGACTAGATTCTACAAATATCATCACGCCTGAATTGTCTGTAATTACAAACATAGGATTTGATCACATGGAAATGTTAGGTGATACACTCGAAAAAATATCAGGAGAAAAAGCAGGGATTATAAAGCAAAACATACCCGTGGTGATAGGTGAAACACATACTGAAACTCAAACTGTTTTTAAATCTAAGGCTAAATCAACTCGTTCTAAAATATACTTCGCAGACCAATTAATTCAAAATGTTTTTGAAAGTGACTTAAAAGGATCTTATCAAAGGTATAATATAAAAACGGTAGTCCAGTCTGTTGAAGTTTTGCGATATGCTGGATTTAAAATTTCTCAATCGCAATTAAAGAAAGGACTTTTGAATGTTTCAAACACTACCGGTTTACAAGGACGATGGCAAGTTTTAGGTTATGATCCAAAAATCATATGTGATACAGCTCATAATAAAGAAGGGTTGACTTACATAATGCAACAATTAAAAACGGAAACGTTTAGTAAGTTGCATATTGTTTTTGGAGTTGTTAATGACAAAGATTTAAGTTCAATTATACCTTTATTGCCTAGAAATGCGACGTATTACTTATGTAAACCTGATGTACAACGTGGATTAGAAGCAGAAGCATTAGAAACCATCTTTAAAGAAAATAAACTAATTGGTGACGCCTATAATAGCGTTAAAGAAGCGCTTAATAATGCAAAATCAAGTGCTAATCAAGACGATTTAATTTATGTTGGGGGTAGCACTTTTGTGGTCGCCGAAATAATTTAAATTTTTTATAAAAAACCTTTTGAGATTTTAAAAACTAGTCTATATTTGCAGTCCTTATAAAAAGGGCGACTAGCTCAGTTGGTTCAGAGCACTTGGTTTACACCCAAGGGGTCAGGGGTTCGAATCCCTTGTCGCCCACATCAATCACAATTCCGATTTGAATTTTTCAAATCGGAATTTTTGTTTCAAAATAATACTGAGCGAATGCTCAAAGTCTTATTTTGAAACAAAAATTACAAGATGTGCGCTAGTACATCGGAATTGTATTTGCAGCAGCGGTTTCGATTAGGGATCTATAATCCCTTTTTAGTAAATGCATTGATTTTTTTAGATCTTAACCTCCCATTGTAATCGCTTTCACCAAAAAGTCATCTAAAGGTTTAAATTTTAAATAAGCCTCTTCAACTAAATCGATAAAATTGTCACCTGTTACTTGAGATTCAGTTAAGTTGATAGTAGCAGTAAAACTCTTATTATTTATGAAGTCAATAAATTTATGGTTCCTATCATAATTTTGTGGCGAGGTCACTAGCTTATCGTCGTATGCGTTAAGCTCACCATAAAATGAAATGAAATCCTTAGTGTTAAGAATAGTACTTAATTGCTCACCGTCGTAATCAATAGCAGCTCTAATATTTTCAAGGTGTTCTTTTCGTGGGTGATAAATGCCTCCTCCAATAAATGATTCACCAGAACCAATTGAAATAAAAAAAGTAGAGATGTCATAGGCTTTTCTTCCTGCAGGAGAGCAGGTAATTCGATCTTTATACGTCGGCTTATCAGGATGAAATCTACGATTGTTGTTTATACGGCTCAGTGTCTTTTTAGGATTTACTTTCTCGAATTCGGAGTTATGTTGCGATAAGCGTTGAAGAATTAATTCGATTTCATAAAGCCAGCGTTCTTTCATGGCGTGGTATCGGTCTCTGTTTTCGTCCATCCATTCCTTAGAATTATTGTTTTTTAAATCTTTCAAGAATCTAAAAATATAAGCTTTATTTACCATATTTTATTGTGTTCAATTTTTTCTAAAATTAGAAAATAGAATACAAAGAATTGTTAATTATATCTTGAAATTCTTTACAATTAGGTTTAAATTTGCTAACTAATAAAAGGGTCATTAACTCAGTTGGTTTAGAGTGTTACCTTGACAGGGTAGAAGTCACTGGTTCGAATCCAGTATGACCCACATCAAATACAAAATCCACACGAAAGTGTGGTTTTTTTTTATTAAGAAAACAGCCAAAGTAAAATTTTGAAGGTTTTTTCTTAATGAAAAAAATAAAAATTGCTTTCTAGTGATTTTAGATTTTTATTTGCAGAAGCGGGTTTATTCTAGATCAAAGCAGTTAATCTAAAAACATGCGGCAGTAAAAACACCTTTTAGAGAATTTAAATTTTCTACCTTTCTACCTTTCTACCTTTCTACCTTTCTACCTTTCTACCTTTCTACCTTTCTATCTGGAGGTATGTCTGCAATAATGGGTTTAATCTAGATGAACAAAGTTACTCTAAGCTCAAATACTAACTATAAAAACTCCAAAATTCGTTCCAAAGTCATGCCTCTCGACCCTTTAATTAAAAGTGTAGCATTTTTTAGGTCTAATGCTTTCAATACGGGCTTCAAATCTTCAAATTTTGAAAATTTATGAGCTGTTTTCTTCGTCTTTGTTTTAAAGAAATTTTCTCCGATTAGAAAAATATGGTGCTCAAAATTAGTTTCAACGTAATTCACTATGGCTTGATGTTCAAATGCTGCTGTATTTCCTAATTCAAACATATCGCCAAGGAATAGATATTTATTAGCGGTATCTAATTGCTTTATATTTTTTAGAGCAGCTAGCATACTCGTTGGATTGGCATTATATGCATCTAGAATAATTTTGGTTGTCCCTTTTATAATAATTTCAGATCGGTTATTATCGGGTTGATAGCTTTCAATGGCGCCTTTAATGTTTTGTGTAGAAACCTTAAATTGCTTCCCTACAGTGATAGCAATTGCTATATTTTGGTAATTGTATTCGCCAATAAGTTGGCTGTTTATTTGAGTATGGTTATAGTTTAAAGAAACAAGTGGATTTGCACTTATAAATTCTAAAACACAATCATTTGAAGCATCTTCACCAAAAGTGACTACTTTGGTATAGTTACCAACTTGTTTAATTTGTTTTTCGTCATTAGTATTTATAAATACAGTTTTATCATTTGCTTCTAAGTAATTGTATAATTCGGACTTTCCTTTTATAACACCTTCAAATCCGCCAAAACCTTCTAGATGCGCTTTTCCGAAGTTGGTTATTAAACCATAATCTGGCTTTGCGATTCGACTTAAAAAGGCGATTTCTTTTTGGTGATTCGCTCCCATTTCTACAATTCCGAAATCTAAGTCTTCAGTAAAACGGAGTAAGGTTAGAGGAACACCGATATGATTATTGAGGTTCCCTAGTGTTGCTTTAACTTTAAATTGAGATGATAAAACAGAATAGATAAGTTCTTTTGTTGTTGTTTTTCCATTGCTTCCTGTTAATGCTATTATAGGAATACCAATGCGCGTTCTATGGTATGTTGCTAATTGCTGTAATGTTGTTAAAACATCATCAACTAAAATACAGTTCTTATTAATTATAGCACTTTTATCATCTGTAACACAGTACTTAGCTCCACCCTCAAAGGCTTGCGGTATAAATTTATTGCCATCAAAATTATCGCCTTTTAGCGCAAAGTATATACAGTCTTGCTCAAGTTTTCTAGTATCAGTAGATACTGAATTACTTTCTTGAAACTTAAGATATAGTGATTCTATTTTCATGTGTTTAATTTATTGTTTTTCAAAGGTCACATGCTATTCGCTATTAATTATTCCCTTGTATGATAAAATTTTGAACATGCTCGTTTCATAGGCTTAAAAATAGAAAAGTCCTGATAAATTTATCAGGACTTTTCTAAATATTATTTAACGTTTCTTAATTACGTTTTTTTTGTCCATTTTGAGTTTTAGAACCTACTCTGGATACTGCACATCTAAAACCGATGTAATCAGTTGCCATATCTTGTGGGAAGAAACGACGCTGTGCTGGATCAATCCAGTAAGCTCTGTCTCTCCAAGAGCCACCTTTATAAACTCTTACTTCATCATTAATTAGAGACGTTCTATTGTTTGATTTATCGTATTGTCTTAACATTCCAGTAGAATCTTTTCCTATTTTATGTTGAGGTGAATTATACATTTTACCAGTTTCAGCTCCTTTGTCTTCGCCTTCATCAAAACTTTCTCTATAGTATCTTGATGAACGTTTATCACCATCTCTAAAGTTTCTATTATCACTTGTACTGAAATTAGATCTTAAGTAGGTGTCTTCTTCTTCAATAGCAATTTTAGCAATTTCACCTGGTAAGTCTCTCGCTATAATTTTACCATTCGATAATGTGTCGTAGACAATGTCTGCTGTTGTAACAACTCTAACAGTCCCATCTTCATTTAATGCATTTTTAGTATAGACGTTACCTCTATAGTAGTTGAAATCATTAAATTCATCATCTACAATAGGTCTGTAAACATCAGCTACCCATTCTGCAACGTTACCAGCCATATCATATAAACCATAATCATTTGGTTGGTATGTTTTAACTTCTGCAGTAATATCGGCACCATCATCAGACCAACCTGCTATGCCGCCATAATCACCTTTACCTTGCTTAAAGTTAGCAAGCTGATCTCCACGATTAGCACGCTTACCAGATCTTGTATATTGACCATCCCAAGGATATTTTTTACGTCCTCTATAAACATTATAGCTACGTAATTCAGTCATTCCTAAGGCCGCGTATTCCCACTCAGCTTCAGTTGGGAGTCTATACTTTACTGTAATCGCTCCTGATTCTCTGTTAGCGTAAATATTAATTGGGTTGCCATCTGCATCCGTTTGTTGTCTTCGATTACCGCCTTCTAAAACATCGCTATTTCCACCATAAGTTTCTGTTGGCGCATTTATGTAGGTGTCAGCGTCGAAAGTACTATCTGCATTTAAATCGGTATACTGTGCATCTCTTTTAATATAACCTGCTTCTTGTAAGGCCATTTCTGCAACACGATTAGATCTCCAATTCGCATATTCAACAGCTTGGATCCAACTTACACCTACTACTGGGTAGTTTGCATATCCCGGGTGACGTAAGTAATTCTCTGTCATCATTTCGTTATATCCGAGACGATTTCTCCAAACTAAAGTATCTGGGACAGCTCCTTTATATATAAGAGCAAAATCAGGATTGTCTGGAGGGTATACTGTTTTTAAATAATCTAAATAGTAAAGGTAATTTAGATTAGTAACCTCAGTTTCATCCATATAAAAGGATTGAAGATGCTGTTGATTGGGAGTATTGTTCCAATCGTGCATTGGGTCATCTTGTACTTTACCCATTGTGAACGTTCCCCCTTCTACAAATGCAGTTCCTGGAGGAGTTTCTTGTTCTTCGAATTGTGTGTTGTACTGAAAACCACCTTGTTTGTCGTTGATTTTCCAGCCTGTAGCACTATCTACATTACCAGAGTTTGATGAACGTTTACAGCTCACAATTGAGGCACAAAGCGTTAGTGCTATTAGAAATTTTAGGTTTGAGACATTTTTCATATCCATTTTTTTAAGTAAGCTCGTTAGATTTTAGAGTCGCAATATAGTAATTAAAGGTAAACTGACAACCTTTTTTTGAGTCAAAATTCAAAAAAACATGCATTTCATCCTTTTTTTTGAACATAACAACGGATTTTCTATCGGTTTATCGGTGTATTTTGCTCTTTAATAACGAGCACAGAAATAAATTATTGTTGTATTTTTGAAATTAAAGTTGAAGGCTCATAATAACACGCTGTTGTAGGCGTTATTTTACTGTAAGTTATTAAGGTATCAGGTTAGTGATATTCCCATACAATATTATAGAGACTTTAAGCCAATTATGAATAAATGAAAAATTGCTATACATTCCTTTTTCTTTTTTTCGCGACACTCTGTTTTGGGCAACAGAAGGAATTTAATATAAAATGGGAAGGTGTAAAAACACTCGAAACCGAGTTTGGGAAAAAGGAAGTTCCAGCTTTTGAGGCAAAACATTTTAATTATAATGACGACAATGGTTTACTATATTTTGTGCAATGGGATAGTAACGGACGCGCAATCAATGAAAATTCAGTCACACTTTCTAACATCGCTTATGAAGTAATTACTCGTGCAGAATTAAAGACTTTAAACCCAGACCTTATTCCAGAAAGACCTAAGTATAGTTTTTTTAATACAAATGCAAGAGGGAAACGTGGATATTACCTTGAGATAAGTCCGATTATAAAAGATAGAGGTACCTATAAAAAGATAGTATCATTTAACATTGAGTATACTACTTCGGCTAGTAGTTCCTCTAGTGCTTCAAGAAATCAGAATAATATTACCAATTCAGTTTTAGGTTCTGGGCAGTGGTATCGTTTCTATATAGATAAAACAGGGGTTTTTCAGTTAACAAAGAGTTTCTTAGGTAGCTTAGGTATCAACACAAATTCTATAGATCCTAGAACCATTAAGATTTATGGTAACGGAGGAAGAATGTTACCCTTACTAAATTCTGAAAACTACCCTTTTGATGTTGTTGAAAATGCCGTGAAGTTTGTTGGCGAAGAAGATGGTAGTTTCGATAATAGCGATTTTATACTTTTTTATGGTGAAGGTCCTACAACCTTTAGTGAGGAAAGTAATACCAATATAAATTTATATACAGATAAAACGTATTACTATGTAAATATAAGTTCGGGTAATGGAAAGCGCATTCAGGCTATGCCAACTATTAATGTTGCTGCAAATATACAGATTGATACGTTTCAAGATTATCAGTTTTACGAAGTTGACGAGTTTAATCTTGCTAAATTAGGTCGTCGATGGTATGGTGATGCGTTCGATATTGAAAGTCAGCGTACCTACGATTTTCAGTTTCCAAACCTTGTAACGGATGAAGCTGTGAGTTTTAAAATCGGTGTTGGAGCTGTTTCTGAAATAGCTACATCTATGAGAGTTACCGTAAATGGGACTGTTGTTTCTAATCTCACATTAGGTCAAATAACGGCAGGTTCTGTCTTAGCTAGTGGTGCTACGGATGATGAATTACTTAATATCTCTTCAGATGCAATAACAGTAACCTTAGACTATAATAATAATGGCAATCCTTCTGCGGATGGCTACTTAGATTACATTAATATTGAAGCTACCAGAGGTTTAAGTTACGAAGGAGAGCAGTTAGTCTTTAAGAATAAAACGGTGAATACGACGCCTGGTGTAGCGGAATATATGCTATCTAATACAGCCGCTGTAAGAGAGGTTTGGGATATTACAGACCGTTTTAATGTGACTACCGCCTTAAACTTGGGAAACCAGACGAGTATGGCTTTTAAAGCGCAGTCTGGTCAAGAAAAAGTGTATTTAGCATTTTCCAATTCAGTCTTCTTTCAGCCTAAAAAAGATGCGAGATCAATAATTTCAAATCAAAATTTAAAAGGAACGATTTTTAATAATTCACAAGGTGAATTTGAAGATGTTGATTACATCATTTTATCACCAACTCAATTTTTGTCTCAAGCTGAGCGCTTGGCGCAAATTAATAGAAATCAGTACGATTTAAATGTAAAAGTAGTTGCTTTAGAAACCATCTATACTGAATTTAGTACGGGTAGTCAGGATATTGCGGCTCTAAGAAATTTTATTAAGTATGTTTATGATAATGCAAGTACGCCTAGTAAAAGATTAAAATATGTGTGTCTCTTTGGAGATGGCTCTTACGATTATAAGGACCGCATTAGGAATAATACCAATCTAGTACCATCATGGTATTCTATAAATAGTTTTAACCTTACCAGCTCATTTGTTTCCGATGATTTTTATGCCATGTTAGATGATAATGAAGGTGGAAGTTTATTGACTAGTGACAGAATGGATGTTGCTGTAGGACGGATTTTAGCAGAGGACGTGCAACGCGCTAAGGAAATGGTGGATAAAATTAATGCGTATTATCAACCCGAAGCTTATGGCAGTTGGAGAAACAATGTATTACTCATTTCTGATGATGTCGATGTGGCTTGGGAGGAAACCTTAGAGCAAACCACCGATGCTTTAGGCAGAACAATTGAAGAGGAAAAACCATTTCTTAATGTTACAAAGATACATGCTGATGCTTTTGAACAAGAGTCTTCCGCAGCTGGTGATCGATATCCTAAGGTCAATAAAGCAATTAAAGAAGCTATTGAGGTAGGCGCCTTAGTTGTTAATTACTTTGGGCATGGTGGTGAAGATGGATTAGCCAAAGAACGAATTTTCGATAAATTTGATGCGCAGGAGGTTAATAATATTTGTAAATTTAATCTGTTTATAACGATCACTTGTGAATATACCAAGTTCGATGATCCAAATAGAGATACGGCAGGTGAGTTTACCTTTTGGAATAAAAATGGAGGAGCTGTAAGTTTAATTACCACGACACGGCAAATATTTGTGACTGTAGGCGAGGCTATTAATGAAACATTGGACGATTATCTGTTTGCTTTTGGTTCAAATGAGTACGCTTCAATTGGAGAGGTGTTGAGATTAACCAAAATAGATAATAATGTGGCAGGACGTTCACAGAAAAGATTGGTGTTTTTAATTGGTGATCCTGCAATGAAATTGGCCTTTGCAAAACCAGACATAAGATTGACCAGAGTTAATGATGTCGATATAACCCAGCCTATTGATACGCTAAAAGCCTTGAGTTATACAAAAATGGCTGGTGAAGTTGTAGATGCCAACGGAAATGTGCTATCTAATTATAATGGCACACTAACAGCAACTGTTTTTGATAAGAGAATAGAACGCCAAACATTAGGTAATGATGGTACTACAAATTCCAATGGTCTTATTATTATGGATTTTACAACCCAAGGCGAAGTTATTTTTAAAGGTCAAGCTACAGTTGAAAGTGGGCAATTCGAATTTGACTTTGTTGTACCAAGAGATATTGGGATTCCAGTAGGAACTGGAAATGTGGGTTTTTATGCACAGACGTCTAATCCTCTTTCGGATCAGGCTGGTTCGAATTTCGATATTCTAATAGGTGGAATTAATGAAAATGCTCCAGAAGATAATATTGGGCCAGTGATCAATTTATTTATGAATGACGAAAACTTTGTTTCTGGTGGTATTACAAATGAATCACCTACTTTATTAGCAAAACTTCAAGACGAAAATGGTATAAATACGGCAAGTGGTATTGGGCATGATATTACGGCTATTCTTGATGGTGACGAAACCAACCCATTTGTGTTAAATGACTATTATCAGGCTAATATAGACGATTATACGAACGGAACGGTGTCATTTCCATTTAGAGATTTAGAACCAGGACTTCATACACTCACCTTAAAAGGTTGGGACGTTTATAATAATTCCTCAGTAGCAGAACTTCAATTTACTGTTTTTGATAAAGACGAAGGACTCGTTATTAACAACGTTTTAAATTATCCAAATCCTTTTGTCAATTACACAGAATTTTGGTTCAACCACAATAGTATTGACCCTTTAGACGTTTCAGTACAGATCTTCACGGTTTCAGGTAAATTAGTAAGAACGTTAAACGGACAAACCGCAGGTGGAAGTAAATCTGTAAGTTCTTTATCTAAAGATATTATTTGGGATGGTAGAGACGATTTTGGAGATAAAATAGGAAAAGGAGTCTATGTTTATAAACTAAAAGTAAGATCTAACCGTTTAAATAAACAAGTTGAAAAAATTCAAAAACTTGTGATACTATAGAAGTGCTTTAAAGTTTTTGTTTTGTCCCGAAATTTATAGATTTTTTTTTTGAATAGCATAGCCTTAGTTACGGTATGAGAAAAAAAATCCTGAAAGGAAAAACAAGATGAATTTGCAGTAAAAAGAAAAAGTTTAAATCACTTCTTAAATAAAAATATATATTTGCTAACGAATTAGTGCTAATACCTAGGACTGATAACTAAAAATGAACATGAAGAAATACGCATTAACCCTTATCGCTTTTGCAACTATAAACGTAACCTTTGGGCAGGTTGAAACAACACAAACGATCCCTAATCCTAATGATAGTAGAGTCATAACCACAGGAGTTCCTTTTATGTTAATCGCTCCAGACGCAAGATCTGCTGCTATGGGAGATATGGGAGTAGCAACTTCCGTAGATGGATTTTCACAACAGTACAATCCTGCAAAGTATGTGTTTTCAGAAGCGAAATCTGGAGCGTCTTTAAGTTATACGCCTTACCTAAGCAGATTGGTAAACGATATCTCAATTAGTTATGTTACTTATTTTAATAGATTAAATGAGACTAGTGCAATTTCGGCTAGTTTTAAATACTTTAGTTTAGGTGAAATTACCTTAACTCAAGGAGAGAATGACCCAGGGATTAATGTAAAACCAAATGAATTCTCAGCTGATATGGCTTATACATTGCGTTTGGCGGATCAATTTTCTATGGCAATAGGTCTTCGCTATATGAGATCAGATTTAAGAATAAATCAAGTAGACCCTACAGCAGATGCTGCTGGTTCGTTTAGTGCAGATATTACAGGCTATTATCAAAGTGAAGAGGAAGCTTACAGCGATTTTAATGGACGTTGGAGAGCCGGTTTTGCAATTCAAAATTTGGGGCCAAAATTCACGTATGATGATGGTGGGCGAGAAAATTTTCAACCCACTAATTTAAGATTAGGTGCTGGTTTTGATTTTATTTTCGATGAATATAGTAAACTAGGAATAACTGCCGAAGTTACGAAGCTATTAGTTCCTACACCTCCATTACTTGGAGATAGGATTGTTTTTACTGATGCAAATGGAGACGGGATATTTAATGAGAATGACGGTGATACGCAATCTGATGAGCAATTAGCAGCCTCAGAAGAAGGGGTGATTATTGCAGGTCAAGATAACAATGTTAGTTTTGTAAATGGTGTCTTTCAATCTTTTGGTGATGCGCCAGGAGGGTTTAGCGAAGAGCTTAGAGAGTTTACTTGGTCATTAGGGGCGGAATATACATACCAAGAGAATTTTGCTTTTAGAGCAGGTTACTTTAATGAGGCGGATGATAAAGGAGCGCGTAAGTTTTTTGCCCTAGGAGCAGGTTTTAAATACACCACTATCAATATTGATTTATCGTACTTATTTTCTGCATCAAAAATCCAAAGTCCTTTAGAAAACACTTTACGTTTTTCACTAACGTTTAATTTTGGTGATGGTGAGTACGATGAATATTAGACGAATAAAATAAAGAGATAAAAAGAACTATTGTTTTGTAAAAAGCAGTAGTTTTTTTGTCTGCAGTAAACACTATAAATATGAAGGAGGTTAAAATAGAAACCACATTACAAGTCTATACCGATATTAGGGAACTTCCAAAGACAATCCAGAACCTTATGGATGCCGCAATAGAGGCTAGAAACAATGCTTATGCACCATATTCAAAATTTAATGTTGGTGCCGCTATTCTACTAGACAATGAAGAGGTGGTTATTGGTAATAATCAAGAAAACGCATGTTTCCCTTCAGGATTATGTGCCGAGCGCACCGCTATTTATTACGCAGGAGCTAAATATCCAAAGGCTAAAATTCTGAGAATGGCCATAACAGCATCGTCTCAAAACCAAGTTACCGACAACCCAATACCTCCTTGTGGTGCCTGCAGACAATCCATAGCTGAATACGAAATAAAGCAAGATCAGCCGATTGAAATTTATTTTATGGGAGTGAAAGGCAAAGTGGTAAAATCGTATTCTTTAGCTAATCTATTGCCACTACTTTTCGAAAGTTCAGTGTTATGAGCTTTTCTTTAGAATAAAATCAATTTTCTATTTATTTTTTTACCATATACTGTTTCTTCATTACTATCTAATGTGTTATTTTTGTTGTTCGCTTATTTCAATTTTGGATTGGGAATTTATAAAATTGGTGAAAAGCATAATTTAAGTATTGTTTTTATAATAACAGATGGATTAGATGCAAAAAATAACTAAAGAAGTTTACCTAAAGTGGTACGAGGATATGTATTTCTGGAGAAAGTTTGAAGACAAACTTGCCGCAGTTTACATTCAACAAAAGGTTAGAGGATTCCTTCACTTATATAACGGTCAAGAGGCTGTTTTAGCAGGTGCTTTACACGCGATGGATTTAACAAAGGATAAAATGATTACAGCCTATCGTAATCACGTCCAGCCGATTGGTATGGGAGTCGATCCTAAGCGTGTGATGGCTGAATTATTCGGAAAAGCAACTGGGACCTCTCAAGGTCTTGGTGGTTCTATGCATATATTCTCAAAAGAATTTCGTTTTTACGGAGGGCATGGTATCGTTGGGGGTCAGATCCCTTTAGGAGCGGGTATTGCATTTGGAGATAAGTATCATGATAGCGACGCTGTAACAATTTGTTGTTTTGGTGATGGCGCTGCGAGACAAGGATCTTTGCACGAAACGTTCAATATGGCAATGCTTTGGAATTTACCGGTAGTATTTGTTTGTGAAAATAATGGTTATGCCATGGGAACCTCGGTTGAGCGTACATCGAATCATACAGAGATCTGGAAACTAGGACTTGGTTACGAAATGCCATGTGGCCCTGTTGATGGTATGAATCCTATTAAAGTCGCAGAAGCTTTTGATGAAGCGATTCAACGCGCCAGAAAAGGCGGAGGGCCATCTTTTTTAGAAGTTAAAACCTATCGTTACAGAGGGCATTCTATGTCTGATGCGCAACATTATAGAACCAAAGATGAGGTAGCAGAGTACAAGAAAATCGATCCTATCACACAAATAAAGGATATTATTCTCGAAAATAAATACGCTACCGAAGCAGATCTTAAAGAGATAGATAAACGAGTAAAAGCTGGTGTTGCGGAATGTGAGAAATTCGCAGATGAATCTCCGTACCCAGAAAAGAGTTTAATGTACGATGCCGTTTACGAGCAAGAAGATTATCCATTTATAGACCACAAAATAAAATAAGCCATGGCAGAAGTAATTAATATGCCGCGTTTAAGCGATACAATGGAAGAAGGTACTGTAGCTTCTTGGTTGAAAAAGGTAGGAGATAAGATTGAGGAAGGCGATATTTTAGCCGAAATAGAAACGGATAAGGCAACTATGGAGTTCGAATCGTTTAACGAAGGTACTCTACTTCATATTGGAATCCCTGAAGGCGGAACTGCCAAAGTAGATACACTTTTGGCAATAATAGGTGAAGAAGGTGAAGATATTTCTGGCCTATTAAATGGAAGTGATTCTGAAGGTGAAAAGGAGGGCAGTGTGGATGTCGTTGCTACTAGCGTAGCTGAAGCGTCTTCCGAAAGACAAGCAGATTTACCAGAAGGAGTTATTGTAGTCACCATGCCACGTCTCAGTGATACTATGGAAGAAGGCACTGTAGCCACATGGTTAAAGAAAGTGGGTGAGGACGTAGAAGAAGGAGATATTTTAGCTGAGATTGAAACAGATAAGGCAACCATGGAATTTGAATCTTTCCAATCAGGTACTTTATTATACATAGGGTTAAACGAAGGTGATTCTGCAAAAGTAGATGCATTACTTGCCATTATTGGTCCAGCAGGTACAGATGTTTCTGCCATAGCGAAGAATTTTAAAGCGGCAGGTGAACCTACTGAAAAAGAAACTAAACCAGCACCTAAAAAAGAAACAGCTAAGGTCGAATCAAAGCAAGAAACCGTAAGTACAACTTCGAGTTCTACTACAGACGGTAGGATATTTGCATCACCTTTAGCAAAAAAAATTGCTGAAGAAAAAGGAATCAATTTAGCACAAGTCAATGGTTCTGGTGAAAATGGAAGAATTGTAAAGAAAGATATCGAAAATTTCACCCCATCAGCGGCGGTACAATCATCCGGTCCAGTAGCTAAATTTGTGCCTTCTGGTCAAGAAGATTTTGATGAAGTGCCGAATTCAAATATGCGTAAGGCGATTGCTAAAAACTTAGCGAAGTCCAAGTTTACAGCACCACATTATTACTTAAATGTGGAGTTTGATATGGAAAATGCAATGGCATTTAGAGTACAATACAATTCAATACCAGATACAAAGATTTCATATAATGATATAATTGTTAAAGCCTGTGCTTTAGCATTACGTCAACATCCACAAGTCAATTCACAATGGTTTGATGACAGAATGCAATTAAATAATCATGTACATATTGGTGTTGCAGTTGCAGTACCAGATGGTTTGCTTGTACCCGTCGTAAAGTTTGCTAATGAGCAAAGCTTAACGCAAATTGGAGCTGCCGTTAGAGAGTATGCAGGCAAAGCGAGGAACAAAAAACTTGCTTTAGATGAAATGGAAGGTAGTACGTTTACGGTGTCTAATTTAGGTATGTTTGGTATCGATAGCTTTACATCGATAATCAATCAACCGAACTCAGCCATACTTTCTGTTGGAAATATTGTTGAAAAACCAGTCGTTAAAAACGGTCAGATTGTAGCAGGTAATACTATGAAATTATCGTTGGCTTGTGATCATAGAACTGTAGATGGGGCAACTGGAGCTCAATTCCTTCAAACATTAAAAGGTTTTATTGAGAACCCGGTTACTATGTTGGTCTAATCAAGATTTTTTATCCTGAACTTAATTCAGAATCTATAATATTAGAATCCTGCTTCATTAGTTTGAGACGGGATTTTTTTATATTTAAACTCAAATAAAATCCCATGAAAAAAATAATTTTTTTAGTAGTAGTCTTTTTTTTAATGTCTTGTTCTGCAAGTAAAGAAGTTGTTGCGGATAAAAAAGTAAAAGAAGACACTAATTCCACGCTTAAAATTACACCACAGGATATCAAGGGGAGTATGGAGTATCTGGCATCAGACGAGCTAAAAGGGCGAGCAACAGGAAGTGAGGGAATTGAAAAAGCAGCAGTTTTTATAGAAAACTATTTTAAAGAAAATGGTATTAAACCTTATTTTGAAACATATCGTGATACTTTTAATCTAGAAGAAATTATAGGGTATAATATAGTCGGAATGATTGAAGGTAATGATCCTAAATTGAAAAATGAATTTATCATTTTAGGAGGGCACTACGATCATATAGGTGAAGGAAAAGAGGTTAATGGGGATGTAATTGCCAATGGAGCTAATGATGATGCTTCTGGTACAATTGCCGCAATGGAATTTGGTAAATATTTCGCAAAATCTAAAACCAATAAGCGTAGTCTTTTAATTACGCTTTATGCGGCTGAAGAATTGGGATTGAAAGGATCTGGTCATTTAGCAGAACGCTTAAAAGCAAACGGTATGAGTGCTTATACCATGATTAATTTTGAAATGATTGGTGTCCCTCGAGCCGCTGATCTATCTATGGCTTATATGAGTGGTTATGAGCGTTCAAATTTTGCTAAAACCTTAAATAGGTATGCAGGTGAAGACCTTATTGGTTTCTTTCCTAAAGCCAAAGAGTTTAATTTATTTATGAGATCTGATAATTATCCATTTTTCAAGGAATTAAATATTCCAGCGCATGCAATTTCAACTTTCGATTTTACAAATTTCGACTACTATCATCATGTAGATGATGAAGCGGATAAAATGGATTATGAGCACATGGCAAATTTTATTAATAAGATGATTCCTGCTTTAGAAGGTATGATGAATTCAGTAACAAAAGAAGTAACTTTAAGCAATGAGTAAAAATATAATTATTACAGGAACAAGCAGAGGAATAGGTTTTGAACTCGTTCATTTATTTGCTAACCAAGGGCATAATGTATTGGCTTTGTCGCGGAATGCGCAACCTGTCAACAATTTGCATTTTGAAAATATAACGTCTTTAGCATTCGATTTATGTCAACAGGAAGATTACAAAAAAGTCGAAAAATTTATAGATAAAGAATGGGAACAGGTCGATATTTTAATAAATAATGCAGGTACATTGCTCAATAAGCCTTTTGGAGAAACTACTTTTGAAGATTTTGAAAACGTCTATAAAACAAACGTATTTGGGGTCTCAGAAATGACACGGATTACGTTACCTTACATGAAACAAAACGGTCATGTGATTACCATTAGTAGCATGGGAGGTATTCAAGGAAGTATGAAATTCCCTGGGCTTTCAGCCTATAGTTCTAGTAAAGGCGCCGTAATAACACTAACAGAGTTATTAGCAGAAGAATATAAAGAAACGGGTCCACAATTTAATGTGTTGGCATTAGGAGCAGTGCAAACTGAAATGTTAAAAGAGGCGTTTCCAGATTATCAGGCACCGACAACAGCTTTAGAAATGGCAACATATATTCATGATTTTGCATTAACTGGAAACAAATTCTACAACGGTAAAGTGCTTCAGGTTTCTAATTCTACGCCTTAAATGTCTAAATACAAATGTGTAATTTTCGATTGTGATGGCGTATTGGTCGATAGCGAGCCAATAGGAAACCAAGTTATGGTAGACATGGCTAATGAACGAGGGGCGCAGATAGATTTAGATTATGCTTATCAAAACTTTAAAGGTAATGCGCTTAAAAAATGTATTGCTCAAATTTCAGAGTTAGTAAATACGGAACTACCTTCAAATTTTGAAGCTGAATACAGAAGACGCTCATTCGAAAAATTTAGAAACGAAATACAACCCGTTGAAGGTATATTAGATCTTATTAAAAATCTGAAAATTCCATTCTGTGTAGCTTCAAGTGGTCCTGAAAATAAAATAAGACTCAATTTAGAGTTAACGGGTTTACTACCTTATTTTGAATCTAAAATATTTAGCTGTTACGCCATTCAAAAATGGAAACCAGATCCAGCCGTTTTCTTATGGGCTGCAGAAACTATGGGTTATCAGCCTTCAGAATGTGTCGTGATTGAAGATAGTCCTACTGGAGTAGATGCTGCAATTAACGGTGGTTTTGATGTGTTTGGTTTTACAGCGCATGATTATCAAAATGAATTAGAAGAAATCGCAACTGGAACCTTTGATGGGATGTTAAAGTTACAAGAGTTGCTCAAATATTGAAGCATATTTTTATATTTATAAAAAATTACGAATATGATTAAAGAACTACTCAACTCTAAATATTTATTTTCGGTAGGGTTCTTTTTATTTACAATAGGCAATTGCGTTTATGCTCAGACTTTTGAGCATGTTGAATCTATTGCTGGTTTTAGTATTCTTGAAGAGAATAATGGTGCAGCTGTTGCAGATTACGATGGGGATAATGATCTCGATATTTTTGTGGTTGCAAAAGCAAAAGATAATCCAGATAGTCCTAAAACTATAAGTAGATTATTTCGAAATAATAATGATGGTTCTTTTACAGATGTTACTGAGTTAGCTGGCTTTGTAGACTTATTGTCTCAAGACGAGGCGGGTATTAATTATTTTGGATTAGATGGCTTTAAAGGTGGAGCCTCATGGGGAGATTATAATAATGATGGTTTACCAGATTTATTTTTAACCTATTCATTAAAAGTTCAATTGTGGAGAAACCTTGGTAATGGTTCTTTTGCAAATGTGACAGGTATTTCTGGTTTTGATACTATAAATGATTGTAGAAATACTGGTGCAACTTGGTTTGATTATGATAATGATGGTTTTTTAGATATTTATATTAGCGACTGGAACTACTGCACAGGCAACCAGCTTTATAGAAACACAGGAAATAATACATTTGAAGATGTAAGCATAAGCACAGGAATTCAAGGAACTGAAAATCAATACAGTTATATAGCTTTTCCGTTCGATTTTAATGCCGATGGTTTTATGGATTTGTATGTCACAAATGATCTAGATGATCCAAATAACTTATTTATAAATAATAACGGTAGCTCATTCACAGATCAAGCATCGGGTTTTGGTGCTGATTCTATGTTTGATGATATGGGAATTACAATTGGTGATTATAATAATGATGGTTTTTTTGATTTTTTTATAACAGCTATTGATCAGAACATATTACTAACAAATAATGGCGATAATACTTTTGTTGACATGTCTGCCGAAAAAAATATTGATAATACAGGTTGGTCTTGGGGAACGCGGTTTGCTGATTTTGATTTAGATGGTGACGAGGATCTTTTCGTTACTAATGGTTTTGATTTTGAAGGAAGAGGTACAGAACCGAATCATTACTTTAAAAACCTAAATATTGAGGGTCAAAATACATTTGAAGATATTTCAGAACAACTTGGACTAAATGAAGAGACTATAAGTGTTGAGGTAATAGATTTTGATTATGACAATGATGGTGATATCGACTTGTTTGTAACCAATAGCGATGGTTCTTCATATTTATATGAAAATAAAACGCGCAACTTTGATGATACTGAAATAGTGTTAAATTGGTTTAAAATTAGCTTGGAAGGCACAATATCCAACAGAAATGCCATAGGGACAATTATTACTTTAACTACAAATGATGGGATAATTAAACGTTATTATTCTGGAGTAGGGTTTTTGAGCCAAAGTTTACAACCTGTTCATTTCGGTTTAAATAATGCTACAGATATTTTAAGTGTAGAAATTAAATGGCCATCTGGATTTGTAGAAACATTTAATGATTTGCCTTTGGATACAACTATTAAAGCAACTGAAGGGCAAGGCTATGTTATTTTAGACATATTGCCTAGTCAAAAAATATATGGTTGTACGGATCCTGTGTCTTGTAGTTTTAATCCAGAAGCGACTTTAGATAATGGTTCTTGTATCTATTTAGAATCGCAATCTATTGTTGGTAATACAAGTTCTTCATTTTTAAAAATAGAAACGTATACTTACAATATTGTCGCTGGTTCAATAGCAACATGGCAAGTTACGGGAGGAGAACTTTTAAGCGGTCAAGGTACAAATTCTATTAGCGTAAAATGGGAATTGGAAGAATCTGGTCGGGTTTTAATTACAGAGTCAGTTGACCAATGTTCAAGCTTACAAGCTTCAATTGATGTCGCATTAGGGATAGATAATCTTCCTGAAGATATTTCTATTTCTAGATTATGGAATGAGGCTTTACTAGAAGCCATACGAGGTGATTTTGCTAGACCAACGATACACGCTAGAAATTTGTTTCATACAAGTGTAGCCATGTACGATATTTGGGCGACTTATGACGAAGATGCTAGACCGTATTTAATAGGAAATACAGTAAATGGTTTTGCAAGTGAGCTCGAAGATTTTGTGCTTATAGAAACCAAGGAAGAATCTCAAAAACGTGCTATAAGTTATGCAATGTACAGACTGTTATCACATCGTTTTAAAAATTCTCCTGGGGTTGAAGGGTCTCAGGCTAGATTTGATTTGTTAATGGATAAGTTGGGATACGATCCAACCTATTCATCAATGTTGTATGAATTAGGAAACGCCGCATCTTTTGGGAATTATGTAGCGCAAACTATTATAGATTATGGACTACAAGATGGTTCTCGAGAAGCTACGGGTTATGATAATGCATATTACGAACCTGTAAATGAACCTTATGCTTTAGATGTTAATACTAATCAACCGATTAACGATCCTAATCGTTGGCAACCTTTAGCATTAGACATATTTATTGACCAAGGAGGAAATGTTGTTGAGAGTGATGCACCATCGTTTTTAAGTCCAGAATGGGGAAATGTTTTTTCGTTTGGCTTATCAGAAGAAGATAAAGTCACCTACCAAAGAAATGGAAATTCATACCAAGTATATTACGATCCGTCAGATCCTCCATACATAAGCCTAACAGAAAATAATGCAGATAGTGATGCCTACAAATGGGGTTTTACAATGGTTTCTGTTTGGCAATCACATTTAGATCCTAGTGATGGAGTACTGTGGGATATATCGCCAAACACAATTGGTAATGTAGATATAGGCACATTTCCAACAAGCTATGCTGATTACCCTAATTTCTACAACTTTTTTGAAGGAGGAGCCAATAGCAATGGACATACTCTAAATCCAGTAACAGGGAATCCGTATGAAACTAATATCGTGCCAAGAGGTGATTATGGGAGAGTGCTTGCCGAATTCTGGGCAGATGGACCAGATTCAGAAACTCCACCAGGGCATTGGTTTACTATTTTAAACTATGTTAATGATCATCCACAGTTTGAAAAGCGATTTGAAGGCGAAGGTGAAATTTTAAACCCATTAGAATGGGATGTAAAAGCCTATTTTATTTTAGGAGGTGGCATGCATGATGTAGCTATCTCGGCATGGAGTGTAAAAGGCTGGTATGACTATATTAGACCAATTTCTGCAATTCGTTCTATGACCGAGCGTGGTCAGAGCACAGATATGTCTCTAGATAATTATGATGTTTCAGGTATTCCTTTAATAGACGGTTATATAGAAGTGGTTAAAGCAGATGACCCATTAGCGGGTTTGGTTAATCAACATGTTGGAAAGGTAAAGTTATATACATGGAAAGGTCACGATTTTATTAATGATACAGAAACCGACCAAGCCGGTGTCGGTTGGATTCTAGCAGAGGATTGGTATCCGTACCAAAGACCAACATTTGTAACTCCACCATTTGCAGGTTATGTCTCTGGGCATTCAGCATACTCAAGAGCAGCAGCAGAATTAATGACAATGATGACCGGAAGTGAATTTTTTCCTGGCGGACTAGGGGAGTTTGTAGCCAAGAAGAATGAGTTTCTAGTATTTGAAGAAGGACCTTCTCAAGATGTCGTATTGCAATGGGCAACCTATAGAGATGCATCAGATCAGACCAGTCTAAGCCGAATTTGGGGTGGCATTCACCCACCAGCAGATGATATTCCAGGTCGTTTTATAGGGCAATATGTAGCAGAAGAAACTTTTAGTTTTGCTGTGCCTTATTTCGAGGGTAATGTGCTTAATGTTAATGAAACAGCTGAAGGGAATGTGATTTATCCAAATCCCACAACAAACAGTGAACTTTTTTTAACTAATACTAAATTAGAAGATACTATTGATGTTTTTGATATTAGAGGTCGTAAAATTGATATAATTGAAAGAAGTTATAATGAGTTAAATAATACGACATTCATAAAATTAAATACAACAGCGGTTGGTTTATATATGCTACGAGTCAATACTACGTCTAAAATGATTGTGGTTAAAGATTAGTACTTTGAATAATTACAGTTAGTTTTACAGTGATACATACATCCCTTTTAGATTTTATTCCAGCAGATGCACAAGCTTTAGTTAGTGATTTGCTAGCTATTGATAATCTGGTCGTTAAAGTTAAAAGTGAGCGCAAAACTAAGCATGGTGATTATAGGCAGTTACCAAATGGTAAACATCAGATTACAGTAAACGCTAATCTAAATCCATATCGATTTTTAATGACCTTGATTCACGAAATCGCCCATTTTGAAGCTTTTAATACATACGGACGTTTCATAAAACCTCACGGAAAAGAGTGGAAGCAAACCTTTCAGTATTTGATGTTACCATTTTTAAGGCCAGATATATTTCCGTTGGAATTATTACCCTTATTAGCACAACATTTTAAGAACCCAAAAGCGTCTAGCGATACGGATACGCAACTCTCCATAGCCTTAAAGCGATTCAACGAAACCGACGATAAAACATATGTTTTTGAAGTATCTTTGGGGCAGGCTTTTAAGCTATACAATGGTAGAGTCTTTAAAAGAGGTAATAAAAGAAGAAAACGCTTTGAATGCGTCGAGGTTAAAACTGGTAAGTTATATTTGTTTAATCCCAATGCTGAAGTGGAAGTATTGGAATTATAATTTGATTTCCACGAAAGCAGGAATTTCGATAGTTAGACTTAAAATTAACAAGATTCCTGTTGTTACGGGAATAGAAAAATAAAAATTGTTCAATGAAGAATAAAAATTATTACGCCATACTAATGGCAGGTGGAGTAGGCTCGCGATTCTGGCCAGTAAGTACCCAAGACTTTCCTAAGCAATTTCACGATATGTTAGGAACTGGTGATACATTGATTCAAAAAACATTTAACCGTTTGGCGAATCTTATTCCGGCTGAGAATATTTTTATTTTAACTAATGAGCGTTATAACGATTTAGTATTTGAACAGTTACCCGGTGTTACGAAACGACAAGTGGTTTTAGAACCTGCCATGCGAAACACAGCACCTTGCATATTGTACGCCTCATTAAAGATACAGAAGGAAAATGACGATGCTGTTATGATTGTTGCGCCAAGTGACCATTGGATTGAAGACGAACAAGCGTTTTCTGATAATGTGAAAACAGCTTTTGACTATTGTGAGTCTAATGATGCCTTAATGACTCTAGGCATAACGCCAACATTTCCTAATACAGGTTATGGTTATATCGAATATGATAAATCTTCAACAACTCAAATTAAATCAGTAGATCAATTCAGAGAAAAACCAGATTATCAAACGGCTAAAACGTTTTTAGAGCAAGGTAATTTCTTATGGAATGCTGGTATTTTTATGTGGAGTGTGAAATCAGTTATTTCGGCCTTTAGAAATAATCAACCTGAATTATTTAAGCTGTTTGAAAGTGGTTACCAAGCCTATAATACGGAGTTTGAAGATGGTTTTATTAGAGATAATTATGGTAAGGCTGAGAATATTTCGGTGGATTATGCTTTAATGGAAAAGAGTACGAATGTCTTTGTAATCCCTGCGACTTTCGATTGGAATGACCTCGGAACTTGGGGAAGTCTTTACGATAAATTGGATAAGGATATTAACGCTAATGCTGTGGTTAATTCGAAGACCTTATTAGAAGATGCCTCTGGTAATATGATACGATCTAAATCGGGTAAGGTTGTTGTTGTGGACGGACTAAAAGACTATATTATTGTGGATAAAGAGGAAGTTTTACTTATCTTTCCTAAGACAAAAGAGCAAGATATTAAAAAAGTACTTCAAAATGTAAAAGCAAAATTTGGAGAAGAATACGGATAGATTTTTTTGCTATAAAAATATAGAGCGTTTATTTTTAAATTTTTGCGTCGTTGATTGTGGAATTTATCCCGATAGCTATCGGGATTGGAATTTTTTTAAATTATGAGTGACGAAAGTAAATTTAACTTTTCTGAAGAAGAACAACAGCAACAGATAAATAAGGATAAATCTGTAGAAGAAAAAAAAGAAGCGGTAAGAAAGGATGCTCAAGGTCTATTTGTGAGTGTAAGAACTTTTTTAAGCGAACTTCTAGACTTTAGGGATGACACAGATAGAGATGCAACTATAACTGCAATTAAGGGTGATATTTCGTTTAAAGGTGCAACTGCTTGGATTTTAATATGCTCCATTTTTGTAGCTTCAATTGGTCTTAATGCTAATTCTACAGCAGTAGTTATTGGTGCCATGTTAATATCTCCATTAATGGGGCCGATCTTAGGGATTGGGATGTCTATTGCTATTAATGATATTGATACTTTAAGAAAGTCATTAATCAACTTAGCAACAATGATTGTATTAAGTTTATTAACGGCATTTTTATTCTTTTGGCTATTTCCATTAAGTGAAGATACATCTGAACTATTAGGTAGAACTAGACCTGATATTCGCGATGTTCTTATAGCCTTTTTCGGTGGTTTAGCGTTAATCATTGCACGTACAAAAAAGGGAACGATAGCCTCTGTTATTTTTGGTGTAGCGATTGCTACAGCTTTAATGCCACCATTGTGTACAGCAGGATATGGTTTAGCTAAGGGTAATTGGGCATTCTTCGGAGGTGCAATGTACTTGTTTACTATTAATACCATTTTTATTGCTTTGGCCACATTTTTGGTGCTAAGAGTCTTGCGTTTCCCAATGCTAAAGTATGCTAATTCGGCAAAAAGAAAATTTATATCTAAAATTGCAACACTTGTAGCAATTGTTGTAATGATTCCTGCAATATGGACGTTTTTAACTGTGTTGCAAGAAAGTAAATATAAAAGAGATTTTGATAGTTTTGTTAAAAATAATATTGAGAACAACCCCAACTTGTGGTATGATAGAAGGGATAATGATCTAAATCCAGATAAGAAAATAATCAATTTGCATTTTAATGGTGATGTTAGTGATGAGATGATTTCAGCCTTACAGAATGATAAAAATAAATACGAGGATCTTATTGATTTTGAATTGATTATAAATGCTAACAAAACAAGAAATGCCGATCGCTTATTGGAATCTTTAGATAGAGCTTATGTGGATTTAGATCAAAAGGATAACGTTATTGACGGACTTCAAAAACAAATTACAGCGTTAGAAACTAATATTACTAGCTTAAATAAACTTATAGAATCGAAGAATACTGGTGAGAATACAGTTTCATTTAGCTCGTTATCTCGCGATGCAAAAGTGCGATTTAATGACTTGGAGTTTTTTGGTTATGCCAAAATGTTGGAATCAAAAGATTTTATTAATATCGATACCGTTACCGTTGCAAATGTAAGATGGAAAGTTTCATTGGCTGATAGTACTGTTTTATCAAGAGAAAGGGCACTTCAAAAATGGCTAAAAGAGGAGTTAAAAGTAGATACAGTTTCTGTTAGAAGAAACTAATTATTGATTTTCTTCAATATACATTTTGCGTACTTTCTTAAATAATTCAGAAGAGTATACAAAATCGGTAACTACTTCATTGTCTGTTTTAAAGATAGTTTCATTAGAGCCTTCCCACGCTTTTAGACCGTCTTTTAAAAAGACTATTTTTTCTCCAATTTCCATTACGGAATTCATATCATGAGAATTAATTACTGTGGTAATATTAAATTCGTCTGTAATCTCTTGTATTAAATTGTCAATGACTATCGCCGTTTTTGGATCTAAGCCAGAGTTAGGCTCGTCACAGAATAAATACTTGGGGTTATTTACAATAGCTCTTGCAATGGCCACACGCTTTTGCATGCCACCTGACGCTTCACTTGGCATCTTATGATGTGCGTTTTCGAGATTAACACGGTTTAAAACCACGTCAACGCGATCTTCCATTTCACTCTTGCTCTGCTTTGTAAACATTCGTAAAGGAAACATTACATTTTCCGCTATGGTCATCGAATCAAATAAAGCACTTCCTTGAAATACCATACCTATCTCTGCCCTTAAATCTCGTTTTTCATCAGTACTTAAATGGTTATATATTTTTCCTTCATAAGAAATAGAGCCTTCTTCATATTCAAATAAACCCAACAAACATTTTAAAAATACCGTTTTACCAGAGCCACTTTGCCCAATGATGAGATTGGTCTTTCCTTTATCAAAACGAGTTGTAATTCCTTTAAGGATATGAGCATCACCGAACCATTTGTGTAAGTCTTTAACTTCTATCATTTTAATGAGGTCATTAGCCTAATAATAAGCTGGTTAGTAAAAAGTTTATTAGAATAATTATAACACTTGTCCAAACAAAAGAAGTTGTACTCGCTTTTCCTACCTCTAGGGCTCCACCTTTCATGAAATACCCATAAAATGAAGGAACCGTAGCCAATACAAAGGCAAACACCAAAGTTTTAATAAATGCATAAACAATATGAAAAGGTATAAAATCGGTTTGAATCCCTTCAATATAATCTTCTAAAGTGCCATAGCCTCCATAAACACAAGCCGCCATTCCACCAAGAACACCAAGAAACATGGCTATTGATATTACAAAAGGATAAAGTGTTAGGGCTATAAATTTAGGAAAGACTAAATAGTTTATGGCATTAATTCCCATAACTTCAAGCGCATCAATCTGTTCTGTAACACGCATTGTTCCTATGCTAGAGGTTATAAAAGAACCTACTTTACCAGCCATAATAATGGAAATAAAAGTTGGTGCAAACTCTAAAATAATGGATTGACGCGTCGCAAAGCCTACAAGGTACTTCGGAATCAGAGGATTATCAATATTGAGAGAAGTTTGAATAGCGACAACACCTCCAACAAAAAATGCAATAAATGCAACAATTCCTAATGAACCAATAATGAGATCGTCAATATCTTTAAAGATTAAAGGTTTCATTACAGACCATTTGGTAGGCTTGCGAAAAACATCTTTAATCATTATTAAATAAGCGCCAATATTATGGAGGTACTTCATGAATGCTAAAGTATAAAAATGATTAGTAAAATATGGCAAATTTAAATGAAGATATTCTAAAAACCGTATTTTTGATACTGAATAAAAAGACTTGTCTACACTATGAAAAAAATCTTCTCACTAATTG
>JAWUVW010000069.1:0-14939 GCA_034112185.1 Flavobacteriaceae bacterium | reverse complement strand
TGCGAAAACCCTAAACTTAGAAAGCGATGGTGTAAATGGTTTTTATCTGCTGCAAACGGACTTTTCTTGTGTATGACCAATCGAATAAAGAAGATGCGTAAGGTATCTAATAAGGGGAAAAATAAAAATGCTAAAACTAATATCGGTGACGAAGCGCTATACATATTCGAAGGTAAAGCCTCAGAGCTATCTATAAACCGCACCGCAAAGACCGCAATAATAAATCCTAGAATCATAGACCCTGTATCCCCTAAAAACATCTTATGTCGTTTAGAAAAATTAAGGTATAAGAAGGGTAGTATCGCACCAACTGAAGCCGCAGCCAAAACGACCATACTCATATCATCGTACTGATAAAACACAAGGCCAAAGGAAACACTAGCCATTAAAGCCAGTGAACCCGCTAAACCATCTACGCCGTCGATAAGATTAAAGGCATTAATAATTAAAATATAAACAAACAATGTAAATACTACAGACAACCAATAGGGCATTATAGTGACCCCCAAAATACCAGACAAACCTGAGATACGCGTATCCGTAAAAATAATTAATAACAAGGCTACTAGTAATTGCCCTGTAAATTTTTTGCGTGGCGATAATACCAAAATATCATCTTTAAGCCCCAAAAAAAATAATAAGGTAATGCTTCCTAAAATTAGCAAGAGGCTTTTAGTATCTAGTACAGCGCCGATAATGGTAATCGCCACAACGACACTCAAATAAATGCCTATACCGCCTAAATTGGGTACAGTACCAGAATGACTACTTCTAGCACCTGAGGCATCCATCAAATTTTTCGCTTTAGCCACATTTAAGATGGCCGGATAACTGGCAACTGAAACAATCATGGCTATTAGAGCTGCTAATACAACTAATAGACTTCTATAGTCTTGAGGATTAAAATTTTCGATTAATTCTTTTACCATATGTTAAGAGCAACGTGTTTTGAAATACAAATATGTAGTAAATATTATAAATCGTTGTTTTTTAATCGTTAAAGTGTTAGTTGTTGGTTGTTGGTTGTTGGTTGTTGTTGGTATAAAAAACCTTAATTCTTTGGTATAAATTGTTTGATTTTTGTAATGTTTTTTAATAAAATGGTACCGAAACCTCCAATATTATTATCCTTAATGGCCTTAAAATCTTCTTTGGTTTTTTGAACAATATTTTTAAAGCTCTTATTGCTCACGCCTCCTACTCGCATTTTTATGATGGTCTTTTCCAAATAGAAAAATTTCAAATTCTTTTGCTGAAAAACTCTTAATATAAAATCATAATCCGCTGCAATTTTATAACTCATATTAAACAAGCCATAGGTATCATAAATTTCTTTTTTAAGAAATAATGTCGGATGTGCAGGCATCCAGCCATTTTTTAGCAACTTTTTTTTGTAGGGTTTACTGACCCAGTTTCTAATAATGTTATCCGTATTATCGAAGGCTACATAATGTAAGTCCCCATAGACGCCGTCTGCATTTTCGGTATCGAAGGTTTCTACAATACTGCTGATCACATCAGTAGCCGCTAAAAAATCATCAGAATGTACAAAGCCTATAATAGCGCCCGTTGCTCGCGCAATCCCTTTGTTAAGGGCATCATAAATACCATTATCTGGCTCTGATTTAAAAATAATATTCGGATTTAATTTGGCAGCTTCGGCTATGATCTTAATGGTATCGTCTTCGGACCCGCCATCCATTATAATATACTCGATATCAGCATAGCTTTGATTGAGGACAGAATCTATGCATGCAGTGATGGTCGTTGCACTATTGTAGGTTGCAGTAATAATGGAAACTTTCATTACGATTTTATATCTAAAAATTTACGAGATTTCACTTTCACAGCAGGATTTCCACTATAAATACTGTATGCATCTAAGTGCTTTGTGGCTACAGAGCCCATACTCAAAACAGCATGACTAGAAAACCTTACACCAGGCGCGACCGAACATTTGGCACCAACCCAACTGCCTTCTTCCAAATAAATAGGGGCTATCATTAAATCAAAATTTATAGAGGTATAATTATGGTTACCGCAAAGTAATAAAGCGCCTTGGGAAATACAAACATTATCCTCTAAAGTTACTTGGTCTAAATTATCAATCCAGACCCCTTCACCAATCCAACAATTATCGCCTATGGTTAACTTCCAAGGGTATTTAATGGTAACACCAGGTTTTATCACAACGCCTTTTCCGAGTTGCGCCCCAAATAGACGTAGCCAAAAGAACTTTAATTTTGAAGAGATATTCCAAGCGCATTGAAAAAACAAAAGACTTATGATATACCACAAGGCGCGTTTAACACGACTACCAGGCTGATACCAATCGTTATTATATGTTGACAGGTCTGTTTTCAAATATGGGATTTTAGTTACTACACTTTTGATTTTAATAAAGCGTCAAAATAGCCAATAGTATCCTTCAAGCCTTCTCTTAAAGGAATTTTAGGCTCCCAACCGTTTAATTCCTTATGCGCTAAGCTAATGTCTGGCTTACGTTGCATAGGGTCATCTTGCGGTAAAGGCATATGAATAAGTTTTGATTTAGAATTGGTTAAATCTATGACTTCCTGTGCCAGTTCTAACATCGTGAATTCTACCGGATTTCCTATATTTACAGGCCCTGTAAAGCCATCGCGACTATTCATAGTCCGTATCATACCTTCCACCAAATCATCGACAAATTGAAAACTACGGGTTTGCGTTCCATCACCATATATCGTAATATCATCACCTTGGAGGGCTTGTACGATAAAGTTAGAGACCACACGACCATCCTGAGGATGCATACGAGGTCCATAGGTATTGAAAATACGTATGATTTTAATATCAACTTCGTTTTGTGTATGATAATCCATAAACAAGGTCTCTGCACAACGCTTACCTTCATCGTAGCACGAGCGTAAGCCTATAGGATTCACATGCCCCCAATAACTTTCAGGTTGTGGGTGTACATTTGGGTCCCCATACACCTCACTTGTAGAGGCTTGTAAAATTTTTGCACCAACACGCTTGGCCAGACCGAGCATATTAATAGCGCCCATCACAGAGGTTTTAATGGTCTTAATAGGATTGTACTGGTAATGCACAGGTGAGGCAGGGCAGGCCAGGTTATAGATTTCATCGACCTCAATCATATACGGGTTGATGATATCGTGACGCACCAACTCAAAATAATGGTGGTCCATTAAGTGTTCTATATTGCGCTTAGACCCTGTAAAATAATTATCTAAGCAAATCACTTCATTACCTTCTTTAAGCAAGCGCTCGCAAAGGTGCGAACCTACAAAACCGGCGCCACCAGTCACTAAAATTCTTTTCATGTATTCATGTTTTTAATACGTTCAAAAATAAGGCTTTATTTTGTTTTACCCATTCCGGATTTTCAATAAATGCTTTCGCATACGTATAGGCCGCTTGAGACCATTTACTATAATCCGCATCAGATAGCTCTGCTGCCCTTGAAAAGGCTTCCTCAATGTTTTCTTTATGCGCTGTATTAATATCCCAACCTAACCTATTAGGCTCTAAATCTTTCCATGGGGTACGATTCGATATGATTACGGGTAAACCCACCGAAAGGGCTTCTAAAATGGCATGCCCAAAATTTTCTCCTTCAGATAATAACACGAAAAAGTCATAATGTGTTAAGGTCGCAGGGACATCTTCACTTTCTAAAACCCCTTTATAAGCGACTTTTATGTGCTTAGGCAACTTAGAAATCACTTCCTCACATTTATTCCAATAGGCTTTGTCGTAAATTGGACCATAAAGGTCTAATAATAAGGGCTGTGTAACACCTTGCAATCCTTCAAGTGTTTTCAGGGTCCCCTTTTCTATTGAAATCCTGGCGACATTCACAAATTTTACGGGTTGCGCTTTTTGGCTGGAGGTTTTTAATTGTTTATCTAGCTTTCTCGGTAGATTTGGTGCAATACGTACAACTGCAGATTGCCCTATTTCATTTTTTATACATGTCGCTTCATCTGCATTGGTGGCATGAAAACTGACACCGCTATAGATTTTAAAAAGCCGCGCTAATGTTAAATAGATTTTTTTCTTGCGGCCTTTAACAGAAAACGCCTGCGGATTAAGCATGCCACGCGCAGATACAATAATGGGTTTTTGAGTCTTTTTTAATAAATAAACAGGCAGTATAGAAAAATACCAACTGTAAATACCATTTACAAATGCTAAATCAAAAGGTATAGAATTCATCACGTCTTTGAGATGGGCACTGTTTAAATCTGATGCCACTATATAATAAACCTTAGTATAGGCATTAAAGGCAATCCATGTATTGGGTTCAATATTGGCATAGGACTCATCTGAACCAAAGTCTGTATTCCTGGTGATGATATAAAACTCAAAATCGTCCTTAAGATGGGCAATTAAATTGGCATAAGACCGCACAGGGCCCCCAGATAAAGTGCCTGGCAAAAACCAATCTATGGTGATTACTATTTTTTTTTTATTCATGAGTTTATAACATCTTCATAGACTTTCATATATTTTTCAGCAATAACTTCTGCTTTAAATCGCTTTGAATTCTCTAACCCCTTAATTACAAGCTCTTCGCGATACGCCTTATTAGTGATTATTTTTTCTATACCGTTTTGAATAGCTTCAAAATGTAGCGGGTCTACTAAACACGTCGTGTTATTAGAAATTTCTTCCATTGCGCCAATGTTAGATGTTAAAACCGGTCTACCAACTGCCTGAGCCTCAATTATTGGCATTCCAAATCCTTCGTATAGCGATGCAAAACAGAGTATATCGCAATCAATGTATGCTTTTAAAATTTCTGCATCAGTTAAATCAACTAAACTATTGTAACCTATCTGAAGCTCTTTTAATTGACTTTTATGTTTCTTTTTGAGTTTACCTATTATGGTAACCTTACACTTAATTGATGCTAAAGCCTTAAAAATTCTATCGAGATTTTTATTATCTTTTGTACCTACACATAATATCTGAGGTTCTTTTGCTTTGAAGGGCTTTGGGTGATACTCATAATTATTATTTATAGGATTATGAATAAGCACTACTTTAGATTTTGCAAATGGTACATATTTAAAAACTTCACGCTTTGTATGTTCAGAAATTACAGTTATTCGCTTAACAAATAAAGCAGGTAACCAAAACAAAAAACATAAAATTAAAACTTTTTTAATCGGGTTGCCTTGCAGAGCCGAAAGCATATCGTGAATAGTTAAAATTGATTTTTTTCCTGTTACTAATGCTATATAATTGACATGCCCAGTGATATGATTAATAGCTTTAGTATTACTAGACGCAAATTTTAAGTTTGCTTTTATAGCCCTGAAATTAAAACCTAACTCCGGTAATTCTTGTTTTATTACATAAAAATTCTGATTCAAAAAAGGCTCTAAAGTTTTGAACACGGTTTCAATACTATAAAATCCTATCTCAGATTTCCTAAAAAACAGATTTAATTTTCTTTTCACTACGCTAGAAAATATTTATTAAAAAATTTGAACATGAGTTTTCGAAGCAAATATATTGGTATGAGATATGTAATAAAATTACCAATTACTTTTATCATATTAAAGCTGTAAACACTGATTAAAAAATAGAATGGTATTATAAAAATAATTGCCCAAAACATATTCATTGATTTTATAATTAAAAGGTTTATTGACCATCCAAATATATAGCCCAAGACCAACAACAATAGCATCATGCCATAAGGCCCATAATCAATATAAGTATCTGTCATAAAACCTATACTATGTGACGCTTGGCCATCACCTATTAATGAGAGGTTTGTGTATTTATTTGTGTGATCAGAATCATCTATAACGCCTTTATTGGGGAAAAATATTCTTGGTTTAAAATAAAACGAAGTCGATTCTTTTATAATGGCACCGTTCTCATAAGGTATATTATGCGGTACATTTCGCAATACAATTGAGAAAAACTCTATATAGCTTATGCGATCAAGCAGATCATCTGTTGCCAATCCCATCTCCTCCAAAGTAATATTTGAGCTTAAATTAATCAATTCATTGACGGCATCTACCTTATCAACCACAACTTTCTGGCTACCTTCCCCACCCGACAAATAGTCTCTATAATCCATTTTTACTGTAGTCCAGAATAAACCAAAAATCAGCATTAAAATAAAAATAAATGAATACTTGCGGATGGCTTTATAATTCAATTCTAATTGAATACTTAAAAGTGCAATAACTAGCATAATAATAATGTCCTTAAATCCCGAAAAATAACCGGTAAAACCTAACAAGACTTCAAATACCAAAACGCTATTGAGTAGCTTCTTTTTTATATCAAATTGATAACAATAAATTACTGTCAGGACGAGTAAGCCCCATTTTAATTTAGAAAATGCTGTTATTATGGTATTAAGACCCCCAAGATTATTTCGCAACAGCATCAGAAATGTTATGCCAATTGAAAATATAATATAATTTTTTAATATTTTTTCTGGATTGTAGCTCCGATCGAGTCCTTCTGTAATATCAAAATTTTTCAGACGTTTTCGCAGCGGCAAATACAAGCCTAAAGCAAAAAACACCAAGCCAACGTTACTCAACATATTAGCCTCATACAAGAAGGCCTCATCTTGATAAAAACTAAACTGTAGCTCTAAGGGCACCCTAAAAATATTGCCATAGACTATTTTTATATTAATTTGGATCCATTGAAAAAATAAGGCCAGGAATAAAGTAATAAAAATAGGGTTTCTCAGTTTGAAAAATAGCGCAATTAGTACCAAGAAAGAGAGTAAAGATAATACTGTTGCTAAAAAATGTGGCCCTATAACTGCACCTATCAAACCAACAACACTGAGTATTGTCATCAACCTTTTTTGACTTAAATCCATAGGGCCTTATGCTTTAATTGGTGTAAGACCAAATTTAATTTCTTTTTTGAAAATACGCGTATTTTAAATCTTTGTTTTGGTGTATTACTTAATAATGAAGCTTCAAAAATATCATCTACCTTAATTTTTATAAGCTTTATTTTAAATTTTCTGTTGACAGTAGTAACAATTTCATTGTAATGCGTAAGAAAATGATTTAGTTCAACAATAACGACATCATCGGGATACTCGTTTTTAAACGCCAGTATATTTTCATTGTAAATACACCATGCTTTATAAGCCTCTCGCTTTTTTACAAAGAGATTTATAGGGTAAAACAAGGCATGTTTTAAACGTACAGCAACACCCATACCTGCACCATGTTTCAACTTATAATTATAACGCCTAATTAAGGAGTCTGCCACCTCATCATAATCTCTATAGATGGCTATACATTTTGAATTTGGTAATTTGAGTTTCCATTGCTGCAGATACAAGGTTGTTCGTGGTTCTTTCCAACCCCAAAGCAATTTGTCACGCCGCTTTAATAAAAACTGATCAATGGCCTGATTTGTTACAGTTTCAAATGTGAGATTTGCTCTTATATGAAGTTTCAAACCTCGTGTATCGAATTGTTTTAAGCGTAAGTCCTTTTCGTGAATCTCGAGAATTTCTTCATCTTCAAAATGACCGTTTTTATTATCAAAGCCATCAGATAATAAGTGCTCACCCAAGAATAGCCCAGACTGTTCAAGAAGATTCCCCGACAATGACGTCCCAGATCGATGCATTCCTGCTATGATAATTGTACTTTGATTCACAGTTACCCTAAGTATTTAGACGTTGAGACGTCTTTAGTTTTAACCTTCGTATTTTTTTATAGAACCTAAACTCATAAAACTTTCGTTCTAACTTAAAAAGTCTTAAAAATCTAATTATACCCCATTTATAAAACAATGAAGCCAAGTTGTCATATTGCTTAAGTGCCTTAACATATCTTTTTGCCAGATCAAACCTTCTACTTTTTAAAATAAAAAGATATTGATTAACATAGGTCGTATAAACTTTCCACTTTATAGTTTTGTGTAATTGCTTTCTTAACTCTGGCCTAAGTGAAGCCAAAAAACACTGGTACACCTCATAATTTTCTTTTAATCTATAAAATGAGGCATCTAAATTCTTACTCAATTGACCAGTATGCTGCCTCACATTTACTAGAATGTTCCCATTCATGCCTATTGGTGTCTCTTTAGAAAGCATGCACCACATTTTAAAATCACCCACATAGATCATAGATTCATCAAAATAACCCACTGCCTCGCAGGCTTCTTTAACTAAACAGACATTGGCAATGTTGCCTGCAATACTGCCATAAAGTAATGAACTTATAGCATGGTCCTCTACAGATAATGTTCTGTTTTTAAAAGTTTCTGGTCTTTTTAACAACTTCCCATTAGCATCTATGCCCTGTAGACGCGAGAAGCTAAACTTTACTTCAGGAAATGCATCATGGAATTTAAAGGTTTCCTTTAAACAGGTTTTAAGCATTACATCGTCTTGTGCCCAAAGGTGCACCAAATCTGCACTCGCATTTTTGATTAAAAAATTTAAAGTTGGAAATAACCCCTTATTCTTTTCATTTTTAAAAAGTTTAACTCTGGGGTCTGCAAGTGTACTTAGGTAAGCATAACTGTCATCTTTAGAGCTGTCGTCACAAATTAAAAACTCAAAGGTACTATCAGAATCATCTTGTTGCAAGACAGATTCTACAGATTGCTGTAAGTAGGCCATGCCGTTATAAACTGGCAATACAACACTTATATGTGGTTTTGTTTTGGTATCCATTTATAAATTTGCTTCAATAGCTATAATGATATTTAAAAAACTATAATCTTTAATTTTTTCTTTAGCCAGTACACCCATCTGATGAAGCGAAGATTTACGCAAATTTACAAGGATATCTTTCAATTCTTTTACACTATCATATTTAAAAATAAAACCTGTACTCTTCTGACGCACTAAATCTTGTGAGCAACCTACTTTATCTGAAACAATGACGGGTCTGCCGCAGGCCATTGCCTCATTCACCGCGAGACCCCAGGTCTCACCAGGCCCTTTAGAGGGCAGACACAATACATCCCCTAACCTGTAAACTAAAGGCATTTTTGTCTGATTTTGAAAAGGTATAAATTTAACATTTTTTTGCCTTTTAGCTTTCAAAGCGGCTTCCATTGGCCCATTACCAACAATTAGTAATTGCAATGCACTGGCATTGGCACGCGTTGCCCCTGCCATTTTAAAGGCATGCATTAAAAAATCAGGTTGTTTCTTTGGTTCTAACTTACCCGCAAACACAATCACAATATCATCTGCTGTATAGCCCAGTTCACTGCGCCATTGCAAGGCTTCTGCTTGGTAATTTTTGCTATTAGTTTCCCCAAACCTACCATTATCAATGGCATGTGGTGCATATACTAATTGCGCCTCTTTTAAACCATGCTTTAAAAAATAAACCTTACTAGCTTCACCCACATAAAATGCCTTATCTACATATTTGTAAACTTTGGTGAGTACCAGACGTCTGAGGGTTGTTTTAACCCCCCAGGTTTCATCTAATAATGTGGAATCCCCGCGAAACCATACCGGTATTTTTCCATAAAAATAGCGCATAGCCTTTAAGTGACTTTTAAAATTCCAGCCAAAAAATAAGATGGCCTCTGGTTGATAGTTTTTAAGTGCGTTTATCAATTCAGGATTATCAATGCCAAAGAACTGATGCGACCCTGGTTTTTTTGAAACATTTTCTATAAACTCATAGTTATAACCTTCTAAAAGGGGGATATCCCATTGAATTTTTTTTCCAAAAACCTTATCCTTTACCGTGGTTTTAGATTGCGACCAGGTGTAAAAAACTTTCAAGTCCACCTGCCCGCGTTCAGCCAGCAATTGAAACCAAGGGGCATTGTATTGAATAGGATGTGTTGAAACTATGGCTACTTTTTTCATTATCCTTGTTTTAATAATTTTTCCTTGATTAAAACTTTATCCATAGCTACTGCCAAAACTTTCGCTGATTGCTTAGATGTGTATGTATCCAAAGGTTTTAAATCTATGTTCCAAACGATCTCGTTTTGAAATGCTTCCAGTATCGGTTTTAATTTTTTGACAATGGCTGCTTTTGAATCCTCATCCCTATAAGGCATCAGAAATTGATCTGCATGCGATTGTTTGATCACGGTAACGGCAGAACTTTCATTATGCAGCATAGACAATAGTGGGCGCTCACTCAACAAACACTGAAACGTTTTTGATGCTGTATAATGTTTTTCAGTACTGCCAAACAACATGACACGATCTGCCTTCGATAAAAAGTTAAGGATATGTAAAAACGGAAAACGCTCACGGTGTTCTATAACTATGTCTTCTAAGCCGTACTCTTTTGCATAGGCTGTAATCCGTTTTGCAGGATAGGGCCCTGTGCCAATGAAATAAAGCCGAACCTTAGCATCCCATTTTCCTTCTTTTTTCAGTAGCGCTATGGTTTCAAAAAAGGATGCCACGAATAGATGTGAATTCGGTAAAAACGCACCGGCATAAATCCAGGGCTTACAATCTTTCGCGTCATCCCAGGGATATTTTAAATCCGTAAGTTCTATTTTATGATCGTTTGGATCAAATCCATACGGCATACCAGCATGGATGGGTTCCGTTTTAAAATTTCGATCCATAACAGACTGATAATACGGGGTAGACACCCCTGTGATTAGTGCTGCTTTTTTAACTGCATAAGGCTCTAAGGTTTTAGCCACAAACTGGCTCAATTTTGCTCTAAAATCATTTTGGTTGGTAATATCACGCACCCAGGGATCGATATAGTCAATACCATAAGGGATCTTCGTTTTATTGTAAAGCAGGCGTCCTAAAATTGCGGTATAAAAAGAAGGGATCGGAATCCATATAAAATCAATGTGCCGTTCTCTGCAAATCTTCAATGCTTCTTTTTTGAGAAATGGAAACGCCCGTAAGCCTATATCTCCAATGAGTCGTGGCTTCGTTACTTTATAGGCTTTGGTATACACCGCCTCAATATCTTTTGATACTGTTTTCTCTAGCAATGGGTCTAGGGGTTCCTCGTAATATTGAGCATCAACAGTAAGTAACAATGGCTTCCAGCCAAACTGTTTTAAGTAATTGCCAATAAGTCTGGGGCGTTGTACGCCTGCTAAATTAGCAGGCACCCAGTGCGGATATATAATTAATACGGTTTTCACTTTAATAGTTTAACTAGTTTTTGTTGTTCTTTTTCCCATGAAAAAGATATTGCATGATCCCATCGCTGCACCTTATTTTCAAAATCTAAAAGGGATGGGTCAAAATTAGAAAATGTTGCGGATAAATTTGACGCTATAATTTGACCCGCTTCATAAGGCAAGGCATTTAAAAAATCACGTTGACCAAAGGTATCTGTCGCAAAAATATATAAGCCTGCCTGGGCATAGGCCAAAATTTTATTGGTTAAACAAATATCCCTGTTAAAATCGGCAGTCTTGCTTTCGAGTGCCAAACCAATATCCATGGTACTTAAAAATTGATGCAGTTGGGTTTGTTCCATGATAGCATGCAACTGAATGTTAGCACTTAAATCTATCGTATTTAAGTAGTCCGTATTGGCATTACCTATAATATGAAATTCTATTTCAGGTTTTACTTTAGCGGTCTCAAAAACTTGTTCTAAACCTCTATTGGAACCAATATTCTGGGAAAACCAAACACACTTAATAATTTTACTATTGCTGGCTTCAGGCTTTATAAAGTCCACCCCCTTAAAGGCATTAATGATGGTGGTCTGCTTAACATTGTTGGTGGTCTTAAATGCTTTTTTGCATGCTAGGGCTATCCCTTTAGAGGCATAAGTGATAGTATCTGCATGCGCAAAGCTAGACTGCATAATAGCATCTCTATTGGCTTTCTCATAGGTTTTGTTAAAATACAAGGCTTCACCGGGATAAAAATCTTCGATATCTAATTGTAACGTTGAGTTTTGAGATTTCGAACCTCGTACTGCTGGATAAAATGCGCCTAAATTATGCGCTATGATGCGTTCAAACTTATGTCTTTTTTGTATTTGCTTTGTCCTAAAAACAAGTTGAGGTGTTTTATCATTACTGGCAAATGCACAAACCTTAAAGCGTTTTTGAAATACTGGATTTACAAAAATAGAGAGTTTGTGTAGGAGTTTGGCTTTAATGGTTTCAAATACGCTTTGTCTGCGATCTATCTCAATAAAATTTACTTCTGGATTTCTCACTTTAATGGCTTCAGAAAGCTTCAGACTCCAACCGTGATGCTTAAAACAAATCACATAACATAAACAGTGCTTCTTAATGCATTCAAATTCCTTTACTAATCTTGGATTCGTAGCTAAACTTGAGGTGGTTATGAATAAATATTTCTGATTATTAATCTTCATTAAAACGTAATTCTATTTATCTGAATTTTCCTTGCTCCTTCAATTCTTTTTTGAACAAAACTAAAATCCCTTATAAAAATTTTATTATCAGAGTTAGTATGTGAGACACTTTTTAAGGTGCGAGTCAATGGCGCATACTCATACAATTTATAATTTAAGTTTAATAGTTTATTATGTATAGCAGATTCGTCATAACCATATCTACTGCCTGATCCATTTAATTCAATAATTAATGCTTTTACATTAACATTTTTCAGAGTATTCTCCATGCCTTTAAGAACTTCTGTTTCAAATCCCTCAACGTCAATTTTAATTAAGCAAGGTTTGTTTATAATAGCCGTATTATCAATACTTACAATTCTCACTTTAATTCCATCTTTTGTATCATCATTCATAATTACATGATTAATAGTGTCTAAATCGTTCGTAAACCTTAAAACACCAGTCTCATTTCCCACACCATTATTATATAATTGTGCCAAATGCTCTAGCTTGTTTATGGCGATATTCTCTTTAAGAATATTAAAAGTCTTCGGCAGTGGCTCAAAAGAAATTGCTTCAGCACCAACTTCACTTGCTGCAAGTATTGTATAGCTTCCAATGTTTGCCCCAACATCTATAAATAAATCCTTTTTTCTTAAAAAATGAAGCAGAAACGCCATATCTTCAAATTCATGCAACCCACAATAAATATTTCCTGTAGCACCTGCAAGACCCTTTTTTGCAAGAATTTTGCTTTTTTCAGCGAAAGGCATTTGATGAAACCCTTTGTTTATTGTACATTTTATTTGCCAACTTAAGAATCGCCATAGAGCACTTACTTTATGCTTTTTATTTAAAGGATGTTGTGTTATAAAATCTATTGTCCGAATTATTGCTGGTTTTTTCATTCTTTAATTAAAGTTTTACAAATTATTATATAATTGAAAACTGATACATTTATTATTATTTATTTGGTGCTTAAGCATCTACTTGTGTATCCAATAAGACAAAGATTTGGCTACTTTCCATCCAAACTCATGTTTGATAAACTCTATAATCTTACCACCTAAAACAGGAAGAAAATCAGAATCTCCAAATTCAGTTGAAAGCTTCATAGCTTTATTAGATAATTTTTTAAACTCCGGAAAAGCATTTATAGCTATTAATTTATACTGTAAAGCCATTGCCTTTTTATAGGCTGGTGTTTCTTCTAAACCTTTAAATTGCTTTGACTTTGAAAACAAGGCCTCTAATTGGCTCTCTATATGGTTTTCCTGTTTTTGATTGGCAATATTCTGTCCGCCGATATGTTTTCTATAATAATTTAAAACTTCTGGTTGATAGATGAGTCCCTCAGAATTTACAACAACGCGACAAAAAAACTCTCCATCCTGATCTTTTGCCAAGGTTTCGTCCCAAGGCCCTGCTTTTTCAATAATAGCTCTTGGTATCAACCATGCACTGGTTTGCAACATGTTATGATCTTTGCCATTACCACCATAAAGATGCAATAGAAATTGGTGCGGTTGCTCTGTAGAATATAAAAATGGTCGATCTACAATTTTACCATTTGATGGGTCGTTGTAAAAGTGAACCGTACTGCACATAGATACACGTTTTGGCAACTCTTCCAAATCCTTAACTTGTTTTTCTAACTTATTAGTGCTCAATAAATCATCGGCATCTAAAAATTGAATGTACGCTCCAGTAGACAATTCAAAACCGTAATTTCTAGCTGCACAGGCGCCTTTACCTTTATTGGATTTTATAATTAAATTGGATAGGTTTAATAATTTCAAATACTCTAAAGACCCATCTGTGGAACCATCATCAATGATTATAATCTCAACATTTGGATACGACTGATTCACTACCGATTCTATCGTTTCTTTTAGAAAAGGCATGGCATTATAAACGGGTATGATAACAGATATTGTATTCATTAAATTAATGCTTACTTAGAAAAGCCCCATTTACTAATATCAAAATTATAGGCCTCTTCAAATAAACTCATATCACTTTGCAATTGTTGCTTGACCATACTTAATTCAGATTTTGTTAACTCCAAATTGGATATTTTACTTCTCTTTCTAACACTTTGTTTCACAATATCTTTAAAAGATTTAGGAAACCACTTTAAAAGCTTTGAATAGCGTTTTATAATCTCCAACTCCATGTCACTTTTTCTTTCCGTTTTGTTAGCCACCTTATCGACTTTTATTATTTCATAAGATGCGATTCCTAAAAAATTACAAGACATATTGACAACTTCCTGTGGATTAGTCTTTAAATCATCAAAATCTAAAACTAAAATATCTTCTTTTGAAAAAAGTGCTTCGTATTGTGATAATTGCAAATAATAATTACTTCTAGCAATCATTTGGTTGAAGTTTTTTTCTGTTTTTGGATGACTCCATTGCGGGAAATTTCTCCAGAAGTTAATTTCAGAATTTATTCGATCTATTGGATTTCTGACTATGTAGATGAATTTAGGTTTTAGCCCCAGGTTGAAGATGCGTTGTGGTACATTTTTATTGTTAGGGTATTTAGTATATCCTGTTGAGGCTTCCATTTTAACACAGTGGATATTTGGATCGAATGGAAAAAGGGCGTCATAATCTTTTAAGTTATGTA
>JAWUVW010000068.1:0-18543 GCA_034112185.1 Flavobacteriaceae bacterium | reverse complement strand
TGGTCAAATTTGCGTTTTCACCATTTATGGTCAAGGTATCGTCACTGAGTTCTGCTGTACCATTCGTATTATAATCCGCGAAATTTAAAGTATATGTAGTTTGACTCAATAAATCGGAAAGGTTGCCTTCTGTAAGATTTGTGCCGTTAACACTGGTGAAAATCTGACCACGTTGTAGACCAGCATTATCAGCAACACTATTGTTTAATACTAAGGTAATTGCACCATAAACTTGCGTTTGACTTCCTGGAACAAAGTAAAAATTAAATTCAAGACCATTGCTTAAGCTAGTGCCTTGCTGTTGATTTTGTAAATCGAAATAATTATCAAAGATTCTACTGAATCTATCGACAGTTTCAGGTAAATATTTTAAAGATTCAAATAAGCTCTCGGGCGTATTGAAACTATTTAAATAGCTATTATAGTCTTCATTCGAAGTAAATCTATCGTTTGCAAGATTTGGAATTTCTGACTTATAAAGATAAACTGCATTCATACCTAACCAAACGAAATTATTTATATTGGAAGTAGCAATCACATTATCATCCAAATCTTCAAAACAACTTGTTATGCTGAGCATTGCAAAACATATCATTAACACTATTTTTATTTTTTTCATTTTCATTTTTTTATTTAGTAGCAATCATTTTACGTCTGTCTGTAAAACTCTAAATTTACTGACATTATTATAAATAAAAAAACTGAAGTTACTTAATCTATTTGTTTGTAACCGAGAATAAAGGCTTTTGTAACGTAATGAAAATATTTTTTAGTCGCATAGCATAAGCTACGGAAGTAAAAAATATTTAGTTTATGGTGCAAAATGCTAATTCGTAGGTAAAAGAAATAGGTTAAATAACTTCAAGGTGTAACAAAATGTAAAGTGTATCGTCGTAAGTATGAAGGCCAATAAAAAGGATTTCACCACCAATCAATAAGTAATGAAGCAGGCAGATTTTGTAAGCTTAGTAATGCCATTTAAGGATAAAGTATTTCGTTTAGCAAAACGACTACTGGTGTCCCGTGAAGAAGCTGAGGATGCGACACAAGAAATACTGTTGAAATTATGGAAGAATAAGCAGAAGATTGGTGAATACAAAAATATTGAAGCTTTTTCAATGACGATGACAAAGAATTTTTGTTTAGATCGTTTAAAATCGAAACAGGCTCAAAATTTAAAAATTGTTCACAGTAATTATACGGATAATAATTCGTCATTACAAAAACAGGTGGAAGCTAGAGATAGTATGAGCTGGGTTTCTAAAATAATGGAAGATCTGCCAGAACAACAAAAAATAATAGTGCAACTAAGAGATATAGAAGAATATGATTTCGCTGAAATTTCTAAAATGTTAGACATGAATGAAACAGCGATTAGAGTTTCATTATCTAGAGCACGAAAAACAATAAGAGAAAAATTAACTAGTACACATCGTTATGGTATTAAATAATATAGAAGAATTAATAGAAAAGTACAACAATGCTGAAACATCGCTAAAAGAAGAAGCGCAATTAAAAGCCTATTTCACAAGCGATAATGTAGCGCCACATTTAGAGCATTACAGAACATTGTTTCACTATTTTTCTAAATCAAAACAAGAGCAGTACACCAAAGACGTTCCATTAAACACTATGAAAACAAAATTGTATCAGTGGATTTCTGTCGCAGCCGTTGCCGTTCTTATGCTTGGTATTTTTATTCCTAATTGGGAAGGTGAAAATAAAGATTTCGCTAACCTAACTCAAGAAGAACAAGAAGCTATTAGCACCACTATGGAAGCTTTTAATTTAGTGTCTCTTGGAATGAATAAAGGCAAGCAACAGCTTAATTCCTTGGCTCTCGTGTCTGATAATTTAAATCAAGGTATAGAAAGTGCTGGTAGATTAAGTGAATTTTCAAAAACAACAAACAAAATTTTTAAAAACAAGTAACACACAAAAATTAAAAAATTATGAAAAAAGTAATAGTAATAATCGCGCTAATTGTAGCACCAATGTTATCTGGGTCACAGAGTATTTTTGATAAATTTGAAGATATGCCAGAAGTAGCATCAGTCATAGTGAATCAAAAAATGTTTAGCTTGATAGCCAGTATTGATGTTGATATGGATGATCCAGAAACTCAAGAATACATGAATATGGTGAAAAAAATCACTGGACTTAAAGTCTTTACTACTGGTGATGATAAAGTATCAGCCGATATGAAAGCGACAGTGACAAAGTATTTAAAATCATCTGACCTCGAAGAATTAATGCGTATTAAAGATGGTGATCAAACCGTTAAGTTTTATGTAAAGGAAGGTAAAGATGAAAACCACGTCAAAGAATTATTAATGTATGTAAGTGGACTTAAAGAAATGACTAAAGGCCAAGACATTGAAATTAATGGTAAAAAACGTGAATTTGAGACGGTCTTATTATCGTTAACAGGAGATATTGATTTAAGACAGGTGTCTAAAATCACAAACTCAATGGATATTCCAGGAGGAGATCAGTTAAAGAAAGCTGGTGACAAAAATAAAAATTAGTAAAATGATACAATCAATCAAAAAATCAATAATAATGTTGCTTTTGGTTATGGCTTTTACAAGCTGTAACCAAGGGCCAACGTTACAAACCTATTATGTGGATAACGAGCTAAAACCTGGTTTTGCATCTTTTGATGTCCCAACAAGTTTTGTGAATGTTGAAGCTATTGAAATGACTGACGAACAGCGCGAAGCTTATGAGTCCGTAGATAAGTTAAATGTACTCACGTATATAGAAGAAGATACAGATGCTGTGGCGTATAAATTAGAATTGGAAAATGTAAATACGATTCTTAAGAATCCTAAATACGAAGAACTCATGCGAGGTGGTAATTCTACCGATGGAAAATTTGTTATAAAATTTTTAGGTGATGAAGAAAATATCGATGAACTTATAATTTTCGGTAACGCTACCAATAAAGGTTTTATGATCGCAAGGATTTTGGGTGATGATATGAATGCTAGTAAACTAATGTCACTACAGTCTGTTTTACAAAACGCAAAACTTGAGGATACTGATCTTAAAGGGATAACAGACTTTTTTAAGTAAACCATCACGTATTTTGAAGTTTATTAAGTATCCACTTAAATGTTATTGAGAATCGTCTTGAAGTATATCTTCAGGGCGATTTTTTTTAGAACTCATCTTGACTTTTTGTTTTTAACCGAAAATGAGAAGAAATGTGTTCAGATGAAACTATTTTTGAAAGACATAGTATCGCTATGCATAAGAAAATAGCTGAAGTATGGGCAAGTTTAATCCATTTTTTAGGGAATAGAAAAATTCAAGATGAGTTCTTAGTCTCATTTTTTAAAGCATAGCTAATCGAAATAATAACTAGAGCGCCAAAACCAAGAAACAGTAGCGCTTTAACTATAAAATAGTCTAATATATTAAACAAACCTGCTACAAAAAAGACTACAGTGATAAGTGCAACAGCCGATAGCGCAATTGAGTTTGTGGTTAAAGAAAATAGCTTCATCTATTTCGTGTTAATTCAATTTATTTGCGAAATTTTGATATTAAATTAGCACTTATTTTAGATCCCAGTATAGTTGCTTGGTGTGATGGCTTTTAACTCCGTTTTAATAGCGTCAGAAACCTCTAAAGTATCAATAAAATTTGAAATAGAACTTTGGGTAATCGCTTCATTAGTTCTGGTGAGTCCTTTTAAAGCTTCATAAGGATTTGGATAGCTTTCGCGTCTCAAAATGGTTTGAATCGCTTCAGCTACAACAGCCCAATTATTTTCTAAATCTTGAGCAAACTTGGCTCTATTGAGTAATAACTTTCCTAAACCTTTAACTGTAGATTTAAATGCAATAATAGTATGCCCAAAAGGAACACCGACGTTTCTTAAAACCGTACTATCAGTTAAATCACGCTGTAGTCTTGAGATTGGTAATTTTGCAGATAAGTGTTCAAAAATAGCATTTGCTAAACCTAGATTGCCTTCACTATTTTCAAAATCAATGGGATTTACCTTATGTGGCATTGCAGAACTACCGACTTCACCAGCTTTAATGGTTTGTTTAAAGTAATCCATCGAAACGTAAGTCCAGATATCGCGATCTAAATCTATGATGATGGTATTAATACGTTTTAAAGCATCAAATAAAGCCGCCATGTGGTCGTAATGCTCAATCTGGGTTGTCGGAAACGAATGCTGTAATCCGAGTTTTTCTTGCACAAATTGCGTCCCAAACGCTTTCCAATCAATATTAGGGTATGCTACTTTATGTGCATTAAAATTGCCTGTTGCACCACCAAATTTTGCGGCACTCGGTACATCGTTTAATAAATTAAATTGCTCTTTTAAACGCACTGCAAAGACTTTGATTTCTTTTCCTAAACGTGTGGGAGAAGCCGGTTGACCATGGGTTCTGGCTAACATTGGGATATCTGCCCAATCATTGGCTAAGCCTTCAATTTTTTCAAGTAATTTGAAATATTCAGGAACATAGACATCATTCATCGCTTCCTTAATACTTAAAGGAATTGCGGTGTTATTGATGTCTTGTGAGGTTAATCCGAAATGAATAAATTCTTTATAATGTGATAAGTCTAAAGCAGCAAATTTTTCTTTGATAAAGTATTCAACAGCTTTTACATCGTGGTTGGTAACGTTTTCAATAGTCTTAATCGCTGCGGCATCGACCTCAGTAAAGTTTTTATAAATTGCTCTTAAGTCGTCAAAAACAGAAGTGGGAACCGATTCTAATTGCGGTAAGGGCAATTCACATAAGGCAATAAAATATTCAATTTCTACTAAAACACGGTATTTAATTAATGCTTCTTCAGAAAAATAATTACCTAAAGATTCTACTTTAGATCTGTATCTACCGTCGATAGGTGAAATTGCGCTAAGTGCTGAAAGTGCCATTTATGTTGGTTTTATGGTGATTTTGTGCTGATTTTTAACAAGCGTCAAAGATAGGGAAGTTAGTTGGAAGTATTAAGTATTCAGTCGCAGTTTTCAGTCGCAGTCTCAGTTTTCAGTCGCAGTCTCAGTGTTCAGTATTCAGTCTACAGTCTACAGTCTTCAGTCTCAGTCACAGTGTTCAGTCACAGTCAGAGTTTTAAGAATTCAGCTTTGCGTCTTTGCGCCTTTGCGAGAATTTCTACGTCATCTGTTTTCAGTGTTCAGTCTCAGTCACAGTGTTCATTCACAGTCAGAGTTTTAAGGATTCAACTTTGCGTCTTTGCGCCTTTGCGAGAATTTTTACGTCATCTGTTTTCAGTGTTCAGTCTACCGTCTTCAGTGTGCAGTAATCAGTATTCAGTCGCAGTATTCAGCTTTGCGCCTTTGCGTCTTTGCGAGAGTTTTTCAGTTTTCCGTCAACTCATCCCTTTATCTTCCTCAAAATATGATGCACTCTAGCCTTAAAACCAGAACTCTGCCTCTAAAAATCGCGTTCTAGTATCATAGCCAATTCTAGGTGAATCCAATCATATTCGGTACCTAGTAAAAACAAAGTGTTGATCGCATAGGCTTTGGGAGCAATTTTTTCATCGTTGGTCATCCAATCAAAACAAGCTTCAATGATTTTTTCTTTATGCGCTTAAGTAAGATGGTTTTTAAATAGAAGTTCATATTTATCATAATAGGCTTTAGTCAGGTATTCACAAATCTTTGCTACAGGCTGTACTGCCGAATCTAAATGCACCTGAGCTATGTTTTCTGTAAATCGATCGAGATGGGGGATAATAGCTTCGAGCCGTTCGCCACATAAAAACTCAAAAACCCATACCGCTCTGCAGGATATTTTAGCGTCTACAGTAAAGAGAATTTCTAACAATGGCGCAATTAATTCTGGTATGGTAATAATGAGATTAGCATATTTTAATTGGTTTTTACGCGAATGATCCACGTAATTTAGTTTGTGATATAGTTGGCCTTTAGTCAAAATGAAACTTACTATTTTTAAATATTGTCTTGGTCACAGTAGTGGCTTTAAGGTCTAAATCAATACCTTTTTTACTTTAAAAATTAAGATTGTTAAGCATAAATAAAAATTATTTAGAATTTATCTAAATAATTTTTATTTCCAAGATTTGGTGTGTAGTTTTGTTTTCTCATATTGACTGTTTGTTTTTAATTGAAAATGAGAGGAAATTTGTTAAGATGAAATTATTTTGAAAGGCATAGCATTGCTACGCATGACAAAATAGCTGAAATATGGGCGTATTTAATCCATTTTTTGGGAATAGAAAAAGTTAAAATGAGTTGATTAGAATAGAACAGGTAAAGTAAAACAGTTGAGTCTAAAGAAGGTTATTTTATTGGCTTTGATCATTATGACTGCAGGTACGGTATTAGAATTATATCTACTCAGTCATTATGAAACCCTATTTCAACTCATTCCAATACTTTGTATAGGCTTGGTTAGTGTCAACGTAATTATTTTAGTTTTTCATAGAACAAGAGTAATCCAAACGTTGTTTAAATTCATTTTAGTAATTACAGCACTTAGTGGTTTTTATGGTACTTATTTACATCTTGTTGCCAATTACGAGTTTGAATTAGAGATGAAACCAACGGCGAATAATTGGGATCTGTTTTTAGAAAGCCTATCTGGCGCATATCCGGCGCTCGCACCGTTTAGTATGACAGTTTTAGCATTAATTGGATATTCATATTTAATACTTATAAATCAAAAACAATGAAAAATATAACAAAGTTACTAGTCGTATGCGTTTTAGTAGGAACGTGGTTCACATCTTGTAAAGATGTAACAGACGAAAAAAAAGACACAAACAGCGTCGTTGAAACGGAGGCGGAAGACCTTAAAACAGAAACAAAAGCTGAGGTTAAAATAGTTTTAAATGCCAATCTAGCTATTGAGGCAGATTTAAATGCATTAGGGCTTTCTTCAGAAATCGTTGCTCAGATTTTAGAAAAAAGACCATTTCTTAGTATGAAAGATTTAGATGCCATACTACAAGGTGTAAATAAAGAAGAACTTTACAAAAAAATGTTTGTTCCATTTAATCTAAACACTACGGCCGAAGCTGATTTTAAGATGATCCCTGGTGTTGGTGACCGAATGGCACACGAGTTCGAAGAATATAGACCATATACTAGTGTAAAACAATTTAAGCGAGAAATTGGTAAATATGTAGATCAAAAGGAAGTTGAACGTTATTTAAATTACGTGTTTGTGCCAGTAGAATTAAACACGGCTTTAGAAGAGGATATTAAGGCATTACCAGGTGTCGGAAAACGCATGGCGCACGAATTTGAAGAATACAGGCCATACGGAAGTCTCGATCAGTTTAGAAAAGAAATCGGGAAATATGTAGATGATAATGAACTTAAGCGTTTAGAACGTTTTGTTTACTTAAAAAATTAGTAAAAGTAAAAAATGCCACTTACGTCCTATCACAAGCTTTTGGTTATTGGTTTCGTTTGGCCAGAACCCAAAAGTTCTGCTGCTGGCGGTAGGATGTTGCAATTACTTAAACAATTTCAGTATCAAGGCTATCAGATTACTTTTGCTTCGGCTGCAAACCTGTCGGAACGGTCTTATAATTTGAGTCAAATTGATATTAGTGTTCGTCATATTAAACTAAATGATGCTTCATTTGATAGTTTTGTATCGCATTTAAATCCCAATGTTGTGCTTTTCGATCGGTTTATGACCGAAGAACAATACGGTTGGCGTGTTGCAGAGCAATGTCCTGATGCTTTACGGATTTTAGACACCGAAGATTTTCATGGCTTACGAAAGGCGAGGGGACTGGCTTTAAAACAAGATGCCGAAATGTCTTTAGCGCATTTGCATAATGACATTACCAAGCGTGAAATTGCGAGTATTTACCGCTGTGATCTTAGCTTAATTATTTCTGAAGCTGAAATGGCCATTTTACAAGAGCAATTTCACATTGATAAAAGTCTGCTGTATTATTTACCCTTTTTACTCGAGCCTATATCGGATACTACAATTGAAAAGTTACCTACGTTTGATGACAGAGCGCATTTTATGACCATTGGTAATTTTTTACATGCGCCAAATTACGATGCCGTTTTATATTTAAAGCAAACCCTTTGGCCCTTAATACGAAGACACTTACCAAAAGCAGAACTGTATATTTATGGCGCTTACGAATCTCAAAAAGTGTCTCAACTTCATAATGCTAAAGAAGGCTTCTTAATAATGGGCTTTGCAGAAGATGTAAATAGCGTCATGCAAAAGGCAAAAGTCTGTTTGGCGGCATTACGATTTGGAGCAGGTCTCAAAGGCAAACTTATAGATGCCATGCAAAACGGCACCCCTTGCGTTATGTCAACCATCGCAGCAGAAGGTATGTTTGAAACGAAAAGTGGGTTTCTGAGCGAGGTCGATGCAAATGGTTTTATAGAGGATGAACCTGAAGCTTTTGCGAAGCGCGCTACAGAATTGTATACCGATGCTGAATTGTGGCACACGAAACAGCAAAATGGGTTTTACAGTTTAAAGCTACGTTTTAATAAAGCTGATTTTGAAGCTGATTTTACCCATAGCATCACTGCACTATTAAAGGATCTAAAAACGCATCGTCAAAGAAACTTTATTGGGCAATTGCTGCAGCATCAAACGCTACAGAGCACCAAGTACATGAGTAAGTGGATTGAAGCTAAGAATGCTTAGGGCTTATTTAACGGTTTGTGTAAAAGCATTAGCCGCTTAAAACACCCTTATTTTCCCGAAAACAATATACTGATTAAAACACAATAGCGACTTGAGTATGCCCAAACCGCTATTGCTTTTATAGAGTGTTGTAAGTCGTAATTATTTATTCACTTCTTTCAATAATTCAGTTGCAGCTAATTTTCCAAAAGCATTGGCTGCTAAAGGACTTGCACCAGAAATTAATTTTCTATCTATATAAACAGTATTATCAGCAGCTTCATTAATAATCGTAACGCCCAATCTATTTAATCGCTCCCCATATATCCAAGGCATCGCACCTGGCGTATAGCCTATCATGGGGCCTTGCGCATCCACAGCATCTGGGAATGAAGCAATTTTATAGCCTTTATAAATAAATGAATCTTTGTCGCCATCTAAACTTGCAGCTAACAGTGCTGCTGGTCCATGACAAATAGCAAGCATATATAAATCATTGTCATGTGACCAATGAAGTACTTTATTCAAATCCCTATTTTCAGGTAAGCCAAGCATAGCTCCGTGTCCTCCTGGAATAAAGACAGCTACATAGTCCGTGCTATCACTCATTGTATTTTGAACAAAGTCTGATAAACTTCCAGGGTTTTCAAATTTTGTCTTGAATTCAGAATAGACCGTTTTTATATATTTATCTTCTTCTGGCATTGCCCACATTTCAATTTTGACTGGTTCTCCTGTCGGAGTTACAACATCTACATCAAAGCCTGCATTTTTTAAATGTAATATTGGTAACATCATTTCGACAGGATGATTTCCTGTTGAAAATTTTGCGCCATTCGCCATTGTCATATTTCTCTCTTCGGTGCAAATCATCAACACTTTTTTATTTCCTGTATACGGATTTTTATAAGTAGTGTTATCAAAATCTGTAGTAGCAGACGTTGCTAATTTTAATGCTAAAGGCGATGGACTAAAAGCACCATCTTCTGTTGCTGTTGGTCTCGTTGTTATGTAAATGGTGATCATAGCAAGGACAACTATACTTGCTAATCCGATTAATATTTTTTTTATCATGATTTTAATTTTTATGTTTTTATTAGAATAAGACTTAATTAATTTTTACGACAATTTTCCCTTTTGCTCTTCCTGATGCAAGGTGCATGAATGCTTCAATACTCTCAGGAAATGGATACACTTTATCAAGTATTGGTCTAATCTTTTCATCTTCAATCATTGATTTAATTTCATTTAAATGTGCGCCATTTGGGTGCATGAAAATGAAATTGTAAGCAGCTTCTTTATCGCTGCTTGCTTTAGCCAATTCCTTTGGTAATTTATAATTGGTCATACCGAACATTTTAGCACTCGATTCATCCAAAGGTCCCACAATGCTAACTACTCTTCCACCTTTTTTGACAACTTCAAAAGATTCGAGAGAATAGTTTTGACCAAGTGTATCAAATACAATATCCATATCTTTGGCTATGCTTTTGTAATCTTCCGTTTTGTAGTCAATTACTCTATCTGCACCCAGTTCTTTAACCCATTCTACATTGCTTGTACTCGTGGTTGTATAAACATAAGCTCCTTTTGCTTTTGCATACTGAATAGCGAAACTTCCAACACCACCAGAACCTGCATGAATTAGAACTTTATCGTTCTCTTTTATACCTGCATGTTCCAAGGATTGGAAAGCAGTAAGACCTGCTAATGGTATACTTGCCGCCTCTTCGAAAGAAATGTTGCCAGGTTTTTTTGAAACTGCGTCACTAGTTACAGCAACGAATTCTGCCAATGTGCCCATTTGCTCTTGTGGTACTCTAGAATAAACCAAGTCACCAATTTCAAAATGGCTTACTTCATTTCCTTTTTCTACAACAATCCCACTGACATCATAAGCGGAAGTACGCGGCAATGTAATAGGAAGCAATCCTTGCAGGTTTCCGAGGATAATACTCTTGTCTATTGGGTTAATGGCTGCAGCCTTTACTGCAATAAGAATGTCTTTTGCTTGTATAATAGGTTGCCTTACTTCAGTAAAGGCTAAGCTATCTTTAATGGCACCGTATTTTACTACTTGTAATGCTTTCATATTTGTATCACCTTTTTTGATTATTAATTCGATACAAAAGTAGCCTGAGTATTTTGAGGAAAATTTACCCTTTGGTAAGAAAGCTATTTTTTTTTGCTTTTTCTACTCTAATACGACTTAAGCTTTGTTGTGTGATACCTAAATAAGATGCGATGTGATAATTTCGAGTATGCTGCTCTATGTCGGGATATTGCTTTAAAAATAAATCATACCTCTCGGGAGCACTTAATTGTAGTTGATTCAAAATGCGCCTTTGTAAACTAACTACGTGACGCTCTAAATTATGTCTTTGATAAGATTCAAATTCTGGGAAACTTGCATGAATTCCATCCAGTTCTTTAGCGTTGAATTCAATAACTTTCGATTCGGTAAGACATTCTACGGTAAGCGTTGCGAGCTCATCAGTATGAATGGCTATGTAATCGCTGATCCACCAGTTTTTGATTGCAAATAGTAAGGTGTGTTCTCTCCCGTTTTTATCAATACAATAAGATCTTAAACAACCCTCTGCAACAAAGAATGTTTTATTTACCGCTTGTCCTTGGCGGATTAAGACTTCTCCTTTAGGAAGTTTTTTTTCTTTCGAAATGGAATAAATAAATTTTTCCGCTTCTGAGCTTAGATGTAGGTTGCTTTTTATTTTATTGATTAAATCTTCCAATTCTTAATAATGAGGTTTCTAATTACTTACAACGATATTGTATATAAAAAGTTGCGTTTTGATTAACACTAACTTTTCGGATAAACTAAAGGTACTCAAAATGCAAAGGCATTCTTGACTTTTACGGAGATAGCTATTTTTTATATACTTTGTTAGCTGATGTTTTTTTTTTAATAAATCTAAACCTTACATATAATAACGAGTATCCAAGTAAAAATAATACCAGTAAATGTAAAAAACCATTGGTGATGTTATCGAGCTTCGCGCCTTCTGTAGCTAAGGCATTAAATACATTAAAATAAGGTGTAGATGGCAATATATTTGCAATTAGTTGTAATCCTTTTGGCATGGCATCAATTGGCCAAGAATAACCTGAGACTAAGAATAACGGGTAGGTAGAAAATGCCATGACTTCAGTCCAACCTATCGTTGTTTTAAAAAAGGAAGCGACTAAAATAGTATATAATATCACCACAGAAATAAACAGTAAACTCAACACTAAATGCAAAAAGATAGAGCCATTAAAATTGAGTGAAAAATGGGGGAATATTAATTTATAAAAAACAAAAAAGTAAGCGGTGTAAAGCAAAATATAATAAAAGCTTTTTGCCGAAAGCACTCGAATAAATCCAAAGAAGCTAAATGTTTCTATAGGGTTCAGTAATCCATGCATAAATTCGTGCACCATACTTTGCCCAAATCCAATAATCAAGGTTTGTTGTAATATTAAAATCAACAAGATAGGTAATAAATAATCCCCGTAATTATTGGTAGCATTATAAACAGACTTCACCACTGGTAAAATTGGTTGTGCCTTCTGCTTCGCAAGTTCAAATGGGATTTTGTTACTGATAAAATATTGCATTCTTACACCACCTCCAACCGTTAACACCACTTGCTGCACAGCTTTGTTAATTTCATTTGAAGTTAAGAATTTAGTGTTATTTAAAATTAATTCTATGTTTGCCCCATCCAAATTCATGGTCTTTTTCTGAAAGCCCTTCGGAAGAATTACAATACCTTGTACGTCTAGATTATTAAAATAAAACATCGCATCTTCCAAGGACGAATAATGCCCTTCGATCGCAACTTTTTCTGACGTATTTATCAATTGGGAAACCTTTCTAGATAAATTAGTATGGTCAAAATCTACGACAGCAATTGGAATTTTAGAAACTTCTTTTTCTGAATAAATAGATCCAATAAAAAAGGCATAGAGAATAGGAGCCACCAAGCACGTCAATAAGATGCTTTTATCTTCGAAAATTAAAGACAGTTCGCTTTTTAATATGGATATCCACTTTTTCAAACCGCAACTTTTTTATTTCGAAACATAAAAACACTAATCGTTACGATATAACCCGTCAAAACGAAAAGCAATAAATTTATTGTGGGTTGCACTAAAAAAGAAAACGGGGTATTCATCTCCATACCTTTCAAAAATGCATTTAAAAAATGAGTGTAGGGTATTAATTGAGCATACCAAGCACTAAAGGCAGGCATTGCCATCATTGGGAAAGTAAAGCCACTAAATACAAATGCTGGTGAGTTGTAAACAAATGAAACATCCATTGCAATTGCTTCGTTTTTAAAGATGGTAGAAATCATAATTCCCAACATTGCATTAGCCATTACAAATAACAAAACCACCCACAAAAACGGTAATGTGCCTTCACTTGCAGGGATCCCTAAAAGCGGGTGCACTATTGAAAAGATAAAAATTGCGACGATAAACCCTAGTAAGGAATACGCCAGTAATTTTCCAAAAATAATTTTAAAATACTGCCATTGGTAAGGCTTAATAATTCTATAAAAGTGTCGTTAGCATATTCAGAATTGATGGATCTTGCAGCCAAAAGGAATACAATCATTTGTAATAAAACGGTCGTTAATCCCGGAATTAAATAATACAAATAGTTGTAATACGAATTAAACAAAGGTTTGGTAATGACCTTAATTGGCATCACCATTTTAACTGCTTTTTCGTGAGGAATCCCTTGAAGCTTGAATGTGTTTAAATTGATTCCTGCAGACATCGTATTTATAAATGTTGCTGCTTCTTTATAAATTAAATTTCCATAAATAATATTTGAAGAATTAGTATAGACTACTAATTTTTCTTGTTCTCCACTAAAAATATTTTTTTGAAACCCCTTAGGAATTACATAAAACCCTTTGATATCTGGATGATTGATAAATATGTCGTCGAGATCATCATTAGAATTTAAAAATTTGACGATGTTTAATTTAGGAGAAGCTTCGACATTACTAATCACTTTTCTACTTAAACCAGAATGGTCTAAATCCAAAATTGCAATGGGAACATTTTCTATAGCCCCTTCTTCATAAATAGCACCGAGATAAAAGAAAATTCCAATAGGAATTACCAATAACAGCACCCAAGCGGCTGGCCTTTTTTTAAGCCTTAGAAACTCTCTAATAATTAGTTGTAGTATGATTTTCAAAGTTGGATGTTTAGACTCATTCCTGGTCTTAAACCTTCAATTTTTTCTGAAGGTGTTAAGTGAATTTCAAATGTTTTCATATCCAATCTCCCTTTGTCTGCTGTTGGAATCCAATCCGCAAAATCTGCCATTGGTGCAATATAAGTGACTTTAAATTTATGTGAATCATTATCGAAGGCAGGTAATCTTCCAGAGATTTCAGTTCCTTTTGAAAATGCTTTCAAAAAATCTTCTCTTATATGGATTACGGCATATATGTCTTCTAATTTCTGAATCGTAAATATGGGATAACCCGCAGGCATTACTTCACTTTCTTCAGCTAATTTTGAAGACACTTCTCCAGAAACGGGTGCGTAAATTTCCAATTCTTTATAATAGGCTTTAGCCTCACTCACCATGCCGCCTGCAGCATTCATTTGTCCTTTAGCAGCTTTTTTATCCTCTACTCTCGCCCCTTCTTTTGCCATTTCAAACATATACTTAGTCGCATTCATTTGGTCAAATGCAGCATCGCGCTTAAAGGTGACTTCATCCATTTGTTGTTGTGAGATCAGGCTATCTTTAGACATTGCCTCTAATCTTTTAAAAGATTTTTCGGCAAAGCTATACTGGCTTTGCGCCATTTTATATTTGTCTTCAACTGCAAATACCTCTTGACTTCTTGCGCCAAAATTTGCTTTTTCGTTTACCGATTTGGCGGCATCATACATGCCTTCTGCTTGCTGTACTTTAGCATCTAATATATCACTTTCAATGGTTGCTAATAGTTGTCCTTTTTTAACTCGATCTCCTAACTTTACATAAATTGTTTCAATACGACCTGGGATTTCTGATGCGACACGAATCTCTGTGGTTTCAAACAAACCTACAAAAACACGATTTTCATTTCCCTTTGGTTTTAGACGCAATAATAAAAGAATACCAATAGCAATAATCACTACGGGAATAATTAATATGAGGATTTGCTTTTTATTTTTCATAATAAAGTGAGATTCTAATTTTTTAAGTTTTCAAGTTGTAAACTTCCTGATGAGATTAATAAATCGACGGCTATCATGCGTTGTTGTACTACAAGTTTGTAATAATTCAGGGCCGCATTTTGATATTCAGTTTCAGTTTGCAAACGATCTGATATAGAAATTAAGCCTGCGCGGTAACTTTTAATGGCTAAATTTAAGCTGTTTTTGGCAACTTCCCTTTCTTGTGCTTTAAACAGTAACTGTTGATTTTTAACTTCAAAATTTACTTGCATTTTTTTAGCAAAGAGCTCTAACTTTTCTTCTACATCGCCTTTTTCTTCTTCAGCAATACTTTTTTCAATTTGCGCTTTCTGAGTTTCGTTAGTATGTTTTAATCCACTAAATAATTCCCAATTCATACCAACACCTAAAAAATAAGTTGGGAATAATTCGAATTTATTGAGTTCTAAATTTACGTTTTCACCTCCAGGTAAGGCATATGGTGTTTGCAAATTGGCATTGAATAAATTAGAATAGGATAGTGAAGCCTGAGCTTGAATTTTTGGTAAAAATAAATTTCGATTCATTTTTAATTTATAATCATAAGCATTGATCGAAGCATCTAAGGCTTTTAGTTCTGGACGGTCGCTAAACGTCGTGTTGCTGTTTTTTAGTTGCCATGGTTTTAGAGCGAAGCTGTATTTTTTTAAAGTAGGAATATCTACATCGGTCAACATAGAGAGTTTTAAATATAATAAACTGAGGTTTCCGTAGAGTTCTACTTTTATGGATGCCAAGTTTAATTCGGCAGCTGTAATTTTATCTCTGTCATAGGGAATTGCCAATCCGTTTTCTATAGCCGTTGTAACGCGTTCTTTTTCTTTTGCTAGGCGCTCTTCACTTTTTGTGATCACAATTTCGGAATGCTTTAGCAATTCAATCTTATCAAAAGTGTCAATCATATCTTTTATGATATCTGCTTTTTCGGCGTTTAGCATAAAGTTTTTCGCCTTTATTTTTTCTTCAGTAGCTTTTGAGCCATAGTTGACTTGTAGGCCTGAAAACAGCAATGCCTTAAGGGTTAAGTTGGTGTTAAAAACCTGGCCTTGCGTATCAAACCTAGATTCGCCTTCAAATAAGTCTATTCCCGTAATTGGAAGTTGCACTGTAGGGACATCTAAATTTATTCTACTAGCGCCATAGCCATACATAGCATCGAGCTCTAAAGTTGGAATGAAATTTTGACGAATGATTTTTTTTTCAATACTATCAATAGAAAGCTCGCGAATCGATTTTTTTAGCGCATAACTTTTTTCTAAACCACGATTAATAAGATCGATTTCAATTTCGCTTAAATTATTTTGAGCAATTAAAAAAGTAAAATTAAAAAAGCCAAATAAACTTATAAAGAGTATTTTTTTCATAGAACAAAAATAATAGAAGAATCTACTTCTTTCCTTTATAATTAACTAGTATTATTTACTTTAAGTTTTAAAAAACCACAAATTTATTTGCGGCGTTTGGATGATGTTTATTTATTGCTACAATTAATTTGTACTCTTCCGAGTCCGAATATATTTCATCTTTAAGTGGGTTGCGTTTGTTTTTTACGATTTTATAAATATGATAGGCAATGAGTGCGATATTTGATAGCAAAGCTATTGCACTAATAATGAAAAGTGCCTTTGTATTTTGGGATGTCTTGGCCTGAAATAAGGCTACAGGTTAAAATTGATTTTTACCCTGTTTTTAAATATACCATATTCGGTGGTTTGTAGTCTAAAGATAAATGGGCAATCTAAAACTGAGAAATTTATTATTTATGTGCAGTTTTAATGCTTGCCAATACAATAAAGCTTGCCGCGATCTTTATGAGCGAATAGTAGCTAAAGGAAAGCGCAAAAAACTAGCATTAATCGCGGTATGTAATAAGCTATTAAAACAGGCCTTTGCAATAGCTAAATCTGGGTTAGTATATGATGACACCTATAGACGTACTTTAGTGAAAAATTAATGAGTTTTTACTTGTTTTTTACCACAGTACTTTGTTAGGTGCAGTTTAATTCGGATTTTTTACTTCTTTTTTATTCAAGTTAAGAAAAACCAATGATGAACTCTCCACTTTTCCAGAAGCATGTTTTGCTCTTGTTATGTATGGTCCATAGTCATGCTTTGGACGAGAAGTTCTTGTATTGTATAATAGAGTATCAATATTATTAACTTCTAAATAGTGTTTAAAGTCTGACCATATATAGATCTTTACTTTTTCACCAGGAAGCATTGCATCACATCTGTATATTAAATTTCTAACAGGTGTTTTAGGCACTTCTGGGTTTATCAAGCTAAAAGTATTTGGCATGAAAAATACTTTACTATCCCGTAAAACACGCAATTGAATTTCTACATTTTTTGCAGTATTATCTCCTATGTTTTCTATTAAAAATTCTGATTCTAATCGATTGCTGTTTGGTGCCTTATTTATACCAATTTCTGTAGAAACTAATTCAACTTTATTAAAATACTTAAGAAAATATGGATTGTCAAAAAACAGTTGACCAACACTAATTATTATTGCGATAATTGACAATAATACAGAAACATTAATCTTGTTCTTTCGTCGATTTTTATTTTTATTATTTGATTTTTTTTCGGCATCGTTGTAATTGCACCTAGGGTTATTGTGTATGGTTAGTTGCTTGGTTAAGCAACTAATTTAGTAAATAAAACACGAGCCAAGAAAGTCTGTTTGGACTTTCGCAAGTAGGCGAGAAGCTAGCAATTAATTTTATACGGTGTTGTGCACAGGCTTTTCTCATTTTAATTGATTTTCTACTATTTTTTCCAATTCATTTTGTTTAAAGTCAAACCAAAATTGGCGAAAATTAGATTGGTCTATTTTATGCTTAAAATTCTGAAAAGGTTTTTTCTGTTGTAAAACATTTTGTAATTCCAACTTTAAATTTTGGTCATTTAACTGCGCGATAAATCGCTCCATTATTTTAAATGATTCGAAACTGTCAAGTATGTTAATTTTTATAAAATTTTCTTTTTTCTGATTTATTTTTTCTAATTGCTCACGGAAAATCTCTTTAAATTCTTCTTCGTCTGAAATTTGTGAAAAATCAGGAATTGCTATAATTTCATTCGTTTTCATATTGTAGTAGCATTCATTTCCGCAATCTAATTCTTGCGCAATTTCTCTAACTACACTTTTTCTTGAATTATCCATAAAAGCAACCGTGTTTATCCTTTTTTATGATTTCTATAATTTCCCCTAAATGAGTAGATTCAGGAAATGGTTCGTAAATTTGCCATTTTCCGCTAGCTCGCATCCAAAATAGATTCCATTTTTTCTTTGATTTATAATGTCGGATTTTAGCAAAATCAATTTGTTGCATCTTTTTTGGGTTGTCCCATTCAGGTCTGATTTCGAATAGGATTACAACTTTTCCGTCGTATGAATACCCGATATCAACTTGTTTACGAATTTCGAGGTTTTCAGGGCGTAATGATTCCACATACTTTTTAATAGTGGATTCGTTTATGTCAATTGTAGTGTTTTTCATTATGTTCCATTTTTTTTAAGTGTCTTGTCCTGAAATATGGCTACAGGTTAAAATTGAATTAAGCTGATAATTTATATACCATATTTGGTGTTTTATAATCTAAAGATAAGTGTAATCTTATTTCGTTGTATAAATTGATTGCATTTTTCGCAGCTCTCTTT
>JAWUVW010000067.1:0-25777 GCA_034112185.1 Flavobacteriaceae bacterium | reverse complement strand
ACAATAATGTACTTGTAATTATTAATATCTTTTTGTGCAGTTCCGAAGAAACTGACAAGTATAAATAAAACTGTGAATACTATTTTCTTAAACATAACTTTTATTATTTAAAGATGATTTACAATGGCTTTCAAATTCGTGATTCTTTTAAAATTATGCGCTTTATGGATATCCTTGTAATCGAAATGAATGGTTTCCATTCCTATATGATGTGCTCCTTCAATATCTGCCTCTAGACTATCTCCTATCATTATACTTTCTTCAGCATTTGCCGAGGCCAAATCTAAAGCAAAATTAAAAATTTTTGGATTTGGCTTTTTGACGCCTACCATTTCAGAATTAGTAATCGTTTTAAAGTAACTTCTAATGTTAGAGCCTTTCATTTTTTTTTCTTGAATTTCTTCAAAACCATTGGTAATAATATGCAATGTGTACTTGTCTTGAAGGTAATCGAGAATTTCAAATGTGTCTTCAAACAAATGATTAAAACCCGATAAATGTTCGATGTAAGCTTCGGATAAATGATTAATCATATCATCTTCAACTGTTATATCAATGGTATCAAAAGCTTCCCTTAATCTCCCATAACGCAAAGCTGATTTGCTTACTTTTTCCTCTCTATAAAGTTTCCAGTATTTGAGATTTATGGGCTCGTAAACCGTTAAAAAATCTTCAAGTCTGGTATCAATATTATTTAGCTTAAAAAGTTTATCGAATGTTAATCCTGAGTTTTTATCAAAATCCCAAAGGGTATGATCCAAGTCAAAAAATACATGTTTTATTTTAGTTTTCATTCTGCAGATTCTAGTATGAGATTAAATAGTGACCTGTACCCTTTCCAACGGTCTAAATCGCTAAATGTATAATTATGAAATATGGGCGTAAATGTACCATTAACCGCTTTTACCTGATTCATTAGTTTTTGCAAATGCTCCGTTTTATCTAATTCTGATTGGTATTTTAAAAGTGCAAAATCCAAGCAGTGATAAGGGTTTATTTGCAGTGGTGTTTGTACTTCGTAATCTAAATCGTAAAACTGAAACGGTGTACATGTACCTGCTCTAAAACCAAGAGTATCGATATAGCCCATTGTAAAATCTTGATGAATTTCGAGCTCTACCAAATTCCGATAAGACGTAGGTAAATTAAGCTTAGAAAAGGAATGACGTACCGCCTTTAAATCTGTATTTGTAATAGACTCCATTTTAAGCTTTTCTTTTTTTAGAATAGACTTATCATCTAAAGAAAAATAGGAGGCTTTTATTCCAACATCACAATAATCTGCGACCGATTTTATAAGTGACACAAATTGCTTTTTATTGGTGTTTATATTTTTATCATAGGTGGAAAAATCTCCAATTAAAAACAAAACCATAAACTTAAAACTACTCTGTTTTTGTTTTGTAATAATCCACTTAAATGTGTCGTAAGGGTCTCTTTTTAAACCCATTACAACCAGGTAACGCTCATACAACTGCCGCAACTTAAAACGACTCAAATCATGGAGCGTTCCACCTACTGTGCGTAACAATCCTTTTTGCCTAAAATAATAGGCCGTAGGTATATCTATAACGGGTTGTATTTTATACCTCCGCTCTGGAAATTTATAATCATCAAATCGTTTTCTCAAAACCGATTGAAGCTTGTATGCCCAAATATCTACTACCGGTTGATTTAAAAACCGATGGTTATATGCCAAACTCTCCTTTGCCATAAATCGGCCGTAATCATCTTTTACATGTGGCATATATTCTTCGTAACGGCTGAGCAAATAAAAGGAAGACGCAAAAATATCGAAAGGTAAATCACTACGCTCACCGGTTGCAAAAAAACCTTTTGTATGGTCCCATGGCTGTACATTAATATCTAAATCTGATAAACCATTCTCAAATAATAATCCGTTACTTCTTACAAACAACTCATTACTTAAGGGTTGTTTTGTATAAGACATTTTAAGACTATTGTGGGCAATAAAATCTTCAACTTTAGATGTAAAACTTACTTCTAAGCCGAGAATACGCTTGCAAATATGCTTAAACGTATATGTTAAACGTGGCGTGATTTTATGTGTGTAAACTAATAGCATAAGGCTTTGCAAATTCCAAAAAAGTTAAAAATAACAAATTCCAACTGCAAAAGCTCAAATTCTAACGCTAGTTATCTCTCACTTTTTTGAAATAATGGGTTTGGAATTTTGAAATTTATTTGTGGAATTTAAAATTCCTAAAGAATGTTTTCGTCTGCAAAACTAAAATACGCTTTCTCAATTACAATGAGGTGGTCTAAAACTTTAATATCTAAACTTTCTGCTGCGGTTTTTAATTTTTGAGTAATGTCCCTATCCGCTTGACTCGGTTTTAATGTTCCTGAAGGATGGTTGTGGCAAAGAATTAATGCTGTTGCCCCAGTTTCTAAAGCGTTTTTTAAGACCAAACGTACATCCACCAAAGTGCCTGTAATTCCTCCTTTACTCAATTGGTTCTTTTGTATAACTTTATTTGAATTATTAAGATATAAAATCCAAAATTCTTCATGTGGCAACTCGCCTAAAATAGGCTGCATGATATCATAAACTGATCGACTAGATGTGATTTTTTCTAATTTTAATCCTTCTTCTAATCGACGTCTCCTCCCTATTTCTAGCGCTGCTGTGATAGAGATAGCCTTCGCTTCGCCAATACCTTTAAACGCCATTAATTGTTTAATAGATAGCTTCCCCAAAGCATTAAGGTTGTTGTCTACACTCGCTAAAATCCGTTTACATAAATCTACTGCACTTTCTTCTCTGCTACCAGAACCAATGAGAATAGCCACCAATTCAGCATCGCTCAATATTGCTTTCCCCTTATCTCTTAACTTTTCTCTAGGCTGATCATCTTGTGACCAGTTTTTTATTGAAAATGAACTCGGCTTTTCTGACATGCTCTAAAGATAAAAAATTGTAAATTTAAGCGTCTAAATAAATCAAATTAATTAGTAATACCAAATGAATTTTAAGCTTCTGAAACTAATGCAGAATAATAACCTATGATGTACCCACCAACAAAACACCAAGATGACGATATCAATCACATGATTGATGTCATTAAAACCTACCCATTAGCCACGTTGATTTCTGTAAAAAATAACCAGCCTTTAATCACACATTTACCCTTGGTTTATGAAGATGGAAAGTTGATTGGTCATATTGATATTTATAATCCACAAGCTGCGCTTTTAAAAAATGAGACTGATGTCACTATCCTTTTTGCAGGCCCTGAGTGCTATATTTCACCCAGCATCTACTCTACTACCCAATTACCAACTTGGAACTACATCAAGGTTCATCTCAAAGGAAAAGTGAAAGCTATTAAAAGTAAAGCCGCTTTAAAAAAGTCTTTAATTACTATGACAGAATTCTTAGAAGCACCAGATCATAAATATGTTTTAGAAGCGGATAATCCACGATTAGATAAAAACCTCGATTATATTGAAATGTTTGAAATTAAAATTACCAATTGGGAAGGAAAATTTAAATTGTCGCAAGACAAAAAACCAAGCGACATTAAGGCTGCTCGTGAGGAATTGGTTAGAGTAAATCAAGAGAGTATCAAGTTATTTTTGGATAAAGTGTTTTAGTAAATAAAAAATAGCGCATTTTATTAATTATGCCGAGCCTGGCACATAGTATGACTTTAATTGCCCAAGAAATTATCGACTTTGATACTCTTTACATACATGAAAATCTAATTTATAAAGTGTCTACCGATTTACTATTTACAAGTATCTGAGACAGAAGACAAAAAAATGGCAAACTCACATATAGTTTTACATACAATGGTAAGAAAGTGCATAGGAAAAAAAATTGCCGCCCGAAAGAATATGAGCTCTTAGAGTTTGAGTCTATAAATGGTGAAAAAGTTACAGAGAAAGATTGCTATCATTTTAAGGACTAATTAAAAAAATCATTACCTTATTATCATAAAAATGAAACATGATGAAAGACCTAAAAAAAGAAGACCTTAAACAAGAAGTATTTGATCTTTACGATGATTACGCGCACAACAAACTAAACCGAAGGCAATTTGTTGAAAAACTAGGAATATATGCCGTTGGCGGTTTAACCGTTTCTTCACTTTTAAGTTTTATGTCTCCCAATTATATAGATTCACTTTTGGTACTACCAGAGGATCCGACTCTAGATTCAGTATATATCACTTATGCATCTCCAAAGGGGGGGGGCACAATTAAAGGCTTATTATCGCAACCAAAAGATAACAAAACCAAATTACCAGGTGTTATCGTGGTGCATGAAAATAGAGGACTAAATCCCTATATTGAAGATGTAGGAAGACGCATAGCCAAAGAAAGTTTCATTTCATTAGCTCCAGATGCTTTAAGTCCGCTTGGTGGTTATCCTGGCAATGATGATGATGGACGAGCTCTACAGAAAAAGCGTGATAGAAACGAAATGCTAGAGGATTTCATTGCTGCTTATAACCATCTTAAAAATCACGAAAATTGTGATGGCAACGTTGGTGTCGTAGGTTTTTGTTTTGGAGGTTGGATTTCTAATATGATGGCCGTTCGTTTACCAGGTTTGGGAGCGGCAGTAGCTTATTACGGCAGGCAACCCGAAGCGGAAGATGCTGTAAAAATTAAAGCGCCACTTCTACTCCAATATGGTGAATTAGACACGCGAGTTAATGCGGGTTGGCCAGAATTTGAAAAAATCTTAAAAGCAAATAATATTGAGCATCACGCCTATATTTATCCCGAAGTTAACCACGGATTTCATAATAATACCACACCGCGTTTTGACAAAGAAGCCGCGGATTTGTCTTGGAAACGCACCATAGCCTTCTTTAAAAAGCATTTAGACTAATATTAAGAAAATAGAAGCGTACGCTCTTAATTTTGAAATTACATGAATAGAATAGCATCAAGAGATATTCTAAAAACAACCAGACTCATGAGTAAAACCAATCATCGTAAAATAATCGGACTCTTAATTTTTCTTTTTACAATAGTCTCAAATTTCGCGTTTGCCCAGCAAAAGAACGTTATTTTTTCTAATGACACTATCAATAAACCAAAGGCTATTGCTATTGTAGATGTTATTCAAGAATTTGGAAAAGTAAATGAAGAGTTAAATCTCATGGAACAAAAGGTTGCGCCTCCTCAAGATATTTTAAAAATGGATTCACTCTATTTAGAATTCAAAGGCCTTTATAATCAAGAAAAAAAACGCATCACTGAATTTATTAGCGCTAATCCTAACCGTCAAAAAATTGAGACAAAATCAAAAAAATGGATAGGATATAAAAATATTTTAAGAGGCTGGGAAACCAATATGAATAAGTATGTTGAAAAGAATTTTCAGAATCTAAAAACTATTGAATTTGAGGAAGAAACGTGGAAATTGACCTATAAAAACGCTCAGGAAGAAGGCGTACCGGTTGATCTTTTACTAACAATCGAAAAAATAAATACACGAATAAAAAACTTAAAGAAAACCATTTCAGAACATAACAATCGTTATTTACGACATGGCGCAAGGACTAACAGCCGCATTTCTGATATCGATGCGGTCTTAAACAGTTTAGAAAACTTAAAACAATCTGAAGTTTATGATTTGTTCTACCTTCGTCATAACCCACTATGGCAATCTCTTTCTTCCACTCACGAAGGTAAAGAACGTAGAGATGAGATAGAATCAATTAACACCAGTCTAAATGGGGTTTTTCAATTAATAAAAGACAAAGAGAATAATTTGTTTTTGTTCTTTATCCTTGTCATTGGAATGATACTAATAATTCTATATGCTAAGTCATCCTTTTTAAAATTTAACAATGACGATGAAAAGCCACTTTTCAAAGGCTATTTAAAGAGTATTTTAACAGAGCGGACAATTCCGATAATAGTATTTTCGGTTTTAATAACAGCAAATCTGTTTTTTTTAAATACCCCCAGATTATTTAATGACATTATAATTTTAGGACTGCTTATAAGTTCTTTGCCCATTTTAAAACCAATTGAGCATGATAGATTTAAATCCATATTTTATTTCTTAATTCTATTCTATGTGCTAGATTCCATAAAATCTTATGCTTGGTTTACATCTCCTCAATATCGTTTATACCTTTTATTTCAAGCCACAGTGGTTCTTGGTACTTACTATTATTTTACCCGACCTTATTTAATAACACGAAAGAAAATTAATACGGATTTTGCGCATTTAGTTCTATTATTAACGCCTATTATTTACATTTCAGTAATTATATCTATTCTATCCAATATACTTGGTTATACAAATCTCACAGATGTTACTCTAAATATAAGTACAACTATTGGGATCCTCTCAATGATTTTTTATACCCTATTCTTAATTTCAGAAAGCCTCGTCTTTAGTTTTATTTATAAGCATTACAGTTTACTTCCAAATTACTCTAAAGAATCTAGACATAAATTAGAGAAAAAGGTTTACCACGCTATCAAAGTTATAGTAATCATTATATGGTTTCTATATTTTCTAAATATTATAGATCAACTGAAACCGATAAGCGAATATCTTGAAATTGCACTCTCAGACCCGTATCAAATTGGAGAAATAACCTTTACTTTAGGTGCAATTGTCTCATTCTTTTCGATTCTTACCGTGGCATACTTAGCTACAAGTTTCATATCTTTTATTATTAATGATGGCGATGGTGAAGGCGTCTTACGTTATTTTAATTTCAAAAAGGGAGTCCCTTCAGCTATTTCATTGGTATTGAGATACGTCATATTTTGCTTTGGGTTTATATTTGCTTTATCGGTTTTAGGCATTGATCTAAGCACCTTTAATCTTATGGCTGGAGCCGTTGGTTTAGGTATTGGTTTTGGATTACAAACCATAATTTCAAATTTTATTTCTGGCTTAATATTAGTCTTCGAAAGGCCTATTCTTCCTGGAGATACCGTAGAGGTTAATAACTTGTTTGGTACTGTAAATAAAATTGGCATTCGAGCTTCTACTATAAGTACTTATGATGGGGCTGAAGTTATTGTTCCTAATAATAATTTAATATCTAAAGATTTAATTAATTGGACGTTATCTAGTAATTTTAAACGTATTGAAATCTTAATAGGAACAGCCTATGGTTCTGATCCAAATAAGGTTTTAGATATCTTATTAGCAGCCGCACAGAATTGTAAATACACGCTCAAAGACCCTAAATCAGTGGCACTATTTAGAACATTTGGTGATAGTTCCTTAAACTTTAGCTTACGGTTTTGGGTCTACTTCGAAAATGGTTTACAAGCCCAAAGTGATGTGTCAATTGATATCTATAATAGGTTCGCCGAGGCAGGAATTCAAATTCCTTTCCCGCAGCGCGATGTCAATCTAAAAGGCTTATCACCGGGACTAGGACTTGACTCTAAATCAATAGATTCAGAGAATTAAATATCTAATGATAAAAATCTAAAATCATTTTTGCTAATTGAAAAGCTAATTTACCCCGGCTACCTGAACGCATGTATCATTGAAATCTGTTATCAAATTTTGACAAAACAAGATGTCTCGAAGTTCTCTGCTGTATTGACATATAATCCAATCAATGAATCTAATAACGTTGAAAAAAGGGAAAGACCGCACTTTTATTTGATGGTACCAAAAAAATAAACCACCTTCGTTTTTATGAGAATTATTAGTGATTTTTCTTCAACTAGAAACTGCTACCAATTCAACCTAAAAACGTAGACCAAAATGTCACTCACACTTCTATCGTCACCATTACAAGGCTTCACAGACTTTCGGTTTCGGAATGCATTTAACCACTATTTTGGAGGTATCGATACATTTTATGCGCCTTACATTCGGTTTAATAATAAGTTAATTATTAAAAATTCTTACCAGATAGACTTACAAATCGAAAATAACACAGCACTCGAGGTCATTCCACAAATTATGACGAATAGTGCAGACGAGTTTCTCTTCGTGGTAGATTACATTCAAAATTTAGGATATAAAGAACTCAACTGGAATTTAGGGTGTCCTTACCCAATGGTTACGAATCGCGGTATGGGCTCTGGACTCATTTGCGACCCAGAAAAAATCAATCATATTCTAGAGCGTGTTCATAAAGAAACAGACATCGTTGTGTCCATGAAAATGCGGATGGGTTACGAGCATCCTGAAGAAATTTTAGAAACCTTCCCTGTTTTAGATAGCTATCCCTTAAAAAGTATTGCCATTCATGCACGTATTGGCAAACAACTTTATAAAGGAGGTGTTAACCTCGACGCCTTTCAGCGTTGTATAGAAAGTACTAGGCACAAGTTGTATTACAATGGTGATATCACGTCTGTGGCTAAACTGAAGGAAATGAAAGCACGTTTCCCAAGTATTGATCATTTTATGATGGGAAGAGGCCTTATTGCAGATCCCTTTTTACCAAGCATGATTAAAAATGACACCACAGAATACCCAAAAAACAGATGGGAGATTTTCTCAGAGTTTCATGACACCATTTACAAGCAATATGACGAAGCCTTATCTGGACCAACTCCTATAAAAATGAAGATGCAAGGTTTTTGGGAATTCTTTGCGCAGTCGTTTTCAAATCCTCAGAAAACATTTAAGAAAATTAAAAAAGCTAATAATCCGAGAGCGTATCAACAAGCAGTTGCTGAGATTTTGAGGAATGGGTAGATTTTAATACCTAATCCCAATTCGAACCACTAACGTCAGTTCGAGTGTTTGTTCATTTGAAGTACAACGTAAAATGAAGAAATGTATCGAGAACAAGCTACGAAACCGCAATGGTTCTCGATACAATTCCTAAAAAAGGAATCACTCGAACTAACGCTATTACTAATAAAAAACAAAAACTCTAAAACGAACAACAAACGTCAGTTCGAGTGTTTGTTCATTTGAAGTGAAACAAAAAATGATTAAATGTATCGTGAACAGCTATAGAACTACAAAGGTTCTCGATACAATTTTTTAAAAAAAATCACTCGAACCGACGATATTGCTCCAATTTAAATTGAAAGCATTCAACAATATTACCTCTATATTTGCAATCATGCATTTTTAAAACCCCTTTGTGAAAGACCTCTTACTAATAACACCTCCATTCACGCAATTAAACACGCCGTATCCTGGCACAGCCTATCTTAAAGGGTTTTTAAACACAAAAGATATTGGGTCGTTTCAAATGGATTTAGGTATTGAAGTTATTTTAGAGCTCTTCAAAAAAGACACTTTCGAAGAGATTTTTAGATTGGCCTTTGAAGACGATCGCATTCAGTCCGAAAACTGTCAACGCATCTACGCGTTAAAAGACCACTATTTAATGGCTTTAGATGATGTGATTTTATTTCTACAAGGTAAAAACCAAACCTTTGCCAGACAGATTTGCACCACAGATTTTTTACCACAAGCGTCGCGTTTTGAACAATTAGATGATATGGACTACGCTTTTGGTGCCATGGGAATGCAAGACAAAGCCAAACACTTAGCGACCTTATATATAGAAGACTTATCAGACTTTATCGTAGCATGTATTGATCCCGATTTTGGTTTCAGCCGTTATGCGGAACGCTTAGGACAAAGCGCCAATTCGTTTGATGATCTCTATGCTCAGTTACAAGAGGACAATACGTATATAGACCAAATCACATTAGAGCTATTGGATGCTCAGATTAAAAAAATACATCCAAAACTGGTTTGTTTTTCTGTGCCATTTCCTGGGAATCTCTATAGTGCATTTCGTTGTGCGCAATTTATTAAAACGCATTATCCAGAACTAAAAATTGCGATGGGAGGCGGATTTCCAAATACCGAATTACGTTCTGTGAGTGATGTTCGGGTGTTTGAGTTTTTCGATTTTATTGCACTAGATGATGGTGAACTTCCTATCGAATTAATTCATAATGCCGTTCTTAATAATGAAACCACATTTAAGCGCACTTTTATGCTCGAAAATGGAAACGTCGTTTATAAAAACAATACTACAAAACCCGATTACAAACAGCAAGATGTTGGCACACCAGATTATTCAGATCTGGTATTAGACCGTTATGTTTCTGTCATTGAAATTGCCAACCCAATGCACAGTTTATGGAGCGATGGCAGATGGAACAAACTCACGATGGCACATGGCTGTTATTGGGGAAAATGTACCTTTTGCGATATCTCTTTAGACTATATTAAAATTTACGAACCTGTTGCGGCTTCGCTATTGGTAGATCGTATGGAAACACTTATCGCGCAAACTGGCGAAACCGGTTTTCATTTTGTAGATGAAGCGGCACCACCTTCATTGATGAAAGCTTTAGCGCTAGAAATCGTTAAACGACAATTGAGTGTGACTTGGTGGACCAACATTAGGTTTGAAAAAAACTTTACACAAGATCTTTGTGTCTTACTAAAAGCTTCTGGTTGTATTGCGATTTCAGGAGGTTTGGAAGTCGCATCAGATCGATTATTAGCCTTAATTGATAAGGGAGTAACCGTCGCGCAAGTCGCGCAAGTGACTCGCAATTTTACCGAAGCTAACATTATGGTCCATTCGTACTTAATGTATGGCTATCCTACGCAAACCATTCAAGAAACCGTTGACAGTCTCGAAATGGTACGTCAACTATTTGAAGTGGGTGTTCTACAATCTGGCTTTTGGCATCAATTTGCCTTAACAGCGCATAGTCCTATCGGTTTAAACCCTGAAGAATACGGTATTACACCAAACTATAAAAATATTAGCTTTGCCAATAACGATGTCGATTTCACAGACCAAACAGGCATAGACCATACACAGTTTAGTTTTGGATTAAAAAAATCACTATTTAATTTTATGCATGGTATTGGGTTTGAATTGCCCTTACAAGAATGGTTTGAGTTTGAAATCCCAGAGACCATCATACCAGCCGAATTTATCTATAATTGCTTAGAACAAGAGGCTAGCTCGACTATTAAACCGACTGCGAAAATCGTTTGGCTGGGTACTTTTCCTTTGGTTACTGAGTTTTCCAAAACGAAGAAAGGCAACACTAAATATTTTTTAGAATTCACATTTCATGATACAGTAGAGACCTTCCAAATATCTACGGAAAAGGACAAAGGACTTTGGCTTTTAGCGATCTTAAAACAATTGACACCTCAAAATAAACCAAAAACGTTTAAACAATTAAAAACCGATTTTGAAACCCAGATTGAAGACTTTGAGCTATTTTGGTATTCTAAACCTATTGACGTTTTGAGAGCTCATGGACTCTTAATTCTGTAGTTTTGTTGCATTATCTTCTTTATTTGAAACACGATACGTTAAGGTATCCTAAAATTCAGTATAACATTTGCCGTTGCAACCAATTTCATCAAACTTCAACAAAAATTTTAAATATAGCAGCGTCATAATGTCGCAGTGTGCTAAACTATTAAAACAAAAATATGGCATATAACATTTCTAAAATGGCCGCTTTAGATCTTTATCTTTCTACGTTAACAGAAAGAGAATATAATAAAATAAAGCACCAATTAAATCCTCAAGACTCTCGTAGCATGCCTTTGCTGAGCTGGGATCTTTTTATGGAAAATCATTTTCAAACGCTGAAAAAACTAAAAATAGGTACTGATATTAATACGGTTAAAGTATTTGCAGAAAAAGCGAAATGGAAAAACGAACTCGATACTATCTTCGAAAATCAAAATTTTGAAGCTTTAATAATTACAGATTCAGAACAGAAGATACAATGGGTCAATGATGGCTTTACAGAAATGACTGGCTACTCTAAAAGCCATGCACTTAATAAGACACCACATTTTTTACAAGGACCAAATACGTCCCAGGAAATAAAAACTAAAATAAAAACACAACTTACTAATTTAAAACCATTTAAAGGAATTCTAACCAACTATCGAAAAGACAATTCACTATACAAATGCGAAATGAAAATTATACCTATGTATAGCGAATACGTCACTCATTTTTTAGCCATCGAGAGACTCGTAGTATAAGTATAATTGATTTCTAAATCATTCTACTTTCTTATAACCCTATAGAGTTATAGATAGTAAACTTCTTAAAAGTAAACTTATAGCTTGACTTTTATAGAAAATTGAAAAGGTGTTTATTGACTTATCCATTTTAAGATTTGTCTTCTTACAAAATTTCATCGAACGTCGTTACCGTCTGATATAAAGGTATCATCTACTTGAGTTACAAGCCAGGAAAGTCTAGACAAAGTAGCACGAAAAGAGTCGCTAAGATTATAAAAATAACTCTTGCAAGTATTCTGAATTTAGTGCTTTTTATAGTCTCACTTTATGGTTATAGCGATATCCCTTTGAAGGCTTTAAAATTTAAATATGCAACGGCTTCCATTTTCATTTATTTCTATTGATCGCATGGATGTTCATTTTCGCGATGAGGGGCATGCGACGGGTTCGATTCCAATTGTCTTAATTCACGGCACGGGTTCAAGTCTGCATACTTTCGAAGATTAGAGAACGTCATTAAAGCAAACCTATCGCGTCGTTAGAATGGATTTATTTGGCTATAAATTTACGGGGCCTTTCCCTGTCAGGAAGTATTCAATAAATAATTATTTAGATTTTATAAAGTCTTTTTTTAATGCTCTTGGTATAAGGAATGTGTACTTGGTGTAAATTCATTAGAAGTAGGCATTGCATGATATTTTACTACCAAGCATCCCTAAATAGGTACTAAACTGCTATTAATTGATACTTCTCGTTATCCGTCGGAAGCTAAGATCGTCCCATTAGCTTTTAGCAAATTGAGAACAACTCACACCACAAACCTTTAGACAATTAAAAACTAATTTAGACATACAATTTGAAGCTTTTGAAGTGTTTTTGTATTCTAAACCTATTACTATTTTGAGAGATTCTGGCTTGTTGGTTTTGTAGTTTTTGATTTAAAACTCATTATACTAACATATATTAGTCGACCTTGGCTAAGATCCTAAATAAGTTCTTTAATCAGGCTTATTGTAATTAAACAGCCCCTTAAATAACAGCTATGCTCTATTACTGGTTTACCATAATAAAAATATTAGTACTCAGAAAATTTCAAAGTGAGGTCAATTATGACCAAACGATAAGACGTTCGTTTAGAGTTGGCCCTTTTGATTGTGATGGTTTACGGGTAATGACAGCGGCAAAATACCCTATTTATATGGATTTTATTCGTTGGGAATTAATTGCGCGTTCAAAATTATATAAAGCTATTATTAAAAGACGCTTAGCTCCATCATTAGGCTCTCAAAAAATAATATACCGACGGCCTTTAAAGATTGGGTCTAAATTCGATGTGATTTTAGAAAGTGCTGGTATGGATGATAAGTGGGTGTATTATGTGCACTATTTTCAACAAGACGATGAGATAAAAGCTATTGGTGTAGCCCGAACCCTCGTTTGGAAAAGAGATATTCCAACAGCTATAGCTGATATTATGAGAGAAATAGGGGCAACCAAAGTAGATCCGCCGTTATGGGTGTTAAATATCTTTAAAGACGATAAGGACATTATAGAAAAAGCTAATCTCAAAGAATTTAGCTAAGAAGCTCTAAATTCAATAGCCTATACCAGTTTGTCTAAACTAAGATTTGACGTTCTAAATAATTTCACAGAACTTCGTTAGCATCTCATTGCGATAATACATCACTATAATCGATACAAACTATCATGAAAACAGTCGCTAAAATTTTAAAAATAACGCTTTTCGGTATTGTGGTTTTAGTAATACTTATCATCGCACTCTACGGCTACAAAGACATACCCTTAGAAGATTTAAAAACCAAATATGCTACCGTGGCATCGTCATTTATCTCAGTTGATGGTATGGCTGTTCATTATCGTGATGAAGGCATTGCATCAGACGCAATCCCAATAGTCTTAATCCATGGTACAGGGGCTAGCCTGCACACCTTTAATGATTGGACGACAGTATTACGTAAAGACCATCGCGTCATTAGACTAGATTTACCTGCCTACGGACTTACGGGTCCTTTTCCCGATAGAGATTATTCTACTGCCAATTATGTTGCGTTTCTCAACAATTTTTTAAAGGCTCTCCACATAAAGAAATGTATTCTCGCTGGAAATTCCTTAGGAGGACGTATTGCTTGGAATTACACTACCGTGTTTCCTAATATGGTGGATAAGCTTATACTCATTGATGCTTCTGGCTATCCATCAGAATCCAAAAGTGTTCCTATCGCTTTTAAACTTGCGCAGACTCCAGTGATTAAAAATATCTTTACGTTTATCACGCCGCGTTTTGTAGCTAAACAGAGTATTGAAAATGTATACGCAGACAAATCTAAAGTCACAAAAGACTTAGTAGATCGTTATTTTGAACTCACGCTTAGAGAAGGTAATCGCCAAGCTTTTGTGGATCGACTTGGGACAAAAAAAGATACCACAGCCTACATAAACATAAAATCTATTACGCAGCCCACATTAATACTTTGGGGAGACCAAGACGAGTTGATTCCACCCAAAATGGCACAACGCTTTCGTGCTGATCTTCGTAATTCTGAGCTTGTGATTTTAAAAAGTGTTGGGCACGTGCCTATGGAAGAACGTCCGGATGAGAGCTTAGGAGCGGTACTTTCGTTTTTAAAAAACCACTGATTCTAATGCCTACAAATGGATTTCTAAAACCAACCAACAAGAAAGTAGTCGTTTTATTTAAGCAACTTTTCCACCTCAGCTATGGTAACTCTGTAAAGACTTTTGTTTGTCTTTGTGAAATTCTGAGATTCACTATAAATTTCATTTAATAAATCTTCACCTTCTGATTTTCTATTAGTTTCTATATAGAATTTAGCCAATTCGAGACGTTCGGCATAGTTGGAATAAGGCCTATCTATTTGCTTTAATTGCACTTCGGCTTCTTCTAGTTTATCCAATTCTTTTAATGCTAAGCCATAACAAAACTGTTGCTTAGAACCTTTAAACTCTGACTTATCTTTTATGACTTCAGCGTGTTCTATAACACCTAAATAATCTTTAAGCTGAAAGTAACACAACACCAATTGCTGTTGTGAATACAAATTGTCTTGCACAGTATCCTCAAGTGTCCTTTTATAATTTAAAATCGCACTAGGCATATCCATATTCTGAACATAAGCATCTGCCAATTCTATTCTATTGGTATAAGTGTCTGAAAACTCAAGCCTCTTTTCTAGATCTTTTATCTTTCCTGTTGGATTGATAATAGAGGTGATTTCGCCTTGAATCTTTTCTGCATCATTCCTATTATAAACTTGAGTGATGACGTAAATTAAGGATCCAAGAACCGGAATAAAAAAGACTAGAAAATACCAATAATAAGGCTTTCTGTTTTTATAAGCGTGATAAATACAATAGGATTGAAGCGCTACAATGAGATAAAAATACATAGGTGAAATTTGGTTATTAAGGTTGCGGTTTATCTTGTAAAAACCAAGTCGTGTTCCGAAGATAATTCTTCGCTAAAACCATAGTTGTCAGAATTAAAACCTCTGACATCGTCAATTGTTTTGGCGTCCGTATCAATGATATATCTGGTCATTAAACCTCTAGCTAGTTTTGCATATATCGCTACAATCTTATACTTGCCATCTTTAAATTCCTTAAAAGCCACATTAACCACGGGCACTTTTAAGGCTGTTGTATCAATAGCTTTAAAATACTCATTACTCGCCAAATTCAAAAAGACTTCATCGTCTTCTAATTCGTCATTTAAGGCTTGCGTCACTTTCTTTTGCCAAAACTCATAGAGATTTTTGTTCTTACCTACTGGCATTTTTGTTCCCATTTCTAAGCGATAAGGCTGCACTAAATCTAAAGGTTTTAACAAACCGTACAGTCCTGAAAGAACCCGAACAGTATCTTCAATTTTATCGAGCTTTTTAGTATCTATTGTGTAAGCATCTAAACCTCGATAAACGTCACCACTAAAGGCGTATATTGCCTGTCTTGCATTATCTGATGTAAATGGCAATTCCCAATCTTGATTGCGCTCGTAATTCAGTTGCCCTAAGTTATCAGAAATGTGCATGAGCTTAGACAAATCCTTTGCGGATTTCTTTTTTAATAATTTATTTAAGCGTTCTGCTTCGTCCAAAAACCAACCTTCTGTTATTTTAGGAGTTGGTAGTTCGGTTTTAAAATCTAAAGATTTAGCTGGTGATAGTACGAGTTTCATAATAAATGCCCACGAAAGTGGGTATCTCTTTAAGGTTAAACAATTTTTATTTCTATGTAAAAATACAACCTAATTAAAAGAGTTTTAACTATCTATTAAAAGATTTTTTGATAGTGATATAACGAACGTCTATATCTATAAAAGGCCATTAAAAAATGCGTTAAGGATGGAAACGACATCCTTTTTTGAGGCACGAAAAAAAGATATAGTGGACAGCCTGGTCATTTTTTATTTAAAAAAATGAAACGCCCAAAAGCCATTAATCGTTAGCATGCTTAGCATAATGCCTCCACTTTTCGATGCATTGCGCTATGTCTTCTGGGACTTCGGATTGAAACCTCATAAATTCTCCTGTTGTGGGATGCTCAAAACCTAAAGTTTTTGCATGTAGGGCTTGTCTCGGTAATATCTTAAAGCAATTATCAACAAATTGCTTATACTTAGTAAATGTCGTGCCTTTTAAGATACGCTCACCACCATAACGCGAATCATTAAAAAGGGTATGGCCAATGTGCTTCATATGCACACGGATTTGATGCGTGCGACCCGTTTCGAGTTTACAAGTTACTAAAGTCACATACCCCAAACGCTCTATAACCTTGTAATGCGTTACGGCTGGTTTTCCTTTATCTATATCCTCTCCTTCATAAACTGTATTTTGCAATCTGTTTTTAGGATGGCGACCTATATGACCTTCTATAGTACCTTCATCCTCATCCATATTGCCCCAAACCAGAGCGACATATTCGCGTTCACTCGTTTTTTTAGCAAACTGATTTGAGAGATGCGCCATAGCGTGTTCCGTCTTGGCAACGACTAATAACCCACTAGTGTCTTTATCAATGCGATGCACCAAACCTGGTCTGTCGCTTGAGTTATTAGGTAAATTTTCGAAATGAAAAATCAAGGCGTTTATAAGTGTCCCTGAATAATTTCCATGACCTGGATGGACGACCATACCAGATGGCTTATTAACCACAAGTAAGTCCTCATCTTCGTAAACCACATCAATTGGAATATCTTCTGCAACCAACAAATTCTCGTGTGGCGGATGCTCAAACTTTACGCTAATTAAATCGTTAGGTTTTACTTTGTAATTTGATTTTACAGGCACATCATTCACAAAAATACTTCCGTCTTTTGCTGCTGCTTGAATTTTATTACGCGTTACGTTTTCAATAAAATTCATTAAGTATTTATCTATACGAAGTGGTTGTTGGCCACTTACAACTTTAAACGCATGATGCTCATAAAGTTCGTCTTCTTGTTCAGTAATATTTGTACTATTAGCCATATCTTAATTTCGATTTCCATTGCCTAAAACCAAATCGATAGTAGATGTTAATGGCAGTTGGGTACCTGGTTTTAAAGTTTTATTGTTATGCTTCATCCCTAGAACAACATCTTTTCCGATGTTATCAATGTAGGTCATCGTTCCTACTTTAAATTCTAATGCTTCTAATTGTGGTTTTGCTTGTCTAAAGGTACGTTTAAGAATATTTGGCACTGCGACCTTACGATAGCCAGAAGGGTTTAATATGAGATAAATCTTCCTGTTTTCTTTAACCTGAGATCCAGCTCTTGGTTTTTGTTCTATTACAGCATATTTAGGATACTTAGGATTGTAGTTAGCTGAATCTTGAATTTCCATCACCAAATCATTATCCTTTAATTCAATTTGAACCGTTTCTATTGACTTTCCTTTTAAGTTTGGTACAATTATAAATTCTCCGTTATTGGTAGTCATATTCAACCATTTTAACATAATAAAACATAACACCACGATAGCAACAATAGCTAAGGCCAATTGTTTTAAAAACACTTTACTACTAAGAAACTTCACAAAACTCATAAGCTAAATAATTGTTGACAAAACTAAGAAATTATAACGACACAAAATTAAAATACGTATGAACAAGGCAATGAAGTCATCTTGAATTTTTCTATTTCCTAAAAAATGCCTCAAATTTGCTCATATTTCAACTATTTTTTATCCTTAGCGATGCTGTGTCCTTCAAAAATAGTTTCATCTGAACAATTTTTACCTCATTTTCGGTTAAAAACTAAAAGTCAAGATAAGTTCAATTAGTTTATTGAAACATCTTAGTTTAGATTGTAAAAACACAGTCTCACGAGAAAACAAATGTTGAATGTGTCCAAATTAAATAATAAGTATCATCACATTAAAATAAATTATACATTTACAGTATGGCTTTTTTAAACTAAAAGACACCCACTTTCGTGGGCCCTAAATATGAAAAAAAATATTGCAATTATCATGGGAGGCTATTCTAGTGAATATAAAATCTCCTTAAAAAGTGGCAACGTTGTTTATGATACCTTAGATAAAGAAAAATATAACGCGTATCGTGTTCATGTTTTTAAGAATAAATGGGTATTTGTAAATGACTTGAATGAAGAGTTCGCTGTAGATAAAAATGATTTTTCCATTTTGGTAAACAAAACTAAAATCACCTTCGATTGTGTTTTTAATGCCATCCATGGTTCGCCAGGTGAAGATGGTTATATGCAAGGCTATTTTGAATTGTTAAATCTACCACAGACGAGTTGCAGTATGTATCAGGCTGCGCTTACGTTTAATAAACGTGATTTATTAGCAACATTAAAACCTTATGGTATTAAGACTGCTGCCAGTTATTATTTAAATCTTGGTGATAACATCAACGAAGACGCGATTGTGGCAAAAGTGGGCTTGCCTTGTTTTGTAAAAGCGAATAAAGCAGGCAGTAGTTTTGGGATTTCTAAAGTCTATAAAAAGAAAGATTTACAAGCCGCAATCGACAACGCGTTTAAAGAAGACAATGAAATTATTATCGAACAGTTTTTAGATGGTGTCGAAGTTTCTGTTGGTGTCATCTCCTACAGAGGTGAAACCAAAGTACTACCAATTACTGAAATTGTATCTGAAAATGATTTCTTCGATTATGCCGCTAAATATGAAGGAAAATCTCAAGAAATAACGCCAGCTCGAATTTCTGATGATTATGCGAACAAAGTGAGACTTGAAGCTAAAAAAATCTATGAAACGCTTGGTATGAAAGGGTTTTCGAGAAGTGAATTTATTTTTAAAAATGATGAACCTTATTTGCTCGAAGTAAATACGGTGCCGGGGTTAACCAACGAAAGTATTTTACCTCAACAAGCCACTGAAGCCGGAATTAGTATGGTTGATTTGTTTGATAATGCCATTACCGAAGCATTGAAGATTTAATAGTTATATTTGAAATCAATACGATTCCCATTTTAAAGGGAACGACAAAATCTTGTCGATGAAAAGAGCAATATTCCCAGGTTCATTTGATCCCATTACCTTAGGCCACTACGACATTATAATGCGTGGCATAAAACTATTTGACGAAGTCGTCGTTGCCATTGGCATTAATGCTGAAAAGAAATACATGTTTTCTTTAGAAGAGCGAAAATCTTTTCTTGAAGCCTCTTTTAAAAACGAACCGAAAGTTAAAATTGTTACTTATAAAGGGCTCACTATCGACTTTTGCAGAGAAATAGATGCGCAGTTTATTCTAAGAGGCCTAAGAAATCCTGCTGATTTTGAATTTGAAAAAGCTATTGCACATACTAATAGAAAATTGTCTAAAATTGAAACTGTTTTCTTGTTAACGGCTGCCAGAACATCATATATTTCTTCTTCAATTGTTAGAGATGTAATTAGGAATGGTGGTGATTATACCGTTTTAGTCCCTGAAAGTGTCGTGGCTAAATAAAACCATTCAATTACACTTTTTGAACGGCTTCTAGCCTGTTATGCACTTGTGATTTTAGGTAGATATTTTCTTATCACAGATGTAGATAAAATAAAAAGGCATTAAATAATTTATATTTTATTCAAATACAAATTACCTAATACCTTTTTAGCAAATTGATTAATAGCTTTACTAATATATAAAGATCTATCATTTAGACTCGGGTTTTTTCGTTTAATGGGCTATTAAAAAGGTGAAGCGCAATTAATGAATAAAACGGTAAAGAAAAGACTTACGCAGAACGCAGTTATTTAAAATTAAAATACTGATTTGCAATATATTAAAAGGAAATATGCGGATATTTTGCACTTAACTTATCAACTTCTGATTGAAGTTTAATCAAAAATAGTTGATGTGCTTCTGAAGCTAAATTAAATGGACGATGTGCCTTTTTAGCTTGAATCGACGCTACCAATTCAGAGGTTTTTACAGCGGTCTCCGAAAACCAAACCGGTCTAAACTTTTCCCAAATGTAATCTATAGCCAATGCATTAGGGTGAAGCATATCTTTAGTATAGAAGCGGTAATCTCTCAATTCATCCATGATAATTTCATATGATGGAAAATAATGAATCTGTTTTCTTGGCTCTACCACTTCATGAATGGCTGTTAGTAAATGTGATTTACTTCTGGTATTTTCTATAAAACCATCTTTTATGTGTCTCACTGGAGATACCGTAAATAGAAGGCTAACTTTTGGATTAACACTTTTAATCAAGCTAACAATAGCATCTAATGATTCTCTAATCTGCTCAACAGACAATAGTTCTTTTATAAATTGCTTTTGTGGTAATTTATGACAATTTGCTACTATAACATCCGAAGCAATATGCCTATACACCCAACTTGTACCTAATGTAATAACGACATGGGTTGCATCTTTAAGTTGCTGATGTGTGTTATTAATTTCAATATTCAGTTCTGTTAGTAGGACTTCTCTAGACGCGTTGTTTAGTTTAGAATGTGCATCTAAGCAACACCATTGCTCGTTATTATAATACAAGTCACTATCTAGATAATAATATTTATTGATTGCTCTAGTGATGAGATTTTCAATGGCTAAAGGCTGAAATAAAATTCCGAAAGGATTTACTTTAGTTTGAATCTTATAATATTCAAACTTGCTTCCAATATTCTCAGAAAAACACGAGCCTAATAAGAGTATTTTCGAGTTATAGTCTATTTGATTAAACTTTTGTGGTTCTAGTGTTATTTTAGTTTGTAAATTCATTTTTCTCGCAAAGACGCTAAGACGCTAAGATTTTTTTTTCAGATACTAATAATTAAAGACCATTCACAATTCTGGTAATTCCAGTTTTTATTAAGGGACTGTTGAAGTTAATCAATAATCCTAGTTTAAGACCAGAAAGTCTTAGGTATGTCAACAATTGCTTTGGGTGAACAGGATGAATCTCCTGAACTGACTTTATTTCGATGATTACTTTATTTTCAACAATTAAATCTGTTCTATAATTTAAGTCCAATTGTTTTCCTCTCCAAACTACAGGTAAAGACTTTTGTCGCTCTACAAGTAAGCCTTCATTCTTTAACTCTTCGAATAAGATTTCTTCATAAATAGATTCTAATAGACCAGGCCCAAGTTCAACGTGAATATGATAGCAAACATCAACAATTATTCTAGATATTTCGTTTTCAGTCATTCTATATTTATTCTCGTAAAGGAGCAAAGTGACATTGTGCATCTTATTCAACTTTGCGTCTTTGCGCGAGATATTTTTTAACTCAAATAATCCTTACCAGCCTTCAAAGCCTCTTCAATCCCAGCAGGATTCTTACCACCAGCAGTGGCAAAAAACGGCTGTCCTCCACCTCCACCTTGGATGTGTTTCCCAAGCTCTCTTACAACAGTACCAGCATTTAAAGCATTACTTGCCACTAATTCTTTAGATATATAGCAAGATAATAATGCTTTACCGTCATTTTCAGCACCAAATAACAAAAAGAGGTTATCAAACTGGCTTCCCAAATCAAAACACAGATCTTTTATCCCAGAGGCGTCTAAATCAATTTTCTTAGCCAAAAATTGCACCCCATTAATTTCTGTCAACTCGTCTTTAAGTTCACCTTTTAGGTTTTTAGCTTTATCTTTTAATAAGCCTTCAATTTGCTTTTTTAAGCCTGTATTCTCAGTTTGTAAATTCTGTATCGCTTTTGCAGGTTCATTAGAACTTTTCAAAACCTCTTTTACAGCTTCAAATTCCTTTTCAATAGTTTCAAAATAAACACCAACCGCCTTATTAGTTATGGCTTCTATTCTTCTAATTCCTGCCGCTATCGCAGTTTCTGACTGGATTTTAAAATACCAGATGTCACTAGTATTTCTTACATGGGTTCCGCCACACAATTCTATAGATTGGCCAAAACGTATTGCTCTAACACTGTCACCATACTTTTCTCCAAATAAAGCAATAGCACCTTCATCCAATGCTTTTTTCATTGGAATATTACGTTGCTCTTCTAAAGGTAAATTTTCTCTAATTCTTGCATTCACAAAATCTTCTATTTCCTGCAACTGAATTGAATCAACTTTTGCAAAATGTGAAAAATCAAAACGTAGTGACTTTGCTCTTACCAAAGATCCTTTTTGCTCAACATGCGTCCCTAAAATAGCGCGTAGTGCCTGATTTAATAAGTGCGTTGCTGTATGGTTACTAGCCGCTAGTTGTCTGAACTCTTTGTTAACAATAGCCTTAAACCTATCATCTAAATGCTTTGGCAAATGCTTTGTAATATGAATGGTAACATTATTTTCTTTCTTAGTGTCTAAAATATAAATAACGTCTCCGTTTGAGGCTTCTAACGCCCCCTTATCTCCAATTTGCCCACCACCTTCTGGATAAAATGGTGTCATATTAAATATTAACTGATATTGCTCACCTTCCTTTTTAGAAAGCACTTTTCTATAACGCGATAATTTCACATCTGCCTCAAGCGTGTCATAACCAATAAACTCTTGCACATCGTCTTCATTTACAATTACCCAATCAGAAGTTTCAGAGGCTGAGGCCGCCCTAGAACGGTCTTTCTGTTTTTGCATTTGGACGGTAAAACCATCCGCATCTATTAGGTATCCTTTTTCTCTAGCGATAAGTTGTGTTAAATCAAGAGGAAAACCATAAGTATCGTATAACTCAAAAGCCTTAGTACCATCAATAATTTTAGTAGCTGTGTTTTCAATAACCCTATCTAAAAGTAATAAGCCTTGATCCAATGTTCTTAAAAAGGAACGTTCCTCTTCTTTAATTACGTTCTCTATTAAAAATTCTTGTGCTTTAATTTCAGGGAACGCAGTGCCCATTTGACTACTTAGAGTTTCGGCGAGTTTATATATAAATGGCTCTTTTTGATTTAAAAATGTAAAACCATATCGTAAAGCACGTCTCAGTATACGCCTAATAACATAACCGGCACCTGTATTACTAGGTAATTGTCCGTCTGCAATAGAGAATGCTACAGCTCTAACGTGATCAGAAATTACTCTTATTGCAATATCTGTTTTATCGTCTTTACCATATATAGAATTTGTAATTGTTCCAATTTCTCTAATTATAGGAATAAAAACATCCGTATCGTAATTAGACTGCACCCCCTGTAATACCATGCACAATCGCTCAAAGCCCATTCCTGTATCAATGTGCTTATTTGGTAATTCTTCAAGCGAACCGTTAGCTTTACGGTTGTATTGCATAAATACTAAATTCCAAACTTCTACAACATGAGGATGATCCATATTGACTAAAGTCTTTCCATCTACTTTAGCTTTGTCTTCAGCAGAACGAATATCTACGTGGATTTCACTACAAGGCCCGCATGGTCCTTGTTCACCCATCTCCCAGAAGTTATCTTTTTTATTACCCATAAGAATACGATCTTCGGGAATAAACTCTTTCCAAAGGTCATAAGCTTCTTTGTCCATCTTTAAGTTATCAGCATCATCACTCCCTTCAAAAACAGTAACATAAAAAATACTTTTATCTATACCGTAGACTTCAGTTAATAATTCCCAGGCCCAGGCAATGGCATCTTTCTTGAAATAATCACCAAAACTCCAATTGCCTAACATTTCAAAAAGTGTATGATGATACGTATCATAGCCAACCTCCTCTAAATCATTATGCTTACCAGAAACACGCAGACATTTTTGAGAATCTGCGATTCTGTTTTGTTTAGGATTAGAGTTCCCTAAAAAGTATTCTTTAAAAGGTGCCATACCAGAGTTTACAAACATTAAGGTTGGATCATCTTTTAAAACCATCGGTGCTGAAGGCACAATAAGATGTTGTTTTCCTTCAAAAAAACTTAAAAATTTAGCACGAATTTCTTGAGACTTCATATACTTTATAATAGCTTGTTTCTAATTAATTACCACAATTATAAAACAATTATTTATCTTTGATCGTTACGTTATTAAAAGTGGCTTGCTTTATAGACTTATTAGCTGCAAAAATAGCATAAATTCAAACATGGCTAAAGTAAAATATTATTATGATTCGGAAACGCTTGCTTACCGCAAAATAGAGCGTAAAAAAGCTACAATATTTAGGTATGCTGCTGTATTCTTAGTCGCTGCTGCATTATTTGGATTTCTATCCTTTTTTATTGCTAGCCAGTATATTGAGTCTCCTAAGGAACGTCAAATGGCCAGAGAATTGCAAAATATGGAATTGCAGTATGAGCTATTAAACAAACGTATGGATGCTGCCATAGCAACACTAGAAAATGTGGAAGAACGAGATAATGCGATTTACAGACTTTATTTTGAAGCTAACCCGATTCCAGACGAACAGAGACGCGCTGGTTTTGGTGGTATTAACCGTTACAAAATATTTGAAGGTTTTGATAATTCGCAATTGATTGCTGAAAGTAATAAACGCCTTGATATTATAGAAAAAGCAATCGTTGTACAATCTAAGTCTTTAGACGAAATCGCAAAATTAGCTGAGGATAAAGAAAAATTCTTAGAGGCTATCCCCGCAATACAACCGATAAGTAATTTAAACTTAACGCGCATGGCCTCAGGGTATGGCTATAGAACAGATCCATTTACTAAAGTTAGAAAGTTTCATTTCGGAATGGATTTTACGGCGCCACGTGGCACACCTATTTACGCCTCCGGTGATGGTGTAGTGAAGCGTGCCGATAACCGTGCTACAGGCTACGGTAACCATATTCGAATTGATCATGGCTATGGCTATCTGTCATTATATGCCCATTTATATAAATACAATGTAAAAGTGAACCAACGCGTTAAGCGTGGTGATTTAATCGGGTTTGTAGGTAGTACAGGTCGCTCTGAAGCTCCTCATTTACATTATGAAGTATCGAAAGATGGAGTCCGTATAAATCCAATCAATTTTTATTATGGAAACCTGTCCGCAGACGAATTTAACGTTATGCTTAGAAAAGCTTCATTAGAAAATCAATCCCTAGATTAAGATGCATATAGACTTACCAGAAAAACGTTATTATGGCATTGGCGAAGTGGCTAAAGCTTTCAAAGTAAATGCATCTTTAATTCGCTTTTGGGAAAAAGAATTTGATGCTATTAAGCCTAAAAAAAACGCCAAAGGCAATCGTAAATTTACGCCAGAGGATATTAAGAACTTAAAGTTTATCTATCATCTCGTAAAAGAACGCGGCTTTACACTCGAAGGAGCTAAAACCCATTTAAAAGAAGAAAAGAAACAAGCCTTAGAAAAGTTCGAAATCATAGAAAAATTAGAAGGCATAAAAGCACAACTTAATAAAATAAAAACACAACTTTAAAACTAAACAATCATGAAAAAATGGCTA
>JAWUVW010000066.1:0-22883 GCA_034112185.1 Flavobacteriaceae bacterium | reverse complement strand
GAGTATAGACATGTACTTAGTTTTATGTAAAGATTGTCATTTTTTTGAACAAAAAAAAACGCTAGCCTTTTTTAGCTAACGTTTTCTATTCATTATTTAAGTTTTGAATGTCTATTCTTTTATAAATTTTGAAGCAAAAGTTCCATTTACACTTATTGAATAAATGCCGCTTACTAATTGCGAGACGTCTAATGTTTCATTAGTATTTAAAGATTTTGTCAAAACATTTTTCCCTAGGATATCAAAAATTGTCACTTCGATTGAGGCTGAATTAAAGCCTTCAAAATTTAAAACATCTTTTGTTGGGTTTGGGTATATATTTACTATTTTAATGTCGTTAGTGTTTGCACTTAAGGTTTCTAAAGCATTTTCGAACCAATCAACAGTATTGCTAAAATATCCTATAGATGCAATATCTTTATCTCCGTCGTTATCAAAATCTGCAACAGTTATACCATACATTTGGTGATTATTATCTGCAATTAGTGCCTCTGTGTTGAAAGTGCCAACATCAGTGCTTTCAAACCAAATTATGGCATCATCGTCAGCACCAGCGTCAGTTAAAATAACATCATTATAACCGTCATTGTCTAAATCTGTAACCAATGCTACAGCGGGTCTGGCTATAATAGTTGCATCTGAAATGATTGTTTCAGTAGAAACGCCATTTTTAGTTTTACTATACCATGCTACATCACCACTATTTAAATCAGTTTTTATAATATCGAGAACTCCATCATCATTAACATCTGCAAACGCCGCAACAAATAAAAATAGATTGCCACTATTTACAGTAACCGTATCTTTAATCCAAGATACTGTCATTGTCCCACTTTCAACATATTGATTGTAATATATTTCTATAGTGCCTCCAGTTGCGCCATCAATATATCCTATTAAGGCATCTAAATCTCCGTCTAAGTCAAAATCTTCAAAAGTAACATTGCCAGGCATTATAACTGATGCAATCACTTGTTTTGTTCCAAAAGTACCATCACCATTGCCAGCAAACCAAACGGCTTCATTACCATCATAAGCAGCTGCCGAAACATCTAAATTTCCATCATTATTAATGTCTGTAACGGTTACCTGCCCAGCACCTCCTACATCATTAGAAATAACTTGACCCGCACCAAAACCACCAGTACCATTATTTGGGTACCAAATTACGGTATCATTTGTATAAGATCCTGCAATAATATCGTTTCCATTTATGCCATCTAGATCTGCAATTGCTAATCCTCCAATTTCTGAAATTGTTCCTACGGTAGATACCGTAGATTGTAATGTGAAATTACCAGCACCATCATTTTTGTACCATTTTATAACATTATCGACTGTAAAACTATATGTGCCAATAGCTATATCGATGTTAGTATCTCCATCTAAATCACCAGATGCAATTACATATGGGTCATCACCTGCGGCTGGATCTATATTCTGAATAGGTTTCCAAACAGTTTGAGAAAATGAATTGAAAGCAATTAAAATTGCAATGTTAAAAAGTAAAGATCTTTTCATATTAAATTTGTTTCTACTAATATAATAATTAATTATTATTTAATACATTTTATCGGTGATTAATCACGCTTAAGCGTTATTTTAAACTCCCAACCATGTTTTCTGGTTTTACCCATTCGTCATAATCTTCCGCAGAAACATAACCTAGATTAATAGCTTCTATTTTTAACGTTGTTCCGTTTTTGTGTGCTGTATTTGCAATTTCGGCAGCTTTATAATAGCCAATTTTAGTATTTAAAGCCGTCACTAGCATTAAAGAGTTGTTTAAAAGTTGCTTAATAACGTCATGATTTGGTTCAATCCCACTAGCGCAATGTTCGTCAAAACTCATACAAGCATCACCAATTAATTGCGCGGATTGTAAAATGTTTGCAGCCATCATTGGTTTAAATACATTAAGCTCATAATGTCCTTGTGTACCACCAACGGTTATCGCAACATCATTACCCATTACTTGAGCACAAACCATGGTTAAAGCTTCACATTGTGTTGGGTTTACTTTTCCTGGCATAATAGAACTACCTGGTTCGTTAGCAGGGATATTGATTTCGCCAATACCAGAGCGAGGACCAGAAGCCATCATTCTAATATCATTAGCAATTTTATTTAGGGATACGGACAATTGTTTTAAAGCTCCGTGAGTTTCTACAATGGCATCATGCGCCGCTAAGGCTTCAAATTTATTCTCTGCTGTTATAAATGGTAAGCCCGTAAATTCAGCAATATATTGAGCTACTAAAACATCGTAACCTTCTGGAGTGTTTAGTCCGGTTCCTACTGCAGTTCCACCTAAAGCTAATTCGCTTAAATGTGCTAATGTATTTTCTAAGGCTTTTAAGCCATGGTCAAGTTGAGATACGTATCCAGAAAACTCCTGTCCTAATGTTAATGGAGTCGCATCCATTAAATGTGTGCGGCCAATTTTTACAACCGTATTAAATTCAATAGATTTCTTGTGTAAGGTATTACGTAACTGAGTGACTCCAGGGATTGTAGTTTCTGCAACTTTTTTATAGGCAGCAATATGCATTCCAGTCGGGAAAGTGTCATTTGAAGATTGTGATTTGTTAACATCGTCGTTGGGCTGAATGGTTTTTTCTCCCTCACCAATAACTTTACCAGCAATTTGATGTGCTCTGTTAGCAACTACCTCATTAACATTCATGTTGCTTTGTGTCCCTGAACCTGTTTGCCATATGACTAAAGGGAACTGGTCGTTGTACTTATTATCAAGAATTTCATCACAGACTTGAGCTATTAAATCACGCTTTTCTTTCGTTAAAACCTCTAAATCACAGTTGGCATAAGCCGCCGCTTTTTTGAGATATGCAAAACCATGCACTATTTCTAATGGCATAGAGGCAGGTGCGCCTATTTTAAAGTTGTTACGTGATCGCTCTGTCTGCGCTCCCCAGAGTTTATCGACAGGCACTTTTACATCGCCCATCGTGTCTTTTTCTATTCTGTAAGTCATTATATTGCATTTTTTTAAGCATTACAAAGCTACAGATTTACAATGTTTAAAAGAAATAAGAAAATTATTTTATTTGAACAAAAATTGATGCGCTTTGGTTAATAAGTTTTTGTATGACTTAAAGGTGTCAAAATTATCATTTCGTTCATGATAGAAGATGATTGTTAGAATCGAAATTTGATTAATTGTCAAGTATTATTGAATTTAATTATCAATTCAATAATAATTATGAAACTCTAATAAAGTATTGAACTATATTCATTAAAAATAGCGAAATTGTTACCATCTTAATTTCTTTTACTTGTTGGTAAAGTGAAATTTTCACAAATAAACAATCTTATGTAAACGCGAATAATATTGTATTTTTGCGCCCTAAAATTGAATGTTAACTAATTTAAAACTAAACAATTGAAGGAAGAACATTTTAAATGGTATTCACCAACGTTGAGCAAGGCTATTGAAATGCTTGTTTTTGGGCATGCAGGTTATCCTGTAATTTTGTTTCCTACAACAATGGGTAAGCACAATGAATGCAGAGATATGAAGCTTGTAGAATCTGCACGATGGTTTGTAGAACAAGGTTTAGTACAGATTTATTGTCCTGATAGTATCAACGAATTAAGTTGGTATAATAAGGACATTCATCCTGCGGATCGCGCCAAAAATCATGCATGTTACGATGAGTTTGTAATGAACGAAATCGTTAATAAGGTTTGCGATGAAAAAGGGTTACAAAAAGTGTGTGTTGCAGGACCAAGTTTTGGTGGTTATCAAGCCGCTAATTTTGCTTTTAGACATCCGGAGCGTGTAAGTCACATGTTCAGTATGAGCGGTTCTTTTGATATAAAATCGTTTGTAGGTGATTATTACGACGACAATGTGTTTTTTAATAATCCAGTAGATTTTCTACCAGGATCGGATCATCCGGAATTATGGAACATGAAAATTGTTCTTGGAGTAGGAGAATGGGATATTTGTTTAGATGCCAATAAACGATTGGCTGGGATATTAACAGAAAAGAATATACCTTTCTGGTATGATGAACGGAAGTGGGCTGAGCATGATTGGCCAATATGGTGTCAAATGTTTCCACATTACTTATCTAAATTATAAATAATACAATTAATTGAATAACAACTAATTCATTTTAAATGTGAAACGATCATTCTAAAAGCGTTATCAATCAATAGAATGATTAATAACGTACAGCATGTAACAATTAAAAAACAATAAATATAAACACATGAAAAAAATAGGCATATTATTCGGTCAAGAAAACACCTTCCCATGGGCATTTATTGATAGAGTTAACGAAAAAATTAAGGAGCAAGGCATCAAGGGTATGATGGCAGAAGCGGTATCAATTGATACCGTTGAGCAAGCAAAATCAGATGAATACGCTGTAATTATAGATAGAATATCACAAGATGTTCCGTTTTACAGAGCCTATTTAAAAAATGCTGCCATTACAGGAACTGCAGTCATTAACAATCCATTTTGGTGGAGTGCAGACGAAAAATTCTTTAATAATGCTTTGGCAGAATCTATTGGAGTACCAGTGCCAAAGACCTTTATTTTACCGTCATCTCATCGTCCAGCTGATACAGATGAAAACTCATTTAGAAACATGAAATTTCCATTTGACTGGGAAAAAATGTTCGAAACTATTGGTTTTCCTGCATACATGAAACCACACGATGGTGGAGGTTGGAAAAGTGTTTACCGAGTAGAAAGTCCAGAGGATTTATGGGAAAAACACGGTGAAACTGAGAATTTAGTAATGATGCTTCAAGAGGAGATTAACTTTACAGAATACTTTAGATGTTATGCTTTAGGAACTGACCAAGTCCATATAATGCAATATGAGCCTAGAAACCCACACCATTTGCGCTATGTTTTAGATGGAGACCCTGTGGATCCGAAAATCTTGGATTTGGTTGAAAAGTATTGTATCAAGCTAAACAAAGCTTTGGGCTACGATTTTAATACCGTTGAGTTTGCCATTAGAGATGGTGTGCCTTATGCTATTGACTTTTGTAATCCTGCTCCAGATGCAGATATCAATTCTGTTGGTCAAGACAATTTTGATTGGATCGTAGAAAATGCCGCTGATATGGCAATTGCTAAAGCAAAAGAATATAAGAAAGGTGAAATGAATCTTACATGGGGAACTTTTGTGAAAGATCAGATCGTGGCTCCAAAGGTGGCTGCTAAAAAGACTCCAACTAAAAAGGTTACTGTAAAGAAAGCTCCAGTTAAAAAGACAGTTTCGGAAAAAGCACCTGCTAAGAAAGCACCTGCTAAAGTTGTAGCCAGTAAAACTGTAACCGCTCCTAAAGCACCTATAAAGAAGACACCTGCCAAGATGGTAGTAGTAAAAAAAGCTCTGGTTAAAAAAGCTGTAACGGCTAAAAAATCGGCGAAAAAGTAGATATTTAAAGACCTGATTATTTTTAATAGTCAGGTTTAATATAACCTCCTCATTTGTATGAAATTCACTTTAGGTATTGAAGAAGAGTATCAGATTATTGATCCTGTTTCTCGAGAATTAATTTCTCACCAACAGCAAATTGTAACTGAAGCCGCCAAAATACTCAACGACCAAGTTAAAGCAGAAATGCATGAAGCTGTTGTAGAGGTTGGTACCAATATTTGCGAGGATATTACTGACGCGAGGGGACAAATTTCGCATTTACGACAATCAATATCTGGTATTGCAAATGATTTAGGTTTTAAAATAGGGGCTGCTGGGACACATCCATTTTCTAAATGGGAAAACCAAAGCATTACACCAAATCCGCGTTACGATGAAATTATAAATGAATTACAAGATACTGCGCGTTCTAATTTAATCTTTGGATTGCACGTTCATGTTGGAATGGAAGATAAAGAGATGGCTTTACATTTAGTAAATGCTATGCGTTATTTTCTGCCACATTTGTATGCTTTATCCACAAATTCACCTTTTTGGGAAGGTAGAAATACAGGCTTTAAGTCCTTTAGATCTAAAGTGTTTGATAAATTCCCGAGAACTGGTATTCCAGGCGCTTTTGATAACTATGCGCAATACGAAAATTACGTCAATCTTTTAGTGAAGACGAATTGTATTGACAACCCGAAGAAAATTTGGTGGGATATTAGAGTCCATCCATTTTTTCCAACCTTAGAAGTGAGGATCTGTGATGTACCGTTAACTGTAAACGAAACAATTTGTATTACGGCATTAATTCAAGCTTTAGTTGCAAAACTCTATGATTTAAGAACTCATAATCTCAATTTCATGAATTATCATCGCGCCTTGATTAACGAAAACAAATGGCGAGCAGGACGTTATGGTATCGATGGTAAAATGATTGATTTCGGAAAAGAATGTGAAGTTGATACGAAACTTTTAATGCTAGAACTACTCGATTTTATTGACGATGTTGTTGATGATTTAGGGTCCAGAAAAGAAATCGAATATATTCACCAAATGCTTAAAAACGGTACAGGAGCAGATCGTCAATTAGAAATTTTTAGACAAACAAACGACCTCACAAAAGTAGTTGATTACATAACCGAACAGACTATTTCAGGATTATAAATAACTTACAACTTAGAATGATAAAAGATAAATTGAAACTTGCTATTTTGGACATGAATAATGACGCACCCAATCAAGGGTTGCGTTGTATTACCGAAATTGTTAGTCTATTTAATGACGATGTAGAATACAAAATCTTTAATGTTAGAGCAAAGCAGGAATTGCCAGATACATCATTCGATATTTATATATCAAGCGGAGGTCCAGGAAGTCCTTTGGAAGAGGGGACTTGGAGAAAACCTTATTTGCAATTAATGCAAGAGCTTTGGGATCTTAATAAAAGTAGTTCAGAACAAAAGAAGTCGGTGTTTTTTATCTGTTATTCGTTTCAGGTGATGTGTCATTACTTCGAATTAGGAGAGCTAAAGCCAAGACGCAGTACCTCCTTTGGAATTTTACGTGTACACCAAACAAAAAAAGGACATAATGATCTGATTTTTGAAGGCCTAAAAGATCCTTTCTTTGCTGTAGATTCTCGAGATTGGCAACTTATTCAGCCACGACTTACAGTATTTAAGGAGCATGGTGCGACTATATTAAGCATAGAGAAAATACGAACGCATGTAGAATTAGAACGTGCTATAATGGCTGTTCGTTTTTCTGATGAGTTTGTTGGAACACAGTTTCATCCTGAAGCAGAACCCTTTAGTATGGAAGCTTATTTTTCTTTACCAGAAAACAAGAAAATTGTTATCGATAGTTTTGGAGAAGAAAAGTATAATGAAATGATGGATCGTATTGATGATCCTGAAAAGATTGAATTGACTTACAATACTATTTTGCCAAAGTTTATTCGAAATGCAATTATTAAAGTTAAGCAACCTTCAATTTCATAATTTTCTATGATAGAGCAACTACGAAAGGCTTATAATTCAAATTTTTCAGAAGAAAAATATAAGGCACTATTGAGTGACATTGATAAGACTTTTAATTACGAAGTAAGATTTAAGATTGCTGAAACGCCAGTTTTTATTTCTAAAGAATTAAAAGCGAAATTAGTAGAAGCTTGCGGTGAAATTATGGCGGTTATAAATCAGCCTAACTTTAAGGATTTGACGCAAGATGCTTTTTTTAATGAGAACACTATTGTTCCTAATGAAGATGAACGACCAAAGTTTATTCAGGTAGATTTTGGTATTTGTAAAGATGAAGATGGCGAATTGACGCCAAAATTAATAGAGCTTCAGGGGTTTCCATCATTATATTTCTTTCAAGAATTGTTAGGTCGAAAGTATCGCGAACATTTTGGAGATTCAATTCCAAAGAATTTTTCCCAACATTTAAATGGGATGACACCAAAAGAATATATTGAATTATTAAGGACTGAAATTGTCGGAGAAACAGATCCAAAACAAGTTATTTTATTGGAGGTTGAGCCAGATAATCAAGCCACAGCAATTGATTTTTATGCAACAGAGGCTGCACTTGGCATTAAAATATTATGTATTACTGATTTAATTCGAAAAGGAAAGCAACTGTTTTATAAAGATGACAATGGTAACGAAGTACATGTTTTAAAAATTTATAATCGTATTATTTTTGATGAGTTGCATCAGCGAAAGGATATACAAGGTCAATTTAAATTTCAAGATGAAGTTGATGTAGAATGGATTGGACATCCCAATTGGTTTTTCAGAATTAGTAAATATCTCATGCCTTTGTTAAAAGGAAAATACATACCTAAGTCTTATCATTTAGATAAATTAGAGACCATTCCAACAGATTTAGAAAATTATGTTTTAAAACCGCTATTTTCTTTTGCAGGATCTGGTGTACATATTAATGTAACCCGAAATACCATTGAGAGCATTGCAAATAAGTCAAATTATTTATTACAAGAAAAAGTTATTTATGCACCTGTTGTAGAAACTATGGATGTACCTGCAAAATGCGAGGTAAGAATAATGATGGTCCATAATAGTAAAACTGACAAAATAGAAATTGTGAGTAATCTTATTCGCTTAAGTAAAGGTGAAATGGTTGGCGTGAAATACAATAAGGATAAGACTTGGGTTGGAGGTACTACAGGTTTTTTCGAAGATTAAAGGTGTTTCTAGAGGCTAACGTCCTAATGGCTATTACAAATACAAAAAATGCAAATAAAAATTTATGTAATTTTTATTTGCATTTTTCTTAAAATCTATAAAACCAAAAATTAGTTAGATTTGAGTTTAAAACGACTATGTAAAAATTGTAATTATTATTGCTGTCCTTTTTTAAAACCATAGGTGTTTTGTCCTATAAAATCATGGGGGAACTTGTCGTCACCTTTAAATCCAATTTCTACGGTGCCACTATCTTCAGGAATATAGTTGGTTTTAAAGATATAATCCCAAAGACTTAAGCTAATACCGTAATTTACGCCATGTTTTCCCTCTGGTAATGAAGAGGCATGATGATATAAATGCATCACAGGGTTATTGAAAATATACTTTAAAGGTCCCCAAGTAATTTTAATATTAGAATGGTTAAAGTGTCCAATAGCAATCGTTATAAAATGGATGATATAAGCCTGCTCAGGCTCAAAACCTCCAATGATCATGACCCCAAAAGTTTTAAGTGGTTTGTAAAATATGTTTTCCATCCAGTGGTATCGCAAATGTGCAGCAAAGCCCATTTCTTTTACGCTGTGATGTACTTTGTGAAACTTCCATAAAAAACCAAATCTATGCAATAAAACGTGCGTAAACCACTGTACAAAGTCTAGGAAGATGAAGAACACTAATAATTGTAACCAAAGTGCCCATTTTGATATATCAAAAAGCGCTAGGCTTTTTGCTGTAATATTAAATTCACCAAAAAGTAATCCTAAAATTTGGTAAACACCGCTAATCACGATTGCAAACATGAAGAAATTAAAGAACATATAAAACGCATCTAACCAAAAATCACGCCTAAAAATTGATTGTTCTTTTCTCCAAGGAAAGGCGATTTCTAGTAGCCATACAAAAAGTGAAATGGCTATAAGTCCCCAAAAATAATTCGTGTACCATGGCACTTCAAAAATTATAGATTTCCACGTCCAATTTACTGTGCCTTGAAATGCATTAATAAAGCCATCTAAATACTTTTCCATTTTATTTTTTTATTAGTGTTATACTATCACTTTCATAAGGTAGATCATTAAAATAGCTCCACTCTGTCCATGAGCCATCATAATTCATTACATTTTCATACCCTAATAATTGTGTAAGAACAAATGTAGTATGTGCTGAGCGCACACCACTATGGCAATACAAAATTATTGTATCCTTCTTATTTATGTTTAATTTACTATATATAAGTTCTAAATCTTCTATTGTCTTAAACCGCTGATTTCCATCTTGGTTCACGGCTTCTGTCCAATCTATATGCATACTATTTGGTAGTCTTCCTCCTTTTGTAGCTCCTTTTTTTTGTTGTTTACCTGTAAACTCATCAATAGTTCGTGTATCTAAAAGCAGGACATTGGACTTTAAAGCATCACGGACCTGTTCTTTTGAAACATAATACTGCATCTTTGGATTTTGAGTGAGCTTAAAAACGCTTTCATTCACTTTTCGTCTTTTAGTTGTCACCTGTCCATGATTGGACTTCCATTCTGAAATTCCGCCATGTAACATTTTTATGTTCTTAAAATCATAGTTTTGCAATATCCACCATAATCTTGAAGCTTCACATAACCCATTATCGTCATAAACGATGAGGGTATCAGTAGTTTTAATACCTAGTTTCCCAAATAACGCTTCAATTTGCGTTTTACTTGCCATAATTCCTTTGTAAGGATAAGAGGCATCTTCAATATCTGTTCGCCACATATTTAAAGCTCCAACGATATGCTCTTTACGATAAACTTCTTTTTTTCTAAAATCTAATATCTTGATATGTTGTTGATTAATAATAGCCTTTAAATCTTTTGCTTCAATTAAATAATTAACCTCAATTGAATCATTGAATTTCACTTTTTCTTTCTGACAAGCAAACGAAACCAATACGAACACTAAAACCTTATTCCGCCAATTCATACCATTCTAGATTAGTCAATATCATACGTCTTCCTTTAGCTATTGGCGGATAATTGGTAACTAAATAATTAACAATTATCTCTTGATTACCTCCTAAATCCCAAAGGTTTTGAGTTTCTTGCATCCATTTAATAGTTGCATTCCAACGCTCAGTATTCATTCTGTTTTGAGTTACTAATTTTGCAGAATGGCAATTCGTGCAATTATTAACTACGATCATCAAACCTTCCGCTTCGACTAAGCCAGTTTTCATATGGATACCGTTTTCAATACGGTCTTCATCTTCCACGATAGGCACAGCAACTATAGCGTCTGATTTGGAATTAAAATCTAGACCATCAGGATGATACATATAATACATTATTCCACCACCTGTAATTACAAACAAAGTAAAAAACAGCATCAATGACCGATACAATTTCCTAACCTGTACTCTGTATGCCTCTTCTTTGTTCATTATTTTACTTTTAAGGCTATTCTGTGACAGGCATTATTCAAATACCCTTTTGGATTCCAGCCTGGTAATAACATGGGTTGTGCTTTGCTGTTACCATCCGTCGCTCTAGCCCAAACTTCATAATATCCAGATTTAGGAAAATCAACAGTTGCCGAAAAATGTTGCCAAGCTAAACGGTTTGCAGGTTTCTCTACTGTGCATGCTGTCCAACTTGATCCAAAATCTATGGAATATTCCATTTTAGTAACCTCTAATTCACCAGCCCATGCATGGCCTCTAATGTTTAAAGATTTCTCTTTATTTATTATTGCGCCAGTTTTAGGATATGTAATCAATGATTTTACAGGCATAGACTCGATAATGCACATATCTTCATCTTTTACTTTTTCTCCTGGCGCAACGGGCTCACAAGGAACTCTATAAGCAGTTCCTGTCATTTTTGTACCATCATGGACTTTATTACGAATACTAATTCTATTCACCCACTTGCCGGAAACCGATGCTGGCCAACCACCCGCGACCAAGCGTAATGGATAACCGTGAATTAAAGGAATATCTTCACCATTCATTTTAAAGGCTAAAAGCGTTTCATCTTGTAAGGCTTTAGACATCGGGCAACCTCGAGAAATAGGTTCTTTTTTAGGGTCCATACTCAAATGCTTATCTATAGCATGATATCCAATATATACCGCATTACTTCTAATACCAGCATCTTCTAATACATCGCGTAAACGCACGCCTGTCCATGAAGCACAATGTACAGCACCAATTGTCCATTGGTTCCCTTTTGCTGGCGGATCAAATTCAGCACGTCCATTACCACCACATTCTATTGTTAATTGATAAGTATGCTGTTCGAACTTAGATTTCAATTCAGCTAATGTATATGTTTTTTGTTTTGCAACCGATTCGCCATCAATTGTGAGCGTCCAGCTTTTAGAATTAATAGCTTCAGGTAACAAGCCATTATTTCTTACAAACATGGATAGGTTTGGCGTAATTTTATCATCTAACAAATGTGCTTGTGCTTCAATATTCCATGGTTTATCGTTTAAGACCACCATGTCCTTATGCTTATTAAATAATTTAAAAGGATCAGGATCTTGCAATGCTAAAGGTGTATACCCTTCGAGCATTTTAGAACCGAAAACAAGCTCTGTTCCTATAAGTGTTGCGAACGAACTTAGTGTAGTTTTTTTTACGAAATCTCTTCTTTTCAAAATAATGAATTTATAGATTTATAGAACCAATTATACAAGTTATAATTTCTAGTCATCTTCTTGTGTAACTAATGTTACATTAAAAAATTATAGAAAAAGCTAAATTGTACAATTACTTAAATATACAAAATGATGAATATCAGGCAAAAAGATTTCGAAACTAACTTTACAGGTTGGGTATTTATTGTAGCGGCATTGTTATTATGGTTAGGTTGGGCACTGTCTCCTCATCATATTGGCGAATATATTGTCGCTTCAGATTTTGAAGCTATTGGTGAAAACGTCTGGACTTGGATTTGGATGTATCGTATTCATATTTTTGGATGGGTAACTATGGGAATTGCTCTATTTGCTTTGGTGGCGGTAACGGCTAGAAAACCTTATCGTGTACTTATTTTGCCAGGCGCTGGTATGGTAATTATTGGCACGTTCACATTAGCCATAGCTAACGCGTATTTTTATAATTTCGGTGCTTGGGGTGTTGGCCAAACTGCAGGGGAGTCGGCTGCTGAAATCCAACAGTTTGTCAATGATATATTATTCACTAATCAATATGTTACCTGCTTTATTCGTTTTGGTCGTGTTTTCTCTGGTGTTGGCTTGGTCTTGTTAGGTTATGGTTTTATTAAATGGAACATTGTGAGCAAGTGGTTGGGCTGGTTTACAGCACTATTAGGTCTTGCTGCTATGGGCATTGTTATGGGTATCCCTGATAATTATGAAATCTACAAACCACTATTTCATATTAAAGTAATTTGGTTAATTCTAATGGGCGCAGTATTGCTTAAACAAGGTGTGTATTTACCTAAGTCTGAGGCTTAGGTAGATCAATATTATCACTTCTGTATTGCTGTTTTTAGTTTGTGACTTATCGTAATTAAGAGTCTGTATGTTTTACTAAAGTTAACTCACACTAATTTACTCCGACTTATCAGGCGCAGGTAAACTCGCATGAAACTCAGAACCAATGCGATGTGTGTATTGATCTAACAACTCTAAAACACGTTCGCTAGAATCGGAAACAACAATTAAACCAATATGCCACTGTTTATCCATTCGCCAAGCTATTTCTTTATCTATAAAGCTAGAGGTATCAGGATATTCGAATCGGCTTAAAGAGACGACAATACCTGCATATTGATTATTAATTTTTGGTAATTTATAGGTTTTCTTTCTAAGATTGGCAGTTTCAATTTTTGCCCATTCAGCCCATAGGTTAACACCCGAAGCGTGTTCAACCATTTCAGCTAGATTCGCTCCACCAACTCGAGACGAGGTTTCCAAAAAGAACAATTCACCAGTCGCCTTAGATTGTATGAATTCTGTATGCGACGCTCCAAACTGCATTCCGAAGGCTTTCATCACTTCAGCATTCATTATTTGCAAGTCTTTTTCGATTTTAGAGCCGATTTTAGAACTTGCAGATCTAAAGATGCCGCCGCCGTGAGCAACTTCAAAAGGCGTGTCTAAATATTTACTTACTCTAGAAAAAACAACTTTACCATCAACATTTAAACCGTCGACATGATACACGTCGCCTGGAGCGAATTTTTCAACTAAGTAGTTATCGCGTTCGTCGCCTAATTGGTTAATGACTTGCCATAATTCGTCTTTACTATGAATTTTCTTAATTCCTGTTGCCGATGCTTCCATGCGTGGTTTGATTAACCATGGTGCACTCACACGATCAGCATAATCATTAATCATATCATTATTAAACAAATCTGTAAACTCCGGGACATTAACACCCTCATCTTCTGCTTTTATGCGCATAGCGAGCTTATCTCTAAAATAGTGGGCAGTTGTTCTTCCCATACCTGGCATTCTGAAATGCTCGCGCATTAGTGCTACTTTTTCGACGTCAAAATCATCTAGTGCGACAAATCGATCAAACTTTATGGTTCTAAATTTATAAGCAATGCCTTTTGAAACATCCTCTTGATTCCATTTTTCAATATAAAAGACATCAGCAATACTTTCCCAAGGCCAAGGTTCATGTTCGTATTTTTTCTTGGTCAATAAATAGACATTATTACCTTCAGCCTTGCAACTTTTCAGGAAATCTTCACCTTTGAAATAGGTTGATATGCAAAGGAAATTTAGTGGTTTTTTGGACATGGTTGCTTAATTAGAATCAAGAATGTGACAGTTCTATTAAAATTAAATTTTGTTGATACAATTTACAAAACTCAGAATTATTTCGTAGCCTTTGTCTTAATAAATTCAGTAATTAATTGAATACCATAACCAGAAGCACTTTTCATCTTCGCGTAAGGTGAAGCTCCAAAAGAAACGCCAGCGATATCTAGGTGCATCCACTTTTTGTGGTCCTCTGTAAACGCTTCTAAAAACTTAGCTGCATTTGTAGCTCCTGCTAATGGATTACCACTAAAGTTTCTAATGTCTGCAATATCACTATGTAAATCACTTTCGTAATCTTCAAACATTGGCAATTGCCAAACACGTTCATGGACGCTGTACCCAATGTCAGAGGTTGTTTTTGCCATATCTTCGTTGTTGGTAAACATACCAGCAGCATGAAAACCTAAGGTTCTTACAACGCTTCCTGTTAAGGTGGCTAAATCAATCAGATACTCTGGCTTTATTTTCTTTACGGCATAGCTTAATCCATCAGCCAAGACCAAACGACCTTCAGCATCTGTATCAATAATTTCAATAGTTTTACCAGAGTAGGAGTTAATCACATCACCAGGTCGGTAACTTTCTGCATCTACTGCATTTTCAGCAGAGCAGACGACCCCAACAATGTTGATGTTGAGTTTCAGTTTAGCGACCAATTCCACAACACCTAAAACGACAGCTGCGCCTCCCATATCACTTTTCATATAGTGTAAATTGGTAGATGGTTTTATGGATAAGCCACCAGAATCGAATGTAATGCCTTTACCAACTAAAGTAATATCAATCTTTTTCGTTGTTTTTGGTTTGTATTCAGTGATTATAACTACAGGTTTATTCACACTGCCTTTTCCAACGGATAAAACGGCATCAAATCCCTGTTTCTCTAATTGTTTTTCTTTTAGAACCGTACATTTATAGTCTCCATTTTTCGCAGATTCTTTAGCCCATTTCCCTAAAAACTCAGGTGTTTTAATATTCGGTGGCGCATCAACTAAAGCTTTAATTTTATTAATCGTTTCTCCTGTGAATTTACCTTCCTCTAATACGTTTTTAATCGTCTTCGTTGAAGAAAGTGATACTGTTGTTTTGTTTTGCTTTTCTTTTTCGGATTTGTATTCGCCAATAGAATATTGTGCCATTTCTAGTCCAATAACAGCTTTTTTTAGTTCATTTTCATTCAAATCTTCAGCATACACTTGTATAGATTTATCCCAATGTTTCTGAGTCTCGAAGGCTAATTTATAAAACGTATTTTCGAGTTGCGCGCTATGTCTTTCTTCGCCTAAGCCTAGGAGATAAATGCGATTCCCTTCTTTTCCATAGAGTAGAAGGTAGGTTGAAAAACTCCCATCGAAATCGGGTTGGTCAACTGGTAAAAATTCTTTTATAGTATCAAGTTGCTCTTTTCTGCAGGGCAGAATAAAATCTTTTGATGTATCTAATGTTGTTATGTGTTTGTAAGTCATAATTATGAATTAAAATAGAGCCATTTTATGGCATTCGGAAACTCTTCGCGCCAATGCATTTCGGCATGGCTTCCATGTTCATTAATTGAAAAATGAAAATCAATATGATAGCCTTTAATCATTTTTTCTTTTATAATACTGCCCAATCTTTTCGAATTATGCAAATGCTCTTCACTTTCTTTACCTCCAGAATACAAGTAAATCTTTGATTCTTCTAAAGGTCTAAAACTTTTAGTGCTATTAAATATTCTATTGGAAATCCATAGGCTGGGTGAAAAAATCATGAGTTTGCCAAAAACTCCTGGATTCGATAAGCCTGCATGAAGACTTATTAATGCTCCCATTGAGCTTCCGCCAATACCTGTATGCTCAAAATCTGTTAATGTGCGATAATGTGAATTAATATAGGGTATCAATTTTTCAATCATAAATTGAATGTAAAAGTCACCTTTCCCATTTCCAAATCGTGGATGGTAATAAGGTAAATATTCACTGATTCTTTCTTCTTCGCCATGGTCTATAGCTATTATGATTAGATCTTTAAGGCCATCTTCAGCCAGTTTTGCCATAGATTTATCTATGGCCCAATCTCCATAAGGTGCAGCTGGGTTAAACAGATTCTGCCCATCTTGAAGATATAATACAGGATAGCGTTTATCAGTTTCGTAGTAATCGTGAGGCAATAATGCGGAAATTTTTCTTGTCGCATTAAGGTGTGGGATTTCGTAAGCTTCTTCTAAAACTTCTATTATAGGTTCGAACTCCGTCACTGTCATTTCATTTTATTTAGGTAAAGCGAAAATACTATTTTAAGGTTTGTGATGCCATAAATACTTAAACAGATATTAATAAAGATTTGTTTAAAATCGGCTCTAAGTTTAAAAATAACTCATGACATAGTTTTGTAAATTACCTTAAGGTTTCGACGTAAAAATAATGTTTGGTATACGGACGACGCGACTAAAATCCTAAATGGTCTTCAAACCAACCAAAAAACTTGCGCATAGGCTTATTATCATTTAATCGATAGCCTAAATGCACTTGAAAATATTCTGAATCTCTGCTTATCTGATCTTTTTCATTATTTACATTATTATAATTTCTCCAATTACCTGAGAGTCCAAAAAACCAGCGATAACTATTATAACCAATACTTAATTCATTGTCTAAAGCAAAGGTTACATTAGTAAATAATCGATCTGATTGGTCCTTCAAATTATATTCTGCATAATTATATCCAACTCCGGGATGTATGCCAATTGTTACAAACCATTTTTGCTGAGCTACGAAAGTGTACATATATCCTATTTGTCCAATAATGTCCATACTCTTTAATTTTAAAGTTTCGTTTTCTAGAACATCTGAAGTAATATTCGGTTCTGTAATATTATAAGAATAGTTCAATTTTGGAATTAGACTCCCAGCACTTCGCAATTGCCGTTCCGTTTGGGCATAATGTGCTCTAAATGAGAAATTTTTATTTGCTATATAAAAGGTACTGCCTTGATATGTTGTAAGGGTCGTATTATTTAATAATTGTAAATCCCCAGTCGAAGCGCTTTGAGTCGTATTCAAAAAACCTTTTAAATAGCTTACGCTAAGTTCTTGGCGCCATTGATCTGCATAAAAGAAATTAATTTCTATTTTTAGTGATTCGCTATCCCCTCCTTCAAAATCATTATTTTTTAAAAAACTTGGACTGAAAGAGACCCCTACGGCTATCCATTTATAATCTAAAGAAGCTCCAATTAGGTATTCAGCTGCCGGTACAATATTAAATTGGGTGTCATCAGATAAAGTTCGGTACTGAAAACTGGCGACATCAGAGTTTAGAAATGATCTTATTATAATATTTTCAAAGTAATTGACGCGATACGAAGAGTCATATCCTTTGTTTTCCGAATGTTCTGCTTGTTTTTCTAAATCGTAAGGTCTAATATTTTGGCTAAAACTAAAGCAGACTTGCAAGCTAAAGATAATCGATAATAATTTCAGTTTCATAATAGATTAGCCTCTGTCTAAAGATGTTCTATTAGACTAATCTACAAAATTAATTGTGATAATTAATTCTGATAATCAATTTTACCATCAACCATTATTAGTTTCCGATCTGCCATAGCGGCTAAATCTTGATTATGAGTTACGATGACAAAGGTTTGTTTAAACTCATCTCTAAGTTTAAAAAAGAGGTTATGCAGTTGTTCTGCAGATTTACTATCTAAATTACCTGAAGGTTCGTCAGCAAAAATAATGTTTGGCTGATTCATTAAAGCTCTTGCTACAGCTACACGCTGTTGTTCGCCACCAGACAGGCTATTAGGTTTATGATGTATGCGCTTATTTAAACCTAAATAATCTAATAGTTCTTTGGCACGTTTTTCAGCTTCAGGCTTGGGTGTGTTATTAATAAATGCAGGGATGCAGACATTTTCTAATGCTGAAAATTCTGGCAATAACTGATGGAACTGAAATATAAAACCAATATTTCTATTTCTAAATTTTGCTAAAGCTTTATCATTTAAAGACCTTATAGATTGTCCATTGATAATTAATTCAGTATCTGATGTGTAATCAGGTTGATCCAAAGTGCCTAAGATTTGTAATAATGTAGTTTTACCTGCTCCAGATGCACCAACTATGGATATAATTTCACTTTCAGAAATTGTTAAATCAACACCCTTTAAGACTTCTAGATCTTTATAGGCTTTTTTAATTTGTTTGGCTGAAATAACTGTTTTACTCATACAGCGTGAAAGTAATACTTAATGGATTAATCCGCAATACTAGGATGCAGATTTGTTGCCTTTGAAGATTGATTTTATTCCGTTGAAATCAATAAAATACTGCAGGCGTAGCGAAAATGTATGCTGAACTGGCTGATTAAACAATAGATTTAAGCTGTCATTAAAACCGTCTTTTACATTGTCATCATTACTAAACAGTCGATTGCGGTATAAAACGGTTAAAAAACTACCTTGTACAAATTGCCATGAATAACTCAGGTCGATATTCCATGTGCTAAAATTAATGTTCGGATTATCACTGACATTATCAATAGTATAACCTGAGTCTGTGGTTAATCGGCCATTATCTAATAAGGTAAAAAGATCGTAATCATAGTCTACGGTATCCCAATAGTGCCTAAAGCTTAGCGAGAGTGAATGAAAAGGATTAAAATTATAGTTGCTAGAAAGTGAGTTTGTAACTCTCTGCCTGTTGCGTTCTCCAAAAACCGATTCATCATTTTCACTAGTTGCATAACCTCTGTCACCATTTCTAAAATCAAAATTAAACTCATACCTAAGTAAGAGTTTGTCACTGATCCTTACTCTTGGCTCAATTTCAAAATCATATCTAAAAAAATCCCTTCCCTCTTCAAAAAGTGTGCCTATATTAGCCCTTAAACCAATGGCGAAAACTCTGTTAAAATTGGAAGAAAACCAAGCGCCAGTGCTGACAGCGTTTTCGAAAATGAAAGCACGTCCGTCTCTAGATTCAAAAAAGTCGTATTGTTCACCAGGTTCTATATTTAATCTAAAACCATAAGCATCTAGCTTTATTGTAGACGCTCTGTAACCACCACCGAAATTGAGTTGAGAAAAGACATTAGGATTAACGAGCCTGCGATAATTGATAAAACCGTTTATTCTATAGCTGTTAAGTTTACCACTCGGCTCAAAAGTTTCATAAGAAACATCTGCACCAAAATCATTACGGTTATTACGCAGATTTAGGCCTAAATCATTGATGTCATACTTTGTGTCTGCGAAGTCGTGATTGAAACTATACCTCAGATTACCATGGACTTTACCAACAAATAAGGAGCTACTAAAACCAGTTTCTAAATCTGAATTTTGGTAGTTCACATTACTCATTCTTAATTCGGAGCTGATTCTATAGGTGTTTCTTTTATTAATAATATCAGCTACTAAGGCCGTGGTATTTGCATCTCTAAAAGAACCGTCTCTCGTGACATTGGTATTGATTAAACTTACGGCTGAGTTGCCGTTAAATTGCTGGTCAACGACTAAAATATTATAGTTTGTAAATGGTTCTACAACTTCATTGCGTTTTTCGTCTGAAATCGTATCCGTAATTGTGGCGTATGTTTTTTCTGTTATCGCATTGAAAAAACCAACCCCAAGTCCTTCTTTTGTGCGTCCTGACACTTTCAGTGCATTTAAAACTTTGACTTCATTAGCGACGTTAGCCTGTTCATTCTCGTTCAATTCTAATTCTCCACTTGGAGCACTACCGATACGTCTCGAAAAGAATAAGCCACCTTTAGAAAATAAATCAATACCTTCTGTAAAAAATTGCCGTTGTTCTGAGAAGGTTTGTTCAAAAGGACCTAGGTTTAAAACGACATTATCAAAACCTACTTGACTAAAATCTGGAACTAGAGTAGCATCTAAAGTGAAATTATCTGTAAGGCCATACTTAACATCCATGCCAAAGGTTAAGTCGGTATCAGTTTTACCATCAAAATTGTTTACAATTCCAGTTGAAAACGGATAAAGATTAAGTCTTACAGGTGGTTTAATGCCATTTAAGCCTTTAAGCTCGCCATGATAAAGTCCAACGTTACCTTTTGTAGGATCTATAGTGTTCCAGCTGTAATTCGCGCGCTCGCGTCTAAACTGTCTTTCAAGTTGTAAACCCCAAGTTGGTTTTTCCAGATCTGCAAACCGTAAGGTTCTATAGGGTATTTCTATTTCTACGACCCAGCCATCATCCATGATCTTAACAGCACTTTGCCAAACAGCATTCCAGCCAAAATCGCGTCCAACACTTGGATTGGCAATCGCATCTGCTTGCTGACCAGAACTAAATACGACAAATTGAGTGTCGTTTTGAGAATCATTATTGGGATTCAAGACGACACGCAAGAAATCCGCTTGACCAAAATTATCACGCGATGTCAATTGTTTCATGATTTTATCAGGATCATCATACAAATACGCTCCTATATAAATGGCATTATCATCGTAAGTGATTTTAACTTCGGTACGTTGGCTTCTATCTCTTAGATTTCCAATATCGGGTTCGAACTGAATAAAATTAGTTGCAATTTCCGCATTAGTCCAAATAGCTTCATTTAAAACACCATCAATTTTTGGTGCGCTTTCTGCTCGCGTAATGTTAAGTGTTTTTTTATCTTGAGCATTAACCATACTTACAGCAAAACTCAAAGCAAAAAGCAAGTATGTAGAACGTAAGTTCATAAGAGATAAAGAGCTAATAAAATTATGTTTTAAAGATGAGATGGTAAAGTGGTTTGAGCTTCAAATTCAGTGCAAATTTACACTGTCTATAGTGGTTTTGCTCTTAATTAAAAGTTAAAAGGTATGTCGTGTTTTTAACTCTAAGAAATGGCAAACTGACAGCTACTGTTTTTGGAATACTTATTGTACCCTAAATAGTATAATAACACTTTAATTATACATGAAAAAATATCATAAACTTTTACTAGGCTTTCTGTTTGATGCCTTGGGATTTGTATCCATAGTCTTTCCGCCATTCGATTTTTTATGGGCACCATTATCGGCCTATTTAATGACCAAATTATACAAAGGAAGAGAGGGAAAGATTGCAGCTGTTATATCTTTTGTAGAAGAAGCGTTACCATTTTTAGACGTTATACCATCATTTTCTTTAATGTGGTTATACATCTATGTTTTTAAAACTAAAGAAACTATTGAAGACGCATAGACTTCTGTTATAACAATTTTCTTATCGCTATGAATATAAAAATCATTACCGAATAACTTAGGAAAAAAGGAATGATATAATCTTTCAGCCCAGTAACTAACATTATAGCAATAATTAAGAGTTGAAAACCTAAGCCAAAAGTTGAAATAGCGGTCATTAGCCATTTTGGTAATACTTTACCTTTTGGTGCGTTTCGATCTAAGAAATAAATCGTCTTGTCAAAACTGCCATATAATACTTTGTAGATACCGAACAATATATTAACATTCTCTTGCTTTTCTCCTGCCAGAGCAATAGGAGTGGTGTCTTCAAATATTCTACTTGTCGTGTCACCATTAAATTGATTTCTTAGAATGACGTAATAATAATTATACAGTGTTCCTTGTAACTGTACGCCTAAAAAGGCTAAAGTAGAATGCCAAATGTTGGAGTCTGTAATATACCATAATGCAATAAAAATGATGGCATTAAGGATGATATCGGCGACCGAATCTAAATATCGACCTGTGTATGATGGTGTTTCTTTAATACGTGCTAATTCACCATCTGCTGCATCGAGAATGGATTTAAAAATAAGAAAGAAAGCGGCCAACCAATACTGTCCGGATAGAATACATAGTACACCAAATAGTCCTGAAATTATAAAACCTATGGTGATGTGTATTGGTGTGAATCTTGTGTCTTTTAGTGCTAAAGAGATAGCTCTTGCTAATGGTCTTCCGTAATCTGAAAGATCAATAAATTTATGCGCTTTTGGTAATTTTGACATTTAAGTTTGTCATTGAAAATCGTCTTGTGGAATATACCTTAATACTCAAATTCAGTTTTATGCAATTTAATATAAGCGATAGTTAAATTTACAACATCTTCTTTAGAATTTATTAAATCTAACTCTAAGTTAGACCAAAGTTCTAAATCCTCAATTTTTAATTTTTCCATAAACTGCCTGCGCAAAATCATGTCTTTTGGCACAGGCAATTCAGGAAATAGTCGTAATGCTTTATCTAATATATTGGCTGTTTCATTGGCATTAATTGTTAAGTATGCTTGTAATACTTCATGTGAAAATTCACCTGACGTATTATAGAAAAAACCGTAAAGACCTTCATTATTTATTTCACTTTCAAAAATATCGATAAAGACAAATGTTTTCTCTTGCTCTGATAGATTTTGAAAGGACTTATGTTCATTCGCTTTGTTCCAAATTACAGTGCCGACAAGTTCTATAATGTCAGTATCTTTTTTCTGGTCTAAAGCGAAATCAATTTCGGTCATTTACAATATGCTAAATATGAATTTGCAAA
>JAWUVW010000065.1:0-28114 GCA_034112185.1 Flavobacteriaceae bacterium | reverse complement strand
GCAAACCGTTGAAATCCTTTATAAAGCCTGTGATATAGGAAATATTGATAATGATATATCTAATGGAATAACAACTTTTGATTTTAGCGATGCAGAAACTCAAATAAGAGCACAATCTGGACTTCCTACAGGTCAAAATTTAATATTTAGGTATTACCAGACAGAAGCTGATGCATTAGCAGAAATCAATGTAATACCAGATATTTCTAATTATAGAAATGAAATGTCTCCATTCGAACAAGAAATTTATGTTAGAGTAGATGGGGACATAGATAATGCATGTGTGGGACTTGGAGTTCATGTAAGGCTTCGTTCCATAAATCCAACACCAAATATAGATCCAGATGATATTGAGCTCTGTGATGATAATACAGTTGGTGATTTAGTTGAAAATTTTGATTTAACGCAAAATGAAATTTATATTTTAAATGGTGATCCAGCTGTTAGTGCTAGCTATCATTTTTCTTTTACTGATGCGAATGATGCTATTGGTGAAATACCTGGTCCATCGGCATATATGAATACGAACTCAACTGAAACAATTTTTGTAAGAGTTACTAATTCCTTAACGACTTGCTATGCCATAGTGGATTTTGATATTACAGTGAATCCTGTACCTGATGCTTCTACTGCTCTTACTGATTTTTTTGAATGTGAGAATGATACAGATTTTGTTTTTGCTTTTAATTTAGAAAGTAAAACAACAGAAATACTTAATGGGCAAAGCCCAACGGAATTTACTGTAGCCTATTACGATTCACAATTGGATGCTGATAACGTAACCGACCCATTACCTAATCCATATACAAACACAAGTAATACACAACAAATTTTTGTCGCCATAACAAATAATTTCACAGGTTGTTCAATTAGTACATTATCGTTTAATCTTATAGTTGTTGAGGGTGCAGACGCAAATGATGATGGTGAATTATTAGAATATGAAATTTGTGATGAGTTTGGTGTAAATGATGGCATTGCACAATTTGATTTAGCAACTCAGGATGCCGAAATATACGACAGTCAAAATCCATTGGAATTTACGTTGACGTATCATGATAGTTTTGAGAACGCGTTAAATAATATATTACCACTACCAACACTATTTGAGAATGCAACTAATCCACAAATTATTTATGCTAGAGTAGCTAACAATATAAGGCCCGATGAGTGCTTTGAAATTGCAGAATTAACGTTACAAGTTAACTTATTACCAATTTTTGATTTAGAAGATCGTTATATTATATGTCTTTCGAGTAATGATACAGTGGCCATAGACGTACCAACAGTTATTGATACAGGTTTGCCAGATGCTGACTACAGTTTTCAATGGTTTTTAGATGGAATGCCACTAAATGCAGAAAATGGTTCTAAAATTACGCCAACACAAGCAGGGACCTATTCCGTAATAGTTACAGATATGAGTACTTCTGCGGTAACTACGTGTATCAATACTGATGCTACAGAGGTTTTGGAAAGTGAACTACCTGCGTTAACTTTAGCACTTGCCTCTGAAGCTTTTACTGGGAATAATATAATCGTGGCAACAGCTGAAACGACTAGTACAAATACAACGTTTGAATACAGTTTAGATAATGGTCCATGGCAAGACGATGGGCTTTTTGAAGATGTATCTGCCGGTAATCATACTGTAATAGCTAGAGATAAAAATGGCTGTGGTTTCGTAAGTGCTAATATATTAGTGATTGATTATCCATTATACTTTACACCTAATGGAGATGGTAATAATGACACTTGGAATATTATTGGCATAGATACCCAGCCAGATGCAAATATTCGGATATTTGACAGATATGGGAAGTTATTAAAGCAACTAAGTCCAACAGGTCAAGGCTGGAATGGAATGTTTAATGGGAGTATGTTGCCATCTAGTGACTATTGGTTTACAGTGGTTTACACTGAACGCCTAACAGGGAACCCTAAAGAATTTAAATCTCATTTCACCCTGAAACGATAAACACTCATAAATTCAAAGAAAAAGCCTGAACTTTATAAATGTTCAGGCTTTTGTTATTAAAATTTTTGGCTAAAGGCTAAAGGCTAAAGGCTAAAGGCTAAAGGCTAAAGTCATAATAAAATCACTAAACCTTGATTGTATATTTGCAGAATCTGTTAGACCAACCGAATAAAGCTGATGGTTTACATCACGTTCTGATTGGCTATATGCAAAATCTAAATTCATATTACCAAAATTATATCCCAGACCAAGGGAATACCCTTTTAAATCGCCAACGACAGTGCCATTCTTATAAGGACTTTGTTCAAAACGATAGCCTCCTCTGAAACTTACCTGCTTGTGACGATATTCGCCACCAAGTTTATAGGAATACGCTGAACTCGATAATGAGTTATTAATTTGAGAATTTATTTCAGAAAACAAAATATCTGTTGTCGGTCTAAACTCTGCGTTACTGTAATCTTTTATAGAATAATCAAAACTAATTAGTGCCTTTTTACCAAAGATATAAGCTAAGCTTCCGGTGAATTTACCAGGAGTTTGAAGTTGGTATTCTTGATAAATATTGATAATATTTGGGCTTAAAACTTGTGAAATAGCTGATCCATTTTCAATTCTAGTAGTCGCTAACGCTTGAGAAGTTTCATCAGATATTCTGAACCATGTAGGCGAGTTGTAGGCTAATCCAACCCTAAATTGTTCAGTTATTTTTGCAATCGTTCCTAATTGAAATGAAAAACCACTTCCGAAGGTTGATAAATTATTTTCAAAATTCACATTAGTAACAGAGGACGCTAAGTTTGAGTTTTGTTCACTTAATAATGTTGAACGTTCATAGTTTATAAAATGAGCATTTAAATTTAGTCCTATATAAAGTCTATCCTTATAGCTAGTGGCAAAATTAAATGCCGCTTTACCATTATATCCTCTGCTTGAATAAATATAACGTTGGTTAAAATTAGACCCGTTGATGTTGCTTGTATAGGCTGTGTTTTCATTAGTGTCGTTTTCGGGATCAATAATAAAGCCCTCATACCCTAAAAAAGCTTGCTGATTTCTAAATCCATAAATAGAACCTATATTGGCATATGCTTGTGAAATTGTTTCATTAGGAAGCGTAGAAATTTGATCTAAGCGCAGTCCATTAGCATAAGTATTAAAATATTCTGCAATACTTGTATTGGGGTTTGTTCCACTAGAAACCCAGTCGTCGTCATAGTCTGCTGATCTGTCGTAGGCTATGCTTATTGCAAATTTTGTCCAAGGTGAATTTATATTTGTATTTCTAAACACAAAAGCAGCACCAAACTGATTTAAATCAATGCTCGATTGGGAAGACTTTACAGTACTATTAAAATAATTTACAGTATTCTTTTTATCAAAAACGCCTAAGGAAAAAGACGTATGACTAGCATTAAATATAACGGATCCGGCAGGGTTGATATTTACACTCGACATATCACCTCCAAGAGCACCAAAAGCGCCACTCATTGCTCTAAATCTTGCAGTTCCTTGTATCTCGTCTAACGAATACCGAACAGCATCTTCTACACTAATTTCTTGAGATAGGGCATAGGAAAAACTCGATAGTCCTATGCATAGCATAAGTATTTTTTTCATAAATGATTTTTTTTAAATTTGTGGACTTCAATTATCGGCTATCCTCTTCCGCGTCTTCCTCCGCCAGAAGATCTACTTCCAGAAGATCTAGAACCTCCTGAAGATCTCATGCTACCCGAGGATCTAGAGCTGCCAGATGATCTGGTTGCTCCAGAAGATCTAGAACTTCTGGAAGATCTTGTAGACCTCGTATTCGATCCTGATCTTGTAGAAGACGAATTTCTCATCGTTCTGGATGGTCTAGTGGCCCTAGTATTGGATCGTGTCGTACCATTTGAACGTGCATTTGTACCTCTTGTATTTCGTCTTGTATTAGTAGCGGCATTAGATAATCTTCTCGTTGAATAACCGTCTCTCGATATGGCAGAATTCCCTCTTAAGCTAGTGGCAAATCCGTTTCTTGAAGTAGCAGAATTACGACCTGATCTAGTTGAGTAACCGCTTCTTGATATAGAAGAGTTGCGACCTGATCTCCCGCTTAAACTATTATTGTATAGCAACGAGCCTCTGCGTCCTCCTGAAAAAGCATATCCATTATGTCCATAATGCCCATTATTCCAGCCACCATGGCCATAACCAGGATAACCCCAGCCAGCACCCCAGCCCCAGTTATTCCAGCCACCACCCCAGCCCCAGTTATTCCAGCCGCCACCCCAGCCACCATAGCCCCAGGCCCAGTTATTCCAGCCTAAGCCCCAGCCACCAAAGCCTTGGCCACCGTAGCCCCAGCCATTATCGATATAATTGATGGTAATGTTATCGCTGTTTTGGCCCCAGCCACCATAAGCAGGTCTTTGCTCTATGGTATCTTGAGCTCTTTCCATATAGTTGCCTTCATAAGAATCAACATCGGTAAACACTTCACTTTCCGCATTTATGGCGTCTACTTGAGCCTTATTTTCAGAAAAATAGTTTTTATAATAATTAGAATCATCAGAAGATGTTGTAACAACTGTTTCTTGAACGACATCGTCATTGACGTCAGAGGCATAAATACCATCGTTGTCGTATCCTGCATATTGAAAGGAACCACAAGAAGTTAACAAGGCCATAAGACCAAGTGCAACAAAAAATGGCAATTTATTGGGTATAATAGTTTTAAATTGCATATCTCTTTTATTTAATTGTTGAACAATGTAAAAATAGTTAGTTTTGTTGAACTATTTCTATATTTAACATAAGCGCAATATTTGTGCCAAAACACTAAAAATGAGTAAAAATCTTACGAGTAGGACTGAAGATTATTCCAAATGGTACAATGAATTGGTGGTAAAGGCTGATTTAGCCGAGAATTCAGCCGTTAGAGGTTGTATGGTAATTAAGCCCTATGGCTATGCGATATGGGAGAAAATGCAAGCTGAATTGGATAGGATGTTTAAGGAAACAGGACATCAGAATGCCTATTTTCCTTTATTTGTACCAAAAAGCTTATTTGAAGCAGAAGAAAAAAATGCCGAAGGTTTTGCTAAAGAATGTGCTGTTGTTACACATTACAGATTACAAAATGATCCTGATAATGAAGGGAAACTAAGGGTTGATCCGGAAGCGAAATTAGAAGAAGAGCTTATTGTTAGACCAACGAGTGAAGCTATTATATGGAGTACCTTTAAAGGTTGGGTACAAAGTTATAGAGATTTACCACTTTTAATTAATCAATGGGCTAATGTAGTGCGATGGGAAATGCGTACACGCTTGTTTTTGCGTACAGCTGAGTTTTTATGGCAAGAAGGGCATACGGCTCATGCTACAAAAAATGAGGCTATAATTGAAGCTGAATTGATGAATAACGTTTACGCAGAGTTCGCGGAAAACTTTATGGCCATGCCTGTAATTAAAGGTATAAAGACTGAGAGTGAACGTTTTGCTGGAGCCGTTGAAACCTATTGTATAGAAGCTTTGATGCAAGATGGTAAAGCACTTCAAGCTGGGACTTCTCATTTTTTAGGTCAAAATTTCGCGAAAGCTTTTGATGTAAAGTTTACGAATAACGAAGGTAAATTAGACTATGTTTGGGCAACATCTTGGGGCGTTTCTACGAGACTAATGGGGGCTTTGATTATGACGCATAGTGACGATAAAGGTTTAGTATTACCACCAAACTTAGCACCATTCCAGGTGGTTATTGTTCCGATATATAAGAATGATGAACAGTTTACTTTAATTTCTGAAAAAGTGGAGTCGATTATTAAGGAGTTAAAAGCATTAGGTATTAGTTATAAGTTTGATAACCGAACAACACACAGACCAGGAGCTAAATTTGCGCAACACGAATTACAAGGTGTCCCTCTGAGAATTGCTATAGGTCCTAAAGATTTAGAAAATGAAACTGTAGAATTAGCAAGACGGGATACACTTACAAAGTCGATTGTAAAAATTTCTAATATTTCTAGTACAATCAAGGGTTTATTAACTCAAATTCAAGATGAATTATTTGCAAAAGCTCTAGACTTCAGAGAAACACATCTTACGGAAGTTGAAAATTTTGAAGAATTTAAAACCGTTTTAAAAACAAAAACAGGCTTTGTTTCTGCCCATTGGGATGGAAGTTCGGAAACAGAACAAAAGATAAAAGAATTGACAAAAGCTACGATTCGTTGCATTCCTATGGATAATAAAAAAGAAGAAGGAAAATGTATTTACAGCGGGAAACCATCAACGCAACGTGTGCTTTTTGCCAAAGCCTATTAAAAATTTTTCAAAAAAAATATATTAGTAGTTGCAACATTTAAAAATAGTTGTATTTTTGCATCCGCAATGGAAACATTGTAGGTTCATTTAAATAGTATAATAACCAAAGGGCCCGTTCGTCTATCGGCTAGGACGCATGGTTTTCATCCATGTAAGAGGGGTTCGATTCCCCTACGGGCTACAATTTTAATAAGAAAAAATATAATGGCAAATCACAAGTCAGCATTAAAGAGGATTAGAAGTAACGAAAAAAGACGTGTACTTAACAGATATCAGCATAAGACAACTCGTAACGCGATCAAAAAGTTACGTGAAATCACTGATGGTAAAGAAGCACAAAAAATGTTGCCTTCTGTTATCAGTATGATTGATAAGTTAGCAAAGAAGAATGTGATTCATTCTAATAAAGCAGGTAACTTAAAGTCTCAGTTAACGAAATATGTAGCTGCAATATAATTGTAGATACTTATTTATGATATTTAAAGTCTTTCCTTTTTGGAAAGACTTTTTTGTTTCTATATTATCTTTTAAGTTATACCAATTAACACTTTCAATAGTCTTTTTAATTCTTTATTGGCAAAATATGTTTAGGATGTATTTGAAGTAATACTCATGAAATGGGCATTCAGAAACTCTTTTTGGTCCGGTAATTCAATGTTTCCTGCTACAATTGTAAAGGTCAAGAACACGTATAAAAGGTTGATATTTTTTCCTAAAAATTTCTAACTCTCTTTTTTTTGTGAAATAATCATGACTTTAAAGCATTGTTTTTCGTTTTGTTAGCTCATGGTGAATGCTAGTTTTAAGGACGATATTCAACAAAGGTTCAAAAGTTAGTTTCGAAAACTATAATTGCAATTTGATATTTGTATATTTTTGTGCAAATACATACAAAATCAGCAATAAGAATCCAAACGTGTTTGTAATAAAACTCACTAATTTTTTAATACCTTTAAATAAAGTGGTTAGTTGAACAATTAAAAGCCGACAAAGATTAATAATAGTAATAATTTGGTGCCAGAATTAATTATATAAATTAATGGATAAGAATAACCTTAACATATTTCCTATTTTTTCGAAAACAATCACCTTGATTTTTTTCCTTTTTTCGGCGACTATTTTTTCTCAATCTAATAGCGATACGATTCCAAAGTGTACTGTTAAATCGTTACCAGAAATTTTTAAAAAGAAAGATTCTGTACTAACCTTAAAACCTATTAAAAATAGTTTTTTTTTGGTAATTCCCGTTATTGGTTCTTCTCCAGCAACAGGATTTCTTTATGGAGCCGTAACCCAATATACTTTTAAAGGAAAGCAAACTGAGGACAGGTACTCTTCTGTGAATGTTGGTGCGACCTATACCACCAATGACCAATTACTTGTAAATGTTAAAAATACATTACTACTAAATCATAATAAAATTTACCTGAATGGCGATTGGCGGTATTATCTTTTTTCGCAAGATAACTATGGCTTAGGATCGGATATCATACCTCCAGCGAGAGATGATGATGGTTTTGTTTTACAAGCATTGGCACAACCTATGGATTATGATTATCTTAAATTTCATCAAACAGTGTCGTTCAGGATTGCGGATGATTTTTATATTGGTGGTGGTTTGCATATCGATGGGTATACCAATATTTCGGATAAACAGTTAAACCTTGCTAATAATGAATTAACGGCGCATTATAAGTACAGTGAAAAGTATGGTTTTAATGCTAATGAATATTATGTTAATGGCTTGAGTCTTAATTTAGTATTTGATTCACGTGACAATCAAATAAATGCAAATAACGGTTGGTATGGCAATATTAATTTTAGAAATAATCCAGATTTTGGAAAGAATCAGTCGTCAAGTTCTGTGTTATTCTCTGAATTCAGGTATTATGTTCCTTTGAGTAAAACAAATCTTCAACATGTTCTGGCTTTTTGGAGCTACGGACAGTTTTTAACCAATGGGGATTTGCCTTATCTAAATTTGCCAGCCATAGGCTGGGACAAAACGAGCAGAGGTGGTCGTGGCTATGTACAAGGTTTAATCAGAGGCCAGAATATGGTCTATTTAGAAACCGAATATCGTTTTCCTATTAGCTGTAACCAGTTAATTAGTGGTGCTGTATTTGCGAATTTCACAACAGCCAGTGATAAAGACAGACAGGTTAGGCTTTTTGATGCTGTTCAGCCTGCCTTTGGTATAGGTTTACGTATATTAATTGATAAAGCAACGCGCACAAACTTGGTGTTAAATCAGGCTTGGGGAAGGGAATCAGAGGCTTTTTATTTAAATGCGGGTGAAACGTTTTAAAATAGTTACAAAGGCTACTTCATACAGATAGATTTAGCCGACAACACTATTGATCGGATTATTGTTAACACAATCATACAAAAGCTATTGTTGTTCATATCGTTAAAGCTAATTTTATACTAGAGTGTATTACAAAAAAAACCTTGAACTATTAATTCAAGGTTTTTGTTTTATAGAATGTTTTGAATTCTATCCATTCATAGAAATCAAAAACTCTTCATTATTTCTAGTTTGCTTGAAACGATCATTAATAAATTCCATAGCTTCAACAGGATTCATATCGGCTAGGTACTTGCGCATCACCCACATTCTTTTAATCGTACTAGCATCTAATAAAATGTCATCACGTCTTGTACTCGATGAAGTCAAATCAATAGCAGGATAAATACGACGATTAGAAATCTTACGATCTAATTGCAGTTCCATATTACCTGTTCCTTTAAATTCTTCAAAGATCACTTCATCCATCTTCGAGCCAGTTTCAGTAAGGGCCGTTGCGATGATCGTTAAAGAACCACCATTTTCAATATTACGAGCTGCACCGAAGAAACGTTTAGGCTTATGTAACGCATTAGCATCAACACCACCAGAAAGAATCTTTCCAGATGCTGGTTGTACCGAGTTATAAGCTCTTGCTAAACGTGTAATTGAGTCTAAAAGAATGACCACATCATGGCCACATTCTACAAGGCGTTTTGCTTTTTCCAAGACGATATTTGCGATTTTCACGTGCTCGTGTGCTTCTTTATCAAAGGTAGAAGCAATAACTTCACCACGAACATTACGTTGCATATCTGTCACCTCTTCAGGACGTTCATCAATTAATAAAATCATTTGATAAACCTCAGGATGATTAGCTGCAATTGCATTTGCAACATCCTTAAGTAACATTGTTTTACCCGTTTTTGGTTGTGATACAATCATACCACGCTGTCCTTTTCCTATTGGAGCGAACAAATCCATAATACGTGTAGAGATCGTTGCTTGCTTGTCTGCTAGATTAAATTTCTCTTCTGGAAATAAAGGCGTTAAATGTTCAAAAGCGACACGGTCTCTAACGACATTTGGACTCTGACCGTTAATTCTACTTACCTTGATTAATGGGAAATATTTTTCACCTTCCTTCGGTGGTCGTACATTTCCAAAAACAGTATCACCAACTTTTAATCCAAACAATCTAATTTGTGATTGTGAGACATATATATCGTCTGGCGATGATAGATAGTTATAATCCGAAGATCTTAAAAATCCATAACCGTCTTGCATAATATCCAAGACACCTTCACTTTCAATAATGGCGTCAAATTCAAAATCTGGCTCGCGATAACGGTTTCTGTTATCCTTATTACCATTGTTTTTTGAATTGTTATTATGCGTGTTTCCATCCTTAGAGCGTGATTGTCTATTATCATTGCTCTGAGGACGTCTCTTGTCATCATTACGAGGATTGGGTTTTTTTTGAACCTGTTCTTTAGGGTTAGATTTATCGTCTACGACCTTATCTGTAGTTGTTTTGCGCTCCTGAGATTTACGTTCTTGAGGTTTGCGTTCTTGAGGTTTACGCTCTTGAGGCTTAGTCTTCGTTTCCTCTTTTTTATCAGAAACCTCTAAAGCTTTTTGATCTTTATTTTCTTTTGGCTTTTGTTCAACTCTAGCGCGCTTTTGAGGCGGTTTACTTTCCTGTTTTGGTTCTGAAAGGGTTTCAGTTTCAACCTTAGCTTTAACAGTCTCAGGATTTGCTGCTTGGTAATCTAAAATTTGATAAACCAAGTCTAATTTTTTTTGTGTACGGTATTTAGGTACATTTAGTTGTTTAGCTATATCCTGTAATTCAGGAAGCTTTTTAGCTTTTAACTGGGAAATTTCGAACATTCGTATGTTATATTGTGTATTATAATTAATTCAAGATTTTCTAAATAAAATAAAAAAAAGAAAAAGTAAAATTAATTTGGGAGATTTGAAAGATGCAACTAAGTTCGTTATCACCTTATTATGCAATAATACAATTTTATTTTAGAATAAATTCTATCTTTTTAAAAAATAAACTACTAATTTTGCACTGCTTTTAAAGCAAGGTTATGATACAACGGATACAAACTCTTTATTTATTTTTAGCTGCAGTCATTTCTGCCGGGCTAATATTTGTGTTTCATTTGTGGACTAACACTGACGAGGTTAAAGTTTTTGCGTTAGATGACTATATGTATTTAGGTATGTTTATAGGGTCTGCCTCGTTATCTTTAATTTCGATATTTAATTTTCAACACAGGAAGTCTCAGTTTGTAATGGGGCGACTTAATATCATATTAAACTTTATTTTACTAGGAGTCTTTGTTTATCAGTCTCAAACTTTATTTGGAGAAACTAACGTTTCTGAGAAGGGTATTGGGATTCTTCTTCCTATTTTTTCTATTGTGTGTTTGGTCTTGGCTAACAAGGCTATTAAAAAGGACGAAGATCTCGTAAAATCTGTAGATCGATTACGATGAACCTAAAATCTTAGTAGTATTAGTGCGAAAAACCCAGACGCTGCCGTCTGGGTTTTTTATTTTTTAGCGTTTTTCAAATTCTATCACTTCCAAGTCCTTAATTTGTTTGCCATCAATCTTAAAACGAAGCATGGTTCTTACCTTGTGAAATCCATGTTTTCCAGCAGCACCAGGATTCATATGTAGAAGATTTAATTTTTTGTCTGGCATTACCTTTAGTATATGTGAATGACCTGTTATAAAAATGGCGGGTGGATTAGCGTTTAATTCATCTCTAACACGATTATTATATTTTGGAGGATAACCACCAATATGCGTTATCCAAATATCCACGTCTTCACACATGAACCTATTATGGAGCGGAAATTCTGTTCTGGCTTTAGCGTCATCAATATTGCCATAAACAGCTTTTAGTGGCTTTAGTTTTTTAATGCTATCTGTAACTTCTAAATCTCCAATGTCGCCAGCATGCCATACTTCATCTGCTTGCTTAACGTGTTTAAGAATAGCCGCGTCTATGTAACTATGTGTGTCTGATAAAAGGAGTATTTTTTTCATGTTTATGTCCCGATACATCGGTAATCTAAGATGTATTTAGGATTTAGGATTTCTTTAGCAACTAAAACTGTTATCTTTGTACTTCAACAAAAGTAAGATTTCTATTGCGATTTTTCATCGAACTTTCATATAATGGTAAAGCCTATCACGGTTGGCAAAACCAGCCGAATGCGATTTCTGTGCAAGAAGTGTTAGAAAAGGCTTTAAGTATCTTGTTGAAAAACACGATTGCTCTAATGGGAGCAGGGCGAACAGATGCAGGGGTGCATGCCTCGCAAATGTTTGCGCATTTTGATTTTGAAGAAACAATTGATTATAAAGATTTAGTTTATAAGCTTAATTCCTTTTTGCCCAAGGATATTGCCGTTGTAGATGTTTTTGAAGTGAACTCTGAAACACACACAAGGTTTGATGCCTTGAGTAGAACCTATAACTATAAGATTTCGACTTTAAAAAATGTATTCGATTACGACTTTGCTTACCAAGTGCAATTACCTTTAGATATAGAGGCTATGAACCAAGCTTGTAAAATCTTATTGGAGTATAAAGATTTTCAATGCTTTTCTAAAAGTAATACGGATGTAAAAACGTACAACTGTGATATAAAAGAAGCATTTTGGACTGAGAATTCGGGAAAGCTTAGGTTTACAATTACTGCAGATCGGTTTTTAAGAAATATGGTAAGAGCTATTGTAGGTACAATGGTAAATATTGGATTAGGAAAGTTGAAACCTGATGACTTACATAAAATTATTGCTTCGAAAGATCGCAGCGAAGCGGGTTTTTCCGCTCCAGCACATGGCTTATATTTGGTAAAAATAGTTTATCCAGATACAATACGAATAGATTAAACAGATTTCCGCTTGTGCGGAAAGGCAACATGGCAGAAAAAAAGAAAAATATATTTGACGTTTCCTTATTTACGCGTCTTTTACAGTACATAAAACCTTATCGTACGGTTTTTGTTATTTCACTATTCTGTGTCATTGGTCTAGCTGTTTTTGGCGCATTAAGACCCTATGTCTTGCAACAGGCTATTGATACTCAAATTGCAGAAAAAAAGTATGACGGTTTTGTTTTCTACATCGTCATTATGCTAGCGCTTCTAATGGTTGAAGTCGTTTGTCAATTACTATTTATTTATTACGCAAGTTGGTTAGGACAGTCAGTGGTTAGAGACATACGTGTGAAATTATTTAATCACATGCTCAAATTTAAGATGACTTATTTTGATAAGTCTTCTGTAGGTGTTCTCATTACAAGAGCTGTAACAGATATGGAGCGCATTGCCGATATCTTCGGTGAAGGTTTATTTATGATCTTTAGTGATATTTTAAAAATGGCTGTAGTTGCTGGCTTTATGTTTTATATGAATTGGAAATTAAGCCTCATCGTGATCTTTACATTGCCTATTATTTTATTCGCAACTAAGATTTTTCAGAAGTATATGAAACGTGCTTTTGAAGATGTACGTACCGAAGTTTCTAACCTTAATTCCTTTGTGCAAGAGCGTGTCACAGGCATGAAGATTTTGCAATTATTCACGCGTGAAGCTACAGAATACAAAAAGTTTAAAGCTATTAACGAACGTCATAAAAAGGGATGGATAAAGACCGTTTGGTATAATTCGATATTCTTTCCAATAGCAGAATTCGTGTCTTCGTTAACGATGGGTGCTGTGATTTGGATTGGTGGACTGAATGTAGTTATCGGACAGACGGCATCTATGGGGGATTTAATCGCATTTACAATGTTTATCCCAATGTTGTTTAGACCTTTATATCAAATTGCAAATAAATTCAACACATTGCAAATGGGTATGGTGGCTGCAGATCGCGTATTTAAAGTGTTAGATACTAGTTCTAATATCGATGATACTGGGACTATTTCTGCAGATAATTTTAATGGTAATATTTCATTTGAAAACGTAAGATTCTCTTATGTTGAAGATGAGGAAGTTCTAAAAGGTATTTCGTTCGAAGTCAATTCAGGCGAAACTGTAGCGATTGTTGGTGCCACAGGAGCGGGGAAATCCACCATCATAAATTTATTGAATCGTTTTTATGAAATTAATTCGGGAACGATTCAAGTTGATGATACAGATATTAAGCAAATAACCTTGAGTTCCTTGCGACATCAGATCGCTGTTGTTTTGCAAGATGTCTTCTTATTTGCAGATACTATTCTGAATAATATTACGTTGAACAATCCTGATATTACAGAAGCAGACGTTATAAAGGCTGCGAAATCTATAGGTATTCACGAATTTATATCGAGTTTACCTGGCGGTTACCATTACAATGTTAAGGAACGTGGTGTGATGTTATCTTCTGGCCAGCGACAGTTAATTTCATTTTTACGAGCTTATGTCACCAATCCGAGTATTTTAATTTTAGATGAAGCGACATCTTCTGTCGATTCGTATTCTGAGCAGTTAATACAAGATGCCACTGATAAAATAACAGAAGGTAGAACGTCCATTGTTATTGCACACAGATTAGCAACGATTCAACAAGCAGATAAGATTATTGTTATGGATGCTGGTGAAATTGTTGAAATTGGCACACACAAATCGCTTCTTGAAAAAGAGAGTGGCTATTACAAAAATTTATATGAAGTTCAGTTCTTGAAGGCTGAAGTGGTTTAAATGAGCCCTTATTTACTTTGGTGCAAAATCTTCAAGATTCAGAAAATCTGTCAGTAAAGCAATTATAAGTAATCCTATAGTACATATAATAAATAAAATTCCAATAAAGGAAAAGAATACCACTATGTGACCTATAAAATTTAGGCCAGGTCTTTTACTTATTTTGAATAAACACCACAGTAAATATAAGAGTAAAAATAGTGAAGTAAAAAAAGAATACCTAGTGTAATATTGAGGCATTACAAGCAGAATTAGTATTGAAGGTAAAATACTTGCAATACTATATTGTGCCATTATATAGGTAAAGGCAACTGTTCTTTCGGTTATGTTATAGTTTCTTTTTTTGAAAATTAACCAGCTGGATATTACTAATAATGGAATATAAGAAAGAAAAATAATAGATGAATACTCAGTAGTGAATGATTGAATTTTAGTCATGTAATTCTGACTCAAACCTTGATTAAATACATCAAAATTTATCTTTAATGCACTTCTTTTCATTAAATAAATGACAAGTCCAGTAAGCGTTAATGCAATCCCTAAGTAACTAATTGGATTTACATATTTTTTACGTACACCTTCAATGTAATCGCCAACAACCTCTTCTGGCTTTGCAATAAGTTGAGTGAATGTTCTTAGTAACTTATTGTCATAGTTAAAAAACGTTTCACTAAGATGCTCAAAAAGATTACGAAATGTAAGACGTTTTCTAATAACCCTTCCGCCACAGCTTTTACAGTATTCATCTTGTTCTAATAATTCCGTATTACAGTTTTTACAATTCACTAACCTAAGTCTTCTTTAATTTTTTCTGTAAGTTCGTCTGTGTCTTTAAACATTTCAAACTCACCACTTTTTATATACGAAATCTGCCCGGTTTCTTCACTCACACAAAGTGCCAATGCATCTGTTTTTTCAGTAATACCAATAGCGGCTCTATGTCTTAAGCCAAAACGCTCTGGAATGTTCTTTTCGTTATTAACAGGGAGTATAACACGCGTCGCTTTTACGACGTTATTATCTATTATAATGGCACCGTCGTGTAAAGGGCTATTTTTAAAAAAGATACTTTCTATAATAGGTTGAGAAACAAGGATATTCATTTCATCACCAGTGTTTGTGAGAAAATCTAAATTATTATTTCGCTCAATAACAATTAAAGCACCAGTATTAGTGGTTGCCATTCTATTGCAAGCATTAATTATGGCATCGACATCAGTAGTAGTTTGATCGTCATTTTTTAAGAACTTAAAATTTTTGAATAAACTTTTCTTTCCACCAATATTAGTCGACCCAACCATGAGTAGAAACTTTCTAATTTCTGGTTGAAAGACCACAATTAACGCAATAATACCAACCTTCATAAACCCATCAAAAATGCTGTAAAGCATATTCATATTAAGGTAATCGGTTAAGCGCCAAGCAAAATATATGATAAGGATACCAACAAAAATATTAATAGCAACAGTACCTTTTACGAGTTTGTAGATATAGTAAAGCAGAATAGCAACAAGGAAGACATCGACAAAATCTATAAATCTAAAATCCCAAAGTTGTAAGTTCTCCAAAGGTTATTCTTTTTGCTAATTTAAGAATTTATGTTTAGTAGGTAAGAAAAAAATATAATTGTTATCCAAGTTCTGTCTGGTTTTTCAAAATTGTTAATATATTTTACACCCCTAAAGTCCCCTCAAGGGGACAATCGTGTGATTCAACTATGAGTTGTCCCCTTGAGGGGACTAGGGGGTGTTAGGTCAAAATGTCTAGCATCTAATTTTCCTTTTTAGTAAATGAATTCGTTAGTGTCAATTTTGATTCTATCATCTTTAAGTTTTAATAATTCTGACTTTATGGAAATGTAATCTTGGAAGGTAAAACGATTATCATACCATATCTGCAGACTTAAACCAAAAATATGACGTTCATCAATAATAGACGATAGCTTATTGATGATTGAGGGTAAACTTCCATTTTTAACCTTATCTCCATCATAGTAGTAAACAGATTTATTTTTATTCATAAAAAGTGATAGTGTGAAATATCCATCTGCACCAAACCATTGATCATAAAATTTCTTGTCTTTGAGTTTCTGAATTAGTATACTGTCTTTTGATGTAACAAATTCTTTATCAATTTTAGGTAAAGTATTTACTTCATAATACACATCAGTAAACTCAACAAATCCCAAATTACTAATACTAGTGTCATTACAGGTAAAGTAGTTTTTAGCATTTTCATTTTTATGCATTTCGGCATTTCGCTTTTTGTCTTGTAAGAATTTAATATGCGGCATCGCTTGTTTTAAAGTTAACCGCTTGTCTACGTTAACTAGCCAGTTTGTACTAATTATCAAGTTCTTTCGATTTAATAAGGTTGAGTCTGGTTGCGTTTCATCATAAAAAATATAAGCAGGTGAGACGTCTAAAACTTCTGAGATTTCTGCATTTTGGACTTCTGGAAGTTGTAAAACACGTTCGTTATTACAACTAAAACAGCATAAGATAATAAGTAAATAAATATACCGCATGGGTTAATTAGATTTCAATTGATTATAAAGTGTAACACATTCCATAGCTTCTTTTACATCGTGAGCACGTAATATTTTTGCTCCTTTTTGCAAAGCGACCATGTGCAATGCCGTTGTGCCGTTGAGTGCATTTTCAGACGTTGAGTTTAGCGTTTTATAAATCATAGATTTTCGAGAAACACCTGCTAAAACTGCTTTATCTATAAGTTGAAGCAATTCAAATTTATGCAGCAACTCAAAGTTTTGTTCTAATGTTTTTGCGAACCCGAAACCAGGATCAATAATTATATCGTTGATTTTTTCGGCATGCGCTTTGGCAATCTGTTCGGCAAAATAGGAAATAATGTCTTTAAGTAAATCATTATATTGTGTCTGCTGTTGCATGGTTTTAGGAGTGCCCTTCATGTGCATCATAATATAAGGAACTCCTAATTTACCAACGGTAGAAAGCATGTTGTCGTCTAGTTTTCCTGCAGAAATGTCATTAATTAAAGCGGCTCCCGCCTCAATACTTTGCTTAGCAACATCACTTCTAAAGGTGTCAATAGAAATTAAGGTTTCAGGAAAATGCTTTAAGATAAGTTTTACAACGGGTATAACACGATTTAATTCTTCTTGCACACTCACAAAATCAGCACCAGGTCGCGAGCTGTAACCACCAATATCTATAAAAGTGGCCTTATGCTTTAGCATAGTTTCAACGTGATTCAGAATAGCGACTTCATCCTTGTATGTGCCACCATCAAAAAACGAATCTGGAGTCACATTAAAAATACCCATCACTTTTGGAGTAGATAAATCTATAAGTTGGCCTTTGCAGTTAATAGTCATTATGTAGTTTAATGTTCAAAATTTAAAATTCAAAGTTATCAACATATTCTTAAACTTATAAGACCTTTTCAAAACATTGAACACTGAACTTTGAACTCTGAACTATTTAAGCGAAATTTACGCAAATTTTAATGGAACTGGATGCAAGATACTTCAAAACAATATGATGCGATTATCACTAAATGTAGAGCGCTTTTTGTAAATAAAATGAGTGATTACGGCAGTGCATGGCGAATTTTAAGATTGCCATCATTAACAGATCAGATTTTTATTAAGGCGCAACGCATAAGAAGTTTACAGCAAAATTCTGTTAGAAAGGTAGATGAAGGAGAGGTAAGTGAGTTTATTGGGATTATCAATTATTGCATAATGGCCTTGGTTCAGTTAGAAAAAGGTGTTGTTGAACAACCCGATTTAAATACTGAAGAAGCTACCGAACTCTATGATAAAAAAATAGCAGTAACAAAACAGTTGATGCTAGATAAGAATCATGATTATGGCGAAGCTTGGCGAGATATGCGCGTGAGTTCTTTAACGGATTTGATTTTACAAAAGTTGTTGCGTGTAAAGCAGATTGAAGATAATGCGGGTAAAACAATTGTAAGTGAAGGCATTGATGCTAATTATCAGGATATGATAAATTATGCGGTTTTTGCTTTAATTCACTTAGGTGAAAGTTAAATCGAAATTATACTGTCGCCCGGAGTGCAGTCGAAGTCTATCTTAGTTTCAATTAATAAGGTTCCTACTATCGAAGTAATAATAACGAATATGAAATACATAGTACACATAAGCAGAATATTAGTAGCAGTTCTTTTTATTATTTCCGGATTTATAAAACTGAATGATCCATTAGGATTTTCGTATAAACTGCAAGAATATTTTGGTTCAGACGTTCTAAACCTTGAGTTTTTAATCCCTTACGCCTTAGGTATTTCAGTATTTGTAGTCGTGGTTGAAGTTGTTTTAGGTGTATTCTTGTTAATTGGTTATAAACCTAAATTCACGGTTTGGAGTTTAGTGTTAATGATTGTTTTCTTTACATTTCTCACATTTTATTCAGCGTATTTCGATAAAGTAAAAGACTGTGGATGTTTTGGTGATGCGTTAAAGCTGACACCTTGGGAAAGCTTTACGAAAGATGTAATTCTGTTAGGTTTAATACTGATCCTTTTCTTTGGCTTAAAACACATTAAACCAGTTTTTACAAAGCTTCCAACATCAGTAATTGCTCTACTAACTTTTATAGTTTCGCTTTGGTTTGGATATCATGTATTGATGCATTTGCCATCCATTGATTTCAGAGCTTATGCTATTGGGAAAAACATTCAGCAGCAAATCGAAATCCCAGAAAATGCACAAAAACCAATTTTAGAATATACTTGGACTTTTAATATTAATGGAGAAGAACAGGAATTTGTAACCAATGGAAGTTATCCTAGTGTTGAAGGAGACTATGTAGGTGTTGAAACGAAAACTATAGATGAAGGTTACATTCCTCCAATTCAAGATTTTTCTATAGAATCTGATGATGAAGATTTAACTTCATATTTCTTAGAAGAAGAAAATCTTGTGATTGTGTCAATGTATAGTATCACAAACGGTGAGCTTGAAGGTAAGGTGAAATTAAAATCGTTTACAGATGAAGCTATTAAGAAAGGCTATAAAGTCATTGGCTTAACGTCTTCTGGATATGATGAAAAGCAACATCTAAAAGCGGCTTACAATCTTAATTTCGATTTTTATCTATGCGACGAAAAAGTGATAAAAACGATTGTGCGTTCTAACCCTGGAATTGTTATACTTAATAAAGGTACAGTAATGAATAAAGCACATTGGAACGATATTGAGGCTATTACTTTAGAGAGTTTGCCAAATGCGACACCAAATTTAAATCTAGACTTACAGAACGAGCTTGAAGCTATTTTTAAAACGGATCAAGGCATAAGACAAATATTTATGTCTCAAGACCCTGTTGAGCAAGAGGCCATCGCCATTCGCAGTGGAATTCGTGTTCAAGATGATTTTAAAGATTATTTCCCATTATCAAAAGAAATTGACTCCTCTAATATGTTAGCAGTTGAAAAGATTATTGACAAATATGGCTATCCAGGAAAAAGTCTTGTTGGCGAGCCAATAAATAAAGCAGCTTATTATGTAATACAGCATTCAACTAAAATCCCTAAATATATAGAGCTCATAAAAAGCGCAGCTAATGACGGCGAGCTTTCTACGTCATTAGCAGCCATGATGGAAGATCGTATGTTAATGTATGAAGGAAAGGAACAAATCTATGGGACGCAAGGGCGTACCATAAATATAAATGAACCCAATCAACAAAGTCTAATTTGGCCAATTGCCGATTTTGAAAACGTCAATAAAAGAAGAAGGGAAGCAGGTTTTACAGATACAGTTGGAGAAAATGCTAAACGTTTATTCGGAGAAGATTTCGAATTGAAAAACCTCTCGATTGAAGACGCTGACAAGATGATTAATAATTAAATATAAAGCTCAAACTGTTAAACTATCTTCTAAATAAACTGTTTTACGCCTTCATCACCTTAATAGGAGTGATTACCGTTATTTTCTTTTTATTTACAATTCTTCCAGGCGATCCTGCAAAAATGATGTTAGGTCAAAACCAAACAGCTGCGCAAGTAGAAGCCGTAAAACAGAAATACGGTTTCAATAAACCTATTGGAACACAGTTTCTTTACTATTTAAACGATTTATCTCCAATTTCATTTCATTCTAATACAACAGATGATTACACGTATTTAAGACCTAATAAATATGCCGCTACAGAATTATTTAGCCTAGGCCATATAACAACAGTTATTAAATACCCCTATTTACGAGAATCTTTTACGAAACAAGGAAAAAAGGTGACACAAGTTATTGGTGAAACCATTCCAAATACCTTTGTTTTAGCAATTTCTGCAATTGTTATTGCTATTAGTCTAGGTATTATTTTTGGTATTATTTCAGCTTTATATAAAGACACTTGGATAGATAAATCCATTCAGATATTAAGTACGCTAGGGATGAGTGTGCCTTCATTCTTTAGTGCTATATTATTTGCTTGGTTGTTTGGTTTTGTATTGCACAAATACACGAATCTAGAAATGACAGGTAGCTTATATGAGCTTGATGATTTTGGCGAAAAAATGACTATTAAATGGAAGAATTTGATTCTGCCAGCCATAGTTTTAGGTATTAGACCTTTGGCAGTTGTGATTCAATTGATGCGAAATTCTTTGTTAGAAGTTTTAAATCAAGATTACATAAGAACAGCTAGAGCAAAAGGGTTGAGCGAATTTCAGGTGATTAAAAACCACGCTGTTAAAAATGCATTAAACCCTGTAGTCACAGCTATTTCTGGCTGGTTTGCATCCATGTTAGCAGGAGCGGTTTTCGTCGAATATATTTTTGGTTGGAATGGCCTAGGTAAAGAAATAGTAAATGCTTTAAATACTTTAGATCTACCAGTAATAATGGGAGCAGTTTTAGTTATTGCCATTATTTTTATTAGCATAAATATTTTTGTAGATATTATTTATGCTTGGCTAGATCCGCGTGTAAAGCTATCTTAACTTTGATTCTACCATTTTCAATTTATTCCCCTTGTGAGGGTTAGGATGAGATTTCGTTACATTTATCAATCACCTTTCTTCTTTATTATGTTATTTTTGTATTTAGCATTGTCCTGCAAGGCATGTGACGAATTAATTTCGGTATCTAAAAGCCTGTAGGTATAATATAAAATGAAGTTTAATTAATAGATACCTGCTTTCGCAGGCATTAAGATGAGAAAAAATATAGTAGCAGGTAACTGGAAAATGAACAATGATTTAAAAGCCACTAAAAAGTTGGTAAAGCAAATCAGAAAATCAATAAAAAAAACGGACTTAAAAAACACGAGAGTTATTGTTGCTCCGACCTTTGTTAATCTCGCTACGGCTGTAAAGGGCTCAAAAAAATCTAAATTAGAAGTTGCAGCACAAAATATGCATCAAGCGGACAATGGTGCATTTACGGGTGAGATTTCAGCGCAGATGTTAAAGAGTATTGGTGTTAAAACGGTTATTTTAGGACACTCGGAAAGACGTGCTTATTTTGGAGAGACTGATGCTTTATTATCAGAAAAAGTGGATGCCGCTTTAGCGAATAAATTAGAAGTAATTTTCTGTTTTGGTGAAGAATTGGCAGACCGAAAAGCTGGTAACGAAGAGGCTATTGTTGGTCGTCAGATAAAAAACGCTTTATTTCATTTAGAAGCTAATGCTTTTAAAAAGATAGTCTTAGCTTATGAGCCAGTTTGGGCCATTGGTACAGGTGAAACTGCTAGTCCGGAGCAAGCACAAGACATGCATGCATTTATTAGAAAAACTTTGGCGGATAAATTTGGAAATGACGTTGCTAATTCTGTTTCTATTTTATATGGTGGAAGTGTAAAACCTGCCAATGCCAAAGAGATTTTTGGTAAGCCAGACGTAGATGGCGGACTTATTGGTGGAGCAGCTCTTAATGCTGTAGATTTCCATGCTATAGTTACTGCATTTTAAGGATGTTAGATAACATATATATTGGTTATAATTTTAAGGTTGAACCGGTTCAGCTTGGTACAGAAATATTAATAGCTGAGCTGGGCTATGCAGGTTTCGAGAGTTTTGTAGAAACACAAGATGGCGTAACGGCATATATTCAAAAGGACAAATGGAACTCGGCAATTTTAGAAGACATCTATATACTTAATTCAGATGAGTTTAAAATTACTTACGATTTCAACGACATTGAACAAACCAATTGGAACGAAGAATGGGAGAAAAATTTTAATCCTATAGTTGTAGATGAATTGGTTACAGTGCGTGCACCATTTCACGATAAACCAAATACCAAATACGATTTAATAATCGAACCCAAAATGAGTTTTGGTACAGGTCATCATGAAACGACGCATATGATGATTCAGCATATTTTAAAAAATGATTTTAAAAACAAATCTGTTTTAGATATGGGTTGTGGTACAGGGGTTTTGGCTATTTTAGCTGAAAAGGTTGGCGCATCTCAACTCGATGCTATTGATATTAATAATTGGTGTTACCTTAATAGTTTAGAAAATGTAGACCGAAATGAGTGTCTTAATATATCGGTTTACCAAGGTGATGCAAAATTATTAGTTGGTAAAAAGTATGATTGCATAATCGCTAATATCAACAGAAACATTTTGTTAGCTGATATAGCTCAATATTCAAGGTGCTTAAATGAAAAGGGAACTTTGTTTTTAAGTGGATTTTACAAAGAAGATATTCCGTTGATTGAAGCTGAATGCAAAAAAAACATGTTAAAATTGAAGGAAACTATACAAAAAGAGCTCTGGATTTCGTTAAAATTCATAAATTAGTACTGATATGAGTACAAAAGAAAAATATTTAGAAGAACTTCTATTAGAGGAGGCGGTCTTAGAACAAAATGAAATCGTTCTTTTTAATGACGATGTAAACACCTTTGATCACGTGATTGATACATTGATTTATGCTTGCGATCATATTCCTGAACAAGCTGAGCAATGTGCATTACTAGTGCATTATAAAGGAAGGTGTACTGTTAAAACAGGGTCTTATGACGATTTAGAGCCAAGATGCTCAAAACTTTTACAAGCCGGACTTAGTGCTGAAATTATTTAAATAGCCTTTATTTCTAGTTTTTAAGTTTTTCAATTTCTAAACTTGTTTGAGTATCTAAAAGAACTTCATTCATTCTTCTAAACGTATATCTAAAACTAAAAGGATTACAATACGTTTTTTTTCTCAAATATCTATTTAACCTTACACGAGCATTTTCCTATTAGAGCATATATTGGACAAAAATTCGGTAAGCTAGTAACGATAAGTACTCTAGCAATAATTAGTAATATTATTGCTAATGTTCCATTTAGGATCTAAAAATAATTCAATAATACGACTGCTAATGCAAGTAAGATGCGAATTCCTTTATCTATCGATCCTACGTTTTTTTTTACATAATCAGATAATCACATAATCACATAATTATTTAATTTATAAAGTTGACGGACAAACAAAATCCGTAGTTGGTAAATCCGTTTTTTGAATAGCACCAAAGCCGCCAGCAATATCAATTAAATTATTAAATCCTCTAGCTTTTAAAATTGAGGTGGCAATAACTGAACGATAGCCACCTGCACAATGCACATAATAAGTCTTGTCCTTACTGACTTCACTCATTTTTTCATTTATAAAGTCTAATGAAAAATGTTGGGCGTTTTCAAGATGAGACGATTGGTATTCGCCATCTTTACGCACATCTAGAACATTGATTTCAGAATGTTTTGCTTTTTCTGCGAATACTTCGGCGGTTATAGATTCTAAGCTGTCAATTTCTCTTCCCGAATTTTTCCAAGCATCAAGTCCACCTTCAAGATACCCCAATGTATGATCATAACCAACTCGAGATAATCGCGTTACAGCTTCAGTAGATTTTCCTTCAGGTACAACTAATATGATGGGTTGTTTTATATCTGTAATTAAAGCGCCAACCCAAGGCGCAAATCCACCATTCAATCCAATAAAAATAGAATTAGGAATGTGGCCTTTTATATAGTCAGACTCTGGTCTTACATCTAATACCAAGGCAGATTCATGATTTGCTAAAGCCTCAAATTGTTCTGGATTTAAAGGGGTGTCACCTGTTTTTAATATCGAATCAAATGGATCATATCCCATTTTATTCATCATAGCATTTTTAGCAAAATATTGTGGCGGTGGCGCAATGCCATCAAGGACTTCTTTTACGAATTCTGCTTTTGTCATATCTGCACGTAAGGCATAATTTGTTTTCTTCTGTTCACCTAAAACTCCAACAGTTTCCTTGCTTAAGTTTTTTCCACATGCTGAACCTGCACCATGAGCCGGGTAGACGATAACGTCATCTGCCAATGTCATAATTTTAGAACGAAGCGAGTCATAAAGCATTCCTGCTAAGTCTTCTTTAGTTAAGTTAGATTTAATGGCTAAATCTGGTCGCCCTACATCTCCCAAGAATAAAGTGTCACCAGAGAAAATAGCATGATCTTTTCCATTTTCATCTCTTAATAAATAGGTCGTAGATTCTAGAGTATGGCCTGGAGTATGTAAAACCTTAATTGTGATTTTACCAATCTTTAGCTCTTCTCCATCAGTGGCGGAATGGATATCATAGTCCGTAGAAGCACCTGGTCCAAAAACGATGGTCGCACCAGTTTTATTGGCTAAATCCACATGTCCTGAAACAAAATCAGCGTGAAAATGAGTTTCTAAAATATACTTGATTTTAGAATTATTAGCTTCGGCTTTATTCATGTATTGTTGAATCTCGCGTAAAGGATCTATTATAGCAACTTCTCCATCAGACTCAATGTAGTAAGCTCCTTGTGCTAGACATCCTGTATATAATTGTTCAATTTTCATGTGATTATATTTATTGTTTTTCAATGGTCACATGCTGTTCGCTATTAATCATTCCTTTTGGTGATAAAATTTTGAACATGCTCGTTTCATGTGATTGTATTTATTGTTTTTTCAACGGACATATGTTGTTCGCTTTTAATCAGTCCCTTGGATGATGAGGCTCTTAACATGCGCGTTTCATATCTTAACGTCTTAATAATGCAAATTTACAAAACTTCGTTTTTTGAATTGTTATATTTATTACAAAAGTGTTAAAATAGCTCTTTGTACAAAATATAAATTGCCATTATTACGGTAAAATATCCAAAACCTTTTTTTAAACGTTTCGCACTAATTTTTTTAGATAATGCTAATCCTATAAAAATACCAAAGATTGATATAATTGTAAACATAAGTAGGAAATTCCAATCTATAATTAAGGTTTTAATATCACCCAAGAATCCGATTAAAGATTGAATGGCAATAATAAACAACGATGTACTAATGGCCTTTTTTATTGGGAGTTTTACTAATAAAACTAATGCAGGAACTATTAAAAACCCACCTCCTGCGCCAACTAAGCCTGCTAAAACACCAATTCCAATAGCCTGTGTGCCAATTGCGAAATAGTGAGTGTATTCAAATTTTTTAATTACAATATCATTTTTAATTTCTTTAGACCTAATCATAGACCAGCCTGCTAAAAGCATAATTAGTGCGAATAACAGCATTATAAAAAGTGAATTGGTAAGTTTAAAATTACCAATAGAGAATATAACTTCTGGCAGGTTAGGAATTACTAAACTCCGCACCATGAACACCGTAATAATTGAGGGAATAGCAAATACTAAAGCGGTTTTAAAATCTATCTGATTTTCTTTAAGGTTTCTTAGCGTGCCTAATAGTGCGGTACTACCAACTACGAAAAGTGAATACGCTGTCGCAACTATCGGGGTGAAGCCTAAAAAATAAACCAAAATGGGAACTGTTAAGATCGAACCTCCTCCTCCAATTAGACCTAAAACCAGCCCAACAATTAAAGCGCCAAAATATCCAAGAATCTCAGTTAGTTCCATTTTAATGCGGTAGTTTGTTTTTTAATATACCATATACATAAGTGCCCAACAATGCCGCTACTATGACAATAAGCATTGAAAATGTACCTGTGCCAACTAAAATGTACATAGGTCCCGGGCACGCTCCACAGAGTGCCCAGCCTAGGCCAAAAATAGATCCTCCTATAATATAGCGTGCTAGTCCTCTTTCCTTTAGCGGTGCTTTTATGTTATTGCCTTGTATGTTTTTAAGCTTTAATTGATTAGATAGTAATAATAAAAGAATACCTGTGCCAACTGCAGTGCCTATAATACCATACATGTGAAAGGATTGAAATTTAAACATTTCAAAAATACGATACCAAGAAACCGCTTCAGATTTTACTAATACGATTCCGAAAAAGATACCTACCAAAAAAAACTTTAAATATTTTCCCATATTAAAATAGTATTGGATAAATGAAATTAATCATAATTAAACCTCCTATAAAAAAACCAATAACAGCAATTAGGGATGGTAATTGTAAACTACTTAATCCTGTAATGGCATGACCAGACGTACAACCACCTGCATAACGAGTGCCGAAGCCTACTAGAAACCCGCCAACAACTAAAATTAAAAATCCTTTTAGACTAAATACAGCACCCCAACTAAATAGTTCTGGAGGTAGAAGACTTTGTCCTATGTCTTTAAAACCTAGCGTGTTTAAATCATCTACGGTATCTTGACTAAGGTCGATATGAATTGGGTTGGATAAAAAATGATGTGCAATAAAACCACCTACAAATGCTCCAAACACAACAGCAAGATTCCATCGTTGACTTTTCCAGTCGAACTTAAAAAACGCAACTTTTTTTCCGGCTCCACCAATAGCACATAATGTTCTAAGGTTAGAAGACATTCCGAAGGTTCTGCCAAAATATAGAAGGAGAAACATGACAATTGCGATGAGAGGTCCTGAAACATACCATGACCATGGTTGTAATATGTATTCCATAGATTTAATTTGATGCAAAAATAGAATTCTGCCTATTAGTTTGTGGCACAAAAGTTACTAAAAATCTAAAACAATGATTCTATTTCTGCCAAGTTCGATTTTATGTTCTTTTTCAAGCTGTTTTAAAAGTCTTGAAATAACGACTCGAGAGGTATGTAAATCTTCTGCAATTTCTTGGTGGGTTATTGCTAATACTGTTGAGGCGGTTAGTTTAACATGATCTGTAAGATATTTAAATAACCGTTCATCCATTTTCATAAATGCGAGGGTATCTATAGTTTCTAACATTTCATCAAATCGAACTTGATAACTCTGCAAAATGAAATTTCGCCAGCTCTCATTCGAATTAAACCATAATTTCATATTTGCAATTGGGATCATTATTACAGTGACATCGTCGTCTGCGATAGCTCTGATCTTACTAACTGATTTTGCCATACAGCAGGTTAGTGACATCGCACAAGTGTCGCCAGTCTCCAATACATATAATAGAAGTTCATCACCGTTGTCATCCTCTCGTAAAACTTTTATATTGCCTTCAGTAAGAACCGGAATAAAATCTAAGTTCTGTCCGATATCTATAATAATATCATGTTTTTTAAAGGTCTTAACTGAAGCTGTATCAGAAATATTATCTATTATTTCTGAATCAAATAAGTAATGAAAAGGTTGAAGGAGTTCTTTTGATATCATAAATCAAAAATAACAATTACATTTTTGATTTAATAGTTTGGTTGTTTTTTAATAAATGTATTATATTTGCACCCAATTAAAAAAGGCCTCGTGGCGCAACTGAATAGCGCACTTGATTACGGCTCAAGAGGTTACTGGTTTGAATCCAGTCGAGGTCACAACACTCAAGAAATCACGTTCTTTTTAGAACGTGGTTTTGTGTTTCTGGCGGTGTTGAAAATCCTTTTTTATTTTCAAAAGCGTATAGGAACACAATACCAGCATTGCTATTTCTGCA
>JAWUVW010000064.1:0-52890 GCA_034112185.1 Flavobacteriaceae bacterium | reverse complement strand
CCGGCGGCATCACCTTTCCAAGCTTTTATAAATCCGAAATCCGCATCAAAGGCATGTTCTAGGACATACATTTTTCCATCAAATTCTCTAACCTCTTTACCTTCTGCTACTTCTGTCCCGTAACCTGCCGGCGTATAAAATGCTGGAAAACCAGCTTGTGCTGCTCTTGCGCGTTCTGCTAATGTCCCTTGCGGTATTAACTCTACATCTAACTCACCAGATAGCATTTGACGTTCAAATTCGTCGTTTTCGCCAACATAAGACGAAATCATTTTTTTGATTTGCTTTTGCTGTAACAAAAGACCTAAACCAAAATCATCAACACCAGCATTATTAGAAATACATGTTAAGTCTTTGACATTTCGTTTAACCAATTCAGCTATAGCGTTTTCAGGAATTCCAGAAAGCCCAAAACCGCCAAACATAAAAGTCATATGGTCACTAACACCATCTAATGCTTCAACAACATTGGCTACTTTTTTATTAATCATAAATCGAAAAATTTACCTTTTTAAAAATACGAAAAGAAGGGCAGGTTTCATATTATAAATTTACCTAATCCTATTTATTATGGCCTCGAAGGATTTTAGAAATCTACATCTACCTCATCTTCAGAATCAGAGGCGTCCTTGAGGTCACCTTCGTCCATAGCTGCACAATCTACATTTATAGATAGTTCTAAAGGTTTCTCAAAGTCGCTAGTAGAAATATTTAAAGTTTCATCTGCATAGCAAGCTTTCATATATAATCCCCAAATTGGTAATGCCATAGACGCACCTTGTCCATACTTTGTACTACTAAAATGAACAGCTCTATCTTCAGCCCCAACCCAAACACCTGTTACTAAATTAGGTACCATGCCCATAAACCAACCATCACTTTGGTTTTGTGTTGTACCCGTTTTACCCGCTATTGGATTTTTTAATTCATAAGGGTAACCTGTCATTATCTCCTTATACATTTTGTTATACTTGTCAACACCAGTATGTCTTAAACGTTTACCAGAACCAGCTTGGGTAACACCTTCCATAAGATTTACAGTAACATAAGCAACTTCCTCACTCAATACGTCCTTACTTTCTGGTGCAAATTGGTAAAGTACGGTTCCGTTTTTATCTTCAATACGAGTCACCATAACAGGGGTGTTATAAACCCCTTTATTAGCAAACGTAGCGTACGCGGCTACCATTTCATAAACACTAATATCTGCTGTACCTAATGCAATTGCTGGTACAGGTAAAATATCTGATGTAATACCGAGTTTTTTTGCAATTTCAACAACAGGTTGTGGTCCGATCTCATTCATTAAACGTGCTGTAACCGTATTGGTTGAACTTGCTAAAGCATCTTTAAGGGTTTGCTTACCAGAATAGTTGGCATCAACATTTGAAACGGTCCAAGGTTCAGGGTTTCCATACTTATTGGCTTCTATAGTAATAGGTGACCTTGGGAAAGAATCGCAGGGTGACACTTGTAATTGATCTATTGCTGTTGCATACACAAACGGCTTAAATGTTGAGCCGACTTGTCGCTTGCCTTGTTTGACCATATCGTATTGAAAGTGTCTGTAGTCCATGCCGCCAACCCAAGCTTTAACATGACCTGTTAATGGATCCATAGACATCATACCTGTGCGTAAAAACGATTTGTAATAACGCATAGAATCTATAGGTTTCATAACAGTATCTACTTCCCCGACTTTGCCGTTGACCCATTTAAAAAGACGCATTTCTGTTGGTTTTTCAAATGACGCTCTTATCTCTTTTTCTGATTTCCCTTGATTTTTAAGTATTCTCCAACGCTCACCACGTTTCATACCATCACTCATCAGTTTTTTAATTTCAGATTGATCTAACTCTAAAAACGGAGCTGTTTTATTTCGATCTGGAGTATTTTGATGGTCAAATTCTGCTTGAAGTCTTGGCATGTGCAAAGCAACAGCATCTTCGGCATATTGCTGTAAACGTGAGTCTATAGTTGTAAAAACTTTTAATCCATCACTATTAATATTGTATTTGCTACCATCTTGTTTTCTGTTATTTTCATCATTGGTCCACTCTTTCATAAATCCCCTGAGATATTCTCTAAAATAGGTTGCGATACCTTCGCGATGTGATTCTGGTGAGTAACGTAAATCTAATTTTGTCTCTTGTAAAGAATCTTTGACCTCATCATTGATATACTCGTACTTAGCCAATTGTGCCAAAACAACGTTCCGTCTGTTTTTAACACCTATAGGATTTCTTCTCGGATTATAAAGCGACGAATTCTTAAACATACCAACAAGCATGGCAGATTCTTTTAAATCTAAATCTTGTGGTTCTTTACCAAAATAAATACGCGCAGCAGACCTAATACCATCGCCATTATTCCCAAAATCATAGATATTAAAATATTGCGCAATGATTTCTTCCTTGGTGTATTGACGTTCTAAGCGAATTGCTATAACCCATTCTCTAACTTTTTGTAAGGCACGTTCAATTTTATTTTTTGAAACCTGATCCGTAAATAGTTGTTTGGCGAGTTGTTGTGAAATCGTACTTGCACCTCCTCCTCTTCCCGTAAAAGCCCTGAGAGTTCCTCGTGCATCAATACCTGAATGACTATAATAACGCACGTCTTCCGTAGCGATTAAAGCATCAATTAAATTCTTTGGTAAGTCTTCATAACCAATCGGTGTTCTGTTGTCGTTAAAATAAAATTTCCCAAGTGTTTTAGCATCTGAAGAAATAATTTCTGTCGCTAAATTTGTTTCAGGATTTTCTAATCTGGTGTGATCTGGCATTTCCCCTAAAAAGCCCCAAGATGCTAATAAAAATAATAATATTACGGCCAAGACGCCTCCTGAAAATGTCATCCAAAACCAACGGATATATTTTGAAAAATCTAATGCTTTAGATTGAGATGGTGTCGCTTTCTTCTTTGCCATAATTACTACTTTTGGGCCTGTTCTATTCTAAAACCAATATCTGTTATTCCTTCCAAATTTTCAACACCATTCACTTCGCCATTGTTTCTCATGGCATGTTGAATGTTAATGGTGTAGTCTCCTTGTTCTTCAAAGTGGAACGGTTTCTTATAGCCTCTAAACCAAAGTTTGCTCTCTTTAAGATCTGAAAATCCTGTACCTAAAAGTTCACCATTTGGTGCGGCCATTTTATACTCTAAAGTATCTTTAACTGCTTTTCCGTTAGGATAATTTAATTCAACAATGAGAAATAAATTACTGAACTTATAATCGTTTGTGTTTCTTAACTGAACGAATAAATCATAATTTTTTGTGGTATCCGGAGCTTTAAAATTAAAATTCGCAATAGAATCTTTATGCCATTGATTAGGCACTGATTTATAAATATCGAAAACTGCTTTTGAGTCACAACTTGTGATTAAAAAACAAAAGATAACCGCTACTAGGAGTAACCTACTAGTTCTTCTTTGCATTTGGCTTCTGATTACGATTTTTACTTCGGTTACGATTTCGATTATTGTTCTTATTGTTTTTACGTTTGTTATTCGATTTTGGATTATCGAAACGCGTTAAACTATCCTGACCTACAACGTTTTCAAATTCACTTTTAGTGTCTTGAATATGCTCAACCGCATATTCCTCTAAGCTTGCAACTTTTTCTTTTTGCTTATTTTTGGTAATAATTTCATTGGCTTGAGCTGTAGTAATAATATGCCAATTCATCCATTCGCCTTCGTAGGCATACCACATTAAACCTTTAAAAATATCGGTTTTTTGGCATACGGCATTGCCTTTTTCAGTGTAGAGTTTTATATCTGATTTCGGAAATGCTTTTAAGGCATCTAAGTATGAATCTAACTCATAGTTAAGGCAACATTTTAATTTACCACACTGCCCAGCGAGTTTTAAAGGGTTTAAAGATAATTGCTGATATCGGGCTGCCGATGTACTCACCGATCTAAAATCGGTTAGCCATGTAGAACAACATAGTTCTCTACCGCAAGATCCAATACCACCAAGTCTGGCCGCCTCTTGTCTAAAGCCTACTTGCTTCATCTCGATGCGTGTTCTAAACTCACGTGCAAACACTTTTATCAGTTCTCTGAAATCTACACGCTCTTCAGCGGTATAGTAAAAGGTTGCTTTACTGGCGTCTCCTTGAAATTCAATATCCGAAATTTTCATTTTCAGATTTAAATCAATCGCAAACTGACGCGCTTTTACCTTCATTGGTTCTTCTTTGTCTCTAGAAGCAGACCAAATGTCTATATCTTTTTGTGATGCTTTACGGTATATTTTTAGAACGTTTTCAGCGTCTTCAAGGTCAACTTTTTTGCGTTTCATTTGCACGCGAACGAGTTCACCTGTCAGAGTGACCATGCCTATATCGTGACCAGACTTTGCCTGTGTTGCCACGACATCACCAATACTTAAGGTAAGGTTTTCAATGTTTTTATAATAGAGTTTTCTGCCGTTTTTAAAACGTACCTCGACACCAATAAAGGGTTCTTGTCCGTTAGGAAGCGACATATTAGCTAACCAATCAAAAACAGTCAGTTTATTGCAGCTATCTGTGCCACAGGTCCCGTTGTTTTTACATCCTTTTGGTTGACCGTCTTTATCAGTTGAGCAACTGTTACAAGCCATAAAAAATTTATATGTTTAGTCTAGACATTCAAAAAAAATCTAGAGAAAGGATTCTTAAATAATTAAAAAGTAAAGATAATATTATTTATTCAAAATAATAATGAAAGGAAGTTGACTAATTATAATAAGACACATTTAGCGTAAAAAGCTTGTCTTAAGTGTATTATAAATAAAATACTCACATTTATTTTGCTAAGTTGTAATAAACATATTTAATACTTGTTGTTTGTAGTCAAACCACTCGTTATTAGGAGCAAAAGTAATAGATATTATTGTCGCTATTTTCTTTGAAAAGTTAAGTGTTTAATTTGATTTAAATTCATACTCGCGTTCCACTTTACAAATTCTTACATTATACCAATTGTACCATTGCTTTCGTCCTTTTTGCTGTGCAAATAAATGTTCTGTATGAGTTTTCCAGTTTTTGATTGCGTCTAAACTTTCCCAATAACTTACTGTAATCCCAACGTCATTTTTGGCGCTGTCAATACCCAAATAACCTTTTTGTTGCTTGGCCAATTTTTCCATTTTAGTTGCCATTTCTGAATAGCCTTCTACAGCTTCCGTTTGTGTTGATGTGAAAATCACGGCGTAATATGGTTTAAAGTTTTTCATGTGTATATATGACATTTGTCAGGTTGAGCGCTGTCGAAACTAACTAGAAAGTAACAAGTTTATAGCCTTTCGGCTGAGTTCAATCTAACAGTTGTTTTTATTTAACAGCCCTTCGGAATTTCAAATTTAATTATTTTTTCAGTGATATTATCTTCAAAATCGGTCAATATAAATTTAATAAAAACACGGTTTATTGAAGCGCTAACGGGAATATCTTTTGTGTTTTTTACTTTTGTGACATAAGTCAGCCAGTCTTCACCACATCTATCAATAACATCATCCTTTAAACCTTTTGTAGTCGCTACAATAAAATGCTTCCAGTCGCTTTCGGAATAGGATGAAACCTCAAATGTATTAGATGTTAACTGCTTAAGTGGTTTCCATTCAGTGTCATATTGTTTCCATTCATTTGAGTTACAATTAGCATCAGCACTCATAAATGAAAAGCTGTTTTCATAACTTTGAAAGAGACTCACATGCTTATAAGCATTATCTATTAAAATAATGCTTTTACCTTCGGGAGAATCATTGTTATCTACATTAATTGTGGCAGAATCTTTACCTTTTAAGTCGTGGTTTCTTTTATAGTCGCTTGTTCCTAAATTTTTGATTTCTACCTTTAGGTCATTGAGATTTAGCCTAATGGTTTTTGCAATTTTATTTGGTGATAAATAGCCATTGAAAACGTAGCCAATGTGGTTTCTGGTTTCAACTTTTACCCATTCACCAGATACTTTTTCTCCCGCATCGATAATGACTAATTTAATATCGGTTTGTTCTAGTACACCAATAGCTTCGCCATAGGATAATGTAGTTAACATTTTTGCACTAACATCAGGTTGGTCTCTAAGTGATAATCCACTTTCCGCGGCGACATAAGCGTTTTGCTGAGCTGTTAATACGAGTGCATTACATACCAATGCAATTGCTAAAATTTGTTTTAAATTGTTACTCACAGGACTTCTATTGTTTTGGAGTTCGTGAGTTTTCTTTGAAAAATTCATAATTTCTTGTTTTTAAGTTAAACATTTTAGCGGTTTGTTTTTAGGGATCTCGCCTGTCGACCGGCACGTATTTAGTTCATTTAGTGTTTTTTAATTGTCATTGCGAAGGTGACTTTTTTGGTAGCTGTGGCAATCTGTTTAATGGTATTTCTAAATTATAATGAGATTGCCACGTTATTCGTTCTTCATTCTTCGCAATGACAAGTGTCATTTATATTACTTTTCAACGAGGACCCATTTGCCTTTATTTCTTACCAAATAATCATCATTATCATACATGGCTTCAGCTTGTGCTCCAGGTAAATAGTAAGTTCCTAAATAGGATGCATTTAACATTACAGTGAATGTTTTAGTGCCGTACTTTCCTTTTCTATTCATATTAAAATAGAAATTTACGCGATCATCTCTGATATCGGTATACCTCGCACTGCTCACCGTAGTATCTCCAAAATCTGTAAAACGTGTATTTAAAATATCCCAACCCGATGGAAAAATTTGGGTTAAGGCGACATCATTGACATAATCGTTAGTTAAGTTTGAAACACTTACTGTTGCTACAAAATCTTGGCCTTGTTGCAATTTGGTGATATCAATTTTATTGCCTTGTAAGTCTTTGTAAACAGTCGAAATTGAAAGACCACGTTGTTCAGCTATTTCTTCGCCTAATTTTAATTTACCAGAATTTAAAACACGGACATAAACGAGATTGTCTTTTCCGTTGGTGATGGTTAATTGATTTACGCCGTCGCTTATAGGGATATTACGTTGTGCAATGCCGTTTTGAGTATCAATAGTTTCTGTTTTGTCATTGATTTTGTAAGTCAACTTCAATTCTTTACCACCATTTTGACTAATCATTTTTCCCATAGCTAATAAATTATAAGCTGTGGTCTGTGTACTCATCCATAGGTCGCTAGCTAAGGATTTCGCAATTGATTTTGCTAAATCATGTTTTTTGGGATGTTCTGTAATAAGCATAGTTTCTAATGCCATGGCTCTATTTCTATATAAAGAACCATAGGTATATGCATCTGATTCAGGATCTTGAAAATCGATATTTGCTGTTTTAGATATCGCGTCACTAGCTTCTTTTTGCCCAGCCAAAGCGTAAGCGGCAGCCAATCTCCATTTGGCATCGTTAGAAATTTCGTCGAATTCTCGTAATCGGTTCATACTTGCCAAATCTGGACTTCCAGCTAAAGCTAGCGTATACAAACGATAGGCTTGCTCAAAATCACTGTGATAGGATTTGTAGCTCGGTCTCCAATTCCTAGTGGCTTGTCTTTGGTATCTCATCCAATTGCTCTTGAAAGTTAGTGGTAAAACGAATCCTTTTTTCTCAGCTTCAATCATAAAATGACCTGCATAACTCGTGCCCCAATCATTAGCTGTGCTTTCTCCCATCCAATAGCCTAATCCACCACTAGAATTTTGAAAACGTCCTAATCGTCGAATTCCACTTTCAATATTGCTTTGAATTTGCTTTTTCTTCTGATCTGTTAAATCAAAAATATCGACTAAGAATAATTGCGGAAATACACGCGATGTCGTTTGCTCAACACAACCATGTGGATAGCGAATTAAATACGCCATACGCTTTGTGAAATCCATTGGAGGCAAGGTTGAAAACTCTACAGTTGCAGTGTTACTATCTTGTACTCCGAAAGTTTTAATAGCGACAGTTTGATTCGCGTTTGCTTGTAATTCAGTATCAATAACACGAGAGGTAAAAGGGTTTGGATTCTCAACATCAATTTCTACTTTGTAAGTTGATCTTTCACCATTTCCTGTAGCTATAACTTCAATTGTATTTATACCTTTTGCTTTGGTTACATCCAATTCAAAATAGACCATTTTTTCATCTGGTTTACTAAATTGAAGTGACTGTGTTTTATTTCCTTTTATGATTATACCATCACTCACGTTTACTGTAAGATTTACATTTTTCACTTTATCTTCCATAGCGAAAACCGTTACTGGTAAGGTCACTTTTTCACCTGGACTTAGCTTACGTGGTAAGGTTGCTAACACCATTAAAGGCTTTTTAACGTGTACAGATTTCTCTGCACTTCCATAAGCTTCGGTATTGTTATTACCAGCGACAACCATAGTACGGACTGCTCCGACATAATTTGGCATTTTGAGTTGGTGTGTTTTTGTTTTTCCTGCATCCAATAAAAATGGCCCTAAATACGTTACTACTAGCTTAAAACGATTTGCTTTTTTGTTTTTACCTTTTGTGGCACTGCCATCACCACCAATGGCAAAAACTTGATCAATGCTACCAGAATACGCTCCAATAACATCATCGAAAATATCCCAAGTTTTAACGCCTAAAGCTTCACGAGCATAGAAACTATTCCAAGCGTTTGGTGTTTTAAAACGGGTTAAATCTAAAAGCCCTTCTTCTACTACAGCAATAGTATACGTCATCGTTTTATTGTTCTTTTCAGAGACTTTTATTTCGTAGGATTGCTCTGGTTGAATAGCATCTGGCATATTTAGAACCGGCTCTAACTTCGTCGCAGGATTCTCAACCATCATAGGAATCACCCCATACAAACGAATCGGTAAATCATTCGACATGATGGCGTGAGGTTGTAATAGTGAAATATTGATGAATACATTAGGCGCCATTTCTGAAGTTACAGGAATATTAATTGTGGTTTCGCCTGGCTTGGTTTTTACCCATTGGTGTTGTAAAACTTCAGTACCGTTTTCTATACTCACTAAAGCTCTGCCTTCACTGCCTGATGGGAAAGTCAATTTAGCTGTATCTCCAACATTATATTGGTCTTTATCTGTTGAGAAGACTAATATTTTTGCCGCTTCTTTATCTCCCGAAGCAGAGTTAGACCACCAATTTTTATAGAAATATGCTGTACGTCCAGTGGCATGACCACTTACTGGATCTAGAACTCGAATTAAATATCGACCACGATCCTTTTCCGGAATATTGATTTTAAAATTTGCTTTGCCTTTCGCATCTGTATTTACTAGAAAATGCTGAACAGGTCTGTGGTAATTACTCGAAACGTAACGCGATAGATTGTCGTAAGAGGAATTCCACCACCAACGCCATTCAATTTTATAGACTTTTACTTCTAAATTTTTGCGTGGAATTGGTTTCCCTTCTACAGTGACTGTAGCAATATCAAACGTCTGATTTTCGTCTGTAAAGAAGGACCCATAATTATTACCTTTAGGTGATTGCAACCCTACAAAGCTTTCATACGGAGCATAAGGCATTGTGAAGGCATCGAGAGAAAAATCACCACCATTTTCAAAAGCTCTCACTAAGAATTGAGCGGTTAGCATGCCAGGTGCATTCTTTCCTATGTTTAATTCTGAATTAACACTAGCGTTTCCGTCTGCATCTAAATACCCTTCAAAAACATTGGTTTCTTCTGTGCTAAAGTTTTTAGTTGGATCATTGAAAACATAGTTTTTATACCCTTTAAAACTTGTGTTTGCCGTTGTAAATTTTACTTTTATTTCAGCTTTTAAATGCTTTGCAGGTGCACCATGCAACCACGCAACGTTTAAGTCTCCTTTTAATGATTTGTTGTTGGTTAAAACGGCGTCTACAAAATCTATTTTTATTTTTAATCGGTTAGGTTTAACCGTTTCAATTTTCAGCCCTTTTGAGAATGAAGCTCCACCCACAGAGACCTTAGCATTATAGTTTCCAGTTTTATAATCGGATGCTGTTGGTACTCTAAAAACATAAAAGTTATTGATATTATCTAGGGATACTTTTCTATACACTAATTTGCCAACCGGATCTGTGATTTCTAATTTTACGGGATGACGCTTTGGTAATTTATTTGCTTTATCATTCAGTACAAAGGTTAAGAATAAACTATCTCCTGGCCTCCAAACGCCACGTTCTCCATAGATGTAACCTTTTAAGCCGCGTTGCAATCTATTTCCAGAGACATCAAACTTACTTAGCGATAAAGAATTACCATCATAAAGCTTGACATAGCTTATGTTCTTTCCTTTTGAAACAACGGCAAATCCAGCTCGTTTTTTAGCATCGATTTCTATAATGCCATCTTTGTTGGTCTTTCCATTCGCTATTTCTTGTTGCTGGTAATTGTACAAAGTCACTTTCGCACTTGCTTCAGGATCTGTAGATAAAATATTAGTGACGGCAAAGAAGTATTTATGATCATTGCCTTGCTTTGCGATCACCCCAAGATCTGAGCTAATTAGATTCTGAGATACGGTTCTGTTTCCATAATTAAAATAGGAATCTGTACAAGGATTGTCTCTGTCTCTATAACGGTAATTTGTGTTTCTGTAACTGTAGCTCAAATTATCCCAGTAGGCTTCTTCGCGAAGTTCCTCTTCTTCATCAGTAAGGTCTTCTGAAGTTGAAAAATTTTCTTCATAATAGTCGTCATAATAATCATCTTCTTCGACGTCTGTGGTTTCCGAATTTGATGAACAATCGTATAAGGAATAGTCTTTTTTAAATCCGACTTCGACTCTGTAAATCGCACCTGGATCTGCATTTATATATTTAGATAAGTCGATGCTGTAGGCTTTCCATTTGCCAGTACTTTGATCTTTATCTTGAATAAGTGTAATCGTTTCTTTTGCTATACGACGACCAACGTGTTTTATGGAGTTATCGTAATTGCTGTCCATGTTATTTTCTTGCAGAAACTGAAGAATATTGTCTTGAAATATTTTGATGATTCTAACATCGACTTTACTCAAATTAACGGCTTCAAAATTGAATTTTAAATCTTTTGAATTTGGTAATATTGAACCGTTACTCACTAGCCTTACTTGTGGTTTTAGTTCTTCAAAAATCAAGGTTTGTGCGAATGCATTTTTAAGTTTGAAGCCATCGGTGTTTTTAATGCCTGTAAAAACATCTACTTTAATAGCACCAACTAATTTGGTGTCAGGATAGACTTCTAACACGTTGCCATTAACACTATATTTTGGGTTTTTTACATTTTGAATGGTAACTAAGCCTGCAAAATTTTGTTGCTTTTTTAAAGGGTCTGAAAAGTTAATGGATAAGTATTGCCCAGGATTTTGAATGACTTGCGTTTCAATAATTGTAAAGTTATTTTTCCCAGGAATGTCGATGAAGTTCTCGCCTTTGTTTTCGGCTTTAATCGCTTTTCCATTCCAAGCTATATCAATTTTACTGTCTTCTACTTGACGTTTGATGCTGTCTATTCTAAATTCAAAATATTTGGACGGTTCTTGTATTTCGAGCCAAACTAAATTCAGGTCTTTTTTATTCTGTGAGGCTGACACTAATTTTTTTGCATCTTCCAAAGAAATCACATCTGAAGCGCGCAATTGACCTAATACGTATTGCCATTCTTTGCTATAGGATTGCAGATTATTGGTCATGACGTCAAAACTTGGCGTGATGGTTTTAAACTCAAAGGTGTAGTTTTTAAACGCTTTGGGAATGGTTCGATAAATAGTACCCAATTGCACTGTAACACTGTAAGTCGTTGCTGGCTCTAAAGGTTCGTCTGGTGTAAAAAGTAAGGTGTGTTTATTGAGTGCTTTTAATGTGCCTTGTATATGAGGTTGTGTTTTAATTAAATTAACATCTAACTCTAGTTCTGCTTCCCAACCTTCAACGGCTTGAGCAAGATTGATTTTAATGGGTGCTGTTGCTGAGACGACACCAGAAGTGGTGTAACTGATATAATCTCTGTACTTAAAGAGATTATCAGTTTCAACTGGCTTTTTTTTACAAGAAAATGCAACTATTAGAATAAGGAGTAGGACGAGGTGCTTTTTGATCTGCATATTTATTGATGTATTTAGTGTATTAGAAACCTTTGAATAAAATAAAAAAATTCAAAAATTATCCAAACTATTAACGAATTTTTCGTTATAAAATTTTTAGTCCTCTGAACCGTAAAAGTTATTACCGGTTAAAATTTTCTCTGGCCTCAAACTCGCCTTGTATTTTGAATTTTCAAAGGTTTCTAAACTTCGATTATAAAGAAGGGTAGGTGCATTCTTGTTAAATAAGTACGCTAATTTTAAAACCTTTAGACTTTTGGCTGTTGTTAAATTGTTCTTAAAGTTAAGAATTGTGCTAAATCAAGTAACGAAAATTGGGATTGTTTTAGGGCAGAAATTACAGTTTTATGATATTGAAGTATTGAACGTGGAGAATTTCGAGACTATATAGTGACGTAGAACCTGCACAATTTAAAAATCAGACAAGTTGATTTTAAGGATTGGAATGACCATATTAAACCACATAATATATTTGGAAAGGTCAGACCCAAGGTTATAACAACTTTCGGTCAGACCTTAATTTAAATAGGCGAATTATACCTATGGTTATTTTTTCATTATTTTATCTATGGATCTTTTACCATTGTGTTCATAAATGAAAAACAATATGCCCGGGCTGTAATTAGAGACATCAATCTGAATGTTGGATGATTTATTTAGTTGATAATCTTTTTTGAACAAGGTTCTACCTGTATGGTCGAAAATTGTGAGGTTTGCTAAGCCTGTTTTTTCAGCAGTCAAAAGATTGACGACATCAGTTGCTGGGTTTGGGTATAATTTAGTTTCTCCTTCATTTTGATCCTGGAATACTGGGGCTTCCATTGTGGATGCACTTATTGGAGCTGTAGTGGCGTCATCACAGGGGTCAGCATTAGAGCCATTAGCTGATTTCGAGGCACTGGTGCAGCCTTGTGTAATTACTTCCCATTGTAATCGGCCTCCATTGGTATAAATATCAAAAGTGTGTCTGCCTGGTAAAAATAGTTCAGGAGACGATCCAATGATTTGTGCATTTCCTTTTAAGCGATTATTAGGACCATTAGGAATATATATAGGCACATCTAAGCTGTTGGTATATTCAAATCGTAGTAAACTTACTATATTGGGATTACCAGATAAGGTCGCTGGACTTTGACAAATGTCTGAAGCTTTTATACGATCGTTACAACCAACCAGCGGGTTTACAAATAACGCCCCTGCTGTTTGTGAAATGGTATAATTATCATAACCCGATAAGTTTGACAAATCAGCAAATACATTATAAGTTCCGCCATTTAAATTACCAGTTTGAACCACACCGTTTACATCCGTGATGATGAAATTAGTTATGGAAGGAGCTATATCGTTACAGGTCAGGCCGTTTGCTACAACATCAAAGTTTGCTGGTACGGCGTCTCCTTCCGAAATAAAGGATGGTCCTATTGAGATATGAAGCTCTGCGTTATTGACAGTTAAATTCCCAGATTGATAGGTAATAGTGTAATTATCGGCTTGTAATTCTGGGCTCACCGAAATAGCTGTATCGGTGGTACAGGCGTCGCTTGGCGTAAATGTCAATTCGCCTAAAATTTCAGGAACTTCCTCGTTGTAAGGCAAGACTTCTGGAGTTGTGTTTATGCCGAACGAAGGTAAATCTGTCTGGCCGTATGTTATTATCGCATCATCTACAGTTATGGTAAGGTTAAACGGGTTGACTGTTAGATTACCTGCATTAATAAAGGAAATAATATAATTCGAAGAACTATTGGTTATAGACGCTGTAATTGCATATGGACTTCCAGACACGCTACAAGTTGTACAGTCCACACTGTAGGTGATTCCATCAGGGGAAACATCTTCTTCAGCATCATTGTTTTGCAAACCAAATATAACTCCTGTAAAGATGGGGAGGTCATCTCCATAAATAGTTGTAGCATTCTCAGTAGTAACGGTCAGACTGGCTGGTAAAATCTCGAGAGGTGTTGGTTCGTACTGAATCTCGAAATTATTATCTAATACACCACCAGGAATAACATATTGTGTACCCGCATCTACTCCAGTGATGACATTAATCGGTCTAACATCAATAGGAGGGGGAGGGGTTTCTTCGCTTAATGTATCGTCTCCATTTAATATCACGACAATTTTTTTGAAGGCATCCAAGATTGGATCGCTTTCGCTGTTCACCAAAGAAATACCGTTAACAAGAGCAAAACCATTGACTAAAGATATGCCATTGACTAATGATATACCATTAACTAAAGAAATTCCATTCACTAGACTTATGCCATTGACAAAGGATATACCATTGACTAAGGAAAACCCATTCACCAGCGAAAACCCATTAACCAAGGATATTCCATTCGTTATTGAAGAGGAATCGCCATTTGCGATAGCATCAACAGAAAAGAGGTCAGCGCCAAAGTTTACCAGCTTTTCAGTGCCAGTGCCGTTGACTAGTGAGAAACCATTCTGTTCTACAGTCTCTGCCTGCTCAACAGTACTTTGTGAGACAAAAAAGGTTTTATTCACCAGTGAAATACCATTGATAGTTGGTTCGTTATTCACTAAGGAAATACCATTCACTAAAGAAAGGCCATTCACCAAAGAAAGACCATTGACTAATGAAAGGGCATTGACATGATTCGTCGCAAAAGTATTAGCAACTGCTATATCTATGGTAAGTTCCGTTTCATCTGGATGACCAAAAACATAGTCAAAACCGATCTCTGGCAAAGGGTCTCCATAGGTGATGTCATCCAAGGCCTGAGGCTTAATAGTCACTTGCATTGGTGTTATATTAAGCACGCCTGGTTCAATAATGAAATTGTATAATTCCAATAAGCCGACATTTACATCTATTAAATTCAACGCGATAGCATAGAAGCCAACATTTGAATTGGCAGCCGCAACCGTTGCGATGGAAATTGAAGGCAATAAGAGATCCAACTCTTCTTGAGTAAGAGGGTCTTCTGTATCGCCAAGCTTGGTCGTGAAGGAAAATTCAGGATTGTCTTCCCCATATCTTCGCGATGCGTTATTAGGTTGCACCAGAACATCTGTAATAACAGGATCATCAAAAGTTAACACTTCTGAATCGCCACCATCTGAGCCATTGGTCAATGGTCCTGGTTCAGTATATACGTAAATGGGTGGATTGCCTAAAAATACTGGTATTGTAACGGTCAATGTGTTTTCATCAACAAATGTGGTTTCTAATTCATCGCCACGAAAAATGACCACAGATGATTCGTCGAATGAGTTTCCTTCTAAGATAAGTTCAAAGGCCACATCACCTGGATTATTGACAGACGTATCTAGATTTTCGAGATTGAAACTAATAAGATTTGGCGATGGATTAGAAAAAGCACCTATAGCGTTATTTGCGGACAGAAATCCATAACCTGTCTTGGTGTCAAATCCATCTGGCCCCATATCAATAGCATTATCAGTAAGTAAACGGCGAACACTTAAACTTGGATCAGAATTTGAAACATCAACACCAAATTTTGTTTTAGCTTCAATAATCAATGCCGCCACGCCAGCCGCATGAGGTGCTGAAGCTGAAGTGCCAAAAAAATTAGGGAATGAATTGCCATCATCAAAATAAGGAGCACCTAAATTCACTGAGGTATCGCCACCAGTAGGCGCCATAATATCTGGTTTGTTTTTTAACTGCCCATTAGTTGTAGTACCTCCTAGAGATGAAGATTGCTGGGCAGTAAGAACTCCACCATAATTTGGGGTGTTATCATAACGCACAGCGCCAACCGTTATGGCACCATCTGCATTCGCATGACCAACAATGGTTGAACTATTGGCTGGTGGAACAGCTTCAAAATTTCCGTTGTCACCAGCTCTGAAAACAACATATTTGAACATTGGTGCAGCACTAGATCCCGAAGCCTTTTCGATGACGATATTGGTAGTTGTGGGATTAACGACCGTAAAGGGCATAATTTCTACGGGGTCTGCTCCTGTATTGTTCCTGTTGAAACCATATAGTATATTACCATCATTACCAGCGAGGTAAATGTCCATATCATTCATGGCACCAGTATCTGATCCGAAAGAATAAAAATCATCATCCCATTGTAGTACCATAATGTAAGACCCTACCCCTAAAGACAAGCTCTGCATGGAATTTCCATCTTCAAAAACGTGACGCAATTCGTTTGAAGCAGAGGCATTAAATGTCGACTGATAGGATCTTGAGCCAAAATTACCAGCAGAGGTAAAATAACTCACGCCATTTGCCGTGGCTTCATTGATAGCATCTGCTACAATGCCATCCCTAAAATAGGGCGCCTTCATATAGGTAAGATCGTCTACGATGACATCGCAACCGAGTGCGACAAGTTCGGCGATTCCAGCGGCCATATTGCCTTCTGAGATAAAACCAGTTCTAAAGAATAACTCAGCATCGGGCGCCACATCATGCACTATTTGTAGCATAGCGCGTCCTTCATCGCTAGCGATACCAAAAGGGTAATCTTGGACAACAGTTACTGGATTTTCATCCCCAGGAATGTCCCCATTATTGATATCCGTTTGCACGGCAGAACTCACACCAGTGATTACACCAGATTTTCTGTCGTAACTGTCCGATATCACTCCGATTTTAACACCTTCACCACTAATATTCCAACCTAGTCTTGCGATATCCGAATTTTGAGCGACATCACCTTGGCTATCAATGAGTCCGGTATTAGGAATGGGTGGTGAAACTTCATATACTTGATTAATGATATCTGATCTTGGATTAAGGTCTTCTAGGTCTGCTATAGGAAAAAACACAGTAATGACACGCTCATCATCTAATGGATCATAAACATCTGAAATATAATCATCAGTATCTATACCAAAGGTGTTAAAGAGGAATGCTGCTACGAGATTGAATTGAGTATCAAACGCTACTATTTCAATCAGAACCTCATCATTCTCGTTAATGATGTAAATAAAGGCATTGGTGGGCTCAGTAGGATCGTAGTTAATTGATAGCGAAGTTAAGGCCGATCCAATGATTTCATCGACTTTAGAATTTGGCGGATAACCAGGGAGAATATCACAATTAATCAGGATGCACTCACAAACTGCTGCCACTTCCGTTTCAGTACCTGGAGAGCCGGGAAGTCCACTACCACTGCCACTATAAAAATAAATGACACTAGCATCCCAAGTACCAGAGTTATTGATATTACCATCTTCGGTCTTTATACTTCCAAGGCCAGATACTGTACCGTTATTTATAAAATTGCCATCTGTAATTTGGACACATGCATTGGACAATAAAAACTCGGAGTCATTAATGAAATTACCATTTTTTAACATCAGGGCATTGGTTAATTGAATATCACCTTGATTTTTGAGCACTCCAGGACCAATTTCAATTTCTCCTTGGTCTACCACTAATAAGCCACCAGGGTCCAAATTGATATTGCTTATGGTCGTGAATTTGGCATTATTGAAGATGTATAGTTTCGCCCTGTTCTTTAACTTAATGGGATTATTGGCAGTGTAAACGATATCATGGTTGATGGTAATGGTAGAATTACCCACCTCATAGTTTGGAAATGGATTATTGTTACAAGAGCCTCCTGAACAGTCCCAGGCTATTGGGTTTTCCCAATTAGTAGATAGGCCTGTGGTTGTATAGTTTTGCCCATATACCAATATGGTAGATAGTAGAAAAAATAAACTTGATAAAACAATGTTATTGATTGGTTCTGTGGCAAAGAAAGTACCACGTACTGTTGTAAAATACATAGATCTTGACTTAAAGTTAATACCATACTCTTTTCTAAAAAAGCGTAAATAGGCCTTATTAAGTCAAATGTAGAAGGGGGGAGGTGCTATGAATCAATACTAAGATTGATTACAAGATACTGCTTATCAGCGAAATAAAAAAAATAAAAACCTAAATATTTATTTTTACATTTAATTACTATAACAATTAAGTCTTTATGGATAGCGTATTATTTGAATCATGTTTTCTCTAGTATAGCATTAAATGCTTTTTACTGCAGATAGAATTGAATTTTTATGCTAATGCCTTTTTCAGTGACGATGTTGCTAACAAATAGCACTCAATCCATGAGTATTCTATGCATCTTATGAATTTAATGGATAATGAAGAGAACTTTATGAGTAACATGTAGCACAAGATCTATGTGAATTCTTTGATTGCCGCTAAGAAATTCGAGGATGTTCACAAATCTGTAACGGATCGGGTTTACAGATTTATGCCCTTAATGCTAAGGCCATTATTATAAGCGTTTAAAGTAATTTTTAATTTGGTAGACTTATTTTGCCCTGAGCTCTTTAAGTTTTCTCAATTTTAATTTTCGACGATTCCATTTCGCATAAAGGGTATGGTACTTATGGCTTTTGAGAAAATTGATTTGCAAATCCAGCCATTCTCGTTCAGTCTTAATAACTCCAAAATGCAAAAACTCTTGATGTAGGTTTTCACTAAGTGCATCATAATCGTTTCTTCCTAAGTAGTCCAAGTCAGCATCTGCAAGAATTTTATCATAAAAAGTCTTTGGTTGCTGAGGGACTTTCGTAGCTCTTATCATGCCGTTTACAAGGGCTATTTCTTCTTTTGTAAGAATGGGACTGAGCATTGGCTCTATCAAAGTGATGCTGTGCTCTTCATGGTCTATTGGTGAGACCGTATAACCAAAATCATGACTAACGGCAGCGATTCGAATGAGTTTTGCCATAGAATCATCTATCCTATAATTCCTGATATATTTGTCACACACATTGGCAACATCGATAATATGTTCGTAGGAATGGTAGACTAAATACGGCGCCAATTTGCTTTTAAATTCATCTAGAATTTGGAAACAGATATCTGGATATGTATTTTTATTTTCAAGAGTTATGTATTTGCGAATCTCAGAATGGTGTTCTCTCAATTATCATGATTATTTTTCTCGATTATCCCCAAAATCGATTTGATTTAATACTAAATTATAACAATATTAATTTAAATTAATGTTTTTTATCAGGTCATCTCACTAATTTTTTCTTCGGCAAAATACATTTTAAGCAATTGTTCATTCTTCGCTTCTATCACGCCTCTATAGGTAAAACGGTGTTTGTCTTTTAAGTGTTGGTAGGTGTTTTCTGCAACATTGATTTTACCCGGTTCCGAATTGCTCTCCATACGAGCGGCTATATTAACTGTATTGCCCCAAATATCATACTGAAATTTTTTGGTACCAACAACGCCTGCCACAACTGGACCCGTATTAATACCAATACGTACCTCAAAAGGATATATCCCCTTTGGCGGGTTATCTTTTGTATCCTTTACGAACTCCAAGATCTCTAAGGCTGCCGTAAAAGCATTCTCTGCATGCGTCTTATTTTCAGTAGGAAGCCCACCAGCGCACATGTAAGCATCACCAATGGTTTTGATTTTCTCTAGATGGTGTTTTTCTGTAATGATGTCGAATTTTTTGAAAAAATAATCTAAACTTTGCACGAGATGCTCAGCCGGAATTCCTTCAGCCACTACTGAGAATTGCTTGAAATCAGTAAAAAGCACGGTTACTTCCTTAAAGAACTTGGCCTTGATAGAGCCATGTTTTTTTAGTTCTTCGGCTGTTTCTTTTGGGAGGATGTTTAAAAGGATATTTTCACTTTTATTTCGCTCTTCAGCAATAAGCGAGTTGGACTTCTGGATGAATCGGTAACGTGAAAAAATCCCTCCTACCATAGCCAAAAGAAGGGCGGCAAGTGCGTACAACAATCTTGTCGTGGCGGTGGTACGTTCGTTCTGGGTTTGTTTTAGTTCATTATCTACGTTGAGAAGTTGTATTTCTCGTTCCTTGTTTTCTAGATCATACTGGAATCGCATGTTGCCTATAGATTCATCATAAGAATCGTTCCTAATGGTATCGCTAATGGATGTAAAAAGTTGCTGATAGTCATAGGCGCTTTTGTAATCCTTCATGCCAGAATAGGCCTGGGCCAGTCCTTCATAGGCATCCTTTTTGTCCCTGTATACTCCTGTAACTTCAGTTATCTTAAGACCCTTTTTAAGATTATCAACGGCTTCTGCATAGGCTTTCTGCTCTATAAGTACTTCTCCTAAGCTAATGAGAGCTTTGGTTTTTTCTAATTTAGCATCATTGAGGTCTGCCGCCTCAATGGCTTTGAGATGATAGTCTTTTGCCAGACGATATCTTTTTAGGTCTTTATAGGCCCAGCCCATATCATTATATGTATTAGAAAGATTACTTCCAGATCTCGAATACGCCTCTAAGGCATCATTGAGATGAGGCAAAGCGGCTTTTGGATTGCCACTCTTTAAATATAATTCGGCCATATTGATGGCGGTTGCCCCAACACCTTCGTCATAGCCCATACTACTAAATATAGTCATGGATTTGTCGAAGGATTCAAATGCATCGTCATAGGTTATTTCTTCATTAGAGTAAACGGAGCCAATATTTAAGTAAACCGTTCCTAAACGAGTTGAATCTTGTATCTTTTCTGCAATCTTAGCAGACCTTATAAAATAATCTAGAGCCTTAGGGTCATCTCCTTTTGTTTGCCAAACGGCTCCTATATTGCTAAGCAGGTTACTGATCCCGCTTTCGTCATTGATGTCTTCAAAAATGGCTAATGATTTTTCCCAATGAATGAGGACGTCAGAGAATTCTCCCTTCATATAATAGCCAAGACCCATGTTTTTATGGGCGTACGCCAAGCCTTTCTTAAAATTAATTTCTGTGGCAAGAGCAATGGCCTTTCTAGAATATACGATAGTTGAATCGGGTTGCGATCCATAAAGCTGAGATGCTATGTCGAGTAAGGTGTTCACTTTTGTACTGTCATTTGCTTGTTCTGCGACAAGACGCTTAAGCTCTTCCACGCTTTGGCCATTTTGACCAAATGAATTTAGTGTAAAACAAATCAGGATGATAAAATAAAGGGAGTTCCGATTAATCAAAGTTGTGCATTAATAAGTTTGTGCGTAGAGTTAAATTTAGGTATTTATTCTAAATAAACCTACTTATTTATCCGTTTTCAATAGATAATCAGGCAGTTACATGAGTTATTGGCACACGGATTGTGCTATTATAAATAGAGGAATAGGCTAATACTTAGGGTTCTTGTAAGGCCTTATTACCATGTGGAGCATTGCCTATTTTATTTAAAATATTAGACATCTTCAAATGGAGTATTTGAAGTATTTACCTGTTTTATTCGGTGCTTTAAGGTTGAGTCTTACATATGTCTAAAAAATTTAATTATTGATTTTAGGGTCAGTTAATCTAATAATATTATCAATCATGGCGATCAGGCCTTCTTCGTCTACTGTATTTAAATTATTATACAAATCTCCAGATCTTTGGTTTATAAAATTCCGATGTCTCTTGCTAAAGAATGCTCTTGTGTTTTCTGGATCATCAGTGAGGTCTGGATCAAAACTTGCTCTTGCCCATGGGCCATATTCATTGAACAAAAAATTAATTGCAAACTTCTCCTCTTCTAAAGAATCTCCCAAAATATCTTTCCATGAAATTAAATTCCGCCTTAAGGTGTCATTTTTAATGAGATCAAAAGAGGATGAATTTAAAAGTGCTTCAACAGCGCCATTTTTAGGGTTGAACGATTTATTTCTCCATACCAAACGATTATAAAATTTCATACTATCTGCCAAATGAGTATTTGAGTCATTTCTTTGAGGGTTTTTTAGGTCAAAGGTTCTTATAATTTCTAGTAATCTAGAACCAGCATGTAAGCTCACTTTGTTATAACTCATTATAGAGTCTATTTGTGTTTTGTTTGATTTAAAATCTAAGTTTATTTCTTTCAAAAAAGTCTGCTCTTTTAGGCTCTCCTTTTTCCTTTCATTCCAATTATTTATTTGCAACGCAATCAAAATTCCAAGTACCACGAGGATAATTTCGCCTATGGCATATTTAAAGTATTTTCCCGTTTTATTTTCTATAAAATATGATTTACGAATATGTCTGAAGAATTTAATCATATAGTTAAGTTTAGTTTTTAGCTTCTAAAAAGCCATCGATGTCTAATAATAATTTGGTAGCAAAATCCTTTTGTCTTTGGACGAATTGATATAAATGGGTCTATAAAATATTGATTTACGAAGGCATTTTTTATTAAACGATTGCCTCTAATTTTATTAAATTCAAAATAATAATACCGTCTCTTCACTTCTGAAGTTATTATATCAAAATTTGAAGAAAGGTCCTGTATTACGATCGCTTGTAATGACTCTCCTAATTTACTTATTATGTTGTTTTGTGAAATAGTGATTTCAAGATAATTAGGAGACTCTTTATTTAGTTGATTGTCGATACGTAGCAGTATTCCATCAGTTAATGGCGAATTATTTATTTGAATATTTTTAGTGATGGGCGTGAGCATTTCAAGACCACCTAGAGCATATGAGATTAACTTATACTCGTTTTGTATGATTTGTGTCTTTAGATTAAATACATCCAAGGATTTCTTTAGTCCTAAATTTATATTCCGATATTCTTTTTGATAATGCTATAGTATCCAAAGTTAATTCGGTTCTTAATGTTTCTAAAAATACCAAATCTACAGATTTCTGTTTTCATTCCAAATGTTGATTTGTAAGGCAATAATGATTCCAACCACCACAAGTATAATTTCCTCAATGGCATAAAGAAGGGACTTCGAAAATTTGTTCTCGGAGAGAAGTTGTTGCCGTAATCGGCGAAAAAATAGAATCATTTACTTTCTTTTGGTTGAAAGTAAATTAGGTTGATGGTAGTCGTTGAGGTTGGTTAACTATTTGAATTTATAAGAAATTAATTTGTAACAGATTAACACTACAAAAAAGGCAACAGATTAATTATTTTTATTCTTGTTAGTCGCTAGTGGTAATTTAGATGAGGTGTTTAGTATAATTAAAAGCAATCTTATTAGATTTTAAAGTTACATTTTTTAGCGGTCAAGCCTTAATCAAAATTGGCTTTTTATTAGTAACTTTGCATGATAATTTAATATTTCATAAAAAACAAGCATATATGGAAGCAGTTGCTACCGATTTCGGAATAAAAGAGGCTTTACATCAGTTAGGCGTTAAAGACTTAAATGAAGGCACTTCAACAGGGTCAAATAATTTTTCTAATGGAGATATTATAGAATCATATTCTCCAGTAGATGGTAAATTAATTGGTAAAGTAAAATCTACGACAAGAGCAGATTACGATAAAGTAATGGATGCGGCAACTAGCGCATTTATGTCTTGGAGAGATAAGCCAGCACCATTGCGCGGTGAGATTGTACGTCAATTTGGAAACAGATTAAGAGACCTAAAAGAGCCTTTAGGTAAACTCGTGTCTTACGAGATGGGTAAATCTTTGCAAGAAGGTTATGGTGAAGTACAGGAAATGATTGATATCTGTGATTTTGCAGTGGGCTTATCTAGACAGTTAAATGGACAAGTAATTCCATCAGAACGGCCATTTCATGTGATGAGAGAGCAATGGCACCCAATTGGTGTGGTTGGTATTATCTCTGCTTTTAATTTTCCGGTTGCAGTTTGGGCTTGGAATACATCTTTAGCTTGGATTTGTGGAGATGTATGTGTTTGGAAAGGTTCTGAAAAAGCGCCTTTATGCTCAATTGCTTGTCAAAATATTATTGCAGAAATTTTAAAAGACAATAACTTACCAGAAGGTATTTCTTGTATCATCAATGGTGATTATAAAGTAGGGGAAATGATGACTACAGATTCTAGGATCCCTTTAGTTTCTGCAACGGGTTCAACACGAATGGGACGCATAGTTGGTGCAACTGTTGCTGAGCGTTTTGGTAAATCTTTATTAGAGTTAGGCGGAAACAACGCCATTATTATTACACCAACTGCGGATTTAAAAGTAGTAGTTCCTGGTGCTGTATTTGGTGCTGTTGGTACTTGTGGGCAACGTTGTACGTCTACTAGACGATTAATTATTCACGAATCAGTTTACAATAAAGTTAGAGACGCTATTGTTGGCGCATATGGTCAATTAACTATTGGTAATCCTTTGGACGAAACAAATCATATCGGACCCTTAATTGATAAAGAATCAGTAAACACCTATTTAGCGGCTATTGAAAAAGCAAAAGCTGAAGGTGGCAACGTATTGGTTGAAGGTGGCGTTTTAGAAGGTGAAGGTTACGAAAGTGGTTGTTACGTTAAACCAGCTATTATTGAAGCTGAAAATCATTTTGAGATCGTACAACACGAAACCTTTGCTCCAATTTTATACATAATGAAATATTCTGGAGACATCGAAAATGCGATTGCCCAACAAAATGGTGTAGTACAAGGCTTGTCTTCTGCTATTATGACCAACGAATTAAAGGAAGCAGAGAAATTCTTGTCTTACGCAGGTTCAGACTGTGGAATTGCTAATGTTAATATAGGAACGTCTGGTGCTGAGATTGGTGGCGCCTTTGGTGGTGAAAAAGAAACAGGTGGTGGACGTGAGTCTGGTTCTGATGCATGGAAAGTGTATATGAGAAGACAAACGAATACCGTAAACTATTCTGATGAATTGCCTTTAGCGCAAGGAATTAAGTTTGACTTATAGGACTATATAAAATAGTATAGATTTAAAACCGTTTCTCTTGATAACTATCAGGATTGAAACGGTTTTTTTATGAAACAAAAACAGCGTTTAGGTCCTATTTCAAATAGTTTTTGCCAAGGTTATTTCTAATACTATCAAAATTTGTAAATGAATAGTTTTTAGAGTTATTAAACTATTGACTATCTTTTGAGTCTAATTAGCATAATGAACGAAAAAGAACTTCAACATTTATATTGGCGCGCAGGATTTGGATTAAATCCTAATGCGCTAGTGTCCAGTAGTAAAGATAGAGGAATTGTTGTTAATAAACTTTTTGAAAATTCTAAGACGAGTTCGCCATTGCGTATAGACTTATCCTATTTAGACGGCGTTAGACCAATAGACCTTAAAAACTATCCGGAATTAGCAAAGGATATCAGTGATAAAGGAAGGTCGAAAATTTTGGACCTTAATCAAGCCTGGGTTAATAGATTAATAGATCCAAAGGAATTACTACGAGAACGTATGACACTGTTTTGGGCTAATCATTTTGTGTGTAGAGACCGAAATCCTTTGTATGCGGAGCAATACAATAATACACTTCGGTATTTTGCATTGGGAGATTTTAGAGACTTCGTAAAAGAGATTTCTAAAGAAGCAGCAATGCTTAGATATTTAAACGGAAAACAAAACAGAAAGAATCGGCCCAATGAGAATTTTGCACGAGAATTAATGGAGTTATTCACTTTAGGCGAAGGGCAATATTCAGAAAAAGATATAAAAGAAAGTGCAAGAGCATTTACGGGCTATAATCACGATTTTGAAGGGTATTTTATCTTTAAAGAGTTGCAACACGATACCGAAAATAAAATATTCTTTAATAGCATAGGGAAATATGATGGTGACGATATTATCGATATTATATTAGAAGATAAGCAATGTGCGCGTTTTATTTCTGACAAAATCTATCGTTATTTTGTAAACCCAAAACCGAATAAAGAACACATCAATGCGATGACTGATGTGTTTTATAAAGATTATAATATCGAAAACCTAATGCGTTTTGTGTTTATGGCGGATTGGTTTTATGATGAAGAACACATAGGTGCTAAAATAAAATCTCCAATAGAGTATTTGGTGGGAATAGCAAACACGGTGCCTATTAAATTTGAAAGAGAACGCGACCTCATAAAAATTCAGAAATTATTAGGGCAAATCTTATTAGATCCACCAAATGTGGCAGGCTGGAAAGGAGATAAAGGATGGATAGATGCAAACACCATAATGGTGCGGTTAAAACTGCCTTCTATGATGCTCAATAATGCCATGATTTCTTTAAAAGAACAGGGTGATTTTAGTGATCGTTTTAAAAAAAAATATGTGAAGCAAAACAAGAGCAAATCACCCTTTAAAACGTTACCAGATTGGAAAACATTTGCTGAAAATTTCAAATCGATTAAAACTGAAAATCTTGAATCATATATTATACAAGGGATCCTAAATAACGGTACAGAAGACTATCTAGAAACACTGAATAAAATATCGAAAAAGGAGTATTGCATTCAGTTAATGTCTTTACCAGAATATCAAATGTGTTAATTATGGACAGACGTAAATTTATTAAAAACTCGGCATTAGCAAGTAGCTTATGCTTTGTTCCTAGTTTTGTAAAGGCGTTTGAATCTGTTGCAACGGAAAATCTAGGTTATAAGCGTTTAGTGATCATTCAACTTGCAGGAGGTAACGATGGCTTAAATACCATAATTCCGCATAATAACGATCTGTATTATAATGCCAGACCACGATTGGCAATTACTAAGGACATTATAAAGCTTAATGACGATTTGGGTTTTCACCCAAGTCTGGCACCTTTAAGAGCGTTGTTTGATAATGGGGAACTCTCAATTATTAATAATGTCGGCTACCCAAATCCTGTACGATCTCATTTTAGATCTATGGATATTTGGCAAACCGCAAGTGGCTCAAATGAATATTTGCAAAGTGGTTGGTTAGGACGTTATCTAGATGCACATGGTGAAAAACCATACAACGCTATTGAGATGGATGAGCAATTAAGTTTAGCCATGAAAGGCGAGCACTTTAATGGCATCGCAACAAGTGATTATAAAGTTTTGCATAATACGTCTAAAGACCCTTATTTTAAGAATGTAATCAATCATTATAACGATGCACATTTAAGTGAACATAATTTAGGTTATTTATACCAAACGATGATTGAAGCCAAGTCTTCTGCGAACTATATTTATGAAAATACAAAGGTAAAACTATCACAAGAGGAATATCCGCAAAACAAATTTGCAAAACAGCTTAAAAATGTAGCACAGTTTATCAATTCGGGTTTAGATACTAAAGTATTTTATACCTCTTTAAATGGATTTGACACGCATGCAAATCAGTCTTATAAACAAAAGCAGTTATTGTCGCAATATGCTACCAGTGTTTCAGCATTTGTAAAGGATTTAAAGCAGAATAAAACGTTTGAGGATACTTTGATTTTGACCTTTTCTGAATTTGGAAGACGTGTGAAACAAAACGCAGCAAATGGCACAGACCATGGTGCTGCAAACAATGTATTTATAATAGGTAAAAATCTAAAGAAAGCCGGTTTCTATAATAACTTAGCAAGCTTAGATGATTTAGATACTAATGGCGATTTAAAGTATGAAATCGATTTTAGGTCAATTTATGCAACTATTTTATCAAAATGGATGAAAGTCTCTCCAGAGGGTATTATTCAATCAAATCCTAAAACGCTGAACTTCATTTAACAAAAAAACCTTGTTTCAGATTCGACGCTAATCGATTGAAACAAGGTTATATAATTGATTAATAGCATTACAAATATCTAGATAAATTTCTATCGTCCACAAAATTTATGATGAATGGTTAAAAAAAATGTATAATCTGTAGTGTTTTGATATACAATCCGATAAGCTGTAAAAAAATAAGCTTAAAATCTCTATAATATGCTGTAAACTAGCTGTATTTCACTTTTCTTAATATTCTAATAGTTTCTTTATAGGAGTTATATAAAGCAGAATCATACTTTTTAATATAAGGTTTGGCATATTCGAGTTTTGGTAAAGCATCATCAAAACCATTGAGATAACATATTAAGTAGCTGGCAGCAAGATTGTGCAGATCTTTAATTTCATGTGCTACAAGTGACCTATTTTTTTCGAGCTTTTCTAAAATCATATTGTTGGTGTTGTATATATGATATAACACTTTTTTATCAAATTGAGGAGGCTCAAAAATTAAATTGGATTCTATGGAATAGTTAGCATTATTATCAAAATTAATCGTTTTTTTTTCAAGCTTATAATATTTATACGATTGCTGAAGACCAAGCCTCACATATTCAATAATTTTAAAGGTGTCTTCCGAATAAGAAATAGAAACCTCATCCAATGCCGAATAAAACAAACGCACCCGCTCGTTAATCAGTTCAATATCGACTCTAGAAAAGAAGGTTTCATTTTTTACTTGTTTTTTATCACCAGACCAACACAAGACAAAGTATTCTTTAAAGACTCTGTATTGCGGATTATAATCTTGCCGTTTATTCATAAAATCAAACACACCATCTAGTGTGAGTTCAATATTATTCTGCGCATGTTTTTCAATAGCAGATACAATCTTAGAATTAATGTCTTTAATGACAATATCAAAAACCTTCGGCATACTCATACTGCCATCTCTAAAGAAAACAGCGCCACCATAATATTTCCAGATGTTTTTTCTAAGCGAAGTAATGTTATCAATAGGTCTTATGGTTACTAAACCGACAACCTTATCATCTGGTAAATGTGGAAACGGAATATTTTCGTACTGAACAATTGGTGGATTGCTGAGATACGCATTGATAAGATTCTGAATTTTACTGTCGTCAAAAAAATCGACACCAATAACTTTGTTGTCTTCATCCTCAACACCAATAACAATAAATGAATTGTTTTTAGGATTACTATTAGAAAGTGCACAGATATGTTTTAGAAACTTTGCTTTACCTTCTTTAAACCCAATATCAATCTTTCGTTTTTTGTCATAGAAACTGTTCTCATCGTTGTGAGCTAGTAAGTTTTTTATGAGAAGTCTTTTGTTAATCATAATACAACTCTTGCGAGAGCAGAAATCTTAGTGTTTAAAGAAAATGAATTTGTTTTGTTAAATTTTCTCGTTCTTCGTATTGATTCCTAAAAGTTTCGGTAAAATATAAGGTCTCTATTTCAAGAAAATGATTAGGTACTTTTTTTCTTCCTAGATTAGGTATGAAATTAGGATAGATTAAACTCCTATCTCATATTCTGAATATAGTTTTTATATGTGCTCCAATCAATTCCTGAAATTGATAAACTTAAATTCAAAAGATAAGCATTCTTGTAATTTTTAGTTCATATCAATTGATGTTTTTTCGTTGATAAAATTAAATTTTGAAGCTTTTTTATCCTTTTTTCATTAAAAATCGATAATGTCTATTTTTACTTGAATATTGTTTTTAGGATGTCTTCCAAAAAACGATTCAATATTTGATTTGTCTTTATAATAATTCGAAGATAGTTCTATCCAATTCGATTTCAATTCAGCAATCATTCTGATTTATTCACAATTGTTGCATTTGCCTGTGCAACACAAAACATAAGTACATCAGCAATATTAACATGAGCAGGTCTTGACACTACAAAATAAATAACGTCAGCGATATCGGCTGCTTGCAAAGCTTTAAAGCCTTTATAAATAGCGTTAGCATTGCTATCCCCTTTATGTCGAACTGTGGCAAATTCTGTTTCTACTAGGCCAGGATTAATAGCACCTACTTTTATGCCGAATGGATTTAAATCAATACGCATGCCTTCGGTAATCGCTATAACGGCATGTTTGCTCGCGCAATACACATTCCCTTTGGGATACACTTCTTTTCCAGCAGAGGAACCAATATTAATAATGTGGCCAGATTGGCGTTCTGTCATTCCAGGGATTATTGCTTTACTCACATAAAGTAAGCCTTTAACATTGATATCTATCATCGCATCCCAATCATCTAAATTACCATTTTGTATTGGGTCTGCGCCATGTGCATTGCCTGCGTTATTAATTAAAATATCTATTTGTTGAAATGCTTTAGGTAATGAGGCAATAGCTTCGCGTGTTTTTTCTTTATCACGCACATCAAAATTTAAAGTATAGACCTCTGTTTCTTTCGACAATGCTTTTTTAATGCTATCGAGTCGCTGTTGTCTGCGACCACACAATATCAAATTAATACCATGTTTAGCAAACTCATGAGCTGTAGCTCTACCTATACCACTTGTTGCGCCTGTTATTAATGCTGTTTTTTTCATAGTTCTATTATACCCAAGAAGGCAAGAGTATTATTTATAAAATCTAACCTGCTTATTTAATATCTGTAAATTGTGACTTACCACCACAATCTGAATTAAGGCACGCTATGTCCTTGACTAGCCGATAAAATTAAAAACCAATCTTCTAATTCTAGGTTTATCTTTGTGGCTTCAACCGCTAGTTGTAAACGATCAGTATTGGTTGTGCCAACCACGGGATGCATACCAGAAGGATGTTTTAAAATCCAAGCTAATAGTAATTGATCTTCAATAGCGTTGTATTTATCCCTTAATTCTCCAAGTTGTTTGTGAATGCGTCGAGTCTGGTCATTATCTTCTCTAAACACAGATCCTAAAGGCGACCAAGCCATAGGTTTTATGCCAGTAGTGGTCATGTAATCTAAGGTGCCATCATGCATCGCAGTATGTTGTGTTAACGAAAACTCAATCTGATTAACATCAATATCTATGCGCCAACCAATCAGGTCCATTTGAGCTGGAGTAAAATTAGAGACACCAAAGTCCTTAATCTTTCCATCTTTTTTTAAAATGGTAATAGCTTCTGCAATCTCATCAGCTGCCATTAAAGGGCTAGGTCTATGCAATAACAATAAATCCAGATAGTCTGTGTTGAGGTTTTTTAACGATTCTTCTACAGACCATATGATATAGTCTTTGCTGTAATTATAATGTTTAACAGTATTACTACGATTATCACACATATCTTGAATACCACATTTTGAAATCAGTTGAATGTCTTCACGCTTTATTCCAGAATCAAGGAAAGCCTTTCCGAATTCAGCTTCTGTCGTGTAAGCACCATAAATATCTGCATGATCAAAGGTTGTGATATTATGAGAGATACAATGGTGCATCAAAGCAGCCATTTCTTTTTTTGAGAGCTGTTTCCCCCAGTTTCCCCAGGTCATCGTACCTGCTATTAATCGAGAATATGTCACTATTTTTTCAGGTTATATGGATTTTTTTGCACTTGATGTATAAAAATAGTCAAAACATAAGGATTATAGTATTATTGGACTGTAATTATTAGATAACCCCAAATTATGAAAATTTTACAACCTATAAAATCAATCTTTTTCACTTTATCCATTTTAGTTTGCTTTTCAAGTTGCACCAAAGATGATATTAATGCAGACAGTAATCTTTCAGCTGTTTCTGTAAAACTGAGAAGTTCAACAGGTGAGCTTGATAAAGTTTATATAGAAATTGAAGATGTTCAATTGAGAATAAAAGATAAGGACAATACATCTAACGCATGGCTAAGCCTAAGTGCTATTAACAAAGGAACTTACAATGCTTGCGATTTAAGAGAGGACTCAGAACTCTTATTGGTAGATAATTTAAAAATAGGGTCAGGTTATATATACGAAATTAGATTAGTTCTTGGTGATAATAACTTTATAGATTTAGAGGATACCCTACATCGTTTAGATGTCTCAAATTTAGGTAATGCATCTCCTTCAAATTTGTTAAGAACAGAATTAGTTAAAGATCGTTTCTACGACTTTGTGATAGAAATTGATATCGATAAATCGGTAAGTTTTAATGAAGATGAAAATATGATGGTTTTAAACCCAAAAATTTATACAGAAATACGTCAAATTCAATATTAATTATTTTAATCCATGATTAATAGAACGCGCTTTGGCCTGTTCTGAAACATAATAAAGCATTACTTCGGTATTGCTTTTTTTTTTACCAATTGTTAAGAGCGTTTTTTAAATAGACGTTATATTACATAGTCCGAAGCTACAATAGTACACGTATATAATAACACACCTTAAAATATATAAAGCATGAAATTTTTAAAACACATGACTTCAATTATTTTATTACTGCTCGTATTATCTTGTGGTGATTCAGACAGCTCAAATAATACCGAAATGGCAAAAATGTCAGTAAAACTTGTCGACGAGCCAGGAGATTATCAAAATGTTTATATTGAAATTATAGATGTTAAGGTAAAGTATGAAAATGATAATTCTAATGATTATGATGATGAAGGCTGGGGATCTATAGGAGTTATAGAACCAGGAATTTACGACTTATTAGAGCTTACAGGCGGTGTTAGTTTGCAATTAGTAGATAATGAAGAGATTGAAACAGGCACAATAAAACAAATCAGGTTAATTTTAGGAGATGCTAATTCTGTTGTTTTAGAAGGCGAAACAGAAGCACGTCCTTTAAATACTCCTAGTGCGCAACAGTCTGGACTGAAGGTTATGATTAATCAACCAATTCTTGCTGGATTTAACTATGATTTTATTTTAGATTTTGATGTTGACGAATCTATAGTTATGGCAGGAAACTCTGGTAATATTAATTTAAAGCCAGTTTTAAGAGCTAGTTTAGAAGTGAATTCAGGAACGTTAGCGGGTATGGTCACCAATACAGACGTTGCTGTAGAGGTTTCTGTAGATAATGGACAAGGTATAACTGCGTCGACATTTATCGATGCTGATGGTAATTTTGAAATCCCAGGTTTGCCAGCCGGAATTTATTCAGTTATTGTAACTCCAGATCCTGATGCAATACCACAATATCAAGTTATAATTATTGAAAATGTTGAGATTTCAGTAGGATCTGTGAACACATTAGAAGCAATTACCTTAGTGGAATAGATTAAAAGTATAAAAAAGAGGTTTTTCAAAAAGCGGTAATCTTAGGGTTGTCGCTTTTTTTAACCAATTGTTAACAGCAACTAACGAATAATTTCAACATTTTGCATCTTCTTAAAAATGACTAAAAATAGTTTAGCTCTTAAAAAGAATAAACATGGAAGAAACGAGTACTATTGACATTAAGTCAATTAATGAAAAAATAGAAAAAGAAAGTGCATTTGTGGACTTGTTAGTCCTAGAAATGAATAAGGTTATTGTGGGTCAAAAGCACATGATAGAACGCCTGCTAATTGGATTGCTTGGTCAAGGTCATATCCTATTAGAGGGTGTGCCTGGATTAGCTAAAACGTTAGCTATTAATACACTCTCTAAGGCTGTAGCTGCAGACTTCAGTAGAATTCAATTTACACCAGATTTATTGCCAGCAGATGTTGTTGGTACATTGATTTTCAATATTAAGGAGAATGACTTTACCATTAAAAAAGGTCCTATTTTCGCTAATTTCGTTTTAGCAGATGAGATTAACAGAGCACCTGCTAAGGTACAATCGGCTTTATTAGAGGCTATGCAAGAGAAGCAAGTGACAATAGGTGACGAAACGTTTATCTTAGATAAACCCTTCCTAGTAATGGCAACACAAAACCCAATTGAGCAAGAAGGAACCTATCCTTTGCCAGAAGCTCAGATAGATCGTTTTATGCTGAAGACGGTTATTGATTATCCAAATATTAACGATGAGCAAATGATTATGAGAGCGAATCTAAAAGGCGCTTACGACAAAGTGAATCCTGTAGTTTCAATAGCTCAGATTTTGAGCGCTCAAGAAGCGGTTCGTGAGGTATATATGGATGAAAAAATTGAAAAATATATTCTAGATATTATTTTTGCTACGCGTTATCCTGAAAAATATAAACTAGGGGATTTAAAAGCTTTAATCTCTTTTGGAGCTTCACCCCGTGGAAGTATTAACTTAGCTACAGCAGCAAAATGCTATGCCTTCATCAAAAGAAGAGGTTACGTAATACCTGAAGATGTCAGAGCTGTAGTGCACGATGTTTTACGTCACAGAATTGGTATTACTTACGAAGCTGAAGCTGAGAATGTCACTTCAGTCGATATTATCAATAAGATTATAAACCAAATCGAAGTACCATAAATGAGTTCACAGTATTCAGTCACAGTAGGCAGTTAAATGTCTGCGAGATGCTGAATAATACTTACTGAAAACTCCGACTGTCAACGGTTAACTGAAACAATGGATACTAAAGAACTTCTAAAAAAAGTACGAAAAATAGAGATTAAGACACGGCGTTTGTCTGATCACATATTTGGAGGTGAATACCACTCGACCTTTAAAGGGCGTGGTATGACTTTTTCTGAAGTCCGTCAATACCAATATGGTGATGACGTAAGAAATATAGATTGGAATGTCACGGCACGTTTTAGAGAGCCATACATCAAAGTTTTTGAAGAAGAACGCGAGTTGACCATGATGCTCATGGCAGATGTTTCGGGTAGTAAGCTCTTTGGGACTAAGAATCAGTTTAAAGATGAAATCGTTACCGAGATTTCCGCAACATTGGCGTTTTCAGCAACTCAGAACAATGATAAAATTGGATTGATTTTGTTTTCGGATGAAATAGAACTATACATTCCACCAAAAAAAGGACGTTCACACGTCCTTAGAATTATTAGAGAGTTATTAGAATTCAAACCTAAAAGTAAAAACACCAACGTCGCAGAAGCATTGAAATTTCTATCTAATGTGATGAAAAAGAAAGCCATCGTTTTTGTGCTGTCTGATTTTATTGCAGACGATTACAAGCAGAATCTAAAGATAGCGGCTGGCAGACACGACATTACAGGTATAAGGGTTTACGATAAACACGAGGAAGCGATTCCAAATTTGGGTATGGTACAGATGGAAGATGAAGAAACCGGTGAGCTACTATTGGTCAATACAGCATCGAAAAAAGTAAGACAGAATTACAGCAAGTTTTACAACGAAAAAGTCAATTATTTTAAGGATACATTTACAAAATCTGGAGCGGGTACTATTGACTGTCGTGTAGATGAAAGTTATGTGAAGAAGTTATTAGGTTATTTTAAACAAAGAGGGTAAACGGATTTTAGATTTATGACATACGATTTTAGATTTAAGAATAATAGGATTTTAAGCATCCGTCTTCGGTCATCCGTCTTCGGTCTATGTTCTATGCTCTTTTTTTTATGCTCTTTTTCCACCTTCGCTCAAGTCACTTCCGAAATTGACAGCACTAAAATCAGAATTGGTGAACAAATCAATTATAAGATTAAAGTTGAAGCTGATTCATCTGCCTTAGTTATATTCCCAGAAGGTCAAACCTTTATGCCTTTAGAAGCTGTTGAAGCCCTAAAAATAGATACCACAAAGAAGGATGCTAAGTTTTTATTGTCGAGAATTTACAAACTCACACAATTCGATTCGGGTTCATATACCATTCCAAGACAAAAAATAATCATCGGAGACAAAACGTTCTTCACAGATTCACTGCGCGTAAATGTCAACACCATAGTAGTAGATACTCTAAAACAGAAGCTTTACGATATTAAACCTATCATTGAAGTTGAAAAAAGTGGAGGCGACTGGTGGATATGGCTATTGGGAATAGTATTAGCAATAGCCTTTATTGCCTTTTTACTTTATTGGCTTATTTGGAGAAAAAAACCTTTGACAGCCGAAGAGGAAATTGCCCTATTGCCGCCTTATGACCGTGCGAAATTAGCCTTAATAAAATTAGAGGAAAGTCAGTATTTAATGCGAGCAGAGGTAAAGGACTATTACTCGGAACTGACCTTTATCATTAGAAAGTATTTAGATGAAAAAGTATATGATCGCGCATTAGAAAGTACGACAGCTGAATTAGTGAATCGGTTGAATTTATTAAAAGATGGAAATCAAATTGATCTTTCTAAAGACACTATAAAAAATCTTGAATCTATTTTGAATCGTGCAGATTTGGTAAAGTTTGCAAAGTCTGCTCCAGATACTGCTCTTGCTGAAATGGATAAGGCGACCATAGATAAGGAAATAGATCATGTTAAGGAAAGCTTGCCTGAACCAACTGAAGAAGAAAAATTACTAAATCAGCAATACAAAGACGCACAAGAACGCAAGAAGAGACGTCAAAAGAGAATTTTAACGGTTGCCATAGCAGTGTTCTTAGTTATCGCCACATTTGTTGGCTTCGGATTGAAATATGGGTTTGGCTTTATGAAAGATACCATTATTGGTCATGAAAGTAAAGAATTACTAGAAGGGGATTGGGTAGAAAGTGCTTATGGTTTCCCTCCTGTTTTTATTGAGACTCCAAGAGTTTTAAAGCGTATAGACTCTTCTTTATCTGAAGGTTCTAAAGAGCAAATGACCATGACAACTTTTATGTATGGTACGTTCTTAGACCTTTTTAGTGTTACCGTGAATACAACAACACTTAAGGTGCCAAAACAAGATGCACAAACGGAGGAGACAAAAAAGCCTACGTTTGATTTATTAGAGATTTCAGAGGGAAGCATTAAAGGTTTCGAATCTAAGGGTGCAACTGATATTACAGTGAAAAGGGAAAAATTTGCGACACCTAATGCTGCAGAAGGACTAAAGACTTTTGGAACCTTAAATATTAAAGTGCCAAACACGGATCATGTAATGACTACTGAATATGCATTATTCATATTTTCAAATGAAAATGTATTACAACAGGTTATTTTAACCTGGCCACAGGATGATGATTATGCAGATGAAATGGTACAGCGTATTATAGATTCAATTGAACTTAAACCAGACGAAGTCGTCGAAGATGAGGAATGATGTTTGAAAATATAGAATTTCTAAATAAAGAATTATTCTGGTTGTTATTGCTACTTCCAATGGCGTTGCTATGGTATGTCTTTAAGCTTAATAAACAAACAGCTGAGTTAAGAATATCCAGTATCGAAGGATTTAAAACTTCGGCGTCAGTTTGGTCTAAATTAAGACACTTGCTTTTTGCTTTACGACTAATTGCTTTGGGATTATTAATTATGGCACTAGCCAGACCAAGAACAGTAGATGTCTCTACAAAAACGAAGACAACTCGAGGTATAGATATCGTTATGTCAATTGACGTTTCGGCAAGTATGTTGGCAAAAGATCTACGACCAAATCGACTTGAAGCTTTAAAAGAAGTCGCTGCGAATTTTATCGATGGTCGCCCAAATGATCGTATTGGTTTGGTAGAATATGCTGGTGAAGCATACACAAAAACACCAATTACAAGCGATAAATCTATCGTACAAAGATCGCTTAGAGATATAAAATATAACACTATTATTGAGGGTGGTACTGCCATTGGAATGGGATTGGCAACTTCTGTAAACCGTTTAAAAGATAGTAGAGCTAAAAGTAAAGTGATTATCTTGCTTACAGATGGTGTTAACAATTCAGGTTTTATTGATCCTAAAATAGCTAGTGAACTTGCTGTAGAATATGGTATCAAAGTTTACACTATAGGATTGGGGACTAATGGGATGGCCTTGTCTCCGATTGCTATAAATCCTAATGGAACCTTTAGATACGGTCGTCAGCAAGTAGAAATTGATGAAAAGTTACTTGAAGAAATTGCTGATGTTACAGGTGGGAAATATTTTAGAGCAACCAATAACGAAAAGTTAGCGGAGATTTACAAAGAAATCAATAAGCTCGAAAAAACAGAAGTTGAGGAAAAGAAGTATTACAATTATGACGAAAAGTACCGACCGTTAATACTCCTAGCAGGTTTACTTTTACTAATGGAATTACTATTAAGAAATACAATATTTAGAAGCTTTGTTTAGACTCGATGAAAAAATATGGTTTTGGACGTTACTGGTTATACCGGTAATCATTTTGTTGTTCATAGTACTTCAAATATGGAAACGCTCTGCACAAAAAAAGTTTGCGGATAGTGGCTTATTAGAACGCTTAAGCCCCAATCAATCTCTTTTTAAAAGCATATTAAAAGTTTTAGTGCTTTGTGGTGCATTTGCATGTTTATCACTTGCCCTAGTTAATCCAAAAATTGGTACAAAACTCGAAACAGTTCGCAGCCAAGGCGTTGATATTGTCTTTGCGGTAGATGTTTCTAAAAGTATGCTTGCTGAAGACATTGCTCCCAATCGACTAGAAAAGTCAAAACAATTGGTGACTCAAATTATCAATAGTTTAGCGAGTGATCGTGTTGGTATTATCGCTTATGCAGGTAAAGCCTTTCCGCAATTACCAATTACAACGGATTATGCCTCGGCCAAAATGTTTTTACAAAATATGAATACAGATATGTTGTCCTCACAAGGTACAGCAATTCATGAGGCTATTGAACTTGCAAAAACCTATTATGATGATGAAGAACAAACCAATAGAATACTCATTATCATTTCAGATGGTGAAGATCATGGTGGAGAAGCGGTCGATATCGCAGAAGAAGCCAGCGAAGAAGGGATTAGAATATTAACCGTAGGTGTTGGAAATGCTAAAGGTGGTCCAATCCCAATAAAGCGCAATGGCGTGATATTAAATTATAAAAAGGACAATCAAGGAGAAACTGTAATTACGCGTTTAGATGAAACGACTTTAAAAGCGATTGCAGAGGAAACCAATGGAGTTTACATAAATGGAAGCAATACAGCTGAAGTTGTAGACACTATTAAAGAAGTGCTAAATAAAATGGATAAGAAGGAATTTGAATCTAAACAAATCGCGGATTTTAAGGATCAATTTCAATGGTTTTTGGGTTTAGGAATTTTATTATTGTTTTTAGATATATTCTTCTTAGAACGTAAAACGGCATGGCTTAAGAAGTTGAATTTGTTTAATGAGAATTTTTAAACTTTCTTTAACGCTTGAAGAAAAAAGGGTTCGTTACCTTTAAATTAAAGTGTAATCAATATGAAGTTTTATACATTACTTATTACGATATTAACTGGGTTTTTAGGATTTTCGCAAGAAGAGAATAAAGCACAATTAAAAGCGGAGAAGACCGCTACTAATTTAGTCTATAAAGCAAATGAGTTGCTTAATGAAGACAATTACGCAGAAGCTGAAATGGAATATAGAAAAGCCATTTCCGAAGCACCTAGTAAATCAGTGGGTGCTTATAATTTAGCACATTCTTACTATAATAATGGTAGTTATGACGAAGCTTTATTTAGAAGTAAAGAAGCGGCAAAGAATGCTATAACTAAAGACGAAAAGCACAGAGCATTTCATAACATTGGTAATATTTTAATGCAAAATAAATTATGTAAAGAGGCTGTTGAAGCCTTTAAAAGTGCACTGAGAAACAACCCAAATGATGAGGAAACACGCTATAATTTTGCCCTAGCTAAAGAATGTGCTGAGCAACAAAAAGATGGTGGTGGCGAAGACGATAAAGAGGATAAAGACAAAGAAGAGGAAAAAGATAAGGAAGACGAGCAAAAGAAAGAAGACGAAAATAAGGACGATAAAGAGAAAAAGGACGAAGGCGATAAGGATAAGAAAGATGGTGACAAGGAAGAAGATGAAAAAGGAAAGCCTAAAGACGATAAAGATGATGATGGTAAAGGTGATAAAGACAAGAAAGATCAAAACCAGAAGCCTAAACCCAAACCAGGACAAATGTCTCCGCAACAGATAAAGAATATTTTAGATGCGATGCAGAATCAAGAACAAAAAGTTCAAGAAAAAATAAATGCTGAAAAGCAAAAGGGTGCTAAGGTAAAAACAGAAAAGGACTGGTAAATTCAGTATTCAGTCGCAATAATAAGTTCCCAGAGCCTATAAGAATTCAAAATTAAATGAATTGTCACACCGAGCCCAGTCGAAGTGCTTTATTATAAAAATGAAACTTACAAAATACATATCAATTCTAGTCCTAATACTTGCTACAAGTTTTGTTTCTGCACAAGTAAAGTTTGAAGCTAAAGTCAGCAAGAAAAAACTGGGTATAAATGAGCGTTTGCGCATAGATTTTGAAATGAACCAAGATGGCGACAACTTTGTGCCTCCTAATTTTAACGGTTTTACCGTCGTTGGTGGTCCAAATACATCTGTGAGTAATTCTTGGGCCAACGGAAAACGATCTTATGCTAAGACCTACAGTTATTTTTTGGCACCTAAACAACGTGGCAAATTCACGATTAAGCAAGCCATTATTGAAATTGGAGGAGAAACTTATAAAACCTTCCCAATAACTATAACCGTAACCGCTGCTGTTGATAGACCCAATGGTCCGCCAGATGCTTCAGATATTGCTTCTGAGAATATTCATCTTGTAGCTGAGGTAACTAACGGTAGTCCGTATTTAAACGAAGCTATAACGGTTGTTTACAAGTTATATGTGTCACTCGAAACAGGTGTAAGTAATTGGAGAGAAAAAGACAATCCTAGGTATAATGATTTTTGGAGTCAGAATATTGAAATTAAAGGGTTTGATATTCTGAAAGGAATTTATAAAGGAGAAGAATACCGTTATGTAGTACTCAGAAAAACAGTACTGTATCCACAAAAAACAGGTAAATTAAAATTAGAACCTCTAGTTTTGGATATCTCAGTAGAATTACCCTCAGGTAGAGCGGATATTTTTGGTCGTCAAATAATGACTAAAGTTCCTAAAACGGTCACTGCTGGTAGCAGAACTATAAATGTTAAACCATTACCAGAAAAAGGTAAGCCTGCAGATTTTAAAGGAGCTGTTGGTGATTTTTCATTTAGTGTTAAGACCACCAAGAGTCAATTGAACGCCACAGAATCGCTTCAAGCTAAAATACAAGTTTCAGGAAAAGGAAATCTTAAATTATTTGAGTTACCAAAGTTAACAGTACCGAGTTCTTTAGAGGTTTACGAACCAGAACATGAAGAGAATGTTCGTACCAATTTAAGTGGCATGCAAGGGAGTATTTCAGATACGTATACTATTGTGCCGCAATACCGTGGAAAATATCCTGTGCCTAGTATTTCATTTTCTTTTTTTGATTTAAAAACTGAACGCTACAAACGCATCACTTCCGATGAAATTGTTATCGATGTTCTAGAAGGACCAACGGCTGCGATTGATAATGCCAATGCTGCATCAAACACCAAAAAAACCGTTAGACCCAATAGCAATACATTTGCTTTCATAAAAACATCATCAAACTGGATAAATACGAAAAGTGAATCGTTTTTCAAATCAGCAGGGTTTTGGTCACTATTATTAATCCCTTTTTTAGTAATTCCATTAGCTATTATAATTAGAAAGAAACAAGATGAGCGTAATGCAGATTTTCAAGGAAATCGTCTTAGAAAGGCAAATCGATTGGCTAAAAAATATCTAAGTGAGGCCAAAAAAATGCTTGGGAAAAAAGAAGCGTTTTATGTCGCTCTAGAAAAAGCGCTTCATAATTATTTGAAAGCAAAATTAAATATTGAAACCGGTGATTTTAATAAAGAAAAGATAGAAAAATTACTTATAAAGCGTCATGTTGAAAGCAATGTGATTACAGACTTTATTACAATATTAGAGAATTGTGAGTTGGCGCGTTATACGCCAATTACACAAGTAACAATGCAGAATGATTATGACAAATCTGCAAAGACGATTTCATTAATAGATAAACAATTAAGATAGTATGAGAATCATAACACTTCTTTTAGTATGCTGTTGTAGTCTATTAGGTTTTGCACAAAGCAATCAAACTTTTGAGCAGGCTAATGGTTTATATAATGAAGGAAAATATGCCGAAGCTATTGATAAATACGAATCTATTTTAGATTCAGATGTACATTCAGCGGCGTTGTATTTTAATTTAGGAAATGCCAACTACAAACTAAATAATATTGCACCAAGTATTTATTATTATGAAAAAGCGTTACAACTTGCTCCGAACGATAAGGAAATAGAAAAGAACTTGTCTTTTTCTAAAAACATGACTATTGATGCTATTGATAAAGTGCCTCAAGTTGGTTTTTCGAGAATCATTAATAATGTTGTCAACACTTTTAATACAGATATTTGGGCCAAAATTGCAGTTGGTGGTGTCATTGTATTTGTGTTACTATTCTTAATGTATCACTTCTCTTATACCACATATAGAAAAAGAATTGCCTTTGTGACGAGTATAATAAGTTTGTTAGTGGCTTGTTTTTCTGTTGCGATGGCATTTCAAAAGGAAAGCTTAGATAAAAAAGATAATCCTGCGATAGTTTTTGTTCAAGAAAGCAGAGTGAAGTCTGAAGCTAATAAGACGTCTGAAGAAGTATTTAGGCTTCATGAAGGCACTAAAGTTCAGGTTTTAGAGACTTATGAGGATTGGAAAAAAATTCAACTTTCAGATAACTCTGTAGGATGGATACCCTCTAAAGACGTAAAGCTGTTGAAGGGTTTTTAATAATTTTAGAAATATAATTTAAAAAAGAGCATCAATTTGATGCTCTTTTTTAGTTTATAACACTTTATATCAGCCTTTTATATTTAATGTATAATTTATAGTTATGTTATATATTTAATATATAAATAAAAATAAATGAAATAGTTTTTTAACATTTGCACCATAATTATTAAAAGAATTTCTTAATCTATTTAAATCAAAAAAGAACTTAACGATTTTTTTATGTCAGCAACCAATCATTTAGAAAACCTAAACAAAAACTCTCCTTTATCTCAATTTTTAATACCCTTCACATGGCTCATTTTTTTAGGTAATGCAGCTTTAATAGTTTATTATTTTTCTGATTTTCCAAGTTGGAGTGGTGGAAATCTTTTTCAAATTAATGGTTTTAGTATTGTGATCTGGACCGTTGTAGCCTTCTTTAGTGCTATTGTTCAAATGTATGCCACTAATTATATGAAAGGCTTTAAAAAGAAACAAAGCTTTCTTTTGCTATGCTTAGCTTTTTCGTTTTCTGTGATGGGTTTTGTGATATCTAATAATGTCATCTTAATGGTTTTCTTTTGGCTATTGATGGGTTTAATCATGGCTAAATTAATCGGTATAGATTCAGAATGGAAAGAAGCACAGCACGCTTCAAAATTTGCAAGACTTAATTATTTAGGAGGTTCACTATTTTTAGCGATAGCCCTAGGGATTCTATCTTATAGTACTGGAGCATTCACAAAAAATGAAATCTTAGCAAACTTAGAAACTGTACCACAATGGATGAGTACTATTTCTGCATTGTGCATTATTATGGCCGCAATTATTCAATCTGCTATTTTTCCATTCCATAGATGGTTATTATCTGCGATGACATCACCAACACCTGCCTCAGCATTAATGCATGCTGGTTTTGTAAACGGTGCGGGGATTTTATTGACCCTATTTGCACCATTATTATTCACAGCAAATGTCCTATTATTAATCTTTATCATTGGAGGGTTCACGGCAATCGTAGCGCAATTTAGTAAATTGCTTCAGGTGAATGTAAAACAAAAATTAGCGTGTTCAACCATTGCACAAATGAGTTTTATGGTGATGCAATGCGGACTCGGTTTTTTTACAGCTGCAATTGCGCACCTTATCCTTCATGGATTTTATAAAGCGTATTTATTTCTTTCTGCTGGAGAGGAAATTAAAAATTCACTTCCAAAAAAGCCAGATTCGTTTGTTATTAAACCTTTGCAAGTCCTTATTATTTCCGTTTCAGCAGTATTAGGAGGCTTACTTTTTGGTTATATCACAGGAAAGGGATTAAGCTTAGATAGTGGACTCTTTCTTACATTCATCGTAGCCATATCTGTAGGGCAAGTAGTTTACAACATATTAAATCAAGCTCATATACCTACTGCTCAAAAACTTTTAGTAACACCTTTAATGGTCGTCGCTGGAATCGGAATCTATGCTTTAGTTTTTAATGGTGTAACCCTATTAATGCAAGATATGCCAATGGTAAATGTTCCTATTGCATTAACACCAATCCATATCATCTTTGGCTTAATCTTCTTAGTCTGCTTTTACATTATGCTATCTGGTGCGTATAGAAAAATACCTTGGCTCTATGTGAAACTTATGAATATTTCACAACCGTTAAGTAAATCTATCGTTTCTTTTAAAACCAAATAAGTTATGACTAAGCAAGAACAAATTTTATCGAGTATTGAAACTGCTTCACAACGTATTGGTACAACTTGGCCACTATATTCTTTCGTAACTTCTAATCCGTTATCAGGCTATGAAAAATTACCTTTTAAAGATGCAGTCAAAGAAGCAGGAGCTTTTTTAAAATCTAACTCATATCCTAGTGCTTCTATTTATAGACAAGCTTACGAAAATAAAGACATTGATAAAATTGTTTTAGCTGAAATGCTACAAGAACAGAAATTGTCTAAAACTCCAGAAGCTTATCTCGAAATAATGGAAGGCGTTGCGCATGAAACTCCAAACGAAACAAATTCGAAAGTAGATGTCATCATGGCCAAATGGTTAGCGGCATTTATGGATGAAGGTTTAGCAGAATGGCAAATGCCTGACAAAGAAAAAGGGTTTTATGCGGCTTGGAAAGCTTTGGCCGTTTATGATAAAGATATGGGGAAGCTAAGTTTAAAGCAACTGCCAAAAACCAGCATTGAAGCTTTAGAACTCGTTTTAGGCGCGCATGCCAATACCAAGTACAAGGATATATTTAGTGCGCATATAGCAGCGTTATCAGGTTGGACAGGCTATATAAAACACCGAATAGATACACACTCAGTTTGGCAACAACAATTTCCGATACATATTGAAGATTATTTGGCAGTACGCTTAACGATTGCTAACCACCTGGGAATGCCATTAGAAATGCCAATAGGAACTGTTGAAGATGATTCTAATTTAATGTTGAAACACCTTTGGCTTAAGGCATGGGAAGCAACATTTCAAAATAAATTGGTTCTAGATTTAAAGCGCAATAACATTAGTTTTAATGCTTCTGAAGAAAAGAAAGAGTTGTCAGATGCACAACTCGTGTTCTGTATTGATACGCGATCAGAATTGATACGTCGTCACGTTGAAGCTTCAGGGCATTATGAAACTTATGGTTACGCTGGCTTTTTCGGAATAGCAGCAGATTATCAGCATTACCAGGAAGATATTAGTATTAAGTCGTGTCCTCCAATTGTTGGTTCACCTTATAAGATTACCGAAAATCCAATTGAAGAATTTGCGAAACAAGACACTAGTTTTAAGCAAGAGAAACAGGTGACTAAAGCAAAAACACACATCTTAAAACGTCTTAAGAATATGTTACCATCCTCTTTTGGATTTGTCGAAGGCGCAGGAGTATTTTATGGATTGTCTTTAGTGGCTCAATCTTTTGCGCCAGGTTCATATGTCAAAATTAAAAATAGAAATAAACGTAATTATGAGTCCTTTTGTGACCCAATTATTTCTTACAATGGAGGAGAACAAAACAAACAAGATATTGCGCTCGAAGAAAAAGTAGCGATTGTAAAATCTGGTTTTGATTTAATGGGATGGAAGGATTTTGCTCCATTAGTACTGTTTGTAGGTCATGGAAGTCATACCGCTAATAATCCGTTTGGATCTAGTTTAGATTGTGGTGCTTGTGCTGCAAGCCCTGGAAGACATAACGCCAGACTTTTGGCAACACTAGCAAATGACAAAAATGTCAGAGCCGTATTAAAATCGACCCACCAAATTGATATCCCAAATAACACTGTTTTTATAGGAGGGGAGCATAATACGACTACTGACGAGATTGTGATTTTTGATGCACTAGTCCCAGATTCGCATCAAGAAAAATTAAACACACTGAAAAACAATCTTGAAAAATCAAGAGAAAGAGCGACTTCAGAACGTTTAATGGTCACTTCAGGAAGTGTAGAACTCGCCATAAAAAAATCCCAAAATTGGGGAGAAACGAGACCCGAATGGGGTCTTGCAAAAAATGCAGCCTTTATCGTTGGGTCTAGAGACTTAACGTCATCAATGAATCTTGATGGAAGATGTTTTATGCATTCTTACAATTGGGAATCTGATACCGAAGGTGCCGCCTTAGCCGGAATTATGGGAGGTCCAATGGTCGTAACACAATGGATTAATAACCACTATTATTTTACTACGATAGATAATCAAAAGTTTGGTGGAGGTTCGAAAATTACTCATAATGTGACTGGTCAATTTGGAGTGGTTCAAGGGAACGGAGGTGATTTAAAAATGGGATTACCATTACAATCCCTTAACGCTTCGGATACGGAAATGTATCATCAACCTTTGCGGATAACAACAATAATACATGCGCCATTAGGTCGTGTAGAATTAATTCTAAGAAAAAACAAACATCTTGAAACTCTGCTAGATAATGAGTGGATGTATTTAAAGGTGATCGATAGTAACGATGCAAACCAATTTAAAACGTACAAGAAGAATTACAATTGGAGTATAGACACTACAACTACTTCAGATCATCGTACAGAGAAAAGGGAAGCTCTTGAATTAAGTGTTTCATAAGTATTAGAAATTTAAAAATAAATCCGTCATGAGAAATAATAAGTATAAAATATTAGTGCTTTCAGATTTAAAAGAAAAGTCAGCTCAGACATTGCGTTATGCCGCTAAATTATCTAATGAGATTGGCGCGAATGTTGAGTTTTTTTATGTAAAAGCGGCAACCGAGGTTGTGCACACAGAGAATCCATTATTAGCGATGCGACTAATAAGCGAGGTTTCTAACCAAATAGATAAGAAAATTAAAGATTTGGTTACTTCAATTTCAAAAGAAAATAGTATTAAAATTAAGGCAACTTTCGCATATGGTAATGTTAAAAATGAAATTGAAAACTGTATTAATACATCTCAGCCTGATATGATTATTCTGGGGGAAAGAAAGCAAAAAAGATTTAATTTCCTTGGGGGTAATATTACCCGGTTGGTTCATAAGAAATTTGAAGGTGTTGTTTTTGTCGTAAAAGATAAGAATGTGCTAGATTCAAGAGGAAAGGTGTCTTTAGATAATTTAGGACTAAAGAACAACATAGCGAATTACATGGTTAAAACTAAAGATGAATTGATGGCTTAGGTTTAGTTTTTTAAATCATTTCATGATATACCCCCATTTACATAGTTTTTATGTGATGGGGGTTTTTAGTCGTAGATTTTTTTTTAGGTAGTTGAAACAGTTCTAATAAGATATTATTTTTAGTGTGTTTAAAATAGGCAGACATAATAAGGGGTATAAATAATAACCCCATTTGGTTATCACGATCCATGCTACCGTAATTAAATTCTAAATAAAGTTGTAGTCACGATTTTTATTATTTTAAAAAAAAAAGTTAACTTCGAAAACTTTGTCGCTTTAAATACAGATTAAAGTGACGACTTTTTTGCGAACGACTATAAAAACAACCTAATTATGAAGAATTTTTTCGCCAATCTCAAAGGCGATGCCTTTGGAGGTATTACCGCTGGTATTGTGGCATTACCGTTGGCTCTAGCATTTGGAGTATCCTCGGGATTGGGTCCAGAAGCCGGTTTGTATGGTGCTATTTTTATAAGTTTTTTCGCAGCTCTTTTTGGCGGAACAGCGACGCAGATTTCTGGTCCTACAGCACCAATGACAGCCGTTAGTATGGTTATTATTGCTGGTATTGTAGCAGCAAACGATGGTAGCGTAGAAAAAGCATTGCCAGCAATTCTAATTGTCTTTTTAATGGCTGGTTTAATGCAGATTGGATTAGGGATGATTGGCTTAGGTAAATATATTAGGTACATTCCTTATCCTGTTGTTTCTGGTTTTATGACGGCTATTGGTGTTATTATCTTACTAACACAGATATTACCATCTTTGGGCTATTATCCTAAAGAAGATACTGCTTTTGTAGAACAATTTAAACCCCAGGCAGAGGAGGTTATACTCGAAAATATTTTGATAGATGAGGCAGGCCAAGGCATCTTAGTTCTCGAGGATTTTAAAGAAACTATAGATCGGGCAAACAGGATAACACCTGAAGATATTTTGAAAGAATCCCAAACACTAGCGGCGAAAGACGCTTCTGGTACAATTGGAGCAATTAAAGTGCTACCAAGAGCACTAAAGAATATTAACTGGTTAGAGCTTCTTTTGGCTTTAGGTACGATTTTAATTATTTATGGGTTTAAACGCATTACCAAAGTGGTTCCAAGCACTTTGGTGGCATTGGTTGTTATGTCTGGTATTGCTTATGGGTTTAAATTAGGGTATCGACCAATTTCGGAAATCCCAAGTGGTATTCCGATTCCTAAACTCGAAATGTTTACGAGCTTCAGTTTAGAAAGTATAACGCCATATATTTTTACCGCACTGACGTTATCACTATTAGGAGCAATAGATTCTCTATTAACTAGTGTCGTTGCTGATAATATGACTAAAACAAAACACAAGCCTAATAAGGAATTAATTGGGCAAGGCATTGGTAATAGTATTGCCGCTATATTTGGTGGTATTCCTGGTGCAGGCGCAACCATTAGAACGGTGGTCAATATTAATGCTGGTGGAAGAACAAAGCTATCAGGAATGATTGCAGGTGTTATGCTATTACTAATTATGCTTGCATTAGCACCAGTTGCATCCGAAATTCCTGCCGCGGTTTTAGCGGGAATATTAATTACGGTCGGTATTGGAGTTATGGATTATAAAGGTCTTAAAGCGATTCCGAGTTTGCCAAAAGACATCAAATTAGGACCACTAAAATTGAGTTCAGAAGTATTAATAATGCTTATTGTTTTAGTCTTATCGACCTTTTGGGACTTAATTTATGCCGTAGGTATAGGCTTAGTTATCGCCTCCTTAATGTTTATGAAGAAAATAGGTGACTTAACAGCAGAACGCTCAGATGTAAAATCATTAAAAGAAGAAGCATGGTCAGATGAAGCTGGGTTTCCGGCAAACTTAAAAGAAGAAGTATTTATTAAGCATGTAAAAGGGCCTTTGTTTTTTGGATCAACTAGTGACTTTCAAGCTTTAACTGAGCAGATACCAGATAGCGCAAAAACAGTTATTCTAAGATTAGGGCGTATGCAATATATGGATCAAACAGGGCTTTATGCTATGGAGGACATGCTACAAGACCTTAAAAAGAATGATGTTGAAGTTTTATTTGTTGGCCTTTTAAAGCAACCGCGTTATATGATGGAGCGAATTGACATTATCCCCGATTTTATTCCGAATGAACATATTTTTAAATCATTTAAAGATTGCTTAACTTGGCTTAGGGAAAATATAAAAGACACTAACTAAAACTACGATTAAGATGCCAAATACTTATTACAACAAGCTACTCAGTAATAATAAAGAATGGGTAGAAGAGATGACTTCAAAAGATAAAGATTATTTTGAAAATTTATCGAAAGGACAAAAACCTCCTGTATTATGGATTGGTTGTGCCGATAGTAGAGTGCCTGCTAATGAAATTACAGGAACACATCCTGGCGAATTATTTGTACACAGGAATATCGCAAATATGGTAGTGCATACAGATATGAATATGCTAAGTGTTTTAGATTATGCTGTGAACCATTTAGAAGTACAGCATGTTATTGTTTGCGGTCATTACGGTTGTGGTGGAGTTCAAGCGGCTATGCAAAATAAGTCTCTTGGGCTTATCAATAAATGGGTAAGAAACATAAAAGAAGTCTATAAAGATAATCTTACTGAACTTAAAAAGATAGAGTCAGAAAAAAAACGTTTCGACCGCCTTGTAGAACTAAATGTGAAAGCACAAGTTTACGATTTAGCGAAAACATCTATTGTTCAACAGAAATGGAAAGACAAAAGTGGGCTTCAAATACACGGCTGGGTTTATGACCTTCATGATGGGATAATAAAAGATTTAAAGGTTTCTATGGAAAGTGCTGAGCATTTAAATGATGTCTTTAGGCTAGATCTAGATTAATTAGTCCCCACAAATAGTAATAAACAAGACCTGAATTTTCAGGTTTTGTTTATTACGCGTTATTTTCTGTAGTATCAGATGTTTCCTCAGTTTCACTCTTAATAAGCGTAGGAAAAATCATTGGTGCTATAGACTTCACAGGTTTATAGAGGATACTTTCTTCTAAATCGTCTTGTTCCATAAAAGGAAGTGTGTTATTCAATTTATTAAATACAATTAAAAGCACACTGAGAATTAAGCCTATTTTAAGTGCTCCAAAAAGACCACCTGCAAGTTTATTTATAATACCTAAGGCTGCAAAATCAGCTAATTTAGTTAGTGCTTTTCCTGCTAAACTAATCACTAAAACGATAATGACAAAGGTGATGGCAAAGGCAACGATATTGATTGTTTTTTCATTCCAGTCGACTTTAGATTCTAAAAAATCAGCAGCAAAATAACTAAAGTGAATGGCTCCATAAACGCCCAAAACTAAAGCAACTAAAGAGGCAACTTCAACAAAAAGACCTTTCATTGCGCCTCTAATAAGACCAAATAATAATAAAGCTCCTAAAACAATATCGATAATACTCATAATTTTAGCGGTTTGGACAAAAGTACATGAATTTTTAAGTTGAAATTTTGATATATCAACATAATAAAATTCATGGACTAACGAAGTGGTTACTTCTATAAAATGGTTTTTTTTTAATTATTAATAAAAAAATCATTTATCTAGAAGAAACGTACATAATTTTTGTCATTTTAGAATAATAACGCAAATCAAGATACTTTAGTTTATTAACTTTGAAATCTTAAAAGAAGTTGAATTAAAAAGACTCCCATTTTCAGGGGAAGTAAACATGGCAAGAGACGAACAATTAAAAGAACGATGGGATGCGGTGGTAGAAAAACTCTCTAACCAATTTGCAGATGGAGACCGTTTAGATTTAGATGCAATAATATATTTGATTGGTGTTCAAGAGCTTGGTCAAATACATCGCGATTATAAAAAAGATCACAAACTCGATTTAATGCACATTGCTATTTGTAAAGTTTTAGAGCCTTATGGGTTTTACGAATTCGATTATGTTGATGATGATGGCTGGCCACATTATAAGGTACTCGCACAGTTGCCCCATCTTAAAGCAGGAGAACAGAGTGTTTTAATGAAAGAAGCCATTGTTAACTATTTTATTGAGACCGAATATATAGAGTAGGGCCTAAATGTCTAAAACACCCCTAAAGTCTCCTCAAGGGGACAATAGTTACAATGTTACTTCTTGGGATTGTCCCCTTGAGGGGACTTTAGGGGTGTAGAATTTAGATTATAAAAAATCAATTAATCTCTACCTAAAAAAAGTTAAATTTGCCAGTTCAAAATCTGAATTAAATTCAGCATAAAATGATAGATAAAATAAAAGAACTCATCGCAGAAGCAGAAGATTTTAAAGCACAATCTAAAGAAGAGGTTGAAGCGTTTAGAATTAAATATTTAGGGTCTAAAGGCTTATTGAAACAGTATTTTGCTGAGTTTAAAAATGTAGCGAACGACCAAAAGAAAGAATTTGGGCAAACTATTAATCAGCTTAAGAAAACGGCTGAAGACAAGGTGAATAGCTTGAAGGAAGTTTTTGAAAATCAGGAAGACGAGAATGGACTTTATGGTGATTTATCGCGTCCTGGAGAACCTATTGCTATTGGTGCACGTCATCCTATTTCTATTGTGAAAAATCAAATTATAGATATTTTCTCGCGTATTGGTTTTAATGTAAGTGAAGGCCCAGAGATTGAAGATGACTGGCATAACTTTACGGCTTTGAATTTACCAGAATATCATCCCGCACGAGATATGCAGGATACGTTTTTTATTCAAACCAATCCAGATATATTGTTGCGTACACATACCAGCTCGGTACAAGTACGTTATATGGAAAACAACAAACCACCAATTCGTACGATTTCACCAGGTCGTGTATATCGTAACGAAGCTATTTCGTCACGTTCGCATTGTTTCTTTCACCAAGTGGAAGGTTTGTATATTGATAAGGATGTGAGTTTTGCAGATTTAAAGCAAACTTTACAGTATTTTACGACTGAGATGTTCGGAAAATCTAAGATACGATTACGTCCATCGTACTTTCCGTTTACAGAACCGAGCGCTGAGGTCGATGTCTATTGGGGATTGGAGACAGAAACAGACTACAAAATCACCAAAGGCACAGGTTGGTTAGAAATTATGGGCTGTGGTATGGTAGATCCTAATGTGTTAGAAAATTGTGGTATTGATTCTAAAGAATACTCAGGTTTTGCTTTTGGTATGGGAATCGATCGTATTACGATGCTCTTAAATCAGATCAGTGATATTCGTTTGTTGAGTGAGAATGATGTGCGTTTTTTAGAGCAGTTTAAGTCGGCTTTATAAGTTTTGAAAAAAGACATAAAAATCCCAGAAGTAAAAGAGGTTCATGTTGCTGTGGTGCAAGAAGAACATCCAGAATATAAAACTCAAGACTGGAATGCCTATATCATAAATAACAGTGATGCAGATTTAGAAACTGTTCTCATTGTTTCTCAGGGCTATACAGATAAAAAAATGACGCCTCCAATGCGTCATACGATTACAATGTTGCCAGCAAGAAGTTATGCTAAGATTGAATACTTACAAGACAAAGTTTTAGAGCTAAATAATGAGTTTAAAATTACGTTTTTTGAAGGCAATCAAATGTTTGATAAAACGTATGTATTTAGAAAAAATACGATTAATAAAAAGGCTTTACAAATTTTGCCTTTAATGCAATTGAAAGGCGTTTTGGTGTCGTAATAAAGGGAACGTTATTACGAGGAACGCAGTGCCGCGGTCATCTTTAGAAAAGGGACTAAAATTTAAACAGATTGCTTCACTATGTTCGCAATGATAGAATAAATCAAACCTTTATCTTCACTCTTTTAGTCAAGATTATCAGTCAGCTTCTGAAACACCTTCTTAGGGTTTTTATTCTCATAAAGAATGGAATAAACAGCATCGATAATCGGTAATTCTGTTTTTTTAGTATTTTTCGCATTGAGTAAATGCGCACTTTTGGTGGCATAATACCCTTCAGCAATCATACTCATTTCCATTTGAGCTGATTTTACGGTATAGCCTTTTCCAATCATATTCCCGAACATTCTATTTCTCGAAAAAACGGAATAACCTGTCACTAATAAATCACCTAAATAAGCGGAGTTATTAATGTTGCGTTTCATCTTATGCATCTTTTTAATAAAGCGATTCATCTCGCGAATTGCATTACTCATCAATACGCTTTGGAAGTTATCACCATAACCTAAACCATGAGCAATGCCTGCGGCGATAGCATAAATATTCTTTAGCATTACGGCATACTCAACACCTATTATATCATCACTGATTTTGGTTTTTATATAAGCGCTAGATAAGTTATCT
>JAWUVW010000063.1:0-149777 GCA_034112185.1 Flavobacteriaceae bacterium | reverse complement strand
AGCACCAATGAGAATGAATACTATTATGGTTCCTAGATTATTTAAGATGCTTTGCCAAATATTTTTAGATTCAATCTGGCCTTCGTTATTGGCATATTCTGCAACATATGCACTAGAAAAACTATAGTTGATTAAAGAGGTAACGAAAACAATCAATAAAAGAATAATAACACCTGCGATAAAATAACTTTCAGTTTCCACATTATTGCTCATTCCAAATCTAAAATCTCTGCTGGCTAATCCCATAAAACCTGTGACTAAAAGGTAAGAGGAAATCAATGTTAAAATAATACTTATGGCATTATAGCGTAAGTATAGATTCGTGTAGGCTTTAAAATTATGTTTAAGGAATAAAAAATACGTATTTATAATGTCTCCAAACGTACTTCTTGTTCTCAGTTCAATATACTTATCGTTCACGTTATTTGAGGTTTTAATAGTCTTTTAGATTGGGCTTTATTTAGTGCTATTGGATAAATTATGTAGTAGTATACAATTATGAAAAGTGACAAAAATATAATACCATAAGCCAAAAACGCGGGCATTTGTTCACCGTATCGGGTTATGAAACCTTCAATAAAACCGGCTATGATAAAAAAAGGAATAGTACTTAGGACGATTTTTAGTCCATCTTTTGCACCTTTCATAAAGGAAACACGTCGCGAATAGGTTTTGGGAAACAAAAAGCTATTACCCATTACCAACCCCGCACAACCAGCAATTACAATTACTGAAATTTCAATGGTTCCATGAAGCCAAATTGTTGATGTCTTTCCTAAAATACCATAGTTGTAAAAAAAGGTGATAAATGCGCCTAGCATAATACCATTACTAAATAGCACATAAACGGTACCGACACTAAAAAATACACCGAGTGAAAATGCAACAATCGCAACTCTAATATTATTTATGGTAATACCTAAAAAAGAACCAATATTGCTACCGCTTTTATAAACAGCCATGGGTTCGCCTTTTTCAATATTTTCGATGGTCATATTTACATAGGAATCACCCAATATCAATCTTACAAATGAATCATCATTTAATGTTGAAACCGCACCTATGACAACTGCAGATATAAAAATTAAGAATGCATAAAGTAAGGTCTTATGGTATTGATAAAAGAACAATGGGAACTCATCACTCCAAAACGAAATGATCTTATTTTTTGATTCTTTTTTGGTGATATATATTTTTTGATGTGCTTGAGAAGCCAATGAATTTAAGTACAACAAGGTCTTACTATCAGGGTAGTAGGTCTGAGCATAAGATAAATCGTTAGTAAGTTGTATATAGTAAGAAGCTAAGTCATCCGGATTTATTTTTACATTATTATCTAATGCGTTTTCAAAACCAATCCATTTTTCCTTATTTTGCCTCACGAAAGACGCCTCGCGCATAAATCACTCTAATTTAAAACGAAGATACATTTCAATGAGCAAATTAGCAATTAACACTGCACAAAATGTCAACCTAGATTACAAGTTAATTGGTTTAGGAGAACGTATGGTGGCTTTCTTAATCGATGGCTTGATTTTACTCACTTATATGACCATTATGGAAAACTTGGTGTCGCTATCAGAACTATTTGATACCGATGGATGGACGCGGCGTGGTTTTACAGGCTTATTTCTTTTACCAGCTTTCTTTTACTCGGTAATCTGTCATATCATTTTTGGCGGACAAACCGTTGGAAAAATGATTATGAATATTAAGGTGGTTAGTGCAGATGGTTCGCCAACACAATGGTATAACTTCTTTGTGCGTTGGATGCTCAGGATTGTTGATCTTTGGATCTTCTCACCATCTATTGGGATTCTAAGTATTTTATTGTCTGACAAAAAACAACGCATCGGTGATGCCGCAGCAGGAACTATAGTCATTAGCGTGAAGAAAAAGCACAAAATCACAAGTACAATTCTTGAAGACATTAATGACGACTACGAGCCAGTCTATAGCAATGTGACACAGTTAACAGATAAAGACGTTCGGATTATAAAAGAGGCTTATACGATTTCTAAAAAGAATAATGATTTTAAAACATTAACACTATTGAAGATTAAGATTTGCGACACACTTCAAATTGAAACGAAGCTATATGATATTCAGTTTATAGATACGATTTTAAAGGATTATAATTACTTTACTCAAAAGATGTAAGCAGAGAACCACTTTTTCCTTTTTTTTGGAAAAAGTGAGTGAATCGCTTATGCTGAGCATCGTCGAAGTATCTCAGAGAACCAGTTTTTTCTTTTTTTTTTAAAGTGAGTGAATCGCTTATGCTGCGCATAGACTCAGTATCTCAATGAATTCTATTCCTGCGAAGGCATGAATCTTTAGTAAAATAGATTACCAAAGCATTTCGATTGCACGCAATGTGTCAGTCTGACTTTAAATAAAACAACATGTTCATCCAAACCATTGACATTCTAGGAACCATTGCTTTCGCTATTTCGGGTGTATTAGTTGCCATGAATAAGCGTATGGATCCTTTTGGTGTTTTTATCATCGCCTTTGTAACAGCTGTTGGTGGCGGCACACTTCGAGATTTATTGATTGGTTCTACACCGGTTTTTTGGATGAGAGATATGACATTTATCTATGTAATTACAGCAGCAGCCTTTCTTGCCGTAGTGTTTAGAAATCAAATAAAACACTTAAGGAAATCACTCTTTTTGTTCGATACTATTGGGATTGGTTTATATACGGTTATCGGAATTGAAAAAGGCTTAAACGCAGAACTGCATCCTATTATTTGTATTGCTTTAGGAACTATGTCTGCTTGCTTTGGTGGTGTGATACGCGATATTTTGTGTAACGAGATTCCTGTGATTTTTAGAAAAGAAATTTATGCTACAGCCTGTATTTTTGGCGGGGTGACTTATTTTATTTTACGCGAATTTATTGTTGATCAAAACCTAATCTTTATTATAGCTTTGACTGTCGTTATTACTGCTCGGTTATTGGCTGTGGTCTTTAAGATTAGTTTGCCTACGATCTACAGCAAGTATGAATGAAGAGCTTGTCTTTTTTAAACAACAGACTTGAATCAAAATGTTTTAATACATACTATCATTTGTTTACTTACTATTAAACCTTGAATAGATTCATTCGTTTTGGTTATAAAACAGGATGCTTTGGCTATTTAAATTTTAGTCAAAGCAGCCTATTAAAATCAACTTTCATCTTTTCTTTTCGGTTTTAAAAACTTTTATTTCTGATAAGCTCCAGAAGAATAGGTGAGTTCGTAACTGTGCGTATAGATTTCAAAGACAATTCCGAATGGATCCTGAACATAAACCATTTTATAAGGTTTGTCGTTTGGGTAATATTCTCTTATCGGCATGCGTTGTTTGCCTCCATGTTCTACTATTTTATTTGTCAATTTTTCAATATCTGGATCTTGAACGCAAAAATGAAATAGGCCTGTGTTAAACGGATTAAACTCTGGTGCTTCTTTCTTTCCGTGTGGAAATGAGAACAATTCGATACCAATACCATCTGAAGTAGACATGTGTGCAATTTCGAACGACTCCCAATCGTCTCCAAAAACATCAATACACATTTGGCCGATTGCGGTATCACTTTCTTTTAGGACTTTCGATGGTGGCATAATGACATACCACCCCATGACGTCGCTATAAAAATTAACAGCTTTGTTGATGTCGGGAACTGTAATTCCGATGTGTGAAAAAGATTTCGGGTAATTGGTTTTGGTCATAATGTATGTTTTTTAGTAGCGTAGTTTGTTGGCAAATCACTTCAATTTTTAAATTAACTCGAAGTTAGTAATGCATTTATTTTTTCTTCCAAATCATTTAAGTCCTTATCTAACTGTAAAATAAACATAATGATAAAAAGGAACTTATAGTATACTATTTTTGTGCACTAACCCTTCGGAACAGGAAACCCACGATCTTTCATCAAAGCTTCAATTTTAGCATCACGTCCTCTAAATAAACGGTAAGCCTCGGCAGGGTCCATGGCATTGCGAGGTGCGAATAAATACTTTACCAGTTTTGCTGCAACATCTTTATCGTAAAATCCATCTGGTGCTTCCCTGAAGGCTTCAGAGGCATCACTCGTTAATACATCTGCCCACATGTAGCCATAATAAGCTGTAGCATAACCTTCACCTGAAAAAACGTGTCCAAAATGTGGAGTTCTATGACGCATTGGTAGTTCTTTTGGCATGTTCATTTCTGCTAAAGTTTCACGTTCAAATTTATCGATATCAATAGCTGTTGGATCTGCTAAATGCAATTTCATATCAATTAAAGCAGATGCTAAATATTCTGTTGTACCAAACCCTTCGTTAAAAGTGGATGCTTTCTTTATCTTTTCAACCAATGTTGCAGGAATAGCTTCACCTGTTTTATAATGCACTAGAAATTGATTAATCACTTTATCTGTAGATAACCAACGCTCTAATAATTGCGATTGAAACTCCGTATAATCTCTTACACCGCCTTGGAGTGTTGGATATTTTACATCTGCAGAGAAGAAGTGGAGAGCGTGTCCAAACTCATGAAAAAAGGTCGTGGCATCAGCCCAAGAGACTAAAACCGCTTCGCCAGGTGCGGGTTTTACAAAGTTAGAGTTGTTAGAGGCTAAGACATTAGTCTGCCCTTCAAACGAGGTAGAACTTCTATACGTTGTTGCCCAAGCCCCCGAGCGTTTGCCTTCGCGAGCAAAAGGATCTAAATACCATAGGCCAATGTGCTTACCACTAGCTTTGTCAGTCACTTCCCAAACCTTCACATCTTCATGAAAAACCGGCACAGTGCCGTCTTCAACTGGAGTAAAATTATAATTAAACAATTCGCCAGCCGTAAAGAATAGTGCTTCAGTTAATTTATCTAATTGCAGATATTGCTTGACTTCCTCACTATCTAAGTCGTATTTCTTTTTACGAACTTTTTCTGCATAATATCTGTAATCCCATGGTTCGATCGTAAGATTATCACCAAGTTCATTCGCTACAGTTTGCATATCAGCGACTTCTTCTTTTACACGAGCAATAGCTACTGGCCAAACCGCCATCATTAAATTCATCGCATTTTCTGGAGTCTTTGCCATACGATTTTGTAATCGCCATTCAGCAAAATTCTCGTAACCCATTAAGCCAACACGCTCTTTACGCAGCTTTAGGATTTCTGCTATAAGTTGATTATTATCGTAGTCATCTCCATTATCACCACGTGAGTAGTAATTCGTCCAAACCTGTTTACGTAATTCACGTTCTGTAGAATAAGTTAAAAATGGATCCATTGAAGAACGTGAATTAGTAATGGCGTATTTGCCATCTTGCCCTTTATCGCTGGAGATTTTAGCGGCTGATTTTACATAGCCTTCAGCTAAACCATCTAATTGATCCTCGGTTAAATAAGTAACATAGTTTTCTTCATCGTGCAAAACATTATTAGCAAACTTAGTATATAGACTCGATAGCGCTTTATTAATGGCGGCATAACGTTCTTTCTTTTCTGAATTAAGATTGGCGCCATTCATTTCAAAACCTTTATAGGTTAAATCAACTACACGATGGGCTTGGGGCTCTAAAGGTGTTATTTGAGATGCATCATAAACGGCTTTAACACGTTGAAATAGTTTTTCGTTTTGAGAAATCTTAGAATTGAATTCTGAAAGTTTTGGTGCTAATTCTGTCTGTACAGCTCTAAACTCTGGTGACGAGACATTACTTCCCATAATTCCGTAATACGCAAACACGCGGTTTAAGGCTTTGCCTGCACTTTCCATAGGGACGATCGTATTTTCAAAAGTTGAGGCTTCTGCGTTGTTGGCTATGGTTTCTATTTCTGCTAAATTGAGTGCCATAGCTTCTTCTACAGCTGTTTTAATAGCGTCTACGGAAAGTTTATCGAAAGCAGGAACGCCTTCGTAGGGGCCTGTCCACTCTTCGATGAGTATATTATCGCTCATTAATTTGTCGTTTGTTTTTTGTTCTTCTTTACAGCTTATACATAAGATGATGGTGCCTAGAACGGCAACTTTAATAGATTTAGACATCATAGTGATTAGTTTTAAAGTTCAGGAATACAAGGTATTGAAATTTGAAATGTAGTGTCTTAATTATTTTATAATTTTGTATTTAATGATTAGGTGCATTAGGTATAAACGTTACACAGAGATTCGCGGAGTTTTCACGGAGACGCATAAAGATAAAAAAGTTGACACTAATTTTACGAATTACAGCATTTTTATGAGATACTTTATGAGAGGAAATCACACAAATTTTAGTAGCTATTTTATCAATTCACTAAATCTCTCATGGCATATCCGCGCATCTCAGAGCATCTCTGCATAATAAACACAAAGAAATCAATCAATGATTTCAACCTTTCTAATATAGACATTTTGCATGGGCCAATCTCCTTCGTCAGTTTCTACTTCGGCGATTTTATCAACCACATCCATACCATTAATAACCTCACCAAAAACGGTATAATCTTTATCTAAATAGGTAGCACCTCCCTCACGTTGAATAATGAAAAATTGAAATGGCGACGCCAATTTGTAAGCATTTTCTATTTCGCTACTCGGCATAGAAATAGCACCACGTTTATGTGTGTAGCCACGTTTGGTATCTGGTGGTAAAAGGTATTTTCCTATTTTTTGTCTGCGCTTGGCGAGATTATAATCATCACTGCTTCCTCCTTGAACTACAAAATTTTTAATAACGCGATAGAATTGAGTGCCATTAAAGTATTTCCGTTTAGTTAAGTAAATGAAATTGGCTCTGTGGAATTTGGTTTTGTCGTAAAGTAGAATATCAATAGTGCCATAGTCGGTTGTGATTCTCACCTTGTCTTCTAGGTGTTCTTTTTCATAGTCCAAAAAGAATTCCATAGCATTTTGATCTGTGAGTTTTGGGTATTCTAACCTTGTTTGCTCTTTGGAAGTTGTTTTAGGTTCTGTTATAACCGAATCTTTTATAGCTGTAGTATTTATTTGTTTTGAAGTTTGCTTATCTTCACAACTCAAGAAAATAATAATAATACATACTCCTAATAGAACTCTCATAAATGGTTTTTAATACGTTTTTAGAATCTGTAGTAAAAATAAAACATCTTGAGCTTTTTGGCGAAATATCTCATGCTAAAATGTCTCCTCCTTATCGTTTGGACTTGGCTGCGAAAATGAAAGAAAAAGCCAAATCGGCAAAGCGAGCAGGTGTAATGGCTTTGTTTTATCCAAATATGGAAGGCGAAACGCATTTGGTACTCATCCTCCGTAAAACATATAAAGGGGTGCATTCTGCACAAGTTGGGTTTCCTGGCGGCAAATATGAAGATGAAGACGATAACGATTTGATGCAAACGGCTATTAGAGAAACCGAAGAAGAGGTTGGTGTGTCAAAGGCTATAGTTAAGGTGTTAAAAACAATGTCTCCCTTGTATATTCCACCAAGTAATTTTATGGTGCATCCTTATATTGCGGTTTCTGAGTCTACACCAAATTTTGTTAAACAAGATAAGGAGGTCGAAGCGATTATAGAAGTGAGGCTAATAGATTTTTTAGATGAAGCAAATACATTAACCACAAGAGTACCAACATCTTTCAATATTGAGGTCGATGTACCTGCTTTTAAACTGAACGACCATATTGTGTGGGGTGCAACCGCAATGATGCTTGGCGAAATAAAAGACTTGTTAAAACAAGTTTTATAGCGTATCTAATTTGTTACATTTGCAATTGTTTAAAACGGAACACTAACTATGGGGTTATTCAAAAAGAATCCTTTCGGACATATACTTTGGGTTAAAAAATGGTTGATTAGAATCCTCGGTGCACTAACACATCGACGTTTTAGAGGCTTTAATGACTTACAGATTGAAGGTTCTGAAATTATTAAAAACCTACCAGATAATAATGTTCTATTTATCTCTAACCACCAAACATATTTTGCCGATGTCATAGCTATGTTTCATGTATTTAATGCCAGTTTAAGTAATCGTGATGATTCCATTAAAAACATTGGTTATTTATGGAATCCAAAACTCAATATTTATTATGTCGCTGCAAAAGAAACCATGAAATCTGGTTTGCTACCAAAAATAATGGCTTATGTTGGTTCTATTAGTATTGAGCGTACGTGGAGGGCAGAAGGAAAGAACGTGAATCGACAGGTTAAAATGAGCGACATATCTAGTATAGGAAAAGCTTTAGATGACGGTTGGGTTATCACTTTTCCGCAAGGCACAACAACGCCATTTAAACCGATTAGAAAGGGAACGGCTCATATTATAAAACGCTATAAACCAATTGTAGTGCCAATTGTTATTGATGGGTTTAGACGCTCTTTTGATAAAAAAGGACTACGAATTAAAAAGAAGAATATTTTTCAATCTTTTGAAATTAAAGAACCTTTAGAAATAGATTACGAAAATGAATCTATTGATTCTATTGTTGAAAAAATAGAATATGCCATCGAGCAACATCCTTCATTTTTAAAAGTGATTCCACAAAAAGAGTTAGAGAACATGGAACGTTTGAATAAAGAACTACGCGATATGTAGTTTTATTTAGTCATTAGCTAATTAAGATTGAACATTACCTGAAACAGCAATTATTCTATCTTTAAAATCTTGCTTTTTATCGACATGTAAAGCCAATACTTTATAGGATGTTTTGGTGCCATAAAGACCAATTAAAGTTTGCTCGTTTTTTAGTTTAATGATGATATTATGGCCTTCTAAATTACCTAAAAATGATAATTTTCGAGTTGTTTTATTCAACTCAAGATCTTTAGAATATAGTTCTATAGAGTCAATATCTTTAATACGAACTGTAGTTTCATTCATTATGCCATAACGCAGATAAAGTATATCATTTGCTATAACTATTGGCCTTTTAAGCATTGATTTTAAAAATCCCAAAATCTGAATTCCCGAGTAAGCACTAATCCCAGTTAAAATCCAAGCGGCAGTTGTGTTCCATTTCGCTAATAATATATGAAATACTCCTGTTTCAATCACAATCAGAAACAGAATAGCAATTAAAAGTGATATCGTACCGCTGTCTTTATGGTATGAGAATTCATTAGGCTTTAGTTTTCTTTTCTTCCAATGTATAAAGCCATAATAAAAGACGGCAACTTCAGTAACAAAGGGAATTACAACTGCTTTAGGCAGTATCTTATAACAGGTTGTTTTTAAAACCGTAAAAAAATCAGAGGATACGTTCTGCTGCTCTATTTTATATAGTTGTCTTGCTTTTACAATATTATAAATTACGAATGCTAAAACAACAAGTTCTATTACAGGAAGGAACCAAGTTTTAAAGCGGTTTAAGTAATATTGATTTTCTAATGGGAGTATTAAAGAACAAACAATGACTCCAAGAATAATAAAAGGTACGACGGTAGTTTTCGGTAGGGCTGTTTTTCGAATACTTAAAAAATAAATAAGTGGTATCGTGATTAATAAGTCTATAGTTACGGCGCTACTTAAAGTATCAGAATGTGTTGAAAAATAAGAGGAATTCGTTAATAAGATGAGTAAGGCAATCGACAGCAACGGTATGCCGAGTATGATTAAAGTATGTTGCGATTTAAATGATTTAGGCAAACGTTTTAGTTTTAATCATTATGAGTATAGTTCTATTACGCTAAATCTCAAGTTTTTTTAATTCATCATAATTTCTATTAAGACGCTTTAAAAGTACGCCATAAATTAGTCTATAGAATAACCAAAGTATGACTAAAATCACACCTGCAACTAAGACCGCAAACAGATAGAGTATTAACATTTGTTTCGTACTTGCTTCTACAATTTGTTGATGAAACTCTGGATTTTCGATATACTCAAAATAGATTGAAAGCGGTATGGAAAGGAAAATCAATGTCAAGTTAAAAAACACATAATATTTAATCACCTTTCGAGTTTTAAGAATGCTCTCCATCAGTTTTTTGGCACTATCAGTGGTGGAAATAGCTTTATAAGAATTGTAAAGTAAAATAATAAAAAGTATAATAACTAGATAACTGAATATATTTATTCCAAGAAATAAGGGATTTTCATAACTCGTTTCTAATTTTGCTTTAAAACTTGAAGATAAAAAGTAGGGGAGAATACCAGCTAATAACCAAAACCCCAATTCCGCAATACTGATATAAAATAAAGTCTTAACTATAGAAGACGATTTTTTATGCAACATGGGGTAAATATCTGAGTCAGAATAGTTTTTAAATTTTGCGGTGTCGCTATTCCAATCTTTTTTTAATAATTCTAATTCATCCATAGTTTTACGGATTTAAAATTGTTCTTAATTTCTTTTTTACACGATTCATTTTAACTCGTGCATTCACTTCACTAATACCTAACGTCGCGCTTATTTCTCTATAGTCCTTATCTTCTAAATATAAGAACACGAGGGCTTTTTCAATATCGTTTAATTGTTGTACTGCTTGGTATAAAAGCTTTAATTGTTGTTCTTCTGTATCATCATAGTCTTCCGCTTTGATTTTATACTCAACCGCATCAAACTCTTGTGTCTTGATGCGGCGTTTCGATTTTCTATAGAGTGTAATAGCTGTATTTAAACCCACGCGATACATCCATGTACTAAATTTAGCCTCACCTCTAAATTTAGGGTACGCTCGCCATAGCTGAATTGTTATTTCTTGAAACAAATCGTTGTGCGCATCTGCATTATTGGTATATAAACGACAGACCTTATGTACAATGTTTTGATGCTTTTGCAACAGTTCTACAAAACTATGTTCGAGTTCTTTATTCAAATGATGAGATTGGTTAGTTACCTAATTAGTAGTATTTCTGTGCATATTGTTACAAATTTCTCCAACTATAATTTTAAGTGCGGTTTTAGGGCCGTTAATTCGTATTTTTGTAAGTATAATCTTAACTGTTATTTCATGAATATTCCCGAGTCAAATCTACCTAGAGTGGTCATTATAGGTGGTGGTTTTGCAGGTATAAATCTAGCAAAAACCTTAGCCAATAAAAATATTCAAGTTGTTTTAATTGATAAACACAACTATCTTACGTTTCAACCTTTATTATATCAGGTGTCTAGTTCGGGTTTAGAACCGGACTCGATAGCATATCCTTTGCGGAAAATTATAAAAAAACATAGAACGTCTTTTTTTCGTTTAACTGAAGTTGAACAGATTTTACCTGAAGAAAAACAAGTTTTGACTGGTATAGGGCACATATCTTATGATTATTTGGTCATTGCTACTGGTACTAAAACTAACTATTTTGGTAACAAGGCTATTGAGCGTAATAGTATGCCAATGAAGACCGTGCCGCAAGCCTTAAATTTAAGAAGTCTTATTTTGCAGAATTTTGAAAAAGCAGCAATAGCGGATTCTAAAGAAGAACGAGAAGCATATCTAAATTTTGTTATTGTTGGAGCCGGGCCAACAGGAGTAGAGCTTGCTGGTGCAATAGCCGAACTTAAAAACAATGTTTTACCAAGGGATTATCGTGATCTAAATGCGAAAGATATGCACATTCATTTACTCGAAGGTTCCAACCGCGTATTACCACCAATGAGTGAACATGCGTCTAAAAAATCAGAGATATTTTTAAAAGAGCTTGGCGTAAAAGTACATTGCAATACGTTTGTAAAAGACTATGATGGCTTAACCGTAACTACAAACTCAGATTTAGTAATGCAGTCCGAAACTTTAATTTGGGCTGCCGGCGTTACAGGTGATCCTATACAAGGTTTAAAGGCTGAAGCTTTAATGCAAAATGCCAATCGTTATAAGGTTAATGAATATAATCAAATTGAGGGATATTCTGATATTTTTGCCATTGGCGATATTGCTTTAATGACTTCAGAAAAGTATTCAAAAGGTCATCCTCAAGTCGCACAACCAGCCATACAGCAAGGGGAATTATTAGGAAAAAATCTATTAAGATTGATAAATAAGGAACCATTAAAACCTTTTGTCTATAAGGATAAAGGCTCAATGGCAACTATTGGTCGCAATAAGGCCGTTGTAGATTTAAAGTCTTATAAATTCGGGGGGGGGCTTGCTTGGTTTATTTGGATGTTTGTTCATCTAATGTCTTTAGTTGGTTTTCGAAACCGTGTGATTATCCTTTTCAATTGGACGTACAATTACATAAATTTTGATAAAGCAGCCCGATTAATTATCAGACCTTTTAAAAAGTAAATCTTAGGCATCTTTAAGTTTCAGAATACCAATAATAATTAGGTATTGTGCTATCGCATAGGTCAACATAATACTAATATTAGACCACTGAATAGGTTGGTAAAATTTATTCAATGCCAAAATGCTATCTGATGCCATAAAGCATAAAGCACCTAAGAATACCAATGCATAAGAGTGTGTATTCGCTTTGTTCTTTCTTAAATATGCTGTTGTTGCCATAACCAAAATGACGATCGTATAAACCATTATTGGTATGAGCATCATTCCCAAACCATCTTTTAAAAAATAGAAAAGACCAGACCCATACATTAATAACAATGCAATAAACCCAATGGGTGATTTTTTGGGTTGTCTATGTTTTAAAAATAGTAGAATATACATCACATGCGCAGTTAAAAAAGCGAGGAGACCTAATGTGAAGAAATGTTCGGATTGATCTACAAATAGCAGTAAGACATCACCTAACAAGGAAAAAACTAAAGCCATCAGTGTTAGTCTTTTTATAGGTATTGAAAGGGATTTAGATGTTTTTACAAACAAAAGGATAAGACTAATTACTATCGCTGGTTTAGCGATATAATGCACAGATTGCAGTGTTTCCGTGCTTCCTGTTAAGAGTTCCAGGAGAACAATGATGACGTATAGAATGCTGAATTGCTTTTCGGTGTTGGTGAGCATCAGAGTTATTCCATTAATTTATGGGGGTGCTATTATTAGAGCTAGATGATTTCGGTTTATTTAAGCTATTTGATGCTTTATGGCCATTATGATCAAATATATTCAATTCGTCATTGAAATTTTACAGTTCGGTACAATAGAATTCTTTCAAGATATAAAAGGGTTGAAGTTTGCCCCATCAAGATACTGAAATAAATTCAGTACAAGGAAACGAAAGTTTAATCATCAATCAAATCATGAAATATCAAATTAGTATCATCCTCCTTTTTTTGACTACACTAGCTTATGGTCAAAGTACTATTTTAGGTCGTGTAGTCGATAACAAAAATCAACCGATAATAGGCGCTAATGTCTATTTAAATGGCACTTATGATGGCGCTACTACAAATGAAAACGGTAAATTTTTATTTACGACAGAAGCAGAAGGCATCCAAATCCTAATAATTTCATTTATGTCTTATGAAACAAAAACAATTAGTGCAGATGTTTCAAAACTATCAAAGCTTCAAATTCTATTAAGAGAAGATGTAGAATCTTTGGATGCGGTTGTTTTGAGCGCAGGGACTTTTGAAGCCAATGACAATAGTAAGGTGTCCGTTTTAAAGCCTATGGATGTCGTTATGACTGCGAGTGCATTAGGTGATTTTATTGGTGCATTGCAAACCTTACCAGGGACTTCTAATGTTGCCGAAGATGGTCGCCTTTTTGTAAGAGGTGGTAATGCAGACGAAACTCAAATCTTTATTGATGGTATTAGAGTATTTACACCTTTTACACCAACGACAAATAATATTCCAACACGTGGTCGCTATTCACCGTTTTTATTTGATGGTATTACATTTTCTACTGGTGGTTATTCATCTGAGTTTGGTCAAGCCCTATCTAGCGTTTTACTTTTAAATACGATTGATGAACCAGACCAAGAAAAAACGGACATTGGTTTATTAAGCGTTGGTGCTACTCTAGGAAATACTCAAAAATGGGAAAAATCTTCTTTGAGTTTTAATGCCTCTTTTATAACGCTTGCTCCTTATTTAAAGGTTTTTGAAGATAGAAATGACTGGGAAACTCCGTTTCAAGGTGCACAAGGAGAAATGGTTTTTAGACAACGATTGGATAACGGTTTATTGAAATTTTATGCAGCCTTTGATACTACCAAATTCGCACTGACCCAAGACGACATCAATTTTGAGGAGGGTATAGACGTTAAGTTGAATAACAATAACTTCTATCTCAATACGTCATACAAAGGTGTTTTAGGAAATAGTTGGACGGTGACAGCAGGTTTGAGTTACACCTATGCTCGCAATGAAACAGGGATTCAAACAAATGACATTAATAATACTGAAAACTCGGCACATCTTAAATTAAAGTTGAAGAAACGTTTTAATAGTCGGTTTAAATTGAACTTCGGTATCGAACAGTTTATCACCAAATTTGATGAGAACTTCCAAGGTGGAACAATTGACGAAACCTATGGATTTACAAATAATATCACAGCAGGTTTTGCTGAAGTCGATTTAATTTTTTCAAAAGACTTAGCATTAAAGGTTGGGTTAAGAGCCGATTATAGTTCAATATTTGGAGATACTGATATTGCGCCAAGAGCAGCATTAGCCTATAAGGTGTCTGCTAATGGACAATTCTCGTTAGCCTATGGAAACTTTTTTCAGAATCCGAACGGTTCAGTTTTAAAGTTTGAACAGGATTTAAAGGCACGAAAAACATCGCATTATATTCTAAACTATCAATATGTTAAGGATGGAAGAATATTTAGAGCAGAAGCCTATAGAAAGGATTATGATAATTTGGTAAAGTTCGATACGCAGTTAGAAGGCTTTGATTCAAGTTTTACATCCTCAGGTGATGGTTATGCACAGGGTATTGATTTATTTTGGAGAGATAATACCAGCATAAAAAACTTCGATTACTGGGTGAGCTATTCTTATTTGGATACCGAACGCGATTATCGAAATTTTGAATCACCGGTACAACCCAGCTATGCAACAAATCATAACCTGTCTATTGTTGGGAGATACTGGATCGATGATTGGAAAAGTCAGGTAGGATTGTCTTATGGCTTTTCTTCAGGGCGACCATATACAAACCCGAATACGGATGAATTTTTAAGTGAGCGCACTAAATCCTTTAATAGCTTAAGCGTAAATTGGGCTTACTTATTGAGTCCGCAGAAGATATTGTACTTCTCCATAAACAATGTGCTAGGGTTTAAAAATATTAATGGGTATCAATATGCCAATACACCAGACTTTAATGGCCAGTTTAATAGAAGAGCACTAACGCCTGCAGCAGATCAGTTCTTTTTTATAGGTTTATTTTGGACCATTAGTGAAGACGGAACCGACAACCAATTAGATAATTTATAAATATTAAAACCCTGACCTTGAGGGAAACATGACTTTTGTCATGCTTTTTAATGAAAATGATGATTAGTTTTATACTATAAAATTAAACGTCATGGAACTCAAAAAAAACCCAGAAGCCAATGTAGGTCGAAACAGCAGTTTATTTTTTGCTGTTGGCTTAAATCTAATGTTAGTCATAACGTATTTAGGACTTGAACATAAGACTTACGAATCAGAAAAAACTAAGATTGATATTTTAATGTTAGACGATCAGTTTGAAGAAGATATTCCTATTACAACCATTAACATGCCACCTCCACCACCGCCAAAACTAATAGTAACGGAAGCCATTACTATAGTAGAAGATGTTGAGGATGTTGAAGAAACGGTAATAGAAAGTACAGAAATAGGACAAGATGATGTTATTGAAGAGCGTGTTATAAGCGTTGAAGACGTTGAGGTAGAAGAAGTCGAAGAAGATATTGAAGTCCCTTTTTCAGTGATTGAACAAATCCCAATATTTCCCGGATGTACAGGTAACAATACACAATTAAAAGCCTGTTTTCAAGAAAAAATGCAAGAGCACCTACAAAAAAACTTCAGATATCCCGAGGCGGCGCTAGAACTCGATATTCAAGGTAGAGTATTTGTGTTTTTCCTTATAGACAAAACGGGTAGGGTGGCTAGAATTAAAAGTAGAGGGCCAGATCGACTTTTGGAGAAAGAATCTGAACGTATTATAAGTTTACTACCAAAGATGAAGCCAGGTAAACAAAGGGATAAAGCTGTTAGTGTACCCTATAGCATTCCGATAAACTTTAAGTTAGAGAAACAATAAAACTAATTTGAATCACAAACTAGTTTTGTATAAATAGAAAACAAAATCTCAGAAAGGGATTTTGTTTTTATTGTAAATATCGATTTTGAATAAGACCAAACGAAGTATATGGCTTATTTTTAATGTTTATTTGGTATAACATACCAATTACATAAATCATCATTGTACTCAAAAGTACCTGAAGGTCGCATGCCTATTTTTTTCAAAACGATGTTAGATGCAATATGATCTATAGATGCAACTGCATTTATTTCTTCTAATTTTAAGGCGTTAAAGCCATAGGCTAAGGAAGCTAAAGCGCTTTCTGTAGCATAACCTTTTCCCCAATATTGCGGTTTAAATCGGTAACCCAAATCGTAATAGTTAAACTCTTTACGTAAATTTTGTTCATACTTTAGGCCAGACCACCCAATAAATTCATTAGTGTCTTTGAGAACAACTGCCAACCTGCCTAAGTCGAACTTATTGTATTGGTCTAAAATAGTGGCAATCATAGCTTCAGATTCAGTAATAGTTTTTACAGGTTTGCTCGCTAAAAAACGATGAACGTTTGGGTTCGAGTCGAGTTGAAAGAAACCTTGTACATCAGACTCTATTACTGGTCTTAGGATGAGGCGTTTTGTTTCTATTTGGTTAAAATTCATGGCTACTATTTCTAATAGATGATTTTATACATCTTTCTATTAATATTTCAATTTACTTCCACTTTATATTACAACCTATACTAGGTTTTTGATTAGGATTTACAGCTTCATTGGTAACTAAAGCATCCATAGCAGTTCTCAGATCTTTTCCTGTTATGGGTATTCCATTTCCAGGTCTAGAGTCGTCTAATTGTCCTGTGTAAACTAAAGTGAGCTCAGCATCAAATAAAAAGAAGTCTGGTGTGCAAGCGGCATCATAAACTTTGGCAACCTCTTGTGTTTCATCATACAAATAGGGGAAAGGATAATGATTAGTCTTAGCATGCTTGTGCATTAATTCTGGTCCATCTTGTGGATAATTATTTGCATCGTTGCTAGATATGGCAATACAGTTAATTCCTTTTGAAGCATAATCATTGGCTAGTTGAACCAATTGTACGTTCACATGAATTACGAAAGGGCAGTGGTTACAAATAAATAGAATTAAAGTACCGACGTCTCCGCTAAGATTTGCTAACGATTTTTGTTGTTCATCTTTTGTGTCTATTAAAGTAAAGTGAGGTGCTTTTGTGCCTAAAGGCAACATATTTGAGGGAGTTAATGCCATAGATTTATTATATTTAATTTTTAATTAATGAGACACCTATTTTCGTAGGTAATAGATATGGATAATATAGTGACATTTGAAGACTTTACAAAGGTAGATTTGCGCATTGGAACAATTCTTGAAGTCACTGACTTCGCCAAGGCTCGCAAACCTGCTTATCAATTAACCATAGATTTTGGAGATTTAGGTGTTATGAAATCTTCTGCACAAATTACGTCACAGTACAAAATTGAAGATTTGTTGAATCGGCAAATTGTTGCAGTGGTTAATTTTCCTAAAAAACAGATTGCAGATTTTATGAGTGAGTGTCTTGTTATCGGCGCTGTAAAGGAAAATGATGTGTTTCTTTTGCACCCTGAAACTAAGGCTAAGAATGGGATGCAAGTCTCTTAATTGAACTCTCATTACGAAATCTTCTCATTATACTTTATCTATTAAGATTGGCAGTTCTTTGGTACTTGTAATGACCTTATATTTTATATTTTTGATTTATGACCGATTTAAAGCTTCTGAATTACTTAGAAACCTTTCTCACTGAGAATAGGAAAACGCGTTTTGAGAAGGTCTTAGCGCAGCGTACCAAACATTTTACAGTGGCAACTGAAGACGTTTATCAATTACACAATACCAGTGCTGTTATGCGATCGTGTGATGTTTTTGGAATACAAGAAGTCCATATTGTTGAGGAAGTTAACTCTAAACGTATAGATGGAGAAATAGCCATGGGAGCTCAAAAATGGGTAGATTTAAATCGCTACCATACCACTAATGCCTGTATTAAAGATTTAAAAACGAAAGGCTATCAAATTGTTGCAACCACGCCTCATGTTCGGGATTGTGATTTAATTGATTTTGATATTACTAAAAAGTCCTGCTTTTTTTTCGGTAGAGAAACGGAAGGCTTGTCACAGCAAGTCATTGACAATGCAGATTGTTTTTTGAAAATTCCAATGGTTGGCTTTACGGAAAGTTTAAACATTTCTGTGTCTGCGGCCGTCATTCTTCAGCATGTCACAGCACAATTGCGAAAGTCTACTATTGAATGGAAATTGACAGAAGAAGAACTTATAGAAAAACGGTTTGATTGGATTAAAAAAACCATCAAAAATTATACTGCTATTGTAGAGCACTATAAATTGAAAGTTTAATTTTTGTAGTTTTAAATATTAAATATTAAATATTAAATATTAAATTATGGTAGGTTGGTTTGAAATTCCGGTTAACGACATGGATCGTGCTAAACAGTTTTATGAAGTAGTTTTTGAGATTGAAATTAAGGTTCAAGATTTTGGAGGCACTTTAATGGGGTGGTTTCCCGATAATAATGGTGTTTATGGCGCAACAGGAAGTTTAGTAAAACAAGACTCTTATATTCCAAGTGAGCAAGGTACTTTGGTATATTTTATGTCTAATAATGTACAGGTTGAATTGGATAGAGTGGAAAATGCAGGCGGAAAAATTTATCAAGAAAAAACCAAAATCTCAGACGACCATGGATGTATGGGTGTATTTATAGATTCTGAAGGAAATAGAATAGCCATTCATTCTAACATCTAGTGACTAGGCTTTACCTTTTTTTCTGCCGTTTTTACCATCTTTACTTCTTTTAATGACTTTATACTCTTCATAGCATTCGCTAATAGCATCTAGTATTTGAAGATCATTTGCAGTATTGATAAAGTCCTTAGAGTAGTTGCATTGGTTTACTATTTCATCTAAATCGAATTTGTTGACCTGTAGTAAAACCAATAACATTTCTCTGTCAAAACGCTTGGCCAGTTGATTTCTAATTTCATCATCCTGTTTCATTTTTTTCAACTTATGCATCTCGTTAGGCTTTCTGCCAAACATGTTGTATAAGAAATCTGCGGGATTGAAAATAGCACCAAGAACCTTTGTGGCAATATTAGGTTTTCCGACTTCATAGCCTTGACCATATAAACCAGAAATTCTGTAACGATTGTTCGATTGAATAGGTACTTGCTTCATATCAACCTCTAAATAACCAGTCAATTGGAGTTGTCTTACCGTAACTTCTTCGAGTGCTAAAGCTAATTCGGTCATTACAATTTCTGTATTCCCAAATTTTAACCAGTCATTGGTCACTCTAACTTTTATAGACTTGTAACCTAAATAAGATAAATGCAAGGTATCATTCACTATGGCTTTTATTTCAAATTCACCATTATCGTCTGTAGCAACACCCTTAACCTGATTAATGTTTACAATATTTACTTCACTCAAAGGGCCTTGAGTAGTCGAACTAATAATTGTACCCTTAACAAAAGTTGGTGTTTTGTTAGCAGTACTATCTTGACTATAGCTATTAACTGTAGAAAAGCATAAAAATAAAATAAATATATATCGCATTAATTATGGTTACAGTGTAAAGGTAATAAACAAAATGCATTTTAACATATTGCTATTGGAGATTTGACTAAATATTAACAAGTTGGTACTGTTGGTGTGAAATTTGAAACTCTAAAAACAAAATTCCAAGACCCTTAGTGATACTTCGAGTTTTGGAATTTGTTTTTTGTAATTTACTTATTTATAGCAGATTAGTCTCTTCGTCTAGAACGTCTAGGTCGGTCAGATCCCGTGCCACTAGATTCTGGTCTTCTATCACCTTTAGAATCATCGTAACGTCTTACCTGGCTGTCACTCGAGCTTTTATCACTAGATCGTCTATCACTAGATCGTCTATCACTTCTACTTCCAGAGCCTGAAGAACGTCTGTCACTACCAGAGTCGCTAGAGCGTCTATCGCCTCTTGGTTTATCATCGCGTCTGCGACTTCCACCTCCGCCACCTGAGCGTCTGTCATTGCCACCACGTCCTCTGTCGCGTCTACCGCCGCCACTGCGACCTTTATCTTCACTAACTTCAACATTAACGAAGCGACCTTCATATTTAAAATCTGTAAAGAATGCTAAAATTTTCTCTTGTAGTTCTTTTTCTGTATTAAAGAAAGAAAAACTTTCTTTTACATCGACTTTAAAAACATCATCACGTCCAAGTTCTAATTGCTCTTTTAAGAAATCCTTCAATTTCATCCAATCAAAACCATCTTTTTGACCCACATTAATAAAGTAGCGCGAATCATTTGACGATTTGTTATAGTCGCGTCCACCACTATCTCTATCAGAATCTCTTGATTGAACAACACCTAAATCTTTCGATTTTTGGTAATAGTTAAAGAAACGATTAAATTCTACTGAAAAGAATTTTTTGATTAATTCATCTTTGTCAGTATCTGCAAACAACTCGTTAATACTACTTAAATGCTTATCAATTTCATGATTCGTTTCAGTGGTATGTATTTTATTGGCTAAAGACATTAATTGTACCTCTACAATATCTCCTGACGAAGGGATTTCTTTCTTTTCAAATTGCTTTTTTATAATGCGTTCGATGCTTTTTATCTTTCTAACTTCACTCTTAGAAACAATAACCATAGAGATTCCTGTTTTACCTGCACGTCCGGTACGACCAGATCTATGGGTGTATATTTCAGGTTCATCAGGTAATTGGTAATTGATAACGTGCGTAATATCATCGACATCAATTCCACGAGCCGCAACATCTGTTGCGACCAACATCTGTATTTGTTGGTTTCTAAAGGATTTCATTACCAAATCACGTTGGTTTTGGCTTAAATCACCGTGCAAAGCACCTGCAGAGTAGCCATCTTCAATTAAGTTTTCAGCTACTTTTTGAGTATCACGTTTTGTTCTACAGAAAATCACAGAGAATATATCTGGATTAGCATCAGACAAACGCTTTAGCGCCGAATAACGGTCTCTTGCATTGACCAAATAGTATTCGTGTGAAACGTTATTTGTACTTTCATTTTTATTTCCTACTGTAATTTCGGTAGGATTATCCATAAATTTCTTTGCAATGGTAGCCACTTCTTTAGGCATTGTTGCAGAGAATAACCAAGTGTTTTTATCTTCTGGTGTATGCGAGAGGATATCTGTAATATCTTCTTTAAAACCCATGTTCAGCATTTCATCAGCTTCATCTAATACGCTATATTGTATTTTAGAAATATCAACCATTCTTCGGCTAATCATATCTTTCATACGTCCAGGTGTGGCAACGATAATTTGTGCGCCACGTTTTACCTCTCTTGCTTGGTCACTAATACTTGCGCCACCATAAATAGCAACAACATTTAAGCCTTTACAATACTTACCGTAAAGCTTTATTTCGTTGGTGATTTGTAAACAAAGTTCGCGAGTAGGGGATAGGATAAGACCTTGAGTGGTTCTGCTTTCCACATCGATTTTTTGCAACATCGGAAATCCGAAGGCTGCAGTTTTACCTGTACCTGTTTGTGCCAAAGCGACTAAGTCTTTGTCTTCTTCTAATAAAAGTGGTATTGCTTTTGCTTGGACTTCACTCGGCTTTTCAAAACCTAAATCCGTTATAGCGCGTAAAAGGTCTTCATTAAGACCGAGTTCTTGGAATGTGCTCATTCTTTTGTTTATGTATTCGATTATGTTCTGTTGGTATTACAAAAGAAGCGAATCGACATACTAAACACTTAAACTTCTAGGTAACACATCCTCACTCTGAGGAATTTATAAAATCCAACTCGTGGATTTTTTCAAGGTGCAAAGATAGTCTTTTAATTGGATATTCAATTTTTGTGTTGCCTGTATTTAGAACAAGCAAAAAAATGATACCGGCATCAGCTTATCGAACTAGGTCGTAATAATACTAAATAGCTCAGTATTTTTAATTAATCATCTTGTTATAAACGGATCTTAGGTTTTTTTGTTCACTGCTTGATTCCATTTGAGGGTATCACTAATTAATAGGTTTATAACAGCATAAATTCTATAAAAAGGGAAACACTTGATAATTCTGTGAGCGATCTATAACCAAACCTTTTATTTGTAAATTCGAGTCCAAGGAGAAATGCATTCTCAAACATAAACCCTAAACCTAATTTATATATATTTCCGTCTTTAAAATTATTAGTTATATCGAATAAATTGCCATAACCTCCTCTAATAAAAGGAGTCGTAGGGCTATTTACAATATTAATCCGACCACTTAGATATGGCATTAGGAAATGAAGTCCTTGTCGAGAGTGATAATTGTATTCGAGATTGATTGCTAGAGCTGCACGATTTTCAAATTGATAGCCTATAGAGGCATTTACAAAGTAAGCACTTAGTTGAATCAGTGCTTTGTCTTCTTCGTTTTTCTCTCCGAAAATGCGGATGCGGTAATCTTCATTTATTCTTAATGATGTGGCAAATGAAAGTTTGCCATAGGTGCCTCCTTTTTTTTCGAGAACTTCTTGCGAAAAAATAGCAGGTGACATAAATAATAAGCAAAACAAGAGGCAGTGTAATGTTTTCATTGTGCGTTAGATAGGGGTTTATTAGTTCTTTAGAAATTAAAAAGTTATGCGTTTAATGTTGCTTTTAAAAAGCGTAACCTAAACCTATTCCTATACCAAGAATCCCAAGTTTAGCTTTAAAAATAAAACCACCATCTGGTTGCTGATAACGATAACCTATATCCAATAAGGGATATACAAATGTACCATCAGAGCCGCTGCCTATGAAGGTTCCTCCATTTAATTCAAAATGACTGTTTTTTTTACCCGTTAACATGGTTATTGCGGCCAAACCTCCAGGGCCACCATCACCTAATACAGTACCTGCACCACCGGCACCTAGGCGCGCATACCAAGTAACTGTCTTTGCATTATGAATCTGAAATTCGTAATTCATTGAGGCTTGAAATAATGGGCCTAAACCTGTGTCTAAATAGACATTGTGTTTACTGAGGACTATATCTTCATTAGATTGTGCGTTAAGTGTACTTTGAATAGATAAACTAAGCAAACAAATTAACACGGTAGTATATAAAAACAGGTTTTTGGTTTGAGGACTTTTTTTTTGCATTTTCACGAAGAAATTTTTTGTTATTGCGCTAATTATGCACAGTCCAATTCAGCTAATTCAGCTACGAGATCTTGAATTTCTTCTTCCAATTCAGCGCGGTCATCGGCTTCTAGGCACTCTAAAATGATGTTGCTGTATTCAATATAGGCTTCAGCTGCAACTTCGAATGCAGTACATGATTCAGTTGTAGGGTCGGCAAAATACTCTAAGCCTTTAGTGAAATAGTTTACAGTGATCTCGCTCCCATTTGTTGGTAGATTATCACAAGAATTATTGTCATCGTCAGAAGAACAAGTAAAGCAAATAATGCTGAGTAAAATTAAAAGGGCTTTTTTCATAAGACTATTTTTTTAATGTTTATAATTTCATTGGTTAACATAGAATAATTAGTTTTATTTTAAAGTCTTAGCGATAGCGATTTCAATACAACTTTGCATTTCATCTAAAGATAATTGCCAATACTCATCGGTAGAAATATCTTTAGCTGGCTTATCTCCAACGGTTTCTTTTTGTCCATTGTCAAGTAGTGGTGCTCTTGAAACTTCAAACCATTTGCTTCCAACTTCAAAAGGTGATGAAGGATCTGTAAAAGCTTCTGAAAAATCTTTAATCACTTGTTCTTTTTTCCAGAGTATATTTTTTTTATTCGTGCTGCCATAAGCCGTTATGCTGACCTCAATATTAAATTTAATGGTAGATACTTTGCTTATTTTATCCATTACAACCGTTCTTCCTTTACCACCACCATATTTAAGATCAACTTCTATGTCGTAATACACGTCTGCTTTAACTTTAACTTTCTTCAATTTGATTTTAGGAAAAAAAGGCATTTTAGATTTTCCAAGCGCATTACTGCCAAAATTCCCAAATTTATTAGACAAAGAGTTTTTTGCAGCCTCGTGCGTTAATGTTGTATTATCAGTGTTTAAGGATACAATAGAATCCAAGTTGTGAAGCATATTTTCTACCTGTGTTTCAGAAAAAGTTTCAAAATCTGTTTCACCTTTATACACTGGTTTTCCATTGCGACTGTAGTGATCAATTTGTCTTCTAGATAACGTTTCATCTGCTTCAACGTCTACTTTAAATATATGACCCGTTTTGGTTTCTAACGGTACTGAAAAAGCGGTTAACAGAATGAAGAGGGAAATGCTAAAAAACGAAGTAAGATAAATGCGCATTGTATTTGTTTTTATTAGGCGCAGTTAATTAGGTAACTGTGCTGTTTCTGATTTAATTTTATCTGAATGATTGAACACCATTGGTAATAAAAAATATTACGAAGGAAATTCCTACGACAAGAATACTGCTATTTATTTGTTGTGGCTATTTTATTGTAATTTTTTTTGAAATTAACAAAGACATGTAGTTTGAAATAATCGATTTAATGGGTTTCAATAAATCAAGGTATGCGAATCAAATCGTCATCTGTTCAATACAAAATAGTGTTAGTTTATAAGTCCTCTAAAAAGGCAATCAGTTTCTGTACAGCTTTCCCTCGGTGTCCAATTTTATTCTTTTCTTCTAAAGAGATCTGAGCGAATGTTTTATCAAAACCGTCCGCTTTAAAAACAGGATCATAGCCAAAGCCTTTATTACCATGTTTTTCTGTTGTGATTTCACCTTTACAAATACCAGTAAAGGTATTTAACTCACCATTGATATGTAAAGCAATTACAGTTTTAAATTGAGCGATTCTATTGTCTTTATTTTCGAGCCCAGAAAGAAGTTTATTCGTGTTATCTTCAGCATTGCGTTGCGGACCAGCATAACGGGCAGAATACACACCAGGTTCACCATTTAGAGCTTCAACTTCTAAACCAGTATCATCAGCAAAACAATCGTAACCGTAATTCGTTTTAATATAGTCTGCTTTTTGTTTGGCATTCCCCTCTATTGTGGGTTGGGTCTCAGGAATATCCTCAATGCATAAGATGTCAGACAGGCTTAATAGTTTGATATGTTTTGGAACTAAAGAACGGACTTCTTTAATTTTATTTGGGTTGTTGGTCGCAAAAACGAGTTGCATAAATACTATGATTAGAGTTTAGAATTGTACTTGGGATATGATCTGTTTCAACCTATTCTTTAAATCTTCTCCAGTATCAAAAACCATCTGCTCATTGGTAGGGAATGGTAAGGGTTCATTACGAGAAAGCGCAATATCTTCTTTATTTAATGCTCTACGATTACCTAAAAATGTGGCATAAATGTTTTCAAAAATAAAGCCACTATCTATGGGGTGTCTTCCAAATAATTGATTCGATGCGATATCGGAATAAACGACTTCTCCTAATATCTGCGAAGATTTAAATTGTTGTATTTCAAAAACACGTGCCTGCACATCAATAAATTTATCAATTTTAATGTCGTCTCCTAAACTATCTTTCCTAACATTTCCATTGCGGTCTAGTTGATATTCCCAACCGTCTTTAACGCGACTTTCTCTTAATATTTCGCGCTCCTTAACTTGCTCTGGAGAAATTATGATTTGCTGTAGCTGAAGTTTCATGCTATAATCGAACTCCTTTTGTTGAGATGTGTTGTTGTGATAGCTCGTCCAGAATTGGTTTAAACCATAAGTTTCAAAATCCAATAAAGCCTCCTCTAGAGGTCGCGGAATAATTTGCTCTGTTTGGTTTTCTACAGAAACAATAACGTGGTAAATACCTCGCTCATGAGCTTCATCTAACAGCTCTCGTGTATCATCGTAATTAGGATTAATAGTTTCAATATACTCCAATAGCTCATAAGCTTTTCTAATTGTAGGCTTGTCTTCTGACTCTAAAAGGGCTAAGCTTTCTTCGTATAAATGATTCGATACCTGGTCTTTAGCGCTAAATATGGCGTTGGTGTAATTTTTAAATTTGAATTTAACTTCTTTGCCATCTAAAATTAAGGGCAACAGTGGTTTTACAGCTTCTTGTCTCGCATCTAAAGCGACGTAAGTTTCATAAATTTTACTGTAGAATTCAGGATTATCATTCACTTCTAGACGCGCAATTGACTCTAAATCGCGGTCATTAGCTTTACCGTAAGCATCTTTCAATAGAAATATTATATCTTGTTTGCGTTTGGCGTCTTTATTGGTTTTAAGATTGTCTATCGCGTTAGAGATTGCGGCATTGTAGTTACCTGAATTTACGGCTTTTTCGACTTGTCGTTTTGTGCTGCAGGAAAAACATACAGTCACTACAAGCATTAAATAGGCTAGTCTTTTCATAATAGTAGGATTTGTGATTCGCAAAGTAAGCTATTTTTAGTAATTGTGCCAAAATCTAAAAGCCGTAATAGTGCTTTACTAAAATATTAAATCACGAGTGTCCGTTTTATAATAGTTTAGTTTTATGAATTCTTTTAAAATAGCTGATTTTAGAATTTTCTCAAAAGACAACTTACTTTTTAGAAATGCTTTTAATGCGATAGAGGTGAGATTTTTATTTTTAAGGTTTAAATGCGTGTCAGATAGTTAGAAATAAGTCTTGGTTCTCGGTTCTAAGAGCGTCCGTGTATCTTTGCCACTTTTAGACTTTCGTAATCCAATGCAAGCATGGCGAATTGGTCTTTATGAAGAATAAGTGACCTTATCTCTTATCAGAAAAATTGTTCTTAATCCTAACTTTAGTTCGAATTTTAGCGATTTATTATGATATTTATCAGTCACAATAATTATTAAAATTCATATCTTAGGCAAAAGAATTAATCATAAAAAAAAGATAGATTATGACGGTAAATTTTCAATATGTAAACGTTGATGTAAGTGAAACGCTTTCTGCTTTCTCTGAAGAGAAATTAGAGAAATTAGTAACTAAATTTGAGTTTGTTATTTCAGCTCAAGTGTATTTTAAGAACGATGATAATGATCATAATGCAGGTAAGATTTGTAATATAGAATTAAGCTTGCCAGGTCCACGCATTTTTGCAACATCAAATGAGCGTACTTATGAGATGTCTGTCAATGAAACTATTAGAGATTTAACACGCCAACTTAAAAAACGAAAAGAGATTTATAAAGTTCATTAATACGGAACGTTTCGACGTTTAATACCAGAGGGTTTATTGTTTTTAGTGATGATGATATGGTTCATTTCTAAGAATAGTAAACCCTCTGTACAATTGTTCTATAAAGAACAAACGTACCATTTGATGTGAAAACGTCATTTTAGATAAACCCAATTTTCCGTTCGCTCTTTTGTAAACGGCATCCGAAAACCCATAAGGACCGCCAATCACAAAGATTAAGGTTTTAATTCCAGAATTCATGTGCTTTTGTAAATAGTCTGAAAAGGCTATCGAATCCATCTGCTTCCCGTTTTCGTCTAAAAGAATGAGCACATCAGAATTTTGAGTTTTAGATAAAATTAACTCTCCTTCTTTTTCTTTTTGCTGGGCTTCAGAAAGATGTTTTACCTTTTTTAGGTCTGGGATAATTTCAAAATCAAATTTCACATAAAAACCTAGGCGTTTTGTGTAATCTCCAATTAAACTAATTAGAGATTTATTATCTGTTTTGCCTATGGTTATGAGTTTTATATTCATGCTTTCAAAGTTATACTTTTTTGGAATTTGATATTTAGTTTTTGATATTTTTAATCTTTCAATTCATATTTTTACACTAAATACGTTTACAAATGATTTCAAAAGAACAATTCGATAAAGAAATAAAAGGCATTATTTCGAATGCCATTAGGGAAGATGTTGGTGATGGTGATCACAGTTCTTTAGCTTGTATTCCTGCTTCTGCTCAAGGAAAGGCGAAACTATTAGTAAAAGATGAGGGCATCATTGCTGGTATTGAATTTGCAAAACAAGTTTTTAATTATGTAGATCCAAACATGACCGTAGTAACCTTAATCGAGGATGGAAGCAAAGTGAAATATGGTGATATTGTATTTTATGTTGAAGGTGCATCACAATCTATTTTAAAAGCTGAACGTTTGGTTTTAAATGCAATGCAACGTATGAGTGCTATTGCGACTAAAACTAAAACCTTTGTCGATTTACTTGAAGGGACAGGGACTAAAATTTTAGACACACGTAAAACAACACCAGGTATTAGAGCTTTAGAAAAATGGGCTGTAAAAATTGGTGGTGGTGAAAATCATAGATTCGCCTTGTACGATATGATTATGCTAAAAGATAATCATATTGATTTTGCAGGGGGTGTTACTAAAGCCATTAACTTAACCAAGCACTATTTGAAAGAGACGCATAAAGATTTAAAAATTATAGTTGAAGCTAGAAATCTTGAAGAAATACAAGAAATTTTAGATTGTGGTGGCGTCTATCGCATTCTCATAGATAATTTTAATTATGAAGATACGCGTAAAGCGGTAAAGCTCATTGGTGATCAATGTCTAACAGAATCCTCTGGTGGAATAAATGAAAGTACGCTGAGACAGTATGCAGAATGTGGCGTCGATTATATTTCGTCTGGTGCTTTGACACATTCAGTGTATAATATGGATTTAAGTTTGAAGGCAGTATAAAGCAGTCTGCATGCAGTATTCAGTGGCAGTTTACAGTTTCGCTATTATAGTTACAATAAGCAAAAGATTAAGAGCCAAAAGCTAAAAGCTAAAAAATGTCAAAACTCATAGAAGATAAGTTAGATAAAATCCCTGTACTTAATTTAGTGGTTCGCTTTTTTAAGCAGATTAAATTACCAGGGTTTGAAGGTTTATCTATTTATGATTTACTGGAGCTATATGTTATGGGAATTGTAAAAGGGGCTTTAACCACTAGAGCTAGTGCTATTGCGTTTAGCTTTTTTACGGCTATTTTCCCGTTTTTATTATTTGTTATCATCGTGATTCCTTATATTCCTATTGAAGGATTTCAAGTGGATTTTTTAGATTTTTTAAATTCAATATTACCGCCTCAAACATCCGAGTTCTTTATTGACAGTATTTTTCAGGATATGAGTAGTAATGCTAATGGGGGATTAATTTCTACAGTATTCGTACTTTCTATTTTATTAATGGCAAACGGTGTAAATGCCGTTTTTTCTGGTTTTGAAACCTCCTACCACAAACAATTGTATCGTAATGTGTTCAGGCAATATGTATATGCGCTGAGTGTTGCTTTGATTCTTGCATTTCTTTCATTGTTAACAGTAGCGGTGTTTGGATATTTTCAAATTTATATTATACAGCCTTTGTATGAATCTTTAAGTGGCGAAGTCTTTGCCAAAGATGATCAAGGTTTGGGTTGGATTATTTTTGCAAAGTATTTATTCTTTGTAATAATGACCTATTTAGCAACTGCCACATTGTATTATTTTGGTACTAAAGAAGGTAAGAAATCCAAGTTTTATTCGGTTGGTGCTTTGCTTACAACATTGCTAATTATGCTTACGTCGTATTTGTTTGGAATTTATATCGAAAACTTTTCACAGTATAACGAATTATATGGCTCAATAGGTGCCTTGCTTATTCTGCTCTTGTATTTATGGTTAAACTCTAATATTTTACTGTTAGGTTATGAGTTAAATGCATCACTTCAGTTTTTGAAGAAGTATCCGAGAGAGGAGAACTAATTGTTTATTTTGCCTTTGTAATTCAATAAAAACATTAACTATTATAAGTATATTTAAAACACGTTTAAAATTGATGAGTCCCAAAATGAGAGCACGACATTCAAAATTGTAAAACAATAATTTAATTTTTTTAGTGTTAAAAACCATCTCAATTCGAGATGGTTTTTTTGTTTGCCGGAAACATGTTTTAGTTTTTTGTTTTTTATGGATGTCAAGCTCCCTTGTTTCAATTCAAACAGCCTTTTTCTACTCTTTTAGAAGACTTAACTAGTAAACATTACACTACCGCATATATTGATTTAAACCGCTCCGAGATATAAGATTTGTTGCCACTTTTAGGGTGTTGGCTTAGCTAAAGATATTTCGAAACAAAAATAATAACACATTAAGGTGCTCATTATTAGTATTTTAACTAATTTTATAAGGCTATTAATTATTAATTCTTATAATTATGAAATTCAAAAAAATCACACTTTTACTCACAACGCTTTACCTAAGTCAGGCTTATGCGCAATTCGATTTTTCACCATTTAGTCAGACTCCGGAAACACTAACTACTGAAGAATGGACAGGAACAGAATGGGAAGAACTAGCATTTTCAAGTGCCACTTTTAATGAAGCTTGCTTACCACTAACCATAACGAACTCATCTTCGGGATCTAATGGCTCAAGATCCCTTTATACTTATAATGGCGATAATCAACCCATAGAAATAATTACGCAAGGGTTTATTGATCCTGATTGGTTCAATAATTCTCGAACACAAAACACTTATAGTAATGGGAATATCACACAATCAGTAGTGTCCTTTTGGGATGACGCTAACTGGATTATATTGAGTAGAACAACGAATAGCTATACTGGTTCAAATCAGTTAGAGGAAGAGATTTATCAGTTTCGAAATAATTTCACTTTTGTATGGGAGAATAGTCTTAGAACAACATATACCTATAATTCCTCAGGCCTTTCGGAAGAATTGTATCAAAGTTGGAACGCCACAGCCTCCCAATGGGAAAATGAAGATCGTACGACTTATGTGTATTCTGGATCTATTGCTATCGGCATTTTATATGATATTTGGGGTTCAGGTTGGGAGCCAGATGAAAAAGTTGATATTACGTACAATGGAAATCAGCAAATTATAGAATTGGTAAATAGTTTTTGGGATGGATCTATTTACGAGGTTGATATTAGGGTGTTATTGACATATAATAATGATGGTCTTATCGCTGAAATATTAGAACAGGATTTTGAGAATGGTATTTGGGTCAATGATTTTAGATCATCTTATGTCTACCCCGCTTGTGCGTCTTTATCAATTACAGATGTAGAATCCTTCGAATTTAGTGCTTATCCAAATCCTTCTGATAAAAGCGTAACTATTTCAGGGCTATCTCAAGACTATACAGCTATAAATTATACCATATTTGATGTGTCTGGTCGTTCAGTGCAAGATGGGAAACTTCATATAGATTGTAGTATTTCTACAGAAAGCTTAAATAATGGTTTATATGTTATACAACTTGATAATTCGTCAGCAAGCTTTACGAAAAAAGTTATGGTGAGGCATTAATTTTTTCTAAGTTGTAAAGCTATACTAATTTGTAACCACCTTAAGACAAGCGTTAAGGTGGTTTTGTTTGTTGGATCTAGTAATTTCAACAAGATTAATTTATCTTCGCAACCACACTATTTACTCAACCGTGATTTTTTTCCTAGACGTCATACTCCCAATTCCGCTTCAAAAAGCCTTTACGTATCACATTACTGAAGCTGAAGCACAATTTCTTAAACCAGGAATGCGTGTTGCTGTGCCATTTGGTAAAAGTAAAATTTACACAGCCTTAGCCTATAAAATTCATAATAACCCTCCAACAGCTTATGAGGCTAAGACTATTCATCAAATCTTAGATAAAAACCCCGTTGTTACAGAAACACAATTACAACATTGGGTATGGATCGCAGGTTATTATATGTGCAGTATTGGTGAAGTGATGAGAGCGGCCATGCCAAATGCTTTCATTATAGAAAGTGAAACTATTATCTCTAAAAATGAGGATTTAGTAATACAAGATTCTGACTTAAAAGATGATGAATTTTTAATTTATGAGGCCTTACAACATCAATCTTCTCTTAGGATTCAAGATGTGGTTTCTATTTTAGATAAAAAACGTGTATTGCCTGTCATTAATAGTTTGGTTGAAAAAGGAGTATTGCATCTACAGGAAGAATTGTATGAAAAATACAAACCCAAATTAGTGCGTTATGTAAAGCTTCATGCGAATCACAAACCCCAAGAAAAGCTTCAAGAATTACTAGAATTATTGAGCAGAGCTCCAAAGCAACGTGAAGTGATTTTGGCCTTGTTTACAATGGAAGCGTCTTCGAAGCAACCCATAAAAGTATCAGAATTAACAGAGCGCAGTGGAGCTTCAATAGCGATTATAAAAACACTGATTGACAAAGCGATTCTCGATGAATACCATATCCAAACAGATCGTATTCAATTTGAAGGGGAAGGTGATACCGCTGTTAAGCGTTTGAGTGAAGCACAAGAAAACGCCTATGATGAAATTGAAATTATTTTCAAGAAAAAATCAGTAGCATTATTACACGGCGTTACATCTTCTGGAAAAACAGAAATCTATGTACAACTCATTCAAAAACAATTAGATTTAGGGAAACAAGTTTTATATCTCTTACCAGAAATTGCGTTAACAACGCAGTTAGTGCAAAGGCTTCAAGATTATTTTGGTGATAAAGTTGCTGTGTTTCACAGCAGATATTCTGGAAACGAACGTGTTGAGGTTTGGAAAAATATGCTCGAAAATTCCAAAAAAGCACAAGTCATTATTGGTGCGCGTTCGTCGTTATTATTACCATTTCAGAATTTAGGATTAATCATTGTTGATGAAGAACATGAGCAGTCTTATAAACAATTCGATCCTGCACCTCGGTATCACGCAAGGGATGCGGCTATTGTTTTAGCTAATTTGCATAAAGCCAAGACACTTTTAGGATCTGCAACACCGAGTTTAGAGAGTTATTTTAATGCAAGCCAAGGGAAATATGGTTTAGTCGAATTAAATATACGTTATAACAATGTGATGATGCCAGATATTGAACTGGTCGATTTAGCAGATAAGTACAAGCGTAAACGTATGAAAGGTCATTTTAGCGACCGACTCATTCAAGAAATGACGGAGACCTTGGAGGAAGGGTTTCAAATTATATTATTTCAAAATAGAAGAGGTTTTTCACCAATTATTGAATGTACGACCTGCGGAACGTCGCCACAATGTCCTAATTGCGATGTGAGTTTAACCTATCATCAATACAGAGACCAATTACGCTGTCATTATTGTGGTTATAATTCTGCGATGCTTAAAAGTTGTCAAGGTTGCGGTAATTCAACTTTAGATACTAAAGGCTTTGGAACCGAACAGATCGAAGAAGAAGTGAAATTATTGTTTCCCGAAAAGAAAGTCGCTCGTATGGATTTAGATACGACGCGTGGTAAATATGGTTTTGAAAAAATTATAAATAGCTTTGAACAGCGCGAAGTAGATATTTTGGTCGGTACACAGATGCTTACTAAAGGTTTAGATTTTAGGTATGTAAAACTGGTGGGTATCATGAATGCTGATAATTTACTCAACTTTCCGGATTTTAGAGCGCACGAGCGTAGTTATCAATTAATGGCTCAGGTTTCAGGTCGGGCAGGACGAACAGATTTAAGAGGTAAGGTTTTGATTCAAACCTATAATCCGCATCATAATATTTTACAGCAAGTATCTGCGAATGCTTACGAGAAAATGTATGAGGAGCAAATGAATGAGCGCCACAACTTTAAATATCCACCAATTTATCGTCTTATAAAAATCACATTCAAGCACAAAGATTATAATCGTGTCAATCTAGCCGCCGATTGGTATGCAAAGTCACTGAAGCAAGTATTTAAAAGCAATGTTTTAGGGCCAGAATTTCCGCCCGTATCTCGGATACGGAATTTATATAATAAGAATATCTTAATTAAGATTCCCCAAAATCAATCCTTGGCAAAAACGAAAGAAGCAATTATAAAAATCGAGAATAGCTTTAATGCCGTTAAAGACTTTAGGGCCGTAAGAGTCATTTTGAATGTGGATAATTATTAGTGCAACTCAAATTCCTCAAACATTAGAAGCAGAAAAATTCACAAGTCGAATTAATCCTAATGAAGATCGAGATCTTTCAAAATTGGTTTTCAATTTCATTTTAGCACAAAAAAATCCCGTTGTTTACCAACGAGATTTTGGATATCAATGTGCATTGAGATATTCTGCGAATAAATAATAGAAAAAATGTCTACATATTATTCAAGGCATCTACCAATTGCGTCTTTTTATTTCGACTCAATGGAATCTCATAAGCACCAACTTCAACGTTTTTACTGTTAAAGCGGTCTATCTTATCTAAATTCACAATATAGGATTTGTGAATTCTTAAAAATTTACCTTCGGGTAACTCCTGTTCAAAAGCTTTCATCGTAGATAATACTACGAGGCTATTTTCTTCTGTTACGACTTTTACATAATCGCCAAGAGCTTCAATCCACTTAATATCCTTTATATAAACTTTACGTTTTTTAAGGTTACTTTTCACAAAGATGTGTTCACCATCAATTTCATTAAAGTCTAATTTTAATTTGTGCTGCTCAATAGCTTTTTCTACGGCAGTATTAAAACGCTCTTTAGTGATTGGTTTTTGAAGATAGTCGGTAGCGTCGTAATTAAATGCTTTAAAAGCATATTCGGTTTTACCAGTAACAAAAATAATTTGGGGTTTGTTGTTGAGTACATCTAAAAGTTCAAAACCGTTTAATACCGGCATCTCTATATCTAGAAAGATAAGATCTACTTTGTGGGTATTAAGACCGTTTTTTGTTTCTAACGCACTGCTGTACTCTGCAATAAGATTAAGTGAGGAATGATTCTCAATTAACTTTACTATCGAGAGGCGCTGAATCGCAGAATCATCAACAACTACACAGTTTAAAGTCATAACATTATTAATTTTAGGTTAAGATATCGACAATACTACAAAAAATTCGGTTAAAAAACAAATTTTACCGACAAACTGTAGATTATTGATTTAATACCCTGTCTTAAAACTAAAGAATTTTTTTAGATTAAAAAACGTTGTTAGAAAAAGAATTTATGCTTATTTTTGCAACCGTTTTAACAATAAACAAAATAATTTATTATGAATCATTATGAAACTGTTTTCATCTTAAATCCCGTTTTATCTGAAGATCAGATAAAGGAGACAGTAAAGAAGTATGAGGATCTCCTCATTTCTAAAGGTGCTAAGATGATATCCAAAGAAGATTGGGGGCTAAAGAAGTTAGCCTACGCAATCCAAAACAAAAAAAGTGGTTTTTACCACTTATTTGAGTACACTGTTGCTGGTGAGGTAATTGAGCCTTTAGAAGTAGAGTTTAGACGCGATGAGCGTTTTATGCGCTATTTAACCGTGAGTTTAGATAAACATGCTATTTCATGGGCTGAGAGAAGAAGAGAAAAAATGAAAGTTAAAGCAAAAGCAAAAGCGTAATTATGTCATCAATAGAGCAACAAGCAAAAGGAAAAAAGGACGGAGAAATTAGATATCTTACGCCTTTAAACATAGAAACTTCTAAAGTTAAGAAGTATTGCCGTTTTAAGAAGTCTGGTATTAAATACGTAGATTATAAAGATGCAGATTGGTTATTAGGTTTTGTAAACGAACAAGGTAAATTACTACCTAGACGTTTAACAGGGACATCTTTAAAATACCAAAGAAAAGTATCTGTGGCAGTAAAGAGAGCTAGACATTTAGCTTTAATGCCATATGTAGCTGATTTATTAAAATAAAATATCATAACAATGGAACTTATATTAAAACAAGACGTTGACAATTTAGGATTTAAAGACGATATTGTATCTGTTAAGAACGGTTATGGTAGAAACTTTTTAATTCCTCATGGTCAAGCAATATTAGCTACTATTTCTGCAAAGAAGGTATTGGCTGAAACTTTAAAGCAACGTGCTTTTAAAGACAAGAAAATAATTGATGAAGCTAAAACTGTTGCAGAAGCACTCGCTGGTTTAGACATTAAGATTGCTTCTAAAACTGGTACAGGCGATAAACTTTTTGGATCTGTAAACAATATTGATTTAGTTGCAGCTTTACAAAAAGAAGGTCAAGAAATTGACAAAAAATTTATTACTGTGATCGGTGGTAGTGTAAAGCGTTTAGGTAAATATGATGCTGTAATTAGATTACATAGAGAAGTGACTGTAGACTTAGCATTTGAGGTAATTGCTCAGGCTTAATCTCTTTTTTTAAAATAATTAAAAACCGTTTAGTTTTCTAGGCGGTTTTTTTGATTCTATCTATTATGAAGCGTTTTCTGCTATTTATTATAATTATTGGTCTTCTGGGGTGTAAAGAGTCTAAGAGTGCTCGAGAAACTGCTGTAGTGCCAAATTCGAAACTTATAGAGGTCTTTAAAGCTTCAAATTCTAGTTATCCTAATATTAGCGTACATCGTGGTGGAAAAGGGTTGCTTAATTATCCTGAAAATTGCTTGGAAACACTTCAGTACGTAAATGATAGCATTTCTGCCGTTTACGAAGTAGATGTCGCCCAAACTAAAGATGGACAGTTAGTCTTAATGCACGATAATTCTATTGAAAGAACCACCAACGGAAGTGGTCTCGTAAAAGATTTAACCTATAATGAGTTGAAAAAATATAATCTGATAGATGATTATAGCAATGTTACCAAGTTTAAAATCCCATTATTTTCTCAAGTTTTAAAATGGTGCAAAACTAATAATGTCATTCTCACAGTAGATATTAAACGTAGCGTAGGGCAAGATTTAGTTATTAAGGCGATTAAAGAGGCAAAAGCTGAAGATATAAGTATTATTATCACTTATGATATAGCTCAGGCTCAATCTGCTTATAATCTCGCTCCAGAATTGTTGTTATCAGTTTCTGCCAGAAACCATGAAGAATTCGATCGTTTATTAGATGCCGAAATTCCAACGGAAAACATGTTGGCATTTACAGGTACGCGTTTGTCTGACACCTCGCTTTTTGAAAGGTTACACGCTGAAAATATTGTTTGCATGCTGGGAACCTTAGGAAACCTAGATAGGCAAGCTGAAGCTAAAGGCAATCATCTTTATGAGATCTGGAAGAATAAGGGCGTAGACATTTTGGCCACAGACAGACCTTTTGAAGCGTTTAATGCGATTAATAATTTAGATTATTGATGACTTTGATCTAGTGGGAGATGAAAAATTAAGTTTTCCAATGCCCCCTTTTATTTAAAATTTAAATCTTAAAATCATTTTTTTTTTTGGCATAACATCTGACCTAAAAAAAGAATAACAAACACCAGATGAAATACACAAGATTAACAAAAGAACAATTTGAAGAATTACACCAAGAATTCATCAACTTTTTAGCAACGCAGTCTGTTACAGCAGACGAGTGGAAGGCTATTAAAACCAATACACCAGAAGTAGCCGAGCAAGAACTGGATGTGTTTAGTGATTTGGTATGGTTTGGAGTATTGAAAAAAGTTGACTATTTAGAGCATATTTCTCCACAACAAATTCACCTTTTTCAGTGCAATGAAAAAAGTATGCGATTAATTGCTTTAAAAATTGAAAATGAAGCCGTTGATTTCACAACCAAAGAAGGTTTTAATTGGCTACGCGATAATTTATTATCCGATTCCATTGAATTCTTTAATGCTAAAAAGGAGTATTCGGAGGATAAGTATTTAGATCTATTTAAAATGATTCAGTCAGGTGCAAATATTACTAAAGGCGAGTTGTTTCTGTATTTTGCCAATTTGATAAAAGGGTAAAAAAAAAGACAGTGGACAAAATCCAACGCATCTTCTTTGATGAGTTTTAGGTTGGTCGCTTCGAATGATTCAGGAGTCATAGGAGTTTTATCGAGAAGCTTTTGCATTTGTTTCTAAGCTAGGCTTTTATGAGATCCCTATAAGTTTTCAGGAATTTCATTACTCATAACGTAAAGACTCAATAGGGTCTAGTTTTGCGGCTTTTGTCGCCGGATATAAACCTGAAACCACAGCGACAATAAAGGCTATACTCGTTGCCCAAATCATAGCGACCCAAGGTGTAGAGAAATCAAGTTCAAAACCTTTAGCAACTGCCATGCCAATTAAAACACCAAGTATAATTCCCAATATTCCACCAAGTTGACCAATAATAACTGTTTCCATAAAAAACTGAAAAGCAATGGTTTTACTCTTGGCACCTAAAGCTTTACGTACACCTATTTCTCTGGTGCGTTCACTCACAGAAACCAGCATGATGTTCATTAAGGCAATGGTAGATCCAAATATGGTTATGATACTAATAATCCAAGCCGCAATATAAAGTGCGTCTATATTTTGTGTAGCACGTACTAATAAATCATCACTTTGTACAATGCCAAAATCATTCTCTTCAATGGGTGAAAGACCTCTAATATTCCGAAAGGTTAACATGGCATCTTCCTTTGCTGCTTCGAGCAACTCTGTTTTAGCCACTTTGATACTTAAAGTATAATTAACATCACCACTTGGATAGATAGAGCGTGCTTTTTGAAGTGGCATAATCACTCTTGAATCTTGGGTTTGACCAAAGCCAGAAGATCCCTTTGATTTAAAGACTCCAATTACTTTAAATTTTGAGCCTCTAAGACTAATAATTTTACCAAGCGGGTTCTCTTCTGGAAATAAAAACGTCACTAATTCGCTTCCAATTACACAGACAGCATTACCGTTTTTAATATCAAATACATTTAAACCACGGCCACTGTCTATTTCTAAACCTGAATTTTCTGTAAAATGTTCATTAACGCCAAATACTGTAATTTCAGGGTCCGTTTTTTTATTTTCGTACTTTACTTCTGCAGATACGGTTCCACCATATGAAACACCAAGGTTAGTAAACGGAAAATCGTAAGTGTCTTCAAAATCTTTCATGTTTCTGTAGTCAATTATTGGATTTACCTTCTGCCGCTCTCTGCTACTTTGACGTTGCGTAGTGAGCTCGTAACGTTGAATGTTAAACGTATTAGAACCCATCGAAGAAAAATTACTAGAAATGGTATTCTCTAAAGCCGAAACACCACTAAGAATACCGACTAGGGCCATGATACCAATAGCGATAATTAAAACGGTTAGAATAGTTCTAAGTAATTGACTTTTAATGGAATCAAAAGCAATTCTAATAGTCTCTTTACTTAATGAAAACATAGTTTTTATAATGTTAGTTGGATTGAACAGTGTATAAGACTTATTAAAGACAATAAAGTTACTATAAATTTAAGATTACTTGGTAATGCCTCTAAAATTTATAATATTTTTGTGAATTAAGAGTAATAGTTTAAAATTTAAACTACGGTCACATTGAGCAAAGTCGAAATGCTTAGTAACTAAGATTTTGAAACTGTAAACGACGTGTGTAAAATAGATTTAGTTTCACTAAAAAGAGATTCCCATTTTCGTGGGAAATAATATGGCACAAAAACCAAGTATCCCAAAAGGCACGAGAGACTTTAATGCAGAACAAGTTGCAAAACGTTCTTATATTATGGAAACGATAAAGGAACAGTTTAATCTCTTTGGATTTCAACCCATAGAAACACCAAGTTTTGAAAACTCGGAGACCTTAATGGGCAAATATGGTGATGAAGGGGATCGCTTGATTTTTAAGATTTTGAATTCTGGTGACTATTTAAAAAAGATATCAGATCAAGATTATAGTTCGAAGTCTGAAAGTTTAATGACTCCTAGGATTTCGGAAAAAGCACTTCGCTACGATCTTACAGTCCCTTTCGCACGTTACGTCGTGCAACACCAAAACGAGATAGAATTCCCTTTCAAGCGTTACCAAATGCAACCAGTTTGGCGCGCAGACCGTCCACAGAAAGGACGTTTTAGAGAATTTTACCAATGCGATGCAGATGTCGTAGGTTCAAAATCCTTGTTTCAAGAAGTAGAATTTGTACAGTTGTATGATGCGGTGTTTTCTGCTTTAAAACTAGAAGGTGTTACCATTAAGATTAATAACCGCAAAATCTTATCTGGTATTGCTGAAGTGATAGGGGCACAAGATAAATTAATTGATTTCACGGTGGCCTTAGATAAACTCGATAAAATAGGAGAGGAGAAGGTCAAAGAAGAAATGCGAGGTAAAGGCATTTCTGAAGCGGGTATCTCTAAGCTTCAACCTTTATTTACTTTAAAAGGGGATTTTGGAAATCAGATAGACAATTTAAAATCGATTTTAAGTACGTCTGAAATTGGATTAAAAGGCATTGAAGAATTAGAATTTATAAATTCAGCGATTTCAAACTTAGAATTAAAAACAGCGACGCTTCAACTCGATGTGACTTTGGCACGTGGTCTCAACTATTACACAGGTGCGATTTTCGAAGTCTCAGCTCCAGAAGGTGTACAAATGGGGTCTATTGGTGGCGGTGGTCGCTACGATGATCTTACAGGTATCTTTGGCTTAAAAGACGTGAGTGGCGTAGGGATTAGTTTTGGCTTAGATCGTATCTATTTAGTGTTAGAAGAATTAGATTTATTCCCGGATACAATTGCAGAATCAACAAAAGTATTATTCATCAATTTTGGCGAGAAAGAAGCTATGGCCTGTTTACAAGCCGTAACAAAACTAAGACGTGCTGGCATAAAAGCAGAACTCTATCCTGATAATGCTAAAATGAAAAAGCAGATGAATTATGCGAACAAAAGAGATATCCCTTTCGTGGTTTTAGTTGGTGAGGAAGAATTGAAAGCAGAGAATTTTACGTTGAAAACTATGGCATCTGGAGAACAAGAAAAATTAAAGTTTAATGTATTACGAGACGTTTTAAAGTAGAACTTATCTTCACTTTTTCTTTTACCTGCAAAATTTCTATTTTCCAGTCTAATTTTGCTCTTTTTTATAAAAGTAGCGATGCTATGATCATAAAAAAAAGCCTCAGACATTGAAGGCTGAGACTTTTTATCACTTACTAAAATAATTCACTATATTTTTTGTAAGCACTCTGATTGCAAAAGGTAAGTTTCAGTGCTTAGATGATCAATTTTACATGCATTGTATGAAGTTTGATATAAATCACTAACAACATAGGCCAACTGCTACATAATATTCCACACTTTTAAATGCTCTATTTCCAAACCCAGAGGATTGAGATTAATAATTTTCTTTGCAGGTTAAGGTTTAAGATTTTAAACAAAAATTTATTGTACTAAAACTTTCTTAGTTACGACTGAACCGTTTCTAGTAGATAACTTTATAATGTAAGTTCCAGTTTTTAAATTTTTAACATCATATGCTGAGAAATGACTCTTTGAAACAGCGCTATTAGTGTAAATAGATTGTCCTAGCATATTAAATAGTTCAATCGATTTTATGTCTATAAGGTTAGGGTTTATTAATATCAATTTTTTACTTTGATTAGAGTAACGCAGATCAATACCATTATGAGTTGCATCGTCAACTCCAAGTAAATCCTCGCTCGTGCTGAATGTTATTTCGAAGCGCTCGTGATACTGACCTGCATTTAAAAAGACCTCGTAGTCACTTTGTCTTAAATTATGGTAAAGCTCTAATACAATATCATGCACATAAATATTAATATCATTTGGTACATTTTCTAATGCATCAATAGTAACTGTATTTAATCCGTCGGTATTGGTTTTAATTCCTATTGGATACACTGTTGAGGATTCGGCTTGGTCACTTGCTTGTATGATATATGCGTCTTCATTTATCATCCAATACATGTCGTCCATTTGACTTTCATTTAGCTTGGCATCATAAGCCCAATCGACATCGGAAGTCGTAGTGTCGTCTATAGTTAATAAGAGTTGCCTATGAATAGTATTAATAGATTTAAATCCTATTCTAAATTTCATCCGGTCGTCGCTTTCTTTATAATTGTAGTTGGCTTCAGATTGTGAAGTATCTCCATTCTCTAGAATTGAAGAAACTGTGCGTCTTTCTTTTTGAAAAACACGTTGACCATTATTAAAATTAATGGAGCCTGTGCTTTTACCAACCACAAAGAAGCCTTCACCAACAGGTATGTATCGTGTTGGTGTTTTTGTTGGTTTGCCGTCTGTTGCGATAAATGGATCATTTGTACCGTATGAGGCCGCCGCAACTCCACCAGAGAAGTTATAAGTCGCATAACCACCTCGATAATCATTTAAATAGTGGGAACCGCCTCCCCAGTGTTTCCAGAAATACAGTGTGCCACTAATGGTTGGTGTTGATTCTAAACTAGAAATGCTATTGTCAATAATAAATTGATTGGCGTCAATAGCTGAAGCATATGGGTTACCAACAAGATAGTCATTTTCAGCATGGATGGTTAGATTGATATCGCCATTATTTGGTTTCCCACGAAACACATAATTTTGGTCGTTTAATATGGATCCTGTTCCTGGACCTTTCATTGTAAAGCCTTGACCAGCGTAAATAGTGCCAGTACGTCTTACGTGTTGCCAGGACGAATAATCATTGTTGGGTTGATTCGTGTACTTCCATATCCAATAATCAGCAATTCCAATTGGATTTGTTGCGGTACCATCATAGCCAGATGTTAAGAAATTGATAGGTTGCATTCCATCGTACATAATGTCTCTAACAGCGTAGCTATAATCGTTTTTAGCTATATCTGATTTACCTACAGGCGCAGACCAATATTTATAAGTAAAGGTGTCTGACGGCCCTTGTTGGTTGCGTTCTAAAATACCGGTAGGAGCAACATCTAGATCACTATGTAGCTCTTGAATTAATTGTGACTCGCCTTCAAGATCAATTTTCCCGGTTAAACTTAAATAATGAGAAATGTTTAAGCCAATACCTTCATTAGAACTTGTGTTTCCACTTAAAACTAGTTCATCGGCATCAATATAAAGCCCTAAAACTTTTCTATTAGCTCTTTTGTTAATTCCTATGCTCAAATTATCTATGGTTACATAATGTGACGTTTTTACGATATTCCAGTCTACAGTAATATTTGGATTTACAACAGATATAGAGCCAGGAGTGTATTGCATCTCTCCATTAGCCCACGTAGATTTCGTATCCCAATTCCCCCTTTGGATTGATTTATAAGGCAGTGGAGCCGATTGTTTATCTATAGTATTTATATTTATTAAAGCTCCGTATACGCCATTACCTGAGGCATCATTTGTGCTAGCGTAAGTAAATGCTGACATTGGGTAGTACCCTGCCAATGTTGACCATGGGATTATATTTATATCATTTTTTGTAATGGTAGTTGGGAGCGTATTACCCATTACTTGTCCTGAGTTTTCGGTAATTTCTTGATTCATTATAAAACGCAGTTGATCTTCAGACAACGCGACGTCCCATATACGTACCTCGTCTATATTTCCTTTAAAATATTGTCTAGGCGTGTTTTTACCAGCAGCGCCAATATGAAAGGATTCATTGGTGGTTACGGGTGAACTTTTGCCTTCAGCTTTATCGAAAACTCCGTCAATGTATATGGAAACTTTATTACCATTATAGATGGCTGCTACATGATGCCACTGGTCATCAGGAATTGCCGAGTTGGAAATGAGACTTTGATCAGAACCATTTTTCCAGATGATTTCAATTCTATTATTATTTAAAATTCGTAAATCATAGCCATGCGTAAACCGGGCGTCTCTTTTAGACACTATAGAAATTATGCCAAAATTTTTAGTGTCTCTTTTTACCCATGCTGAAATTGTAAAGCCAGAAGGTTTTAAATTTAACTTGTTGCCCATATCGATATAATCATCCCTTCCATCAAAATAGATGGAACGCTCAAATGTTATCTGAGGTGCGTAGCCGAAAGTAATATAAGTCGTGTTATCAAAATTATATTCGGTCTCCAAATTCCCATCTCCATCAGACCACATCATCTTGTAATCTGATGTTGAATCGAATACTCCAGTATTAGAAATAAACATATAATAGCTACCGAGTAATGCATTTTGACTGTTTGCACTTGCTTGATAAGTTACATTAATCGTAGTAATGTTATTTTTATTTCCAACAACCCTCCAAACACGTTCCATAGTCGTAGCATTGACATTTGTGGTTAATGTTGGTGTGATACCATCGCTAAGATTTTTGGAAATAGTTGAGGTCATAACTTTGGATTTAAACCCCTTATGTGCTGTAGTTAAGCGTTTTTGTCTATTATATAGTATTGGATCACTAGATCGGTTTAAATTGTTAAATTCGGATGAATCTGTAAGATTGATTGAGAGGTTACCATCCGTTGCTGTTAGATTTGAATTAACTTCAATATCAGTAACATTTTCCGAAACTATTTGCTGTGCATGGGATAGCTTAACGAGTAGAACCATACATAAAAATAGTGTATACCTTATTGCTTTTTGGGTAGAGTATTTCATAAGAGGTTAATTTTAGCTTGGGGCTAATTTACTCGACTAAAATAGTGAAATAATCTATAAAACGCAAATAAATACGATGAAATACACTTTTGTAGTAAAAACCCTCTCTTCGTTTTTAAGAAAATGGAAGAGAGGTTTTCTGTGAAGCTAATGGTAGTTGAGACGTATTCAATAGGTGGTGTTGAATATCTATTCCTGAAATAGTAGGGCATTTAGTTACAAGACCTAGATTTGCTATAAAGATTTAATAGCTAAATACGAATAAAACGTTTTTTTTAGCTTAATTAACTCCTATGCCTTATAAAACTTTAGCTATTATTACTTTGGTTAGTCTTTACGATATGAATTGAGAGTAATGTGTTTTATTTTATTAGAGCTTATGCCAGATCCCGTCAGCATCGAGATAGAAGCTTCCGACATGATTAAAATTACATTCTTCAGGAGCTATGATCGATAAAAATGTAGAATTGTTCTCTCTTATATATAAGTGGTAGTTGTCACCTACAACAGGTTCAAAACTAAAGGCAGCAGCGTATACCAAATTATTATATTCATACTGTTGGATCATTTTGTCGTATGCCGCTTTAAGTTCGTTGTATTTGGCTTGGACATGCCTGTTCACCTTATTAATGTTTCTATTTTTCCAGGCTAATGAATCCGTTGTAGTGATGACAGGAGCGGATACATCAGTCGCATAAGGTTTTAAAGAAGCATCGTAACGGTTAGTTTCGGTATTGTAAACGACTTGGTCTGGTTTTTTTTCGTTTTTCATCTAAGCTTTTGCAATTTTTATGCAAAGTTAGGGATAAGTTAGTGTTTACAAAAAGTCACCAGATAAAATTATTAGTTGAAATAACCCATAATTCATTAATAAGAACCTCTTAATGGTTGCTTGAGGTCTTGAAGATTATTTGATGCTAGACTGAGAAGCTCGCTTTCATTCGTATCAAAAAAAAAGTCTATTGCTTTGTTACCCATGATGAAATACATATTTACCTCATCATACGTTTCTTGAGCTCTACCAAATTTTCAATAGCTTCCCCTTTTACAAGCCAAGAACTACCAAAAGCGATAACTGCTAGGGTTTCAAAAATAAAAACGTAATAATTATTAATAAGAAAATTGATATTTTGCTTCTCTAAAATTATACCTACGATAAGTAATGCTAAAGAAATAAACACCATATTTCCACAGTGTTTATAAATTTTGTTATGCTTTGTTTTGGTACCTCTGGTAAACTTGTATTTAGACATCCAGCCCATGCACAGAATAAAGAGGCCTGCACTCGTCAAATGAATCGCATTTAATGTGGGATTATTATGGCCGAATAGTGGGTAGTTTTGACTAGTGCATAAGTGATCTATAGTTTCACTGTTACTGCCTAAACAAAGGGTTGGTATAAATACAACAACTAAGGCCGCTAGTCCGCCAATATTGGTTAAAAAGTCGTCGCTGATTTGTTCGGTCTTTAAATCCTTTTTATAACCTTTATAGGATATTAAAAACAGACCGAAGGCTGAGAGGATAATAATAAAAAGCAAGGACGATAGGGTAGCGTAGTAATAATGACTAATGGATGCCAGAAATTCTAACTTTGCAATGGGTAGTAAAACAGGTAATGATACACCCAAAATACCAACGAGTTTACGGATTCTATAATCTGAGGATTGAAGTTCTTGTGGTATCATGTGCTTAGGGTTTTTCAAAGTATTCAATTACAGTCTAATATAATTAAATATTATCAGACAACGTAATCCTGAAAATCTTGATGGTATAGCTAATTATAGTATAAGGATTTCTAGATAGTTCTGTTAAATGAAGTCGAAGTACAAATCTATCTGATTTTCATTTGCTAAATTCACTCAAAGTGACATGTCTTATTTAGTTCATTGGGTTTGTCTCCTATTAAAAACACCCAGTATTCGGTGCGCCTAGCTCAAAATAGAAGTGCTTTATTTACATACTGATTATTGTATATTGAAAAAGAAAAACGCCTTTCATAGCATTTTAAATAGTCTTGTCGAAAATAAATAGGGTTTATTTTGACTTCAGAAGAATTTAACTACATTGAAATATTAAATAATTAGCTGTTATCAATTTATGATAAAAATTAAGCATCGTTTTCTCGTTTTAGTGATTTGTTGCGTAGTGGGTTTAACGTCTGCTTTTAATAGTCTTGGTGCGTTTATATATACAAATACAACATCTGATAAAGCGGCTTTAATGCCTCCAAGCGCTTCGATATCTGGTACTACAGAGGTTTGTATTAATGACACTCCTCGGCCACAAATCACCTTTACCGGTGCCAACGGTACGGCTCCCTATACATTTATATATACCAGAAATAATGGAGCGAATTTAAGTATCACCACAGGAGGAACAAACAATTCTATAACTCTAAATGTCAACACCAATGTTGCTGGTGTTTTTATATATGAACTAGTTTTTGTTACGGATGCTACAGGGGATACTACAACAGAAAATGGTACAGCAACCATTACAGTTGGGGTCCCACCAAATGTTGATTTTACTTTTGACAATAATGAATGTTCTGGCACACCAGTGCAGTTTAACTCTACTATTACAGGGAATCGTCCTTTTTCTTATGAATGGAGTTTTGGGGATGGTTCTGCATCTACAAATCCAAACCCAACGCATGTTTATGATACGCGTGGATGTGGGTTTTCAAATTTTGAGGCGATATTAACGGTTACAGATGCTAATGGCTGTGTCGCTGTATCGACTAAAACTGTCAGAGTAGAACAACGACCAGATCTGATTTTTCAAGATTTAGATGCACAGTTTACAGAACCTTTTAATAATTGTGGGAATAATACAGTAGATCCTGCTTATACCATAAATGTTGGGAACGCATCACCATCTGATAGCTGTGTAACCACTTATGATATTGATTGGGGAGACGGTAACATAGAAACAAATATTTTATTTCCTATAGCACATACCTATCCGGGTTTAGGCTCTTTTGATATGAGTATTACAGGCTATGGTGCTGGTGGTTGCAATACGACTGAAACCTTTTTGATAAAAAATTCTAGTAACCCTATTGGTGCTATTATAAGTCCTGGTAATACATTGAACCTATGTTTACCAGTTAACGAACTCGGTTTTGAGATTGGATCTTGGGGAGCGAATCCTCCTGACACCACTTATTTTATTGATTATGGAGATGGTGAACAAGATGCTTATACGCAAGCGCAATTAATTACTGCAGTTGCTAATTATGATCCAGATAATCCTGCAGCAGCGGACCCATTTCCGATTCCGCATGTATACGTAGAGTCGAGTTGTCCAAATGGGTTTTATACCACAACCTTAAGAATTCGGACCTCATGTGGTGAGACGGTATTAACAGCTGGGCCGATAATTATTTTAAAGAAACCAGAAGTTGATTTTGAATTTGATGCACCAGGTTGTGTGAATACAGACATTCAGTTTACGAATTTAACAGAAGGTGGGTTTGGACCCAATTGTACCGATCTGTCGGCACATTCATGGGATTTTGGAGATGGCACTACTTCGGATTTAGAAAACCCAAGTCATGTTTACACTGCGCCTGGAACGTATACGGTGACACTGATAGAAGAAAACTTTTGTGGTTTAACCGATCCTATTGTAAAAACGATATGTATAGAACCAGAGTTAGTGCCTAATTTTTCAGTAGACACGAATACGGGATGTATTCCTTTAAATGTTTTGGGAACAAACACAACAGATTTATCCCAGTCTTGTGGTAATGACAGCTACTTATGGGAAGTTGCTTACACAGCACAGTTTTGTGGGCTTACAGAGTCTTGGCGTTTTACAAATGGCACAGATGAAACTTCAGAAAACCCCTCGTTTCAATTTGATACTGCAGGGACTTATGAACTCAGTATGACTATAACCAATTCCTGTGGTGATTTTACGACTACAGAAACGATTGAAGTGAAGCGCCCTCCAACCGCTACTATAGATCCGATAGATGATGCTTGTGGAACGATTGCTTTTAATCCCGTCGTAACGATAAATACTTGTGCGGCAGCTTCAGATACAATAACTTACAGTTGGCTATTTCCTGGTGGTTCTCCAGCGACTTCAAATTTGTTAGATCCTGGAACGATTACATATGCCACAGTTGGTGATTATACAGCAACCTTTCGTGTTACAAACGCTTGCGGATCGACGACAATGACTGAGAATTTTTCTGTAAAAGTAATACCAACACTAACGAATATTGACCTCGTACAGACCCTATGTTCTGGTGTTGATTCTGTTGCAATTGATATTACATCAGATAATACAAGTACCACCTTTACTTGGGTGGCTAATACCCCTGCAGGTTTAACCGGTTATATACCTACTGGTGCCACTAGTACTATTCCTGCGCAAACTATAATTAATACAACGACTTCAGCGATAACACTAATATATACTGTAACTCCAGAGATTAATGGTTGTTTTGGCCCACCTGTTAATTTTGAAATTATTATAGAACCTGCGCCTTTAATTACAACGCAGCCTTTACCTGACGAACTTTGTCAGAATGGAACCGCTAACGAATTGATGGTAGCCTTCCAAGGTACAGGTACGGTAAATTACCAATGGTATGAAAATACGATTGATAATACGACCACAGGAACGGTGATAGCAGGAGCGACATCAGCAACATTTACGCCACCAACAGCTACTGTAGGCACCACATATTATTATGTGATTTTAACATTTTCAACTGGTGGGTGTAATCAAATTATTTCTGATACAGCTGAGATTAGTGTAGCAAACACGACTCAGATTGATACCCAACCTTTACATACACAATCAATTTGTAGTGGTGGTACAGCTACCGAATTGTTCATTGCTATTTCTGGTGGTGCAGGAGTGACCTCTTACCAATGGTTCAGTAATACAACGAATATAAATACTGGCGGGACTATAATTATTGGAGCGACAGCAATTAGTTATACACCTCCAGTGTTTACAACTATTGGCACTTTTTATTATTATGTTGAAGTGAGTTATGCGACTAGTGGCTGTGCAGGCCTTAGCAGCGCAGTTTCCGAAGTGGTTGTCGTTAATGATCCCATTATTACCTCAGAACCACTTCCATTTCAAAGTGTATGTGAGAATACAGCAGTGCAAGATTTAGAAGTTACTGCTTCTAATGGATTAGGGGCTATTTTTTATCAATGGTATGTGAATACTGTGAATGACACCACTACAGGTACAGCGATTACTGGAGCGACAGCACCTATATTTACACCGCTTTCGACAGCAGTTGGTACTTTATATTATTATTGTATTGTGACGCAAGATGTATCTGGTTGTGAGGTGATAAGTGCGATTAGTGAAGTTGAGGTGAATGCTGGGGCGCAATTTAGTGCGCAACCTATTTCCGATGAATTATGTCTCGGTGAAACTACCAATGCTTTAATCGTAACTTATACTAATGGTGCAGGATCACCAGCGTATCAATGGTTTCAAAACACAGTGGATGATACCTCAACAGGAACTGCGATTGCAGGTGCCACTTCAGCTCCTTATAATCCTGATGTGACTGCTATAGGTACTTTATATTATTACGCAACCATAACGTTTAATTCTGGTGGCTGTTCTGTAATTATATCAACAACAGCTGAAATCATCGTTAACAACACACCGAGTATTAGTAGTACTGCTATCTTGATTTGTAGCGGAAATACCTTTGCCTATAGTCCTGATGAGACTAATGGTGATAGCGTACCTTTAAATACTTTATATACCTGGACCACTCCAGTTATAGTGCCAGTAGGTAGTATTACGGGAGCAGCAGAACAACTCACTCCAATTGCAACGATCTCTCAGTTTTTAGTAAATACAACGATAAATCCAGCTACAGTGACGTATACAGTGACTCCCGTTTCTGGTGATTGTATTGGTTTAGATTTTGAAGTTGTAGTGACTGTAAATCCCTCAATTTCGGTAGCAACGACCCTTGTAAATAATACTTGTTTTCAATCTAATAATGCCTCTATAGACATCGATATTGTTGGAGGAATTCCATTTACAACAGGGAATCTTTACAACATTAGTTGGACAGGGCCTAATGGTTTTTTAAGTTCTGATGAAGATATTTTTAATCTTGAAGCTGGAACTTACACTTTAGATATTCAAGATAGTGGTGGCTGTCCGTATTCTGAATCCATTACGATAACAGAACCTGACGAATTGGTCTTTAGTACAGTAGACTTTGACCCTGAAACCATTTCATGTTTTGACGAGGATGACGGCGATATTAGTATCGATATTGCAGGAGGAACGCCACCTTATGTTTACACCTGGACTTTAGATGGTTTACCATTTTCTACAGATGAAGATTTAACGAATCTTGGGCCTGGTGCTTATGCCATTTCGGTTACTGATGCTAATAACTGTGAACCAATAGCACTAAATTTTATAATAGAAGAACCTGCTTTACTTGATGCCACTTTAGATATAAAAACAGATGTGTTATGTTTTGGTGAATCGACTGGTAACATTATAGTAAATGTAGTTGGAGGTCGACTAGATTATACCTTTGCTTGGACAGGACCTAACGGTTTTATAAGTGTCAATCAGAATATTGATGCACTATTCGCGGGAATTTATAGTCTAATCGTTACAGATAATTCGGGATGTACAGACACACTTGACGTTGAAATTCTTCAAAATGATGAATTAGATATTGATGTCAGCATTACAGAGATTATTTGCTATGGCGATAATGATGCCTCAATAACGCTTAATACCGTAGCTGGAGGAATACCTCCTTACGTTGTGGCTTGGAGTAATTTTGGAACTGGAAATGTGCAGACAAACTTAGCCGCAGGAACCTATACCATCACGATTACTGATGCTGAAAACTGTGTTCGAGATTTTCCTATAGTTATAGACGAAGCGCCTCTATTTTTAATCGATCCTCTAGTGACACAAATGTCTTGTTCTGGTGAGAATGACGCGAGTATAGCGCTTAATTTTGCAGGCGGTGTTGATCCTGTGACTGTCGTTTGGGATGATGATGCCACTGCCGGAACGGAACGTAATAATTTACCACCAGGAACCTATTCAGTGACAATTACTGATGGCATACCATGCAGTATTCAAGAGCGTTTTACGATTTTTAATATTTTACCTTTAGAGCTTTCAGCAAATGTTATTGACGCTTTAGATTGTGATGATACCAATAGTGGTGCGATTAACTTGTTAATACAAGGCGGTACACCACCTTTCAGTGTGGTTTGGTCTAATGGTGATACAACTGAGGATTTAGTTGATGTTCCACCAAATACGTATGTGGTTAATATAACCGATGGAAATGGTTGCGAAGTCGAAGGGAGTTGGGATGTCAATAGATTTGAACCTTTGGTTTTAGATGTCGATATTCAAACTGAAGTCGATTGTGATACCCAATCGTTCGATCAGACTTTTGTAGCTATGGCTAGCGGAGGTGTACCACCATTTCAATATAGCTGGTCTAGCGGCACTGTAAGTGGGTTAAATAATGAATTTATGACTACAGATGAGAATGGCTTGGTGATTTTAGAAGTTGTGGATAGTCAAGGTTGTACTACTAATTTCAGTCTAAATGTAGATGCCCCATTTTTTGGGGATCCCGGATTTACAACGACGTCTTTCGGTTTTTTAAATTTTGGGGTGTATGCGATTCAAGACCCTATTGAATTTATAAATACAACTACAGGAATCTATGACAGTATCTTGTGGGATTTTGGTGATGGTAGTTTTTCTAGCGAAGAGAATCCAATTCATACCTACGTAGAGGTTGGTAGCTATATTGTAACCCAAACGGTTACTTATCCTTTTGGCTGTGTTTATACAAAAGTAATAACCCTTATTATCGAGGAAGGATATAAGCTTGTGATGCCAGACGCATTTACACCAAATGAAGATGGACTTAATGATTTCTTTGCACCAGTACATGTTGGGCTTAATCGTTTAGAAATTAATATTTTCGATACATGGGGAAGTCTGATATATTCTGAGACTGGTGATGCTATTGCAGGTTGGGACGGAAAAGTAAAAGATGAAGCGGCAGAAAACGGAAATTATTATTACACCTTCACCGCTAAGACCTTTTATGGCGATGAGATTAAGAAACAAGGCGCTTTTGTATATATCAAATAAAACCAGAATGACATTTAATAAAAGCATTGTATTTATACTATTGGTTTTAGTTGGTATTACCGCCAGCGCTCAAGATCCGATCTTTAGCCAATCGAACTACATACAAGAAACATTAAATCCTGCATTTTCTGGTTTTGAAGATAGTGATCGCATAGCAGCAGGTGTTTTAACGAGAACCCAATGGCCTAACTTAGATTTAAGGGTAGATACCCAATATGCATATCTTAATAAATCGTATGATTATGGACCAAGTTTAGGCTTTGGTATTGGAATAAATTTTTTGAGACAGCGCGAAACATTTAGTAATTACAATTACTATCAAATGAATGTTAATTATGCACATCGTGTTAATCTTGATGGTGGTTGGTATTTTAGACCTGCTATAGAAGTAGGAATTGGGTTTAAGGATATTGGATTCAGTAACCTAACGCTGGCAGACCAGATTAATATTAATAGTGGTGTTATTAATCCTGTTTCTGTAGATCCTTTAAGTAACAATACAAATAATGTATTTTTTGGAGATATTGGTGGCGGTTTTATTTTCGAAAGAGAGGAATTTAATGGTGTTACCTATTGGTTTGGAGTTTCTGCAAAACACCTTAATCGTCCAAATATTTCATTTGTAGATGGTGAAAATTTACCCCTAGATATTTTTTACTCTCTTCATGGTAATTACCGATTTCCTTTTTTGAATGATTATAGCATTATGATGACTGCTAATTTTATGCAGCAAGGTGAATATAACCGTTTAGATATTGGTTCTTTATTCATGGTAAATCAGTTCCTTATTGGTATTACAGCAGCTACTAATCCAGCTCGGAATGATGATAATAGTCATTTGTTAACCTCTATTAATGTTTTTTTAGGATTAGAATATGAACAGTTTAGATTCGGACTTTCGTATGATGCTAATACGACTAAAATTGGACGTACTAATGGCGTTTATGAGCTTTCGGTTACTTATTTATCGCGCTGTAGAAGGTGTAAAACGGATCGTAGTCGTAAGCGGTAATTAGTTTTCTTAATGGGCTTCATATTTAATTTTAAGAATTATCTACGCTGATGGGGCGTTGAGATAGGCGTTGCACCAGTGGTGATAGTCATTTTGATTTGCAGGTAGTTACAACAAAGGGAGGTCTAAATAGATTCCAAATAAAAAAAGTAAATAGCTTAAATAGTTCCTAATAAAAATTTAAATTTATACTAATCAATAGTTTACAAACTGTTATTTAAAATTTAGATATGGCATTGAGTAAGCAATTACAGGTCGTGATTTATAGCACTATTTCAGATCCTTAATCAGCTTTAAAAGTAAAGCCAAAATAGGCTGACACAGCTTTGAAATAATTGAAGTCATTAGATTTATATCCTATAGATTGAAGCTTAAGTGAATGCAGTTAAGCCTTTTTTTATAGTGTTAACTGCCATTTATGAAACAGACCATTACACGCATCTTTTTTTTGATTTTTATTTTATCAGCCAAAGCGCAAACTGAAAAGGAGCTTAATAATCAGGTTCAGTTTTGGACCAGTATCAATTCGACCTGGCGATTTAGTGATCACTGGGGGGCGATGGGAGATTTCCATATACGTAGAAATGAGTTTTTAAAAGATCCCGATTTTTATTTTTTAAGAGCTGGCGGAGTCTATTGGTTCAATAATAAGATTTCTGCAGCAGGTGGTATAGCTGCGTTATGGCTGTCAAAAAAGACGCAAGATGGGGGGGGTGACTATGCCCTTGAAAAAAGGATATATCAGCAATTGCTATGGCGTAGCGTTCATGGTAGGACTCGGTTTTTACAAAGAATTAGAACTGAACAGCGCTGGCATGAAGTTTTAAATTCTGACGGCAGTGTGAATAGAGTTCGATTTTCAAACCGGTTTAGGTTCTTGTTTTCAGCATCTATCCAAATTTTTAATGATGAAAAGAAGCCCCGTCTGGTCATTGCGGATGAGGTTCTTTTTCATTTTGGAAAAGAAATTATCTATAATACGTTTGACCAAAACAGGTTCTTTTTAGGGATCAATCAAAGGCTAAACAAAGACTGGACTTTTGATTTTGGTTATATGCCCGTATTACAGCAAAAATATAGTGGTTATGAATATGATTTAAACCATACCATTAGGCTATTTTTCTACCTATCACCAGATTTACGTAAAAAGAAAGATGAGGATTTACCACACTATCCTGTTGGTGGCATCGAATAGGTTATCACACGAGATATCCTAACAATACTTAAACTTTTATAAATAGTTTGTTTTTATATAGTACATAGCTTAAACCTAAGTAAAACAACACGACAGCTGCAGCATAGATAAGAGAAGACTGTAGTTCAGAAAGAAATGACTGTACAAATAAGGTGTCATAGAGGTAAGAATGCACATTCGTATGATCTCCAATTTTTATTAAATACATAGATTTTGAAATAAAACTCGACAAGAAATAGATCGTAATCGCATTCATCCCTACATATTTAAAAATGTTCCCAAATTCAATCTGTTTAACATCTTTAAGGTAATAAATACAGGCGAGTATTAGGGTTGCCCATCCACTGGTGGTCAATACAAAACTACTACTCCAAACGGCTTTATTAATTGGAAACCAAATAGCCATAAAGTAGCCTGCTACTAAAAGGCCAATGGCCGCTATAAGGAGCTGTTTTATGTGATTTAGCTCATCTAGTAATTTACCTATTAAAATTCCTATGATACATGTTGCTATTGAAGGCAGTGTGCTAAACAAACCTTCGGGGTCGTAATCCGCTTGCCACATATGCTTTCCTAGAACGTTTAAATCGATATAATTAGCCCAGTTGTTTGAGGCTCTGTCATAGCTTGGTAAGCTACCATCTGAAAAAGGAACAAAACCAAGAAACAGCCAGTAACCACCTAATATTAGAACTGCTATGCCGACTAAATATTTCCAATGACAATGAAGATATAATAGGGCTGAACAGAAAAACACGAGCCCTATGCGTTGTAAAACTCCCGGAATTCTAAAGGTTTCGAGCGCTGTGAAAAACGGAAAATAGGGTAAAAATAAATTCAAAAGCAAGCCTAAACCAATCAGTTTGGCACTTCTAATACTGATTTTTGTGTAAGTAGATTTGGTTGCAAGTTTATTTTTGTATGCAAAGTATATGGAGATCCCAACAATGTATAAAAAGAAGGGGAATATTAAATCCGTAGGTGTTAGCCCATGCCAATCGGCATGCCGTAAAGGTGCATATACATGCTCCCATGTACCGGGTGTATTTACCAATATCATTGCCATAATAGTAAACCCTCTTAAAATATCTACAGATTCTATTCTAGCACTCATAAAAATAAACGGATTTAGTTTTTCTTAAGTCCCATCTTATGACCCGAAAAGGCATAAAATAGAATAAAGATATAGCAAGGCAACAAAATCCAATAGCCGTAAGATGCAGCTTCAGCCATAGCCGAAGTTTGGTCTATACCACTTACAAGAAGCTGTTCTTTTTTACGGTCAACTAAAGCCCCATATAGCGGAGGCAATATGGCCCCACCAGAAATAGCCATAATAAGTAAAGCAGAAGCGGTCTTTGTGAATTTACCCAGACCGGTTAAAGCTAATGGCCATATTGCTGGCCAGACCAAAGCATTTGCAATACCTAAGGCTGCCACAAAAAGGACAGATGTAAATCCGGTTGTAAATACAATACAAAAAGATAATAGGATTCCTAAAACGGCGCTAACTTTTAAAGCAAAAGCCTGACTGATATACTTCGGAATTAAAAAGACTCCTAAGGCATAGGTCGCGACCATGGCCATTAGGGTAAATAAGGTAAAAAACTTTGCTTGTGCCACAGGTATATCTAAGGCGATACCATAAGAAATGATGGTGTCACCAGCAATAACTTCGACACCAACATATAAGAACAAGGCGATAACACCCAACCATAAATGTGGAAATTGAAAAATACTAGTTTTTGATTTTTCGCCGTCTTTTGAGTCTTCAATTGGTTCAGCTTCAACATGAGGTAAAGGTGCTTTTCTAATCAAAATCCCCAGTAAAAATAAAACGACTGCCATCACTATATATGGTGTAACGACACTATCTGCCATAGTGTTTAACAAATCACTCTTTTCAGAGTCGCTAACCGTACCTAACTTTTCTTTAATGTCATCGATACCAGATAACAAAATGGCTCCAAAAATAACAGATCCTAAAGCCCCTGCAACTTTATTCGCAATGCCCATAATCGCAATTCGTTTTGCAGCACTTTCAATCGGGCCTAATATCGTGATATATGGATTTGATGCCGTTTGTAGTAGTGTCATTCCGGCTCCTTGAATAAATATACCCGTTAAAAACAACCAATAGGTTCTAGATTCTGCTGCCGGTATAAAAACTAAAGCTCCTAATGCCATAATTATTAAGCCTAAAGACATGCCCTTTTTATAACCAACTTTATCGATGATATAAGACGCTGGCAGGGCCATAACGACAAAAGATATATAAGATGCTGAGGCGACTAAATACGATTGGGCGTCTGTTAATTCGTTAATCGTTTTCATAAAGGGGATAAGCGCGCCGTTAATCCAGGTTACAAATCCAAAAATAAAGAACAAACCCGCTATTATTGCTATTGGAATTAATGCACTGTTTTTTGACTGCGAAATAGTTTCTTTCATTTAAATAGGACTTTAGTTGTTATCGTTATCATTAATATTAAAAATTCGATCCTTGGTTTTTTTAAGATAATTTCTACCAATAGGAATCTTTTTATTCGAAATTTCTATAGTATTTCCTTCTAGTGCTATAATTTTATTAATCGATATGGTGTAAGACCGGTGCACCCTTATAAAACTAGACTGCGGTAATTCTTCTGTGATCGCTGAAAGCGATTTATGAACCACATAATCTCCTAGCGTTGTAATGACTTTTATATAATCTTTTAAACTTTCGATAAAAAGAATATCGTTCAGATTTATTTTTAATAGCTTTTTATTTATCTTTAGAAAGGTATGTGGTTCTTGTTGTAAATTACTGTCACCACCGGCATTATTCATATAAACTTGCTGGTAAATTTTATTTATGGTTTTTAAAAACCGATTAAAGGGAATGGGTTTAACTAAGTAATCTAAAACGTTTAATTCAAAACTCTTAACAGCATATTCTCTATAGGCCGTAGTAATTACAATTAGGGGTTTGTTACTAAGGTTTTCAATAAAAGAAAAGCCCGTCATTTGAGGCATGTTTATATCTAAAAAAACAACATCTACTTTTTCGCGCTCTAAAATTGGGTAAGCCTTCAGTGGATTATCAAATGAAGCCACTATTTCGATATTATCGAAACTCTTGAGATGATTTTCTATCACTTCTATTGCGAGACGCTCATCATCTATTATAACACACTTAATCTTCATTAAATAGGGATTTTTAAAAATAAGTTATAGTTATTATCTAGGACTTTCGATTCCATAATAAAATCATTTGCAAACAAAAGTTTTAGTCGTCTTCTTGCATTAATATTTCCGATGCCATTAGTTTTAATGAGGCTGGGATTAAAATCATTAATTATCGTAAACTCTAAATATTTTTTATCCACAACTTCAAAGTGCATTTCTATTTTGATTTTATCGTTTTCTTTTAAACCATGCTTAAAGCAGTTTTCTACAAAGGATAAAAATAACAATGGAGGCACTAAGACATCTTCAATATCTCCAGTAATATCTAATTGAGATTCTATTCGATCTCCAAACCTTAAACATTCAATATCAATAAAATTATTAACATGGATAATTTCTTTTAATAAACTTGTCTTTGAACTATCAACTTCATACAATATATATTGCATCATTTCGGATAATTTGATAACTAATTGCGGGGCATTATCGGATTTGCTTAACGTTAAGGCATATAAATTATTTAACGTATTAAAAAAGAAATGCGGCTGTATTTGAGTTCTTAAATATTTAAGCTCGGTACTCAGTTGTAGTTGCACTAAATCTTCATTCTTCTTTTTTTCTATAAAATATTCTACAAGTAATTTTATTGAAGTCACAAAAGAAATAACATAGAGCTCACCAAGTATAACCTCTATAATGAAGTTGGCATCAAAAAAACCCAACGGAACTTGAGACTCGGGAAATATAAGGTCTGAAACTAAAATATAATTTAAGCCGGTTCTAATAATATAAACCATAGCCAAGATTAAAATCATTATAGCCACGTAGGTTTTATATTTTTTACGGAGAACATATTTCGGAATTAAATAAAAGATATTGCCATAAACGATAATAATGTGAATGGAAAACTCAACTAAGTTAGATTTAAAGGAATATAAATAATCATCAAAATAACTGCCCCATCTCATTACGTTAAATGTAAAATACCCTAACCAAAATAGGATATGGTATTTAACCGGGATCGTGTGCTTTATATGTTTATCTAAAAAAGAGATAATAGGGTGTTTAATTAATAAAAACGTAAATAATATTTAGCAATTTTAGTCATATAATAAAGAAATAGCAATAAAATTGCGAATTGTTTGTGTATAAGAGATCGCTAATGTGTCATTGCATGTTGTCTATAGTTAAAACGACGTCGTTTAGATATTTTTTTTCTTAACTATTTTGTATTTGAATACTTTGGTACTAACTAAACGACTAAACACTAAAATTATGAAACAAAATTTAAGAACTTTATTCTTATTTTCTTTATTTCTATGCGTTACGCAACTAACTTTTGCGCAAGAAAAAGAGATAAATGGAACTGTAACTACTAAAACTGACGGCCTACCTGTTCCAGGCGTAAGTGTACTGGTTAAAGGAACGGCAAATGGCACCCAGACAGATTTTGATGGGAATTATTTTATTACTGTTTCAGTTGGCGATATTTTATCGTTTTCTTTTATTGGATTAACAACTATTGAGGTTGCTGTAAAAGATTCTAATACTATTGATGTACAATTAGAAGAGGATGCCACTGCTTTAAATGAGGTTGTAGTAACATCTCTCGGTATTAAGAGAGAAAGAAAAACACTGACCTATTCAGCACAAGATGTTAAGGGCGAGGATTTAACTAGGGTGAAGCAAGCAAATCCTATTAATAGTTTGTCTGGTAAATCTGCCGGATTAACAATTACGAGAAGTTCTTCAGGGGTAGGTGGATCAACTAAAGTTGTTTTAAGAGGTAATTCTTCAACTAGTAATAATGACCCATTATATGTTATAGATGGAGTGCCAATGCTAAATACAGGAAACGGGATACAGCCTGGAGGAGATATTTTTGGTAGTCAAACAGGAAATAGAGATGGTGGTGATATTACATCGCTTATTAACCCCGATGATGTTGAAAGCATGACGATATTAAAAGGTGCTTCAGCAGCGGCTTTATATGGTAGTCAAGGTGCAAATGGGGTGATCTTAATTACAACAAAAACTGGTAAAGAGGGTGTGGTTAGAGTTAATTTTAATTCAACACTTACGGTTGATGATGTTGTTTCCTTACCTAAATTACAAACAGAATACCAATCCTTATCAGTAGGGCAACCTATCGCCGAAAATGGGAGAGTTACAGATCCAAAATCTTGGGGAGCTAAAGCAAATGGGTTATCAAATACTGTAGATGACTTTTTTGATACAGGTTTTACGTCAATACAAGCGATCTCTTTAAGTGCGGGAACTAAAAAAGCACAAACTTATTTTTCTTTTGCAAATACGACTGCAAATGGAGTCATGCCAGAAAATAAATTAAATAGAAATGTTTTCAATATAAGAGAAACGGCAAATTTCTTAAATGATAAAATTTTAGTTTCTGCAAATATTAGTTTATCAGATCAAAGAATTTCGAACCGTCCAACAAACGGTTTATACTCTAATCCATTAACCGGACTATATCTTAACCCAGTAGGTATCGATTTAAATGCGTACAAAAATAAGTTTGAATACTTTAATACGGCTACAAATATGATGGATCAATATGCCACTTCTTTTGATGAAAATATTCAGCAAAATCCATATTGGTTGATCAATCGAAATAGAAGTAAAGATATCGCTCAAAGGGTTCTAGCTAGTGTGAGTGTTAAATATGAAATTAATGATAATTTGTCTATACAATCTAGAGGTAGTTATGATAAATCATTTTTTACGTTCGACAAAAAAATGTATGCGGGTAGTGATTTAACTTTTGTTCCAACCACGGGTAGATATATCTTAGAAAAGACTGAAAACACCCAGCAGTATATTGATTTTATTGGGACCTATAGTAAAGACTTTACAGAAGACATTGAGTTCGGATTAGTATTAGGAACAAGTCTCACTAAATATGCGATAGGAGATCAAATCCTTTTAGATTCTGGAAACAATGCAGGTCTACGATTTCCAAATGTGTTTACACTAGCAAATTTTGAAGAAACAAATAATATTTCGCAAAGTGTATCAAATAGAGAGGTGCAATCTGTTTTTGGAGCCGCAAACGTTGGTTATAAAGACATGTTATACTTAGATGTTACCGGGAGAACAGATTGGTCTTCTACATTAGTAAACACCGACTCTAATTCATTCTTTTATCCTTCAGTAGGTTTAACGGGTATTATAACTGAAATGTTTACTATGCCTGCGTCGGTATCATTTTCAAAGGTTCGATTTTCTTATGCCGAAGTAGGTAAGGATTTGCCAGCCTATGCTACGGTTCCGTTAAGAACTATAGGGAATACAGGATCTGCTGACCAAGCTACATTTGCTCCAAGAGAAGGTGAAACACTAAAGCCTGAAAGACAAAAATCATTCGAAATTGGAACAGAATGGCGCTTTTTTGGAAATAGATTGGGCGTAGATTTTACATATTATAGTGCAACCACAGAAAATCAATTATTTTTTATTGCTGCTGAGCCTAACACGCAAGGATACACTCAAAATATTGTAAATGCTGGTGAAATCACCAACAAAGGTATAGAGTTAATTATAAATGCTAAGCCAATTGTTGGAGGCGATTTTAATTGGAATACGGCTGTAAACTTTGCTGCTAACGAAAATAAAGTGGTATCGGTACATCCATCATTAGATAACGGGGAAGCGATATTAACGGCGCCAGGAGTCAATGGGTATGGTTACTCTCTAATTGAAGGGGAAGATTTTGGTAGTATTCGCGGTCGCTCTGTAATAAGAGACGCAAATGGATTACCAATCGTTACTGATGATGGCGGCGGCAATTTAACTATTGAAGCTACAGATTTTGAAACTATTGCACATGCGCAACCAGATTTTACTTTAGGTTGGAGCAATACATTCAATTATAAAAACTTTTCTCTAAATTTCTTGATAGATGGGAAATTCGGCGGAGATGTTGTTAGTGTTACAGAAGCTGTAAATGATTTCTATGGGGTTTCTCAAGCCTCTGCAGATGCAAGAAATTCTAATGGAGGTTTTATTAATGTTGTTGATACTAATGGGAATCCTACACAAATGACAGCACAAGATTATTACACAAAAACGGGTGGTAGAGCTGGTTTGTTAGGTGAATATGTCTATGACGCAACGAATGTTACTTTACGAGAGCTTTCCATAGGCTATACCTTACCAGAAACAGGTAAGTTCTTTGAATCTATCAACGTATCTTTAATAGCAACAAACTTATTTTTTATATATAAAGATGCCCCATTTGATCCAAATATAGCATCAAGTACAGGCATTGGATTACAAGGAGTTGATATATATGGTCAGCCATCTACACGAAGTATAGGACTAAATCTAAACGCAAATTTTTAAGAAAATGAAAAAAATATTAAAACCCTTAATGGTCGCCTTAACCTTGATTTTTATCACAGGTTGTACAGATGATTTTACAGATATTAATACGGATCCGAATGGGATTACTGATGAGAGTTTAACGCAAATGAATAATAATGTTGGTAATGAATTCCAACCGATGTTTTTAAATGTATTTAACGTAACTCCGCCTTGGAATTATCAATTACAACAGAATTTAATGGGAGATGTGTTCTCTGGGTACATGACACCACCAACACCTTTTGCAGGAAACGTAAATAATATGACCTATGCGTTAGTTGATGGATGGAATGGTTTCCCTTGGTCTGATGCCTATGGAAATATAATGCCACAAGCATTAAATATATTCAATGCCGTAGAATCATCAGGAGATGAGAACAGTACGAAGTTTGTGTATTTAGCTAATATAATAAAGGTCACTGCAATGCATCGCGTTTCAGATATTTACGGACCTATCCGTTATACAAAATACAATGATTTTGCGACGACCGGAGAATATGATGCACAAGATGTTGTTTATCAAGCCTTTTTTGATGATTTAGGTGCTGCTATTGACGGACTTGAAGTATTTGAAGGTGAAGGACAATTTACACCATTCGATATGTCAAACTTAGCTGGGGATATTGCATTATGGAGACAATTTGCAAATAGTATGCGATTAAGATTGGCTGTACGTATTGTAAAAATTAATCCAGCATTAGCTAAAACGCAAGGTGAATTAGCATTAGCGAGTAATGCAGGGTTAATGGAGACGTCTGATATGTATATTAATACCGGTTTTGCGCATCCAATTACAACTATAAGTGGTTCTTGGGGTGATATTAGAATGGGTGCAGAAATGGAGTCTATTTTATCTGGTTATAACGATGGACGTATGGAAGCCTATTTTACCCCGTCTGCTGATGCGGCTTTAGAGGGTGATTACAAAGGTATCAGAATGGGAATAAATATAGAAGCTAAAGGGCAATATGGTGATCATGCCTCTATTGGACCTGTTATAGAAGGTGAAACATTAACATGGATGACTGCTTCAGAAGTTTTATTCTTAAAAGCGGAAGCGGCCTTAAGAGGTTGGACGGGTGCTGGAAGTGCTCAAGCTAATTATGAAGCAGGAGTAACAGCATCTTTTGCGCAACACGGTGTTTCTGGAGTTTCTGATTATCTAGCGGATGCTACAAGTGTACCAGCAGATTTTGTCGATGCACTTTTCCCTGTAAATGACATAGCCTATGCTAGCGATGTTAAAATTGCATATAATGTTGCAGGTACAAATGAAGAACAGTTAGAACAAATCATTACGCAAAAATGGATTGCTATGTTTCCTGATGGACAAGAAGCATGGAGTGAATTTAGAAGAACAGGGTACCCAAGATTATTCCCAGTAATTATAAATAATAGCGGAGGAACTATTGACACGGACATACAAATTCGTAGAATTAATTTTTCTGCTGACGAAGTAAATACGAACAGTGCTAATGTGGAGACCGCTGTAGGTTACTTAAATGGGCCAGACAATGGAGGAACTAGATTATGGTGGGATACTGCAGGGCCTAACTTTTAACACATTGGACATTAATTTTTTTTATATTTTTTGAGCGAGTTGATTAAAGAAGCGGGAAATTAGTTTCCCGCTTATTTGTCAAAAATTTGGAGAAAAGTTATTCTAGGATGAAACATCCGTGACTAAAAGTGTAATTATACAGCTGTGAGAGGTGACCATTGAAGAACAATAGATATAAACACATGAAAGTAAAAATCAGAGATTATAAAAGTATTGCTCATAGCAAAGCAGGTAAGTTTGAAGAATCGCGATGTGAAAAAATTCACAATGTAATTTTTGAGTCTTCATCAGAAGCTTCAACACTAGTCGCCCAAGAGATTGCCGCTTTAATTCGTGATAAGGAAGCCTTAAACAGACCTTGTGTATTAGGGTTAGCTACGGGGTCTTCACCTATAAAAGTATATGAAGAGTTAGTAAGAATGCATAAAGAAGAAGGCTTAAGCTTTGCCAATGTCATTACATTCAACCTAGATGAGTATTACCCAATGGACAAAAGTAATATTCAAAGTTATTATTATTTTATGCATGAGCATCTTTTTGATCATGTAGATATATTACCTGAAAATGTAAACGTCCCTAACGGTACAATAAATAGTAAAGACATTTATCAATATTGTATTGATTATGAAATGAAAATAAAAGAGGCTGGCGGTTTAGACTTTCAACTTCTTGGAATTGGTAGAACTGGCCATGTTGGATTTAATGAACCTGGTTCTCATTTAAACTCTGCCACGCGAATCATTACATTAGATCACATCACTCGAGTAGATGCAGCGCCGTCATTTTTTGGAATAGATAATGTGCCTAGAAAGGCCATTACTATGGGAATAGGTACCGTTTTAAGCGCTAAAAGAATAGTGCTTTTAGCTTGGGGTGCTAATAAAGGTCGTATTGTTAAAGAAACAATAGAAGGAGGTATAAGCGCTTATGTACCAGCGACCTATTTACAAAGTCATAACAATACAACATTTGTTTTAGATCAAGAAGCATCTGCAGCACTAACGCGTGTGAAAACGCCTTGGTTGGTGACGTCTTGCGTTTGGACAGAACCGTTAAAATTGAAAGCGGTGGTCTGGTTGAGTGAATTACTCAACAAACCTTTTTTAAAGCTTACAGATAAAGATTATAATGACAATGGAATGTCTGGTCTTCTCACAGAAGAAGGAACTGCTTACGATTTAAATATCAAAATGTTCAACAAACTCCAGCATACGATTACAGGATGGCCTGGTGGAAAACCAAATGCAGACGACACTTATCGTCCAGAACGTGCTAACCCTGCAAAAAAGAGGGTGATTATATTCAGTCCACATCCCGATGATGATGTTATTTCAATGGGTGGAACATTTGACAGGCTGGTTGAGCAAGGACACGAAGTTTATGTTGCTTATCAAACCTCTGGTAATATTGCTGTTTCGGATGAAGAAGCTTTAAAATTTGCTGAAATTTCAAAGGAAATTAATTCAGATTCAAAAGCCATTAATAGCATCATAGATTTTATAAAAAACAAAAAGGATAATGATGTTATAGATTCATTAGAAGTCAGAAAATTAAAAGGATCTATACGTAGAAGTGAATCATTAGCCGCAACACGATATTTAGGGCTTCCGGATGAAAAAGTTCACTTTTTGAACTTACCCTTTTACGAAACCGGAACCATAAAAAAAGGTAATATTTCGCAAGCTGATATTGGTATTATGCACAATTTTATTGATGGTATAAAACCACATCAAATTTATGCTGCTGGAGATTTAGCGGATCCTCATGGGACGCATAAAGTATGTTTAGACGCCTTATTTATTGCGCTCGACGATCTCAAAGTTAAATCCTATATGGACGATTGCTGGGTTTGGCTTTATCGCGGTGCTTGGCATGAATGGGAATCTTACGAAATAGAAATGGCGGTCCCAATGAGTCCGGATCAAGTATTGAAAAAAAGACACGCGATTTTTTATCATCAATCTCAAAAAGATGGGGTGATGTTTCAAGGAGGTGACTCTAGAGAGTTTTGGGTTAGAGTAGAGGATAGAAATAGATTGACTGCAAAAAAATATAACGATTTAGGCCTTGCAGATTATGCAGCAATTGAAGCCTTTAAACGTTACCATTTTAAGTAGTAATGAGACGATTTATAGCGTTATAATTCTTTTAATTATAGGTGCCGCTTGTCAAAATAAGGACCCTATAAATAGGATTTAGGGCACTTGGAAACTGATTTATGCAGAAACGAAACAAGGAGATTCAGTTCAAATAAAAGCGCTTTCAAATACTGATTTTATTAAAATCATAAACAGCTCTCATTTTGCATTTATTAATTAAGATTATGAGCATGTTGAAAAGTTTTATAGTGGCGTAGGAACCTACACATACCAAGACAATCAATATGTTGAAACTTTAAGTTATACCTCAGTAGAATTGATACGAAATCATGAATTTCCGTTTACTGTGAGCATCAATGGAGACACCTTGATTCAAACAGGAATTGAAGAGGTTAAAGACCCAGGTATTAAAAGAGAAATAATTGAGAAATATATAAAACTCAACTAGAATTTATATTAATTATTGAAATGAAGACAAGATTTATTCTACTTATATTATGTTATAGTTTTTTAGTCCAAAATAGTTGGTCTCAAGATGAGGCATATGGGAATTACAACCTAATGCCTTGGCCTAAAGAAATTAAAAGCAGTACAACTAAGTTTTTGATTAATAGCAACGTTACGATCTCAATAAAGGGTGAAAATCATCCCAGAGTTCGTAATGCTGCTATTAATTTTTTAAGACGTTTAGCAAACAGAACAGGCGTATTTATAGATTATGGTTTCCCGTTAAAAGAGGTAGCAGCTTCAATTGAAATTAGTTTTGATACGATTTCAAATCTTACAATAGATGATGATGAGTCGTACTCATTACTTGTAAAGGAAGACAAAGTCACTATACATGCCGTATCGGATGTAGGTGCTTTGAGAGGGTTAGAAACATTATTACAGTTAGTCAGTCATAATGAAAACAGCTATTTCTTTCAAGGGGTCACTATTCAAGATGCTCCACGTTTTGTTTGGAGAGGGTTAATGATTGATGTGTCTAGACACTTCCAACCTGTAAGTGTAATTAAGCGGAATTTAGATGCGATGGCTTCAGTTAAGCTTAACGTGTTTCACTGGCATTTAACAGATGACCAGGGGTTTAGAATAGAATCTAAGATGTATCCTAAATTACAAGAGTTAGCTTCTGATGGCTTGTATTATACGCAAGAACAGATAAAAGACGTCGTTGCATATGCGTCGAATTTAGGGATTCGCGTCATCCCAGAATTGGATGTGCCAGGTCATGCTTCTGCAATTTTAACAGCGTACCCAGAATATGGGAGTAAAGCTGATTACGACTATTCTATTGAGCGCTATTCAGGCGTTTTCGATCCAACGCTTAACCCAACAAAGGAAAGTACATATGAGTTTCTTGATAATTTGTTTTCAGAAATATCGCCCTTATTTCCTGATGAATATTTCCATATTGGAGGAGATGAAAATGAAGGGAAGCATTGGGATGAAAATGAAAGTATTCAAAAATTTAAAAAAGAACAGGGTTTAAAAACTAATCATGATTTACAGACCTATTTTAATATTAGGCTTGAAAAAATATTAAATAGACTAGGTAAAAAATTGATGGGCTGGGACGAAATAATGACTCCAAATATGCCTACGACTGCTGTTATTCATTCTTGGAGAGGGGAAAATGAAGGGCTTCCAAAGGGAGGTTCCTTAATTAGTGCTGCAAAAAAAGGGTATCAAACGGTACTTTCAAATGGTTACTATATTGATAGAATGTTATCTGTTGAGCACCATTATAGTGTGGACCCAATTGGGGATGTTGAATTAACAAAGGAAGAACAAAAACGTATTCTTGGAGGTGAAGCGACAATGTGGAGCGAGCTTGTGACGCCTTTAACAATCGATTCGAGAATTTGGCCTAGAACAGCGGCTATTGCTGAGCGTTTTTGGTCTTCGCAAGACATCAACAATAGTGACGATATGTTACGCAGATTAGCTGATGTTAATAAAAAGTTGGAAGAGTTAGGACTAACACATATCAAAAACAGAGCTGTTATTTTGAGGAACTTAAACAATAATGAAGATAATGATGCTTTAAAAACATTATCTAGATTATGCGAGCCTTTAAAGATATATTCAAGGAATGCTGAAGGTACAGAATACAAAACATTTTCTCCTTTTACTTTATTTGCAGATGCTTGTGTTGCGGATGCAGCGTACGCCGTTACATTTAATAAGCATGTCAATCAATTAATTGATAAGACTAATAAGGACGTTATAAATTTGATTATAAATGATCTTGAAAACTGGTCAAATATTAATGATAGTTTCTCAACAGTAGATAAAAACCCAAATACGACGCCTCTAGAGCCATTGTCTAGAAATTTATCAGAAGCTTCGAAATTATTAGCAGTAGCATTTTCAAATAAAAAAATAACGCAGGTAGAACATGATAAATTAACTGCGGTGTTGACCGTACTTGAAGGTCCGTTTATGGATACAGAATTAGCAATAGTGATGTCTCTAAAAAAGCTATTAACCTATTGCAAGACAAACTATTTCATTCAGTAATTCGTTATGAAAACAGCTAGCATTACACTAAAATATATAGCTTCAATTTTAGACCTATCTGTTTTAACTGTATCTAAGGTATTAAGCAATAGTTCAGATCTCAGTACAGGCACTAAAAACAGAGTTGTAAAAACAGCTAATGCATTTAATTACAAACCAAATATGCATGCATCAGCCTTAAAAAACAAGCGAAGTTATATTTTAGGGGTTATACTTCCGGATTTAAAAGATAACTTTTTCTTGGATTTATTAAATGGAATCACAGAAGAGTCTTCTCGAAATGATTATAAAATTATGGTATATCAATCTTGTAATGATTATTGTAAAGAAGTGGAGTATTCTAACCTATTATCTAAAAGTAACATCATTGACGGTTTGATTTTTTCTTCTACAAAAAGAATATTTTACCCTAAAGAATGCGATCATTTAGAACCCTTTATAAGTGGTGGTATTCCGATTATATACATTAACAAACAAAAAAGAGTAAGTGTTAATAGTTGTCATTATGAAAAAGGGTTTGAAATAGGAAGAAATTCTGTCAAAGCACTCCTTTCAAAAATTAAAGACAATCCATTAAACTTAAGCGCTTAAAACCTCATAATATGTTATTAATAGCTGATAGTGGTTCTACAAAATGCGATTGGATTTTATATAAAAATGAAAATGAAGAGCCTATTAGAATACGCACAAAAGGGTTAAATCCTGCTATGCTATCAAAAAAGGAACTCAAAAAAGTTATTTCTGATAGTATAGAGCTTACAATTTACAAAGACGCTGCAGATGCTATACATTTTTTTGGCGCTGGTTGCGGAACAAAAAAAAATCAAAAAAAAGTAAATAAAGTATTAACCTCATTTTTTAAAAAAGCAACTGCGACTACCAACGAGGATATTATGGCCGCTGTTTATGCAACAACGAACGCTCCTGCAGTAGTTTGCATTTTAGGTACGGGGTCTAATTGCTGTTTTTATGACGGTACTTCTGTTCATTTAAAAACGCCTTCATTAGGGTATATTATTATGGATGAGGGCAGTGGTAACTATTTTGGTAAAGCACTCTTAAAAAAGTATTTCTACAAGAAAATGCCGGATGAATTAAGACATTCTTTTGAAAAGCAATTTAATTTAAAGGAGGGAAATATTATTAAATGCCTGTATAAATCGGGAACCCCAAATAAATATTTAGCAGAATTTGCTAGATTCTTATTTGAAAACGAAACGCATCCATTTATTAAAGAAATACTAATTGAAGGCATGGACCGCTTTGTAGAAAATCATATCTTACTATATGCTGAAGAATTAAAAACAGTTCCATTACATTTTGTTGGATCAATAGCCTACTATGGAAAGGAATATATCGAAATAGCACTTAATAAAAAAGGCTTAAAAGGGGCTAGTTATATTAGAAGACCCATAGATAATTTGGTAAATCGCATAAAAACACAAAACTTGCATTAAATTAAATCTTGTCATTATCATAACCCCTTTATGAAATCAATTTATACATATGCATCTGGTAAACTATTTTGTTTATTATTGATTGTTATTCTTAGCAGCTGTGCGGAAACTGAAACAGCCAGCACAACGCTTTTTGAAAAAGTAACTAACAGTCATACCAATATTCATTTCACTAATAAGGTCACCGAAAACCTCTATTTTAATTTTTTGAACTATGCTTATATCTATAATGGGGCAGGAGTAGCAGTCGGTGATATTAATAATGACGGCTTAGACGATTTATATTTTTCTTCGAATCAAGAAACCAATAAACTTTATGTGAATCAGGGAAACTTGGAGTTTAAGGACATAACCCTAAATTCTCATACGAAAGATGATATGGGGTGGACCACCGGAGTCTCAATGATAGATATTAATAATGATGGATGGTTAGATATTTATGTGTGCAAATCTGGGTCATTAAATAACCATCAGCTTAGAAAAAACAAACTTTACATCAATCAAAAGGATGAAACTTTTAAAGAGCGTGCTTCAGAATATGGTTTAGACCATTTTGGCTTTTCTATACAAGCTTACTTTTTTGACTATGATAATGATAATGATCTAGACCTATATTTGGTAAACCATCGTCAAGATTTTCAAAACAATACGAGTATAGATCAACGTATCCAAGACACTAAGGAAGCCTATAACTCTGACCAATTGTATAGAAATGATGGTAACCGCTTTGTTAATGTGACTAAAGCTGCTGGCATAGAAAATAAAGCTTGGGGTCTAAGTGCTTCTATTGGCGATTTTAACAATGATAATTTACAAGATATATATGTCGCTAACGACTTCTTAGAATCTGATTTTTTATATATAAATCAAGGTAATGGAACGTTTAAAAATGAAATTCTAAACTATTTTAAACACATCTCAGCTAATAGTATGGGGTCTGATTTTGCAGATATCAATAACGACTTAAAACCCGATTTAATTGTCTTAGACATGCTAGCTGAAGACCACATTCGCAGTAAAGAGAATATGGCAACGATGAGCACTGAAAATTTTAATGCAATCGTAAATGTTGGCTATCATCATCAGTACATGTCTAATATGTTACAACTTAATAATGGTAATCATTCTTTTAGTGAGATAGGACAATTAGCGGGAATTGCTAAGACTGATTGGAGTTGGGCCCCATTAATTGCCGATTTTGATAACGATGGGTTTAATGACTTATTTGTAACTAATGGTATTGAAAATGACCTTTCTAATCAAGATTTTAGAAATCAAATGAAAGCTAACATTCAAAATCGTAAAAAGGTAGCATTAGATGAAGCCATAAATATGATGCCCTCAACGAAGCTCAGTAATTATGCATTCCGGAATAATAAAAATCTAACCTTTACAAACACCACACAAAAATGGGGTTTAGATGCAAAAGTTAATTCATGTGGTGCTGTTTACGCTGATTTAGACAATGATGGGGATTTAGATCTTATTGTTAATAATCAATCTGAAGAAGCGTCCATCTACAAAAACAACAGTAGTAATAACTTTATCACATTCTCTTTTAAAGGACCAGAAAACAACTCATATGGAATTGGAGCAACGGTTAATGTCTATTCAGAAGGGTTACAACAATCTAAAACACTTTTTGTGAGCAGAGGCTATCAATCATCGGTAACCAATAAATTACATTTCGGATTAGAGAAAAGAACAAAAATTGATAGCGTAAAAGTGATCTGGCCCAACAGAAAGCAACAACTACTTACCAATGTTGAAGCTAATAATAGCCTAAGCCTAAATTATGAGAATGCAAAAACAGCTAAACAGCAAAAAACAAAATCGAATCCGCTATTCGAAACTATAGATCCAATCACAATTGGTATCGACTATCAACAAGTAGAAAATGAGTTTAATGATTTTAAGTTACAATTACTTCTACCTCAAAAGCAATCAGAGGTTAGTACACCTCTTGCCGTTGCGGATGTTAATAATGATGGTTTAGATGATTTTTTTGTTGGAAATTCATTAAATCAAAAAGCATCTTTATATCTCCAAAAAGAGAATGGGAAATTTGTAAGCAGTAACGAGCGATTACTAGAATCTGATAAAATTTATGAAGATACAAATGCCGTATTTATTGATATCGATAATGATAATGACATGGATCTTTATGTCGCATCTGGTGGTTATGAAGTTGAGCTAAATAGTCCCTTATTACAAGACAGACTTTATGTAAACGATGGTAAAGGGACGTTTAAAAAATCCAATAAATTACCGAGTATGCTCTCAAACACTAAAGGAATTACTAGTGCAGATTACGATAATGATGGCGATATTGATATTTTTATTGGAAGCAGAGTAAAACATGGAATGTATCCATTATCAGATGCATCGTATTTGCTAGAAAACCAAAACGGCAAATTTGTAGATGTCACCTCAGAGCGCATTAGAGAAATATCAGAGTTAAAAATGGTAAATGAGGCTATTTTTACAGATTATGATAATGATGGAGACGCTGATCTCATAGTTGTTGGAGAATGGATGCCAATAATCGTATTTGAAAATGACAATTCCCATTTCATTAAACGAGAATTACCAGCATTAAAAGATTTAAATGGTTGGTATCAAACCATCAAAGAAGTTGATTTAGATAAAGATGGATTTAAAGATTACATCATTGGAAATTGGGGAGAAAACAACAAGTTTCATCCAAGTGAAGAAAAACCAATTCATGTGTATGCCGACGATTTTGATAATAATTCGTCTTTAGATATAATTCTTAGTAAAGTTTCAAAAACTGGCGAGTTAATACCTCTTAGAGGGAAACAATGCTCTTCTGAACAAAATACATTCATAAATAACAAAATAAAGACCTACAAAGAATTTGCCGCTTCAAATATTATAGATATTTATGGAGAAAATGAGTTAAGTAAAGCAACTCATTTTACAGCCTCTAACTTCCGTTCTATTATTTTAAAAAATAATGGAAATGGTCATTTTAAGATTCAAAAATTAACTAACCAAGCTCAGTTTAGCCCAACTCTAAGTATAGAAATTCATGACATTAATAACGATGGTTATTTAGACATTTTTGGCGTAGGTAATGTATTTGATACTGAGGTAGAAACCATTCGTTATGATGCATCAAGAAATTATGTTCTATCTGGTGATAAAGATGGGGGTTTTCAATTCATTAATGATGTTAGTTACTTTAATAATAATGAAGCAAAAGTCATAAAAAAGATGGTGATTAATAATCAAGTCCACTTTATCATATTGAATAAAAATAATACGTTAAAAATTCTAAGACTTCGAGAACAGTCATAAATATATTCAATAGTATTATGACTAAAGAAATGAATGTTTCATATATCAAACCTTATCATCAAGGGGTTCAAAGAGAATCTATAAGGAATAAGCACCTTTATAACAAATTTTTAAATTGGGTCAGTGGAGAGTTCGATTTATATCTTCAAGATGAGTTAAACGGATTAGAAGTGTTTTTTCCAAATGGGAAATTCACTATAAATTCTATTGCAGAAAGTAAATCAGCTATTTTAATAGAAATCAATGTTAAAAGCAAAGATTTAAAAGCAATCAATAGCATAGGGAATCAAATCCTTTCAATACATCGTCAGATCGAAAGTATATATTCTAAATAAGCCGAGAAATCATTAGTCTACCTAGAACTGACTAGGCAAGGCCATTACGAAAAAGCATGTCAACACCGTTTAGATAATCCGAATGCTCTTTTGGGGGCTATTGCGGACCCTTTTATTTGGAAAATAAAATAAGATATCGTTTTAGAATAGACTTGGTTAACAACTGAAACAAAAAAGTAGGTTGAGAATTTTATCATCAAAATAAACAGGAACATAACTGATTAATATCATACCAGTTCCCGAAATTGTCAACTAATTTTAGGATAATTAAAAGGGACTAATGAAAAACATACTTTTACTTACCGACTTCTCAAAAAACTCAATCAATGCAATCCGCTATGCCTTGCAATTGTTCAAGGATGATGTTTGTAACTTTTATGTGCTTCATGTAGAGATTTCCACTTCTTATATGAGTGATGATTTAATGTTGATAGGAAATCAAAGCATTTACGATTCTCTTGTGAAAAAGCCAAAGCATAAATTGGCTAAACTTGTTACAAGACTTGAAAGGGAGTTTAAAAACGAGAATTTTAATTTTGAAATAATTGTTGACCATGATATATTGACAGGTGCCATAAATCAAGTGATAGCATCTAGAGCCATTGATTTGATTGCTATGGGTACAAATGGGGCTACAGGAGCTAAAGAAGTTGTTTTTGGTAGCAATACAATTAATGTTATACGCAAAGTCGATTGCCCTACTTTGGTGATTCCTGAGGGGTTTCAATATAGAACTCCTACCGCGATTTTATTACCTTTAGATGTATTTGATGCTTTAAGTGGAACTGCATTTACGGACGTTTTAAAATTCACTGACCGCTTTTGTGAAAAACTACATATTTTAAGAATTAATTCAAATAATGAAAAGGCTTCAGAAACTTTAAAAGACCGTGATCATATTAATTATTTCTTTAAAGAAACGGACTATGAATATCACGTCGTAAATACGATTCCAATGGAACATGTTATTAATTGCTATGCGCAGACGCATTCGATAGATTTAATGGTGCTAATGGTGCAAAAAGAAAGCTTCATTGAACGCATTTTTATGGGGTCATCAACGTCTCAAATTAGCAGTAAAATTAGAGTTCCTTTACTTATATTTCACTCTTAAACTTATGGATACATCTTTAGAACATGATGAAATATGAATTAATGATACCTGAAGAACGTAAATCTCCTGTAGTAAACCGCCTTTAATTACGGGATTTGTAACATATAGCTTTCATTTCAATTGGTTTAATTTCATTCATTATCTAGGTTTGGGACTATCTAACCAAATTTCCAAAAAACCTTTTCGTTTGGACTAGTATCTCAACATCTATAGCTTTTATTTTTATTGGGTTTAAAAACCTCTGTTACGCAAACCAGTAAACTAAAAGGTGTTTTAGAAACTCTTAGTTTAGGTGTTTTGTTAGTAATGGTATCTTACTTTGTTGGTGACTTACTAGAAGGTATAATCTCTGGTTAGTTTGTTGTTTGTATTTGGACCTTAATTAGTTGATAAAATTTTAAATAGAGCATGGGTATATCTATGTCTAAATTTTTCTAAGTTTCTAAGAGCTGTTTCGAAGACTAAATTAAATAACACATTTTACGATTGTTTTTTATCGTCTATCAATTAAGCGTCTCTGCTTTTCTTCTTTTTTTATGGTTTTTAAAATATCAAACAGTTGCATTTTTAGAGATCTGTAGTTTTTTTTAAACTCGCTAATTTCAATGATTAAACCTCTATGTTCCTTTTTGTAAGCTTGTTCTTTATTTAATTCGTTGACTCCATCAACCATAATTTGAAGTTCATTTTCATGAACTTTGATAGCTTCTATAAAAAAATTATTTTTCTTTTGAGATCTGTTTATAGCATCAATAATTTCTTTATTATGCGAAAACTTTTCAGGACTAATAAGCTGCAGTGTGAAGGACTTTATAAGGTCTTCAAAAAAAAGATGCTCATCTTTTATAAATCTTAATTCTGACAGCCATTCTTTTGATGCTTCATGCATTTGACCAGCACTTAACCATTCTACGTAGTTTGCTTGTGTTTGTATTGTTTCCATGATTTCTGTTTTTGAAAAGCAGAAAGTAATCTTTCAAACTACTTTCTGCTTACTGAATATTACAGCACCTCAATAACCTTTTTAGGTTGTTCTTTAGCTTCCTCTTTCTTATGAAGATTTAACTTTAGGATGCCATTTTTGTAGATCGCTTTAACATCCTGCTCAGTATTTACTGATTTTGGTAATGTTAATGACCTTCTAAATGAATTGTAACTAAACTCTTTTCGAGTGTAATCATCATCTTTCTCTTCTCGTTCTTGTTTTTTCTCACCACAGACATTAAGCATATGATCATTTATGGTGACTTCAAAGTCATTTTTAGAAAAACCAGGTGCCGCAAATTCAATTTCAAAATCATCATCGTGCTCTTTCACATTCATTGCTGGCATTAAGCTATCTTCTTCAAAAAAATCATTTTTAAAGAACTCGTCGTTGCTTAAAAAACTTTTTAAGCTGTCATTATTCCATGAAGGAAATAATCTGTTTCGGTTGTTAAATTTAATAAGTGACATAATTATAAATTTTTAATGTTAAACTTAATTTTGTGCCTCTAATTTACTGATATATTGAATTTTTCGAAATGATATTAATCAGTTTTGTGTTTGCTGTTTTTAAATATAGACTTTTTCTACATCGGTCAATTTAGGAATACTTACTTTCCAACCATAAACAGCTTCAATCTTTACTCTAAATGAATCTAGCGCTGTAGGTTCTCCATGGATTAAATATATTTTTTCAGGAATATTTTTTATGTTACGCATCCAGTTGAGTAAATCTTTTTGATCTGCATGAGCGGACAAACTATCAATACTTTTTATGGTTGCTTTTACAGGGTAATACTTTCCGAAAAATCGGATTTCGTGCGCACCATCTTGTAATTGTCTACCTCGTGTCCCTTCGGCTTGATAACCTACCAACAAAACTGTTGTTGTTGCTTGGTCTATGAGCTGTTGCAAATACGTGAGTACGCGTCCACCTGTTACCATGCCGCTACCAGCAATCACGATTTTTGATCTTTTATCATCTATAGTTTCCCAAGTCTCCCTGTAAGATTGCACAATATTGATATGATTGCACATGTCTTTATATTCAGATGAAGACAGTTTGTGCCATTTTGGAAAGCGTTTAAAGACGTCTAAAACATTATTTCCCATAGGGCTATCAATAAAAATAGGAATATTTGGGATTTTGTGTTTCTTGTAGAGTTGCCAAAGTATATACATAAGGGTTTGTAAGCGCTCAACTGCGAAACTGGGTATAATTATATTCCCTTTATTATGAATAGTTTCTTTTATAATTTCTGCTAAAAGCTCCTCTACATTTTCTTCTGGATGCAATTTATTGCCATAGGTACTCTCTATAAATAAAAAGTCTGCCCATTCTGGAGTTTTAGGATCACGCAACAAATAATCGTCAATTCTACCTATATCACCTGAAAACACAAAACGTTTACCATTTATATCTAATTCTATAAAAGTAGCACCAATAATGTGTCCATTGTATTGAAAACGATACGATATATGCTCAGATAAGCATGTCCATTTATCTTCCATTTCAACTTGAAATAGTTTGATGGTTTCTTCGGCCTCTTTAATAGTATAAAAAGGTAATGCAGGCTTATGGTTAGTGTATTTTTCCTTATTCGCTTTTTCGGCTTCTTCCTCGTGTATTTTAGCACTATCTTTTAAAATTATAGATGCAATGGTGAGCGTTGGAGCAGTCCCAATAATTTTTCCTCTAAAACCTTGTTTAAATAGTCTTGGTAAATAGCCTGTATGATCTAAGTGGCCATGCGTTAGTAAAACGACATCTATCGCCCCTGTATCTATAGGCAGGTCAGTCCAATTTAATTGTCTTAATTCCTTAAGGCCTTGAAACATGCCACAGTCTATTAAAATATTTTGTTCTGAGGTTTCAATAAGGAATTTGGAGCCTGTGACGACACCAGAAGCTCCTAAAAAATTAATTATTGCGAAATTTTCCATATCTAATGATTTTCTATAGTACATAATTGTGATATTTCATTTAAGATTTTTTCTTTTCGAACCTCTGAAATACCCAAATGATCTAAGTAAAATTTATCATTCAATAATTCTCTACAAAGCACTACATCTCTACTTAGTAAAAATTGCTTTTCTCGGTTGGTGAGTACTGTAGATACGGTGATTGGATATAAACCTAGGCGGTCTATGCGATCCTTTAAACTATCATTTTTTGGATAATCCCAACTCAATAAATATAAACCACAGCACGTACTATATTGTATGGCATCTTTTGTAAATCGTGTATTGGTTACAACCCATCCTTTTGTAAGCTTAGTATCCTTTTTTGGATTGGTGTTCCAATGCGCTTTTACATCTTGATAGCGTGAATTTATATATAATGGGATTTTAACGTTGCAATTAATACCTTGCTCTCCATGAAACTTACATTCTATTATGGTTGTTTCATTTTCCTTGTGTGCGATTACGTCTATCTCGTGTGTGATACATTTACCTTGTAATACTTTACCAACGTCTATTTTATACCCCGAATACTTTAAAATAGCACCTATAAAGCGTTCAAAAGGAAAACCAGTTGGTCCTAATTCATAAATGGCTTTTTTAAGTTTGTACTTTGAAGCTAAATAACTCTTCTTTTTTTTAAGCAGTGAAAAGGCTCTATTATAAATTTCTCTTGTAGAAATACCTTGATATAATTCATCACGTACCTTATCTAAAATAAGATCAATCGTCTGTTTGTCTGCTCCTATTCGATTTAAAGATCCACGTAGTTTATCTAGTGAAAATTTAACATGCTCACCTGATGATTTGGTAATATCAAAACTTTTATTTTCCATAGATATCCATTTAAAAAATCAGTTCAATTATTTTTGCTTATAGAAGTTTCTTACTAAGGCTTTTACCTGATTATCTGTCATGCTATCAACCTTTCTAATCTCTTTTATTTTCGTGCTAAGAGTATTGTAATTTTCGTGTAGTTCTTTGCTGAATTTCTCATTCGTATCACTAGGTCCAAAAATGACCAATGCATCTGATGCCTTAATTTGTGAAGCGATTGCTTTAAAATAGAGTTTAAATTGCTGTTTTTCGCGTTCTAAATATTTACGATCTTGCACAACGTCTTGTGGACCGCCTTTTTGAGGCGTACCAGAGCCACCACGAATATTATAGTGTTCGATGTTTGAAGGAACAGTGCTAAATGTTTCTAAACCATTTTCAATAGTTACAAGGTGGGCCTTGTCTTTGTCTAACCAAATGCCTGTATTTTTCATATTGTTTATATTTATTATTTCTTTTTTAATACGTTTAAAATGCTGTAAATGAATTTATTATTATAATAAAATCAACTATGGATGTTCCATCTTATTCTGTTTTAGGCTCTTAAATCGTGCATTGCCAATATTGGGACATTTAAATGAAATGAAATTTCTTTCACTAAAGGATTTGAAAGTATGCTCCCAAAAAACGTGTGTTTTTTATTTATAAAAGCGACCATATCGCTCGCTCTACTTTCTACAAAAACATTAATTGCAGTAATTACAGAATTATGAGATAAGGTGTGAAATTTATAGTTTGTTCCTAGCAATATTTCTTCGAGTAAAGCTTTGTTATCTTTTTGGTTTTCATCTAATTCACCTTCTTCTATATGAAGTATTACAATTGTAGTATCGCACTTCTTGGCAATGTCTGTGAGATAGACAAGTTCTCTTCTTTTGTATGGTATTTTATAATCTGTAGGAAAAACAATCTCTTTTGGCAATTCAATTTTCGCGTTTTCTGGCACAACTAATACGGGACAATTACGCACTTTTTCCATAACGTATATCGCCGTACTACCGAAGGCTGTTCCTCTAGAATATGTTACACCTTTAGTCCCCATTACGATCAGTTCAATATCTTTTCGATCCACTATTAGCTTAATAGCTTCAATGACATTATCAAATGTGGAAATCACCTCAAAATTATGTTTAGGATTATCAAAATCACTCATAGCAATCATGTCATGAACCTTTGCTAAACCATTTTCTGAATTTAGCTTGGCCGTTTCGTACAACTCGCTTCCTGGTTCCATGTTTAGCAAACTTTCTACAATACGACTTGTAGCGGAAAACACATTTAGTAAATAAAAATCGCAATTTTCATTTTTATAGAACTCTCTCGCGTAATTAATCGCTCGTATCGAATTTTTAGAAAAATCCGTGGGAAGTAACACTTTATGTTTCATCATAGTTGTATTTAGTTTGTTTTACTAAACTACTATTCAAAACTATGTGATGAAATGATATATATCAGATTACACAGGGGATAACAAAGAATGGAACTGTGGGTTGAAAACCAATTTTATTTACAATAGGTTCTCTAAGGATGCGTTCAATCAAACTGTGTTTGTAGTTTATCATGGTCAGTATGTCAATATTTAATTCTTTAATAAAAACATTGATTCCTTGTGTTTTTTTTGCATCACCTGTAATCCAATGAAAACTATGTGAATAATTTTCTAAATAGACTTTAAGCATCGCCAAGTTGTAGTCTTGTGTCTTAGTTAGATTTTTGTTTTCTGTGATATTTACAATTCTAATGTTAGAATTAAATAATTTTGCCAAGTGTTTTATTGGCAGTAATTCTTCTCCATAAAACCGTTTAAAATCCGTAGAGAAGGCAATTTTTTTCGGAACAACAAAATCGAATTCTTTTGGCACAACCAATATTGGACATAGCTTTGTTTTTAATAGTTTAACAGTATTACTTCCAAAGAAAATTTCTTTTGATCCTGTCGCCCCTTTTGTTCCCATGACAATACTATCGATTTGATTTTCTTTTACCGCTGTCTCTATAGCGCTTCTTAAGCTATCACGACTAAAAATACTAGTAAATGAATTATTGGTGTTATGCGTTTCGCTTTCAGCCCTATTTTTTAATTTGTTTAATCGCTTTAAAGCCTCTTCCTCTAAACTATCTACATATTCTGTTGTTATATATGTTCTCGTCATAGAGCCCGAAAAGGACCAAGCGTGTAAAAAATAAAAGGCGCAGGCTTCATTTACATATAATTTTAAAGCGTAAACAATGGCGTTCCATGCATTATCAGAAAAATCTGTTGGGATTAAAATCGCTCGTTTCATGTGTTTTATTTATTGTTTTATATAGGACACATGCTGTTCGCGCATTGAACGTATATTATTGAATAAAGCATTGTTTATCGCTCGTTTCATGTGTTTTATTTATTGTTTTATATAGGACACATGCTGTTCGCCATGAATCATTCCTTTGGGTGATGAAGCTTATAGCGTGCTCGATTCAGAGGTATTGTTTTTTAATTTGACGGTATTACCAAAAACGGAATGGTTGGTTGGAAGCCTATTTTTTTTATCACCGGCTCTCTAAAAAGGCGTTCTATAAAACTGCGTTTATAGTATATCATAACCAAAATATTTATATCGAGTTCATCAATAAAATCTCTAATCTCTTGTTCAATTTTACCATAATCTGGCATCCAATGGAAACTGTGAGGATTATTTTGTAAGGCTTCTTTTAGTCGATCTATATTATAATCTTGTGCTTCTGAGATCTCTTCTTCTTTATTAATGTGGACAATTCTAATTTTAGAATTGTAGAGATTTGCAAAACGTTTTAATGGTAGTAACTCTTCACCATAAAAACGATTAAAATCTGTTGGGAACGCGATTTGTTGCGGTTTTACAAAGTCAAACTCGTCAGGAACTACCAAAACAGGACAGCTTTTTATCTTTTTGATAATATTTACAGTATTGGTCCCGAAAACAATTTCTTTTGCTTTTGTAGCTCCCTTAGTCCCCATAACAACACAATCTATTTCGTGCTTTTGTATTGCGAATTCCATGGCATCATCTAAATCGTTTGTACTTAAAATTATCTCGAAGTTATGATTTGCATTAGCATTGGCATTTTTAGCCATGTGTTTTAATTCTGAGAGTTCCTTCATGTCATTCTCTGCCATAACACGCATTAATTTATTAGACATGTTAGACATTGCCGAAATTTTCATTTTTGATGAATATAAAAAGTAGAATGTACAGGGGTCTTCTTCATATAACTTTAAAGCGTACACGGCAGCACTCCAGGCGTTATCTGAAAAATCTGTGGGAAGTAGAATATGACGATTCATGTGTTTATATGTATTGTTTTTTTAAGGACACAAGCTACTCGCTATTAATCATTTACTTAGGTGATAATGCTTTTAGCATGCTCGATTCATCTCTATTGGTTTTAATTTTGTGATGGTATAACTAGAAATGGAATGTTAAGGTGAAATCCTATTTGATTAATAGTGGATTTAAAAAACAGGTTTTCAAAAAACGAATGCTTATTATTAATCATGACTAAAAGATTAATACGTGCTTTTAACTGAAATTGGGTAATTGCTTCGGCTATATTTTGATTCTTTACGTCATGAAACAAGTAAGCTATAGTCTTGAAATAGTTTTCTAATTTTAGACGGTTTCTTTCTTGTAGATGAGATGAATTATTTTCATAGAGCACATGTAAAATATTTACTCTGGTATTATACATGGCAGAAATATCTATAATAGACTGTAAATGCATTTTTTGATAATCGATTTCATAATCGGTTGGGAACAAAATTTCGTGAGGTGTTTCAAAAGTAAAACTACTAGGAATAGCAATTACTGGGCATTTTGTGTTTTTTAAAACATGAACTGTATTTGATCCAAATAAGACTTCCTTTAGACCAGAAGCTCCTTTTGTACCCATAACTATCATATCCATTACATTACCTTCAAAAAGCTGATTAATCTCTGCAGTAAGGGTGTTGAATGCTGATATTTGAGTAAAGGTGTGATTTGGATTATTAAATTCTGTCTTAATTGCCTGAATTAATTCTTTTAATTTCCGCCTTGATGTTTCTTTTACAATTTCCAAAACTTGCAGTTGTGGAGAACTTGGCTGTAAATGCTCAACTTGGTAAATTATAGGGGTGTACGTGTTTAATAAAATGAAATTACATTTTTCGTCTTTATAGAGTTGAACGGCATATTTTATAGCATTCTCTGCATTATCTGAAAAATCTGTTGGTAATAGTATCTTTTTCATGGTAATTGATTTTATGATATTTAATAGCGTCGTATATTTTGTAGGGCTAAAAATGGAATATCTATGTATAAACTCACTTTATCTACAGTCGACTGAAACAAGATGTTTTCTAAAAATGAATGTCTGGTATTAACCATTACTAACATATCTACATTATTTTCTTTTATATAAGTATATATGGCATTGGTAATACTCTTACCGTTGACGGTTTTAAAATTAATCTCGTTTTTGCACAATTCATCTTTTATGAAATTCTGATTATCTTCTTGTCTTAAAGAGAGTTTAGCACTTTTAGAAATGTAAAGCATGTCTGTTATTGCTCTGTAAGGTGAAGCTAGTTCGCATAATAATTTAAGCTCTCTTCTTTTATAAGGAATTAAATAATTTGTTGGAAATAGAATATGTCTTGGTTGAATGCCCTTATAACCTTCAGGGATTGCTAAAACAGGACATTGTACATATTTTAAAACTTGTAATGTATGACTTCCAAAAGTTAGTCTTCTGTCATTTGTTTTTCCCCGGGTTCCCATAACAATTACATCTATACTCTCTTCATCAACAATTTTATCGGCTTCTTCGACAAGCATACTATTAGAGGAAACGGCAGTGTAAGTGTGTCTTGGGTTCGGAGAGGTTTTTTGTATTTTTTTTATGATGTTTTCCAAATTGAGATGTGATCTATTACTTACGATTTCAGTAACCTTATCCGTTGATTCTCTTGATCGTAAAGCTTCATCTGCATAGATATCATCTTGATAAGCATGCATTATGAAAAACGCACTCACATCGTATTTAAATAGCTCCAAAGCATAGTTTAGAGCATTCATGGCATTGTCTGAAAAATCAGTTGGAACTAATATTTTTCTCATAACCCTTTTGTTTAAAATGATGTTTAAAAATACATGTCATAACCAACTGAAACTATGATATATATCAGATATAGCATAATTAAACCCAAATTAGTTAGTGTTTGTTGTCACAAAAAAGGAAGCTAAACTAATGCTTGGCTTCTTTAAAAATTAAATGTAGAACTAATAGAAACCCTCATTTCTAATAGGCATAGCGTTATATTTAATAGTCATAACGCTATGTTGTTTTTAAATGTAATAAGAAACTATTTAGAAAAAATGACATTTATCAGCTATCGATTTTCTAAATTAAACCAGCACAATACCATAAACTATATTAAGTAAAAATAGACCTATAAAAAAAAGAAGCATATAAATAACCTGTACCAATTTAATATTAACATACTCTAGCCAAGAAACTGCGAGTTCAGGGAGTATAAACAATGCGAATCCTAGAAACAATGAAGACCATCCTATTAGTGTAACAATGAGTTTATAATTGAGTTCCCAAACATTGTGAAACATTATATTTAACAAGCCAACAATAATAGCCAAAAAAGCAAAAATAATTAAAAACTTTTGATCTTTTAAATCATTAAATATTTGCTTAATACGTTTTGGCTTAACGCTTAATATAAAAAAGAAAATAATAAGATACCAGCCCCAAAACTTTGCTAAGAAAATTGAATTATCCATAATGTTATTGATTTATTTCGTGTAAAACTAAAAATGGTCTATCTGTGTGGTAACTCATTTTCTCCACTCTCGAGTGGAACAAAATTTGTTGAAAATAATTTAAATTTTTTGCCACCATACAAATGATGTCTATATCTCTACTTTCGACAAAACATTGAATAGCATCTTCTATTTTTTTGCTTTTTAAATAATGAAAACTATAGTCCTGATCATTAAAATAATCTTCTAGTAACTCTTTGTTTTTCTTTTGCTCGCTATTTAAAGCGACCTTTTTTTTGCTAATATTTAGAATTCGTAATGACGCTTCAAATTGTTCCAGAATTTCTGTTATGGGCTTTAAAACCTGTAAGTCGTGAGACAATGAGAAGTCTGTTGGAAAAGCGATCTCTTTTGGTAAAATAAATTCCGCATTTTCAGGAATAGCAAATGTATTGCACTTTACTTTGGTAATAACATCTGCCGTATTAGTGCCTAAGATTATTTTGTCTAGTCCAGATGCACCTTTGGTACCCATTACTATATAATCGATACGTTTTTTATTTACAGTTTCACGTATAGACTCAATAAAAAAATTATAATCCGTCAGTGTATAAAATTTGTGATTTTTATGATTAGGCGATAGTTTTGAAATCCGTTTTAAGATATTTCGTAATTGCTTTTTAGCGGGCTTTGTAAAAACGTTGTCAATATAGTTTTGATCTATAGATAGGGATATATCATCGGTCTCAAGATGACTTAATTGATTAACGTGCAATACATAAAAATTACATTCTATAGTGCTAAAAAAAAGGATAGCGTACTTTATGGCATTCCAAGAATTCTCCGAAAAATCAGTAGGGAGTAATACATTCTTCATAATACTTTTGATTTATTATATCAAATGTATACCCTAAATGTAACTCCTAAAATGACCAAAGTCATTTAAAAAAGATTCTAGTTAATTTGTTTTAATCGCTCTAAGTCAAGAACCACAATATTTCGACCTTCAGATTTAATAATCCCTTGATTTTTAAAATTAGTAAGAGTTCTAATAAAGGTTTCTGTGGCTACACCAGCGACACTAGCCAAATCATTCCTGGAAATTTTAATGGGGTCGTCTGCCTTGCGGTTAATCCGTTCTGCAAATTTTACTATTGTAGCAGCTGTTTTTTTATTTACAGAGCTATAAGCCATTTGTAAGAGTTGCTCTTTAATAGATGATATATCATCTGTTAATAGATCTATTAATGCAATTGCAATCTTATGATTATTATCTAATATTTTGGAGATTTGTAGAATTGATATCCCAACTAATTTAGTCTCCTTAAGTGCCGTGGCCGTCTCTTTATGTGGTAAATTGTGTGTAAAAGAAGTATAGCCAAATAAATCATCTTCTTTATAAAGTCCTATTGCGAGTTCTTTTCCTTGGGTATCAAATTTATGGCATTTTACCGCACCTTTTGTAATGAGATAAATGAAGTTAGAATGGTCACCATTCCTATAAATAATCTCATCTTTAGCTAAATTAAACTCCTTTCCATAATCGTCAAAAAAATTCTTTAAGTCATTGAGTGAACTCAACTCACCTTCTTCAGAAAAATTAGTAACCGTGTTGCTATCGCTCTCTTTTAAAATGCTGACTTTGGCTAATCGGCTACGTATAGCGCTCAACAATTCGTCTTCAGTAAATGGTTTTGTTATATAGTCGTCTGCTCCAAGATTCATTCCTTTTCTAATATCTTGATGTTCAGTTTTTGCAGAAAGAAAAATAAAAGGGATATACTTTGTCTTATGGTTTTTAGAAAGATTGGCTAACACTTCATAACCATCTAATTCTGGCATCATAATATCGCAGATAATAAGATCTGGTGGATTCGTTTTAGCCGCTTTTAAACCCTGTTTCCCATCAGATACAGTGATTACTTTAAAGTCTGATAACTCTAATAATTCTGCTGTGTTTTCTCTTAACACAGTGTCATCCTCTATAAGTAAAATTTTAGTCATGTTATTTGTTTATTTGGTATGTAAAGTGTCACTGTTGTACCTTTATTTTCAATACTTTTTAAAGAAATACTCCCTCCTAAGTTTTCTAGATGCGTTTTTACAATATTCAAGCCTATGCCTGTCCCTGGCATATTTAATACATTCTCCGCTCTAAAATATTGTGTAAATACATTCTCTAAATCGTTATGAGGTATGCCAATACCCCAATCTTTAATTTTAAATACTGTATTTGTTTTATCTTGATTTACGTGAATATTGATTTTTGAATTTTCACCTGAATACTTTACAGCATTTTGTATCACATTAGACAATACCAATTCCAAGATTCTCTCATCTTGATACAGCGTTATGTCGTCGATATCATCCGGGTAGTTAATACGTTGCCCCTCTTTTAGTAACATATTGGCAGTATAAACGACCTCATTAATCACCTTACTTAATTTAAAGCTGGAAAACTTGTAATTGAAGGAGCCAGATTCTAATCTTTCAATAGATAGAAAATCATTTAATATAGCAGTAAGATAGTGCACTTTATCTTTGATAATACCAAAATGGCGCTTTCGTTTATCGTGTTCCTCTATGAGTTTATATTTTTCCAGTAACATAACAGAGGTCGAAATACCACTTAAAGGAGTTTTAAATTCATGCGAAACTAAGGACAAAAACTTAGTTTTAAGCTCGTTGAGTTCTTTCTCTTTACTTAAGGCTTTTTGTAATTGCTTTGTTCTTTCTATTACCGTCTTTTCTAGTTTTTCGGTATAATTTTTATGTTCTGTAATATCAAGAATTATTGCTACAAAAACAGGTTTCTCATTTAAATGAGACAATTGTAAATGCACAGTTATAGGGTAGGTGGTTCCATCCTTTCTAATATGCGCTGTTTCAAATTCTACATACTCTACAGATTGGCTTAGAAGCGCAGTGGTATAGGTGTTTCTAAAAAAAAGCTCGTCCATATCAAGCTTCAAATCTATTGGGGTCATGGATTTAAGCTCTTCTATAGTATATCCAATATTCTTTAGGGCTCCTCGATTTACATTTATAAATTTAAGCGTATCTGCATCAAAAACATATATTTCGTTTAAAGATTCATTAAATATGGTAGCCAAATGATTTTTTTCTTCTTCAGCTCTAACGCGTATGGTCACATCGTTCTGCACACCAATAAAATTTGTGACTTCACCGCTTTTGTTAGTTATAGGTGTAATGTATAAGTCATTCCAAAAAAGCGTACCGTCTTTTTTGTAATTTCTTAACCTGACGAGACAACTATCATTGGTTTTAATAGCTTTGCGAAGTTTATCTAGCGCTTTTTGAGCTTTGTCATTGCCTTGTAAGAAGCGACAATTTTTATTTAATATTTCATCTTTAGAGTAACCTGTAAGCTTTTCAAAAGCAGAATTAAAATAAATAATTGGATTATCTGGTTTAGTAGCATCGGTAATTATAATACCGTTACTAGCCGATTCTAAAGCCTTAGTTCTCAGCATAAAATCGAATTCGGTTTCTTTTTGTTTAGAGATATCTTTAACCAATGCAATCACATAGGTTTTATTATAGATCTTAAATGGATTTAAATCGACTTCAATAGGAATAATATCTCCACTTTTTTTTAAACCATAGACATCCCGGTTTTTAGCCATATTACGATGTTTATGGGCTTTGATAAAGGCATTAAAATAAGTGTCATGCTTATTGTGAGAATTAGACGGTAATAGTATATTGAGATGCTTCCCTTTTATATCAGATTTATCATACCCAAAAATAATTTCAGCAACTCTATTTACCTCCACAATAGTTTGCTCGTCATTAACAATTATTACTGCATCAGATACTGTTTCTAACAAAACATTGAATAATTCAGGATCTTGATTTATCATAATGATTAGAAAATCTAAAATTCTATTAAAGGTACAAAAACTAGACTTATTATTTTATGAAACTGATGAATATCATAACGTTAAGATGATCGTTTTTATAAATTTACAATAATGGGTTTAACCCTAAAGAGTCGTGAACTTATGCAAGTGGATTTATATAAAAATATTGGAAAGTTGTTTTATGCCATTGGAAAAGTTGATGGGCTCTTAACGCTTGAGGAGTATAGAAAATTAAATGAAATTTTAGACTGTTCTTGGCGACATATAAATCCTGAATTCATTGAAACAACAAAACATACGTTCAATGAACTTTATCTGTGTAATACAGAAGCATACCCATGTTACGAGGAATTTATTTCGTTCTATAAAACGAATCCAAATCTATTTACAAAAGAATTAAAAAGCTTAATTTTAAAGACTGCTAACGGCATAGCACATGCGTTTGCCAAAATCAACAAATCAGAACTTATATTTTTAGCAAAGCTCAGTCTAGAATTTAAAAAAACCAAAGACATGACGTATTATTTCACGAAAACTGTAACAGGTCGTTTCGAAGCTATAGAAACGGAAGTTATTAGATTATTAAAAAATGAAGGCTTTGGAATATTGACTCGTATTGATATGCAGGAGACTTTAAAAAAAAAACTCAATGTAGACTTTCGAAACTACTTGATATTAGGGGCATGCAATCCGCCATTTGCTTATAAAGCATTGCAAGCAGAGGATAAGATTGGTACGCTGTTACCTTGTAATATTATTATGCAAGAACATGCTCCTAATACAATTGAAGTGTCAGCAGTAAACCCTGTGGTATCCATGAAAGCCGTAGATAACAAGACGCTTAAAACAGTAGCAGAAGCGGTTAGTCAACAACTTAAAAACGTTATAAATAGTATTGCAAATGAAAAGTAGTTTTAATGATATCATAAATTCAGAAATACCAGTATTAGTCGATTTTTTTGCGGATTGGTGTGGTCCATGTAAAATGCTTGCGCCGGTATTAAAGGACGTGAAAAAGGATATGGGTGATGCTGTAAAAATCGTAAAAATCGATGTAGATAAAAACCAACCATTAGCTCTGAAGTACCAAGTGAGAGGAGTCCCTACTATGATTCTTTTTAAAAATGGGAAGCAATTATGGAGAGAGTCGGGTGTGCTACAAAAACAAGATGTTATTTCTGTGATTAAACAACATACTTAAACGCTAAATCCCATTAATGACTAATATCATTTTATAACCTTTTTTTCAATACTACATTTATTGAACTAATTATTAAAGTGTTATATTATGAAAAAATCACTAATCTTATGGGCTATTCTTATAGCAACTCCTTTAACGATAAGGTCTCAAGACTTAGGAGACATAGATTTTATTTCACCCTTTAATGATGGGCTTTCTGCAATTGAAAAAGAGGGCAAGTGGGCCTTTATAAATAGAGAAGGTGAACTCGTTATTGATTATAGAGACGATTTGGTATTAACCTATTTCGGTGAAAAAAGTTATCCTGTTTTTAATTCAGAAAGATGTTTAATTGTCAAAAAAGACGATGGTATATCCTATTTTGGATTCATAGATAAATTAGGGGGAACTCGCATTAAGCCTCAGTATTTAAACGCAACAAATTTCGAAAATGGCTTAGCCATAATTCTAAAGCTTCATAAAATTAGTCTTGGTCAAAATGATGTTTTAGGTAAAAAGATGGTGGACTATAGTTATTCAGAATTAGCAATAAGCCCAAATGGTGAAACGGTGTACTATCTTTCAGAGAAACCGACCCACGTCACCTTATCAAAAGATTTTTTAAAAGGACCACCCCAGTTTAGAACGCTATTTATTTCAGACGGACTCATCGCGATCAAAAACGAGGATAAAACTTGGTCTATTAAGAAACTATAAATTCATTTTAGAACTATGAGACTTATATCTTTTATTCCTATTTTCAGGTGTTGTTTATCCCATGCAGCGCATTCTGAAAGACTCCAACCAAGAGAACAAGAGGAAATAAAGTCTTTAAATGCATCCGTAACTATTCTGCCAGATACTATATATGAAGTATATGCTATTGTTTCCGGAATTTTAGATTGTAATAGCGATATAGAACATTATTTAAATCCATCTGATGTCAATTTGGATATAGATAAAAAAGACTTAAGCCGTCAACCTAAAATGACTTCAAAATGTATTTCGGACAACTTTTATGCTATTAAATGGAATACAACAAATGGTACATTATTGGGACTAAATATTAAACCTAAAAAAAAGTAAATAAAAATGAAAGCGAATTTAAATTTAGGTCGTATTTCTGGTATTAAAATTAGAGTCCATTGGACGTTTTTCCTTTTAATCGCTTGGATTATATTTGAAGAGCTAAAACAAGGAGGCAACTCTAAGAGTGTGTTGTATACTGTAGCCTTTATTTTAGCAATTTTTCTATGTGTTGTACTGCACGAATTAGGACATGCTTTAATGGCCAAACGTTTTGGTATTAAAACAGAAAAGATAACACTACTACCAATTGGCGGTGTGGCGAGTTTAGAAAAGCTTCCTGAAACCCCAAAGCATGAGCTTTTAGTAGTGTTTGCTGGCCCTTTAGTTAATGTGGTGATAGCCGTTTTTTTGTATTTTATTGTGCCAGTTTATGATATTATGCAATTAAATTTTACAGAAATTTTCGAGACTTTAATGCGCTTCACAGTACAAAACTTTTTGTTCTTTTTGTTTATTGTGAATGTGGCATTGGTCGTATTTAATATGATTCCTGCCTTTCCTTTGGATGGTGGTCGTATACTTAGAGCAGTATTGGCTATTCGAATTGGTCGGGCCAGAGCGACTGAGATTGCAGCGAATATTGGTATTATGATAGCCGTTTTATTCTTTTTGATTGGATTGCTTTATAACCCGTTTTTAATATTTATTGCTTTATTTATTTTTTTAGGTGCTTTTGGGGAAAATCAGATGGTACAGCATTTAGCGCTGCTCGACGGACATACGGTAGAAGAAGCCATGTTACTTCACATCACAACATTTAAACCCAAAGACACTATTGATGTGGTTGTAAATAAAATCATATCTGGTACCGAAACTAATTTTGTGGTTGTTGAAAATGAATCGGTTAAAGGGGTTTTACATCACAAAACCATCATTGAAAACTCTAATAAAACGGTTTTAGTTGAGGAATTAATGGATACAAATTTTAAAACCGTTAAAACTACAGATAATCTTAAAACGGTATATCGTCTCATTTTTAATGATAAACAAGCGTATTTTCCTGTAATTAATAAGGGTAAACTTTTAGGAGCAATTGACCCTGTCAATTTAAACGAATATATTTTATTACAATCAAAATTAGCGTATTAGGTATGAAATCCTGGTCTTATATCAGTCTTGTTATGGTTTTACTTTCTTGTTCACACGGACCAGATAAAATTTCACCTACCCAACGTACGTTAATAGAATCTGTCTATTCATCGGTAACGATACAACCAGACAGTCTATACCAAGTTTATGCTATTGTCTCTGGCATTTTAGATGCAAATCTGGTAGAAGAAGGAGATTTGGTATCTAAAAACGAGCATTTATTTCAGATTATTAACAATACTCCCAAACTCAATACTCAGAATGCCAAATTTGCATTAGACTTAGCACGTGAGAATTATATGGGAAGCGCAACGATTTTAAGCAGTATTGAAAGTGAAATTGGAGCTGCAAAACTTAAATATAAAAATGATTCAATCAATTATTTTAGACAAAAAAAGCTTTGGGATCTAAACATAGGTTCTAAGGGACAATACGATACCCAAAAACTCAATTATGAGTTAGCATCTAATCAATTAAGGCTATTGCAAAATAGGTTAGACCGGGTAAAAAACGAATTAGAAACTGGAGTAAAACAAGCACAAAACAATTACCAAACAGCCTTTATTGCAACTAAGGACTTTACCGTTGATAGCAAGATTACAGGTAAAGTATATGCTTTATACAAAGAACCAGGTGAAGTTGTAACAAGTATGGAACCTTTAGCTGTGATTGGCAGTGCAAAACGATTTATAATAGAGCTATTAGTGGACGAAGTAGATATTGTTAGAATTAGTTTAGGCCAAAACGTTGTAATCAATTTAGATGCTTATAGTGATCAGGTTTTTAACGGAAAAGTCTCTAAAATATATCCTAAAAAAGACGAACGCAATCAAACATTTACCGTTGAAGCCATTTTTTTGAATCGTCCAGAAGTTTTGTATCCCGGACTTTCAGGTGAAGCAAATATTGTTATTGCCCAAAAAAAAAAGGTATTAACCATACCTAAATCTTACCTCATAGATAATTACAGGGTACAAACGGATAATGGGATAGTAACGATTATAACGGGCTTACAAAACATGGAATATATTGAAATACTTTCTGGAATAAACAAAGATACCTATATCTATAAACCAGAATAATGACGAATTGGAAAGTTATATTAAACATCGCAAAAACCCATTTGCTTACTAAAATAAAGCAGACGTCTATAGCGGCACTTGGTGTCACTTTTGGAATTGGTTCTTACATTACTTTGGTTTGCTTTATGACGGGATTAAATTCCATGTTAGATGATTTAATATTGAATCAAACACCACATATTCATATTTACAATGAAATAGAACCCTCTAAAAAGCAACCTATTTCTTTTGTTGAAAACATTGAAGAAAGTTTTAATATCGTACACTCTATAAAACCAAAATTAAGCCAGAAAAAAATTCATAATGCCTTACCTATAATTAACTATTTAAAAGAGAATAAAGACGTTCGCGGTGCATTACCACAAATAAAAACCCAAATCTTTTATTTAGCCGGCTCTATAGAATTAGGCGGTAATTTAACAGGAATCAACCCTATTGATGAAGCACAACTTTTTAATATGAACGATTATATTGTTGAAGGTTCTGCAGAAGCTTTACACACTGCAGATAATGGTATTTTGTTAGGTATTGGTATTGCAAAAAAAATGTCTTTAAAAGTGGGCGATCGTGTGGAAATAAGTCCCGTTAAAGGTGGAGTTTTCCCATTAAAAATTGTTGGGATTTATCAAAGCGGTATCGCAGATTTAGATGCGATACAAAGTTTTACAAATATAAAAACAGTACAGCGCATTCTTGGTGAAGCAAATAATTACATCACTGATATTAATGTAAAACTATATGATATCGAACAGGCGATTCCTTTGTCTAAAAAAATTGAGCAACAATTTAATTTGACGGCAATAGATATAAAAACTGCAAACGCACAATTTGAAACAGGAACGACCATTAGAAACCTTATTACTTATGCTGTTTCCATAACATTACTTATTGTAGCTGGTTTTGGAATCTACAATATTTTAAACATGCTTATTTATGAAAAAATGAATGACATTGCGATATTAAAAGCAACAGGGTTTTCTGGTAAAGATGTACAGCTTATTTTTATGAGTCAGGCTATGATTATCGGGTTTACAGGTGGTGTTTTAGGATTGCTTATAGGTTATGGCTTGGCAAGTTTAATTGAGACTATTCCGTTTCAGACTGAAGCACTACCAACTGTAGAAACCTATCCGATTAATATGAATCCTGTATTCTTTATTATTGGATTTTTATTTGCTATGATTTCAACATTTCTTGCAGGTTATTTACCGTCTAAAAAAGCAAGAAAAATTGATCCAGTTAAAATTATAAGAGGACAATAAAATGAGCACTGTATTACAAGCCAAACATATCAACAAATATTTTAGAAAGCCTAATCTTTTTCATGTTTTAAAAGACATCAACTTTAGTGTAAAAGAAGGGGAATTTGCTTCTATAATGGGGAAATCTGGCTGCGGGAAATCTACATTGCTTTACATTCTTTCTACTATGGATACAGATTACGAAGGTGAATTATACTTAAATGACAAACTCATTTCTGGCCAAGACAGAGATCATTTATCCTATTTGAGAAATAAACACATTGGTTTTGTATTTCAGTTTCACTATTTGCTTTCCGAATTCTCAGTTTTAGAAAACGTCATGCTTCCTGCTAAGAAATTAGCAGAAAAATCACTTCAAGAGATTGAGCATGATGCTATACAAAAACTAAAAATGTTGCATATAGAACACTTAGCAAAAAAAAGAGCATCACGTGTTTCTGGAGGAGAAAAGCAACGTGTTGCTATTGCCCGAGCATTGATAAATAATCCTTCCATAATTATGGGAGATGAACCTACAGGGAATTTAGATAGTCATAATGCAGGAAACGTATTTAATATTTTTAAGCGTTTAAGTGATGACCAAGGATTGTCTTTACTCATTGTAACACACGATGAAGATTTTGCAAATAAGACCGATAGAATTATTCAAATGGGTGACGGTAAAATACTTTAACCCGCTTTATGCATTGGAACGTCGTTATGAAACTTGTGAATGCAATAAACACTGTTGTTTTCTTAATTTTAGCATAGCACCCCTATGGTGAACTTAAAAAACAAAGTGACGCGGCAGTGTTTGCCGCAGTTTCAAGATGGAATAGATTGTCCAATGTTTGAAGTGGGTTTAAGAAGTCTACCATTACTGATATTAATCATTTATAATCGTTCATCTTAAAATTACCTTTACCTATAAATATTTAAATCCAACTTATATGAGTAACTATAGAAATAGACCCAAAGGGGATTATATACAGGAAGCTGAATGGGAGGACTTGTATAAATTAACAGAAGAATGGCAAGGCAATTTAGAATTTCAGTTATTTGAAATTGATTTTCTTGAACGTTTAATCGATACCTATTTTGTTAAACTTCTTGTTCAGGAAAATTCAGATGAATTACGAGAGCTTCAAATAGACTTATATCAGGCTAAAAAGAAATCTAAAAAGTTACTAAAACATGTTAACAAACATCTCATCCATATTGCAGATACATTAAGCGATCCCTTTAAATATGAAGGTTCAGTTTTTAGAGGGCAGCAAGAGCAACTTGAAGATGATGTTTCAGAATTTATAACGAATCAAAAAGTCGCCAAATTTACAGTGATTAAAATGGCTAAAGATGTTTTAGAAAATGAAAAATCGAAGTTTATCTGGAAATATAATTAGGCTCATTTAATGAAAACAATACAGGTCATAGAAAATCAAATTATAAGGCTTACCATGAGTATTAAAGTTAATTACCCAGAACTCTATGCGACCCTAGACGAAAATCCAATAACAATACCCTCAGAAATCCATCCAGATATGAATATCAGTATTATGGAAGATTATTTAGAAAGTCTAAAGCAAATACTTAAACAGTACATTAAAACTCATAATAAAGCGTAATGGCATTTATAGATTATTACAAGATATTAGGAGTCTCTAAAAAGGCTACTGAAAGTAACATAAAAAAAGCATACCGTAAGCTCGCTCGAAAATACCATCCAGATCTCAACCCAAACGATAAGGATGCAGAACAAAAGTTCAAAGAGGTTAATGAAGCCAATGAAGTATTGAGTAATCCTGAAAATCGTAAAAAGTACGATGCATACGGAGAACATTGGGAGCATGCCGAAGACTACGAAAAAGCGAAACAACAGCAAAAGTATCAGAGACCTGCAGGCCATCAACATGGTGGCTATTCAGAAGAAGATTTTTCAGATTTCTTTGGGTCTATGTTTGGCGGTAGGTCATCACAATCTGGTGGCCAACAGGTAAAATTTAGAGGTCAAGATTTTAATGCGCAGTTACAGCTTAATCTTAAAGATGTATATACTGAGCATAAACAAACACTAGCGGTAAACACTAAAAATATCCGAATCACAATACCAGCTGGTGTTGAAAATGGTCAAATCATAAGAATAAAAGGTCATGGTGGAAAAGGTGTTAATGGCGGACCTAATGGAGACTTGTTAATTGAGTTTTCGATAGTTAATCATTCACAATTTAAAAGAGATGGTTCTAACTTATATACTTCAGTCGATTTAGATTTATACAAAGCCCTTTTAGGAGGAGAAATAATGGTTAATACATTTGATGGAAAAGTAAAACTAATCGTGAAACCAGAAACTCAAAACGGAACTAAAGTAAAACTAAAAGGTAAAGGCTTCCCAAAATATAAAAAGGAAGGTGAGTTTGGTGATTTGTATATCAGCTATAATTTAAAAACACCAACAAAACTGTCAGCCAAAGAAAAGGAACTCTTTAAAGACTTATCAAAATTAAGATAATATGGAAACCACACATCTCATCTCAATACAACAATTTTGTTCCCATTATAATGTTCCTGTAACTTTTATTACTGCCTTACATGAATACAAATTAGTTGAGATTACTATAAGAGACAAGGAGAATTATTTAAAAACGAATCAACTTAATGACGTTGAAAAAATGATGCGATTGCATTACGATTTGGATATTAATTTTGAAGGCATTGATGCAATTTATAATTTATTAAAACAAGTAGAAGACCTTCAGTCTCAAATTACGACGCTTAGAAATAAGTTGAATATTTACGAAAAATATTAACCAGTTCTAATGCCAGAAAGAGGACAATTAAAAGATTGGATTAGTACAACTATTGATAGCAATAAATTTAGAAATGTAACAAAGGTTCCGGTCAAAAAATTCTAAAGCACTTAATTTTTAAATAAATATGAAATACTTAATTATTATCACAATGTCAATTTTCGGTTCAATTTTTGGAATGTCTGCACAGCAATCAGACCATATAACGGTTTTAGAAGCTACAGATTTCAAAAAAGAGATTACTAAAACAAATGTTCAACTACTAGATGTGCGAACAGCTAACGAATACAATGCTGGCCATATTAAAAAGGCTATTAATGTAGATGTTTTAAATCAAAATGCATTTACTAAATACGTTAAAGATTTAGACTTAGACCAGCCTGTTTACTTGTACTGTAGATCTGGTGGTAGAAGCCAAACAGCTTCCAAAATACTAGTCGAATTGGGGTTTAAGGAAGTTTATGATTTAAAAGGAGGGTACCTAAACTGGACAAAAAACTAAAATGAAAATAGAATACTATTACCATAGCACTATTTGTTTTAATGACTGATAAATGTCATCTTTCTTAACTATTAAAGTTATTAATTTTATACCCAGTAAACTAAATAAACATAAATATGATTCATACATTAATAGCATTATATAGTTGGACTAACGGAGTTGTTATGATGGCAATCTTCGCATTAGTTTGTATTACATTAGTAGGCTTACTTATTAACGTTATGATGAGTGGAAAGAAAAAAGAGGAGTCTAACAATCTTAAAGAAGACAATAACTCATAGTATTAATTAAAAACTAATTTTAAGTTTAAAAGAGGGTAGTTCATAATAAAATACCCTCTTTTTTTTTGTGCCCTTAAATTAAAATTTATCCTGTAATAATACTGAAAAGTTTCTGCCAGACTCAGTTATTGGTGTTCTACTAAAATTTGATCGATTGGTAAACGCGAAGTTTAAAAAGTTATTATATGCTTTACAAAAAAGGATTCATTACAGTAATCCCTAAAGTGATATTGTTAATAGGTTTTAAGTCAAAACGAATATCTAAAGTTTGATAGCCATCTGTTTGAGTTTTTTCAAAATTTCATGAAATATTATCTTGTTTTGACACTAAATTGTACTGCATATTAGCCTAGAATTTCATCTTATCAATTCCAATGAATAATTATGTTGTAGGCTGCTGTATCAATGGAAGTGATGCCGCTAAATCTTTGGTTTTGTATAACCTGATATATATCATTGATTAGAAACTAATTTTATAGGATATTTGACATAGTATAAGTCTTAGACTAAAAAAACAAAGCAATCTAACTTTAGTTAGTTGTTTTACATTGGTTGGTTGAAAAGGCATTCTTATCTTAAGAGTGCCTTTTTTTATATATGACTTATGTAACGCAATATATTAGAGCTGTGGTTTACATCTACAAATCAAAAAACTTTCCAGTTGCTTAAATTCATTAGGAATATAATGGTCGTGACAAAACGGTTTTTGTTAAACTAATCGCTCATATAAGCGCTCATTAATCTCAGTGTTTTTTTAGAGAAATATTGGGCTTCTTAATAGTATCCTATCTGAGGAATATCATTGTAGTATTTATAGGTTTCAAATACTTTTGATTGTAATTTAAATACCATTTAACACAATGAAAAAGTCTCTAAAAGTAATGCGAAAACCCATCTTAAATTTTATTATAAACGCTAGTATGACACTTTGTATGTCAGCAATTATAGGCATCGGGTTTTTGATAAAATATACGCTGATTTCTGGTCGAGAACGCTGGAATGTTTATGGTCGTAATGTAGAGCTTTCTTTGTTTGGAATGGACAGGCACCAATGGGGAATGCTACACCTTATTTTAGCATTTGTTCTTTTGGGTTTGTTGATTGTACACATCATTTTTCATTGGAAAGTTATCACAAATGTGTATAAAAAAATAATCAAAGAGCCCCTGACAAAAAAGATAGTAGCATTGGTTTTCATAATCCTATGTGTGCTAATGATTGTAATTCCTTTCTTTATAAACCCTGAAATTGAATCGATTGAAAAAGGAAAGGGACGGCAAGTAACATTAGTTACACACTTCAGGTAACATTAGTTACAGACTTGCAGAACCAATACATCTAATTTTGCTCAAAAAAAGAACAACAATGAAAAAAAATAGATATAACATAGTCTTTGGTTTTTTATTAATCTTAGCCTCAACGCTTCAGGCTCAGGAAGTAAAACTCATCTCTAAGCCAGAAGTTTTGAACATAGTTTCTGAGTCTAATCAGAGTATAAAAATAGCGATGGAAGCTTTTAATGAAGCTAAGGGAGATTACAGACAGACAAATGCGATTTTTCTACCTAACATTTCAGTTTCGCATACAGGTTTTGCTACCACCAATCCATTAATGGCTTTTGGATCTAAATTAAATCAGGAAATTCTAACACAAAGCGATTTTAATCCAGATATGTTAAATGATCCTGATCAAATTCAAAACTTTGCTACTGCTATTGAGTTTCAACAACCATTACTTAACAGGGATGGTTTTTATCAGCGCAAGGCAGCCAAAAGTAATATGGAAGCCATGGCCTTGCAAACAGACCGTGTTAAGGACTATGTGAATTTTGAAGTTGAAAACGCTTATATGCAATTGCAATTAGCTTATAAAGCGGTTAGTGTTTTGGAAACCGCCCAAGAAGTTGCTGACGCCAACCTAAAACTAGCTCAAAATAGTTTTAAGCAAGGGTATTTGCAACGTTCGGATGTATTACTGGTCGAAATCCGAGTTACAGAGGTCATAAATCAATTGCAAACTGCGCGAAGTAACGTTAAAAATGCTTCTAATTATCTGTCATTTTTAATGAATGATGATGCGGATGTTATTCTTCAACCTTCTGATAGTCTAAAGCTCGATGGCTTAATGCAAGAATCTAATGTGTTAATACCTCAAGATCGCGCCGACATTAAAGCCATGCAATTAGCAACAGACGCTAAAGAATCCTTATATAAGTCTGATAAAATGACTTTTCTACCCACTTTAAATGCCTTTGGTAGTTACCAGTTATACGACAAAGAGATCTTTCAATTTGGTGCGAGTGGTTATTTATTTGGTGCCACTTTAAAATGGGATATTCTCGAAGGCACAAAGCGCTTTGGGAAAACTCAAAAGACACGAGCGACATTCGAGAGGTCAAAATTAGAATATGAGCAATATGTGTCTAAAAGCCAGCTTGAACTGAATAAGACAAAGCGATCGCTTACTGATGCCCAAAGTAAATTAAAACTAACACAGTTAGCCGTTACACAATCTGAGGAAGCTTTAAGAATACGAACTAATCGCTTTGAGGAAGGCTTAGAAAAGACAACAGATTTATTAATAGCCGAAACCCAATATGCTCAAAAGCAATTAGAATACTATCAAACCATATTTGAATATAACAGTACAAAAGCGTATTTAAAATTTTTAACAACCTATTAAAATGAAAAAGAAAATAGCATATAAAATACTAGCATTTAGTTTGACTCTTGCATTACTCAATTGTGGAGAAGACAAAAAAATAGTTGTCGATAATTCGCCAACAATTTCAGTAGAAGTCAATCATATAAAAGCAAATGGTAATAAGCCGTTTTTAAGTGTAAGCGGAAAAATTCAGGCATCAAATAGTGCGGATTTAAGTACGAGAATGATGGGATACGTAAATAAAGTGCATGTAAACGTTGGAGATAACGTACGAAAAGGACAATTATTAGTTTCAATAAATAACAATGATTTACAAGCTAAACGCGCGCAAGTAAATGCAGGAATTACGGAAGCAACAGTGGCTTTTAATAATGCTCAAAAAGATTATAACCGATTTAAAAATTTGTTTGCTAATAATAGCGCATCACAAAAAGAAATGGACGATATGACGGCTAAATTTGAGATAGCCAAGGCCCGACTAGAAGCTGCAAACCAAATAAAAAACGAAATTAATGCACAGTTTGCTTACAGCAATATTACGGCACCTTTTAGTGGCACTATAACTAGCAAAAACGTTGAGACTGGTAATATGGCAAATCCAGGTGTAATACTAATAAGTTTAGAAATACCAGAAAATTTTGAAGTGATGGCTATGGTGCCAGAAACAGAAATTTCTGAAATTGAAAAAGGAACTTCGGTTGCTGTTTTGATAAAATCTATAGACAAAACTATAAAAGGAAAAGTTGTTGAAGTCAGTACATCTGCTAAAAATACAGGGGGCCAATATCTAGTAAAAATAAATTTAGAGAAAACAGATGCTAACATCTTGTCTGGTATGTTTACGACTGTTCAATTTCCTGTGGAACGAAAAGCAAGAACAGAGCTGGTTTTAATTCCAACAGAAGCTATAGTAACTAATGGTCAATTATCTGGAGTATACACCGTAAGCCAAACCAATACTGCTTTTTTGCGTTGGTTGCGTTTAGGTAGAACTTTTGGAAATCAAGTAGAAGTATTATCTGGTTTAAATTCAGACGAAGCTTATATCGTTTCTGCTGAAGGAAAACTCTACAACGGCGCTAAAGTTAGTATTCAATAACTAAAAAGTTGCGTTAAGGATTATTCGTGGTTTATTATTTCAAATTAATGAACTCATGAATGTAAAAATAGTTGTAACTAAAATCCTTTTTACGTCAGTTTGAGCGAATTTGCCTAATCAAATTTGTATCGAGAACACGTAAAAAGGTTGAAACGAATAGCCTGTAAAAACGCATATAAAAATATAAAATGAAACGCGCATTATCGACTTCAGGTTTTAAACTGAAATTTTAATGGCGTGTTCCATTTATCATCATATTAAAATATTAAATTCAAATGAAAGAAGGAATAGCAGGTAAAATTGCCAAAGTCTTTATGCAATCAAAGCTTACAGTGCTTTTAATGATTGTGTTTATGGTTGTTGGTGTTTATAGTTCGTTTTTAATTCCGCGTGAGGAAGAGCCACAAATTGATGTGCCAATTGCAGATATTTTTGTGGGTTATCCTGGTGCAAGTCCGACAGAAGTAGAATCACGTGTTATAAAGCCTTTAGAGCAATTAATTTCAAATATTAAAGGAGTAGAATATGTGTATTCTACGTCGATGAAAGAACAGGGCATGGTGATCGTACAGTTTTATGTTGGCGAAGATATTGAGCGTTCACTGGTGAAATTATACAATGAAATCAATAAGCACATGGATGAAATGCCCCAAGGTGTGACCCAACCTTTGGTAAAAACACGTGCTATTGATGATGTGCCCATGTTAGGGTTAACCTTATGGAGTGAAAATTATGATGATTTCCAATTAAGCCAAATGGCTCAAGAGTTGGAGGCTGAAATAAAGAAGATAAAAGATGTAGCTATTACGCATAAGATTGGAGGTAGAAATCGCCAATTGCGTGTGGTATTAGATAAGGATAAATTGGCTTCCAGCGGATTGGATTTCTTGTCTGTTTCTGAAATGATTAAGGCTAATAATAGTCAATTAAATTCAGGTAGTTTTGATAAAAACGACACTGAATTCCTTGTAAATACGGGTAAGTTTATAGAGTCTACAACAGATGTTGAAAATTTGGTGGTTGGTGTGCAACAAAATCAACCCATTTATTTAAAACAAATAGCGACGATTATTGATGGTCCAGAAATCCCAATAAATTATGTGAGTTTAGGGTTTGGAAAAGGTAGCGAAAAATCATCGGATTTTATATCAGAATATCCTGCTGTGACTATTTCGGTCGCTAAACGTAAAGGTGCAGATGCCATGAAAATTGCTGAAGTCATTATCGATAAAGTAGATCATTTACGAGTCACTTTAATTCCTGATGATGTACACGTAGAAGTCACCAGAAACTATGGTGAAACGGCATCGCATAAAGTGTCAGAATTATTATTACACCTTATAGGTTCTATATTCGCAGTAACTATTGTAGTCATGTTAGCCATGGGTTGGCGTGGTGGATTGGTTGTGTTTTTATCAGTGCCAATTACGTTTGCTTTAACCTTGTTGAGCTATTATATGCTCGATTACACCTTAAACCGAATCACGCTTTTCGCTCTGGTTTTTGTAACAGGAATCGTTGTTGATGACTCGATTATTATTGCCGAAAATATGCATAGGCATTTTAAAATGAAACGCTTGCCGTTTAAACAAGCGGCTTTGTATGCTATTAATGAGGTAGGAAACCCAACAATTCTAGCAACGTTTACGGTTATAGCGTCTGTATTGCCTATGGCTTTTGTTTCTGGATTAATGGGGCCATATATGGCACCAATGCCAATAGGAGCATCTATTGCGATGATTTTATCACTCTTTGTGGCATTAACCATTACACCATATTTAGGCTATATTTTCTTAAAAGAAAAAGACAAGAAAGGCGCAGAGGATAAACCCGAAAAGGCTTTAGAAGCTACACTTATTTATAAGGTTTATAACAAATTTGAACGTCCTTTATTAGAAAGTAAAGGAAAGCGCTGGTTGTTTTTAGGGGGCACTTTTTTGCTCTTAATGGCAACAATGGTGTTGTTTTTTACCAATTCGGTCGCTGTAAAAATGTTGCCTTTTGATAATAAAAATGAATTTCAAGTGGTAATTGATATGCCAGAAGGCACAACCCTAGAACGTACTGCTGTTGTAACACAAGAAATAGCTCAATATTTATCTACACGACCAGAGGTGGTAAATTATCAGAACTATATTGGGACCTCTGCACCAATAACGTTTAATGGATTGGTACGTCATTACGATTTACGTGGCGGTAGTAATATGGCCGATATTCAAGTGAATTTAGTGGATAAAGGAGAGCGTAGTGCCCAAAGTCACGATATCGCTAAATTAATGCGTCCAGATATTCAAAAGATTGCTTCAAAATACAATGCAAATGTAAAATTAGTAGAAGTGCCGCCAGGTCCACCAGTAATGTCCACTATTGTGGCAGAAGTTTATGGACCTGATTACAGTGAGCAAATGAAAATTGCTAATAGCGTTCAAAATATTTTGAAAAACACAGTTGATGTTGTCGATGTCGATTGGATGGTTGAAGCGGATCAAACCGAATACCAATTCGATATCAATAAAGAAAAAGCGATGTTATATGGTGTTGCACCACAGCAAATTGCCTATACCATGAACATGGCATTATCTAATAGAGCCATTACGAGTTTGTATGATGAAGATGCAGTTAACCAAGTAGGTTTAGTCTTGGCTTTAGATGAAAAGGAAAAATCGACAATTTCTGATATATCACAATTAAAAGTAAAATCTAAACAAGGCCATATGGTGCCCATTGCAGATTTGGTGAACATAAAACAAACCACAGCAGCAAAAAGTATTTATCGTAAAAATCAAAAACGCGTGGTTTACGTTATGGCAGATATGGCTGGAGAATTAGAAAGTCCTGTATATGCGATTTTAGGAATGGAAAAAAAATTAAAAGAAATCCCATTGCCAATGGGCTATGAAATCAATGAAATGTATTTAGGTCAGCCAGATTTTGAAGATATATATACCGTAAAATGGGATGGTGAATGGCAAATTACTTTAGAAGTCTTTAGAGATTTAGGAATTGCCTTCTTAGGAGCTATTATTTTAATTTATATCTTAATCGTTGGCTGGTTCCAAAACTTTAAAGCCCCAGTCGTCATGATGGTAGCGATACCATTATCGTTAATCGGAATTATTCTCGGACACTGGATCATGGGCGCATTTTTTACTGCAACTTCATTTATTGGAATGATCGCTTTGGCAGGAATCATGGTACGTAATTCGGTATTGCTGATTGATTTTATAAACCTAAGAACAGCCGAAGGTGTACCATTGAAACAAGCAGCTATCGAAGCAGGAGCGGTGCGCACAACACCAATTTTATTAACTGCAGGAACTGTTGTTATTGGGGCATTCGTCATATTATTTGACCCAATTTTTCAAGGCTTGGCTATATCATTAATGGGGGGGACTATTGTTTCAACCGTACTGACTTTATTGGTGGTGCCGCTAGTGTATTATATGATTGAAAAGAAGAACTATAAATAATAATTAATAATATGAAATTAGTCATAGTTACAGTAGTTGAAGCGTTTCACAAGGATGTGATAAAACTTTTTAAGCAAGCCGGAATTGAAAGTTTTAGCGAATCTGATATTGATGGTTACAAGAATGGATCCTCATTATTAATGGCTTCCAATTGGTTTTCTGGAACTAAAGGAGCTAATGAATCAAATATGTTTTTCTCGTTTACAGAAGATGCGCGTATTGATTCTCTATTCAACTTAATAAAAGAATTTAATGCAAATTTAGAAACTAACAATCCTATAAAAGCGATTGTGGTTCCGATAGAAAGATATTTATAAACTTAAAAAATTAATTAAAATGTTAAATACATATTTTAGAGTTATTGTAGGAGTAATGGTATTATTAAGTGTTGCCCTAACCTTTTATGTTAACCAAAATTGGATGTGGTTTACAGTATTCATTGGTGTCAACTTAATTCAATCTGCCTTTACAAAATGGTGTTTGTTAGAAACCATTTTAGTGAAACTAGGTGTAAAGAAAGCCAGTGGAAATTGTGCAACATCTTAGTTTGTACAAATTCGTTTTAATATAATTCCTTTAGCGAGGTTTTTAGCTATGACAAAACAAGTGTGGCAATACAATCTGTGTTCATTCACAGTTTATATTGCCACACGTTTTAAAGATTGATAATAAAATTAGAACGTCAGTAGAAAATTATTAGTTATCAACCTTTTTATTAAATGTATAATTTAACCCAACCATGATCATAGATGTGGTCATCTCATAGGATACGGATGTACCTGGCATCGCACCTAAAGGATTACTTGGTGTGATTTGTCCAGGATTAAGAATTTGCCCCGCTGTTGCATCACCACTAGTTCCATAGTGATAAACGCTATCTAGCCTCCATGTATCATTTATCTCATAACTTAAACCAAACTGATAGGCATGTTTGATAATTGCTGTTGCTGGAGTTGAGAAAAAGGCTAAATCTTCATCAATAGGATTAGAACTATAGGTATAACCAAAACGTAATGGTAATTTATTGATCCCTTTATATTGAAAACCTGCTGAAATAATAGACATATTTTTCCAACCAAAACCCTTAACGGCGCCTGTTGGGAAACCATTTTCTCCAAATGCCCATCCACTTGCTTCAAATCCTTTCGTATCTTCATACATTACGCGTCTAAAATCGAGTGCTAAATCTATCTGACCTGCAGAATACCCTAATCCTAAAGACATAATAGCTGGGTAATCCATTTGAAAATTAACATCAGGTGCAGCAGTGCCGTCTATATAAGTGTTACTAAATTTAAACGTGTCAAATGTCTGAGCTGTTTTGTAAGATGCGCCTAATTTTATGCCATTCCCAGAATCGTAAAACAGTCCAAATTGAGCGCCATAACCAATAGCTGAAGCCTTATCAGATGTTGGATAGCCTTTCCCTGTTCCTCCCATTTCTGGTGGAAAATCCGGAGACGCTAACGGATTAGGTGCTAATTCTAAAGACGCATAATTTATATTAGGCTGAATACCTAATGAAAAATTTGAAGTGATTTCATAAGCCCATGTGCCACTGACTTGTAATAACATATAATCGGACTCTATGCGACCAAATCCATTTGCCATTTGAGGATAATTTATTGGATTTGAATTTTCAGTTGGATTGAAACTTGCACTTAAGGGATTATTAGCCTCTTCAGGGAACGTAACACCAAAACCACTAATACCAAAAGCAGATGCTCCAAAGGTGTGTTTGCTACCTTCTTTACCCCAAACCATTGCTAAAGCTGGCATAGGAGAAACGCCTCTGGCATCTTCTGTTGTTCCACTCACGGCAGGTGCTCCAGACCCTAACATGCCGGCTGGCAAAGAAGAGCTTAATTCTGGTGACGAAAAGAATGCCCCGATATCAAACCGTATGATTTTATCGTCAAAGGTTGAAATTGAAGCCGGATTCCAGTGCAATGCACCAGAAATATCTATTGGTTGTGCGGTTGATGCGCCACCCATAGACATGTTTACGGAACCAACACCTTGCATTATATGTCCTGCTTGAGAGAATAAGGCGGTGGAAAATAGCAACACAAATAATTTAAGAAAAGTCGTTTTCATGATTAAAAATTTTTAAAACATTCTGCAAAAATTCTGGCTTAGTTTTAGTGAATTTTTGCTTGTAAAATGTTGATTTATTTATAGCCACAACAAAATTACAAGCATAATTAATAGATAAGTATGACTTTTGTCATACACGGAATAAGTTGCTATAGTAAGCAATATGTAAAAGCTTATTAAGGCCTGTGAATAAAGAGAGAAGGCCTGTGTAACAGATGTTACATAAGCACATGACAAAAGTCATATAAGTTCAAGGGTAATCAAAGTAACTTTGCTTATAGTTAAAGTGTTACGTTTTTATAGGCGTACATATAAAAAAATAAGACATGAAAAATTTAGTCATATTAGGAGCAGGTACAGCAGGAACGATGATGGCCAATCATATGGTCAATAAACTTCCAAAAAAAGATTGGCAAATTACTATTGTAGATCAATACAAAACCCATTATTACCAACCAGGCTTTTTATTTTTACCTTTTGATATATACACAACAAGTCAAGTTAAAAAGAAGGGTAAAAAATTTATTCCTAAAGGCGTAAACTATATCCAGAAAAAGATTGAACTTATTCTTCCTGAGGCTAATAAAGTAGAACTTGAAAATGGTGAAGCTTTAGCCTATGATATATTAATTGTGGCAACAGGAACAAAGATTGCACCTGAGGAAATTGAAGGCATGGATGGTCCTGAATGGCACAAAAGTATATTTGATTTTTACACGTATGAAGGCGCTAAAGCATTACGTAATAAATTACGTGAATGGGAAGGTGGAAAACTGGTTGTACATATTACAGAAATGCCAATTAAATGCCCTGTAGCACCTTTAGAATTTGCGTTTTTAGCAGATTCTTATTTCAAGAATAAAGGGATGCGAGATAAAGTGGATATCACATATGTAACACCATTAGGTGGCGCTTTTACTAAGCCAAAAGCAACAAAAGCGCTCCATCATTTATTAGAAGAAAAAGGCATTAAAGAAGTAACCGATTTTAATATTGAGCGTGTAGATTACGAAAATAATAAAATCATCGATTATGCAGATACCGAAGTAGCCTATGATTTATTGGTTACTGTACCTACGAATATGGGTGATGCACTTATAGAACGTTCTGGTATGGGAGATGATTTAAACTTTGTGCCAACTCATAAAGCAACGCTTCAAACTAGGGATTATGAGAATATTTTCGCTATTGGAGATGCTACCAATTTACCAGCATCTAAAGCGGGTTCGGTAGCACATTTTGAAGCAGAAATTTTAGAAGAAAATATTATGCTTTACATCAATGGAGAGCCTTTAAAAGAAGAGTTCGATGGACATGCTAATTGTTTTATAGAAACAGGCGGCGGAAAAGCACTATTAATCGATTTTAATTATAACCACGAACCCGTGAAAGGGACATTCCCGTTTCCTGGTATTGGGCCATTAAACCTTTTAAAAGAAAGTCGAATGAACCATATGGGTAAAATGGCTTTCCGATGGATCTATTGGAACATGCTAATAAAGGGCATTTCAATTCCTTTTGTATCCGCTACGATGTCCGAAAAAGGAAAACATTTTGAAGGAACTATTTAACACTAATTATACGAATTATAAAATTTAGAAATCATGAAAAAGCTAATCGCAAATAAAGAAATCGATGTTAACGAAGAAGGCTATTTATTGGAATTCAGTCAATGGACCCGAGAAATTAGCGAATGCATCGCAGGCGAGTGTGAGGTTGTAATGACAGAAAAACACTGGGAAGTTGTTCAATACCTTCAAGACAAACATCATAAAGAAGAGGCATTGTCTATTCGAGGTATCAAAAAAAGTGGGGTTATAAATATTAAAGATTTCTATGCGCTGTTTCCTGGTGGTCCTTTAAAAAAATCAACATTGATTGCAGGCATTCCAAAACCAAAAAGCTGTATTTAAATTAACTAACGAATTAAAAACAAGAAATTATGGGCACAAAAGTCAGAAAAATGCTTTTTATACTATCTAAAGCGACCATAGAAAATGCGTATGCAGCCTTTGTTATGGCTAATGGAGCACGAATGGAAGGCATAGAATCCGAGATATTTTTTACATTTTTTGGATTGGAAGCCATTCAGAAGAAAAAACTAGATCACTTACACGTTGCTACTGTCGGTAATCCTGCAATGCATATGCCAACTATGCTTGGTGGTTTGCCGGGTGTCGAAGCATTTGCAACCAAAATGATGAAAAAAGAAATGGAAAAACTAGATATGCCACCCATTGGCGAATTTTTAGAAATCCTTTCCGATTCTGGTTGTAAGCTTTGGGCCTGTAAATTGGCAGTAGATATGTTCCACTTAAAAAAAGAAGATCTTATTGATGATCTAGATGGCATTTTAACTATTGGCGATTTCTATAATCGTGCTGATCAAGAAGGGACACAACTTCTTTTTATTTAGATGAAAATTAGCGCATAATTACTCTTATATTTTGGCAATTAAGAATTAAGGAAAATCATTTTTTTGAGCTAACATTTTTGAATATCTTAATTCTATCTTAGAATAGGATTGATTAAAATAGTTTAAATTTATTACAAAAGTATCTTAATGGCTCATCAAAAAACAGAAGAACAACATCAGTCAATGTTTAGAGTTTTAGGCAAAAAAACTGAGCTCTATTTTGCAATTCTATGCGGTGGCTTTTTGTCAATTGGTTTTTTTATTGAAAAAGCAATGGTTTTATCCTCTTGGATTCCGCTATCAAGTTTTATAGTCTCTTATTTTTTTGGAAGTTATTTTATTACAATTCAAGCGTCGCGTAAAATTATTAAAGGTGGCTTTGATATTGATTTTTTAATGATTGCAGCTGCGGCTGGAGCCGCATATATTGGTAGTTGGGCAGAAGGCGCTTTACTCTTATTTCTTTTTAGTTTGGGACATGCATTAGAGCATTATGCAATGAACAAAGCAAAAAAATCCATTGAGGCTTTAGGTAAATTATCACCAAAAATAGCTTTGATCAAAAAAGAGGGTAAGCTAAAAGAAATAGCTATAACAGATTTGCGGATAAATGATATCATAGTTGTTAAACCCAATACCAAAATAGCAGCGGATGGTGTCATTATTGGAGGTAACAGTAGCGTTAATCAAGCACCTATTACCGGTGAGAGCATCCCTGTAGATAAAACGTTTATAAAAGACATAAATAACTTACCGAAATTTAGTGAGATAGATAGAAAGCATGTGGTTTTTACTGGTACCATTAATGGAGACAATTTACTTGATGTGCTAGTGCTTAAGTTAAGTGAAGATTCAACCGTTTCGAGATTAATTAAAATGGTAAGTGAAGTAGAAACTCAAAAATCACCAACACAACGACTCACTAATAAATTTGAGAAATGGTATGTGCCACTGGTCATTTTATTGGTTTTTATAATGTGCTTTGCTTTTGTAATTATTGATGAAAACTTTAACACTAGTTTATATAGAGCCATAACAGTCTTAGTGGCGGCAAGTCCTTGTGCTTTGGCCATTTCAACACCGAGTGCTGTATTGAGTGGCATTGCACGAGCAGCCCAAAAAGGTGTTTTAATTAAAGGTGGAAAAGCCTTAGAGGATTTAGGAGAAATTACTACAATCGCATTTGACAAGACAGGAACCTTAACAGAAGGAAAGCCAAAGCTTACCAATATTATCGCTATAAATGGTTTTGAAAAACTTGAATTTGTTCAATTAGTGCTTGAAGTAGAGAGTTTAAGCAATCATCCTTTGGCTAAGGCGATAGCCAAAGATATAAATGAACAGTATCAAATTGAAGTAATAAATAAAGCTTCAAATGTGAAAGCTATTCAGGGAAAAGGAATATGCGCAACTTATAACGGAGAAGACGTGTTTATTGGTAATTTAAAACTAATGGAAAATGCCAATATAAGCGTTGAGGATACCATAATTAGTAAAATGAATGATCTTTTAGAAAATGGACATACTGTAATGCTCGTAGCGTTTAAAAAAGAAGTTATTGGATTAATTAGTGTTATGGATCTTCCACGAAAAACGGCTAAAAGCACATTGAAACGCTTAAAAGAGCTGGGAATTAAAGATATGATTATGCTAACTGGGGACCATCAAAATGTTGGTGATGCCATTGCAAAACAAATCGGACTAACAGAAGCAAAAGGAAATTTACTGCCAGAGGATAAAGTCGAAGCTATAAAAACGTTAATTAAAAGAGATAAAAAAATCGCAATGGTAGGAGATGGTGTTAATGATGCACCAGCAATGGCATTAAGTACCGTAAGTGTCGCAATGGGAGCAGCAGGTAGTGATGTCGCTTTAGAAACCGCCGACGTGGCATTAATGTCTGATAAAATTGAGATGTTACCATTTGTCATAGGACTGAGTAGAGCATCTAAACATATTATCAAACAAAATATATTTATAAGTTTAGGTGTCGTTTTTTTGTTGGTACCTATAACCATTTTAGGACTTACAAATATAGGCTTGGCGGTTGCTTTTCATGAAGGCTCAACTATTGTGGTTGTACTAAATGCGCTCAGGTTGCTCAAGTTTAATAAAACTTAACTGATAATCCTTATTGCCCTTATGCAAAGTGGATCTATTCTCTATTTTTCTAACCTGAATACAGACGATTTTATATCATGACAACTATGAGTTTATATAGATATAATCTACAATTCCTCTACGATAACATAGGTTTGGGATGGTTAGGTTTTCCTAAAAGGATTGGGATGCCATCGGAGATAACTTTGACTGAAATATAAACTAATAATTAACTGATTAATATCATTATTAATTCAGAGTATTTAGAATAAATTAGCGAATGCATGGCAGGCGAGTGTGAGCTTGTAATGATAGAGAAATAGGGGGGAGTAGTGGCGTATCTGCGAGTTAAACATCATAAAGAAGAAGCATTATGGTATCAAAAAAAGTGACGTTATAAATATTAAAGATTTCTATGCGCTTTTTCCTGGTGGCCCTTTAAGGAAATGAGCATTGATCGTTGGTATTCCAAGGCTAAAAAGAGGTATTTAAATTACTTAACAATTCAAAAAGATTGAACATTTGCATCTGGCTACAGTAGGAAATCCGGGAATGCATATGCCAACCATGTTAAGCGTTTTAACCGGAGTGGAGGCCTTTGCGACCAAAATGATGAAAAAAGAAATGGAAAAACTAGATATGCCACCTATGGGTAAATTTTTAGAAACCCTTTACGATACTGGCTGTAAGCTCTGGGTTTGTAAACTGGCTTTAGATATGTTCCATTTAAAAGAGGAAGACCCCATTGATGATTTAGATGGTATTTTAAGCATTGGAGATTTTTATAATCGTGCTGATCAAGAAGGGACACAACTTCTTTTTATATAGTATTTAGTATGGTTAAAAAGAGTTTTAATTTATTGATAATATTATAGTGGTCTCTATCGAACCCTGAACCAGTTATACTTTTTTGTAATATTTTAAATATAATTTCATCACATATATGTAAAAAATAATGGAGTCAAATTATCATACATTTAAGCGTAAAGACAATCAGTTGTTAGTCATAACACATTTATCGCAATTACTGACTTTTATCACTGGTTTTGGTGGTCTAATTGTACCATTAATTCTCTGGGTCACTCAAAAAGATAGAATAGAAGCTATGGATGTTCATGGAAAAGCAATTATAAATTTTCAGTTGAGTATTATTATATATTCTATTCTAAGTATTCCGGTAATCTTTCTTTTTGGATTAGGAATTCTTACCCTTATATTAATAGGGATTATGGCATTTGTACTACCAATTATTAACGCTATAAAAGCTAGTAATGGAGAATTACCTCACTATCCGTTGTCTTTTAATTTTGTTAGTTAGTAACTAGAAAAATGATGTTTATTTGATACTATTTTACAGAAATAAATAAGACACAAGACTAAAATTGCTTATTTAACTGATGGTTATCATTTAAAAAAAGTAGCCTTTCTTTTACTTTTATTAAAACCTTAATAATAGATCTTAACCTTTGAAAATTTCAATGTTGCCGATTGGTTTTTATTTTATAGCATCCTAGTTGCACCTTTTTTGTTGCCTTTAGTTTTATCAGTGGTTAAATTTTAATTGTAAATATGATTAATCCTAATATCCGATGCATAACTGCACAACAAAGGCGCCTATAAATAAGTGCCTGTTTTTGCTTACCCTGAAAATTTCTTTAGAATTTTCCGCTTGACGTTCACTAGCAAAGTTAATTGGTAAACCATTGAACTATATACGAGCCTGGATTGTTGCCAAATATTAAAAACAAAATATGATAGAATTTAAACCTCTTAATCGTCTATCTATTCATTTAGATCGTCTTATAAAAGGCCGCTTATGGTTTAAGGTAATTATTGGACTTTTCTTAGGGGCGGGAATTGGAGTCCTACTTAATCCATCTACTGGGCTACTTTCAGAGAGTATTAGTTTACCTCTTGCGGATTGGCTTGACCTGCCAGGTGAAATTTTTATGAGGCTGGTTCAAATGATTATGATACCGCTAATTTTTGCATCAATAATTACAGGAATTGTAAGTAACTCATCGGAGAACCTTAAAACCTTTGGTTTTCGGTTATTGCTATATTTTGTTTTTACGACCATCATTGCCGTCATAATAGGCTTGGTAGTTACACTTATTTTGAAACCTGGTGAATATATTTTTAAGTTAGGTGGGTTTCCAAATAGTGGAGAGAGTCAAATAATCCCTAATGAGGAAACTAACCTTGTTGAAAACATTCCAAATACTATAGCAAACCTTATACCTAGTAATCCCTTTGAGTCTATTTTAACCGGAGAAATGTTGGGTGTAGTAATTTTCACCATCATTATAGGTGTCGCAATTACCCAACTCCGTCAGGAAACAGCAGGGCCTATCATTCGTTTTTCAGAAGCCATTCAGAAAATCTGTATGATCATAGTATCATGGGCCATGATGCTGGTGCCCTATGCTGTATTTGGGTTAATGGCGGCCTTACTCTCCATAACAAGTCCAGAAATATTTTTAGGATTGGGTTATTATATGGTTACTGTTACGCTCGGTCTGATCGTATTATTACTATTTTATTTAGTTCTGGTCTTTGTCTTCGCCAAGAAAAACCCCTTCAAGTTTTTGCAGGCGATAAGAGACCCACAACTATTGGCCTTTTCTGCGGCAAGTTCAGCAGCCGTTATGCCACTTTCGATGAAAACTGCAGATGAGAAATTAGGAGTATCTTCTAATATCAGTGATTTTGTGATCCCCGTTGGTGCCACAATTAACATGGATGGAACAGCATTATTTCAATGCGTAACAACTTTATTTATGGCACAAGCTTATGGCATCGAATTGTCTATAATTAGCCTTCTATTAATCACCTTTACAGTAGTGACAGCTTCAATAGGAACACCAGCTATTCCTGGAGGAGGAGTTATTATTCTTGCTTCAGTATTACAGAGCGCAGGAATTCCAATTGATGGTCTGATTGTTATTATTGGCATAGACCGCGTATTAGGAATGTTTAGAACTGCAGTCAATGTAACAGGAGATTTGACAGCATGTATAATATTTGACAAATATTATACATCCAAATCAAAATGAGAATTTGATAACTGACATTTCTCATTTCACCTATGAAGAGAATCTTCTACTTTTAGTCTAAATAGAAAGATGTATGCTTACATTTAAGAATTTCAATATAGCTGATTGGTTTTCGTTTTATCGCGTGCTGGTTGCGCCTATTTTATTGCTATTAATTTGGTTTGATTTACGCTTAATTTTCGCTTGGCTACTACTCATTAGTTATTCAACAGACGCTATAGATGGTTATCTAGCAAGAAAGCTAAAAATCATTAGTGCAAGAGGCTCTCAATTAGATTCCTTTGGCGATCAAATCACTTTGATAGTTGGTCTTATTGGTTTGTATTATTTTGAATCCGAATTTATTACAAGTAATCTCATTTTAATTCTTATTGCGTTTGTACCGTACATGATACAAATGCTTATTGCGTATTTAAAATATAGCAAAGCCACAGCATTTCATACTTATTTAGCTAAATTATCTGCTGTAATGCAAAGTGCTTTTATTTTATTTTCACTTTTCTTTTATCCTGAATACGCTCTATTTTATATCATGATTGTTATTGGGTTACTAGAAACCTTCGAAGAGATAACACTCATATTTATGTACAAAAACTGGGCTTCGGATGTTAAAGGTATTTATTGGGCATTGAGAGATAAAAGGCGACTAAAAAAGAAACTATGAGATCGTTTTCTCATTTTACAATCGTTTTATTGTGTATCGCTATTTTATTGGTAGATATTATCACCTTTTATTGGTTATATTCCATAACACAGCTTTTAGACTCTGTATTTTTAAAAACAACCATTCATATTTTGTTTTGGGTGTTTACAGTGGGCTTAATTGTATCAATTTTGATCCTAAAAGTCACCTTAGACGATATTAGTCCAATTAGAAAGCAGATGCTCATTTCAAAATTTTATGGTCTTGCTGTGTCGTCGTTTGTGCCAAAGCTAATCTTTGTTATTGTGATCTCTGTAATGTACTTTACAAATTTTTTATTTTCAGAAAGCGAATCTCTTTTTATAGTGCCTTTCGTTGGATTGCTTTCGGGGTTTCTTCCTTTTTTTATAATTCTACATGGCATCTTTAAAGCAACTTATAAATTTAAAGTGTATTACCATAAAATTAAGTGCAACACTTTACCAAAAAATTTTGACGGGGTTAAAATTGCTCAAATATCAGATTTGCATTTAGGCAGTTTCAATTATAACTATCAAAAATTAGAGCAGGCCGTCGAAAAAATTAATAATCTGAAAGCCGATTATATTGTAATTACTGGAGATTTGGTAAATAACTATGCTTGGGAGTTAACTGGTTGGGACATAATTTTTAATCAATTGAAAGTTGAAAAAGGTAAATATGCCATATTGGGTAATCACGATTATGGAGATTATAGTCAATGGGATACTCTAAAAGCAAAACAAGAAAATTTTGAAGCTATAAAACAGTTTTATAAGGCTATAGATTTTAAATTGTTATTAAACGAATCTGAAATCCTTTCAGAGGATAACGACCAAATCGCTATTATAGGTGTTGAGAATTGGGGAAAATCACCTTTGAAACAATATGGTGATCTACAAAAAGCGATTGAGAATGTAAGATCAATTCCTTTTAAAATTTTATTATCTCACGATCCTACACATTGGGAAGAGGAAGTCATTGATAAAACAGATATTAGTTTAACCCTTGCTGGCCATACACATGGTATGCAAGCCGCTTTTCAGTATAAAAACTTACAATGGAGCCCCATAAAATATAAGTTTAAACATTGGGCAGGCCTATACAAACATGAGCAACAATATCTTTATGTAAACCGAGGCTTAGGTTGGTTGGGGTTTCCTGCAAGAATTGGTATGCGACCAGAAATTACACTTATTGATTTGCATTCAACGTCTTAACTGACTAAAGTCATAGTTTTCTCCTTTCGTTTTAAATAACTTGGTTCAAATGTTTTATAGCAAAGACAATGATCAGAACACTAAACGAAACAGAAGGACTAAAGCTTCTAGAAACCAACTACATTGGCAATCTATCTTATATTTATAGAGGTCGGCCATTTATAGCTCCAATCACTTATTATTATAACAAACAAAATAATGTGATTATTGGATATTCTTCAGAAGGTCATAAAATAAGAGCTATGCGAAAAAACGCTAATGTATGCTTAAATGTATCAGAAATTGATTCCGTAAATTCTTGGTTGTCTGTTCTTGTTCAAGGTGTTTTTATTGAAATTACAGGAAGCGAAGCTAAAGCAAAACTCCACAAGTTTTCGCTTGGCGTAAAGGACTTAATTATTAGAAAAGAACATCGGACATTAGACTTTATTAGTGAGTTTTCAAGCAAAATATCTACAGATGACCTTCCCGTAGTTTTTACTATCCGTATTGAAGAAGTAACTGGTAAAATGAGACAAAATCAATTATAGAATAGAACAGAACAGATGAAATATATATACCTATTAGTAATGCTCCTGTTGTTTTCAAATTGTAAAAACGACAAACGTGAAGACCACAGTATTGATAGTGAATTTACTAAAGATATTTATACAGAGGCAAAGGACACTACACAATTAGAAGATGCCGATATTAAGGCTTTAGATAAATCTATTACAATTGAATTGAAACAAAAACAATTGATTGAAAAAAAAGACGAGCGTGAAGATCTTCAAAAATTGATTATTGATAAAAAGTATCTCGTCGATAAAAAAGACTACACAATCAATTTTAGATACCCATTACTTAATGAGTCCTTTAAACCAACAAACGTAAATTTTAATAATTTTATTAACGACTATTATGTTAATGTGACTAAAACTGAGTCTGATATACTACAGAGTAAGTTATTATGTGATAGTATAGCTGCTAAAATATTTAGAGAAGAACGGTTTATAGATTATAAAATATATAATGTTAATGACCAACTGATCAGTGTACTCTTTTATAAAGAGAACTTTTATTCTGGTGCTATGCATCCTAGTTATTCATTCGATTGTTTCAATTTTGATTTAAACAGAGGGGTTTTTATGACTTATGAGGATTTTTTTACTCAAGGATCAGAAGAAGAATTAGTTGGAATCATTAACGAAAGTATAAATGAGCAAATGAGCAAAGGAGATTTGTATTATGACTGTTGGGAAGTAACTTCAGACGACTTCTTTCCAAGTAAAAACAACTTTGTGTTTAATGACAACTTTGTAGCGTTTTATTTTGATGATTGTGTTATGTGTCCATCTTATACAGGTACTTATTCTATTGAACTTCCATTAATGAATTTACTTTCAGTTTTAAAAAAATATGATTTAAATCCGCTGAGTTTTTAGTGAAAACACAAAAGAATTCATATGAACTTATAAACAAGAAAAGTGGACAAACAATAGTGTAATTATAGTATAAAAATATTATGAAAACTAAAACGTATAAGATGTGCCAAAGTTGTGGCATGCCAATAAAAAAAGACTCACAATTGGGAGGAACAAATTTAGATGGTTCTAAAAGCAAAATGTACTGCAGTTATTGTTATGAAAATGGAGAATTCACGTTTAATGGAACAGCTAAAGAAATGCAAGTATTTTGTAAAGATAAGATGGTAGAAACGGGAGCTTCAAAGTTTATTGCTTGGTTATTTACAAGAGGTATTCCGAGATTAGAGCGTTGGAAAGAATAAATGTGTTTTACAATGATTTTAAGAATAATAAACAGCACCTATATCAGTCAAATTATGAAACGTCTGGAATCTATATTAAATATTAAGACCATGTAATTATGATTCATAAACTCAACCCATCTAAATGTAGACTGTTGTTAACCCAGAATTATATTGGTCATTTGTCTTACATCTTTAACAATAAACCTTATGTAATCCCCATTACCTATTATTACGATGTTACGACTGGCTCCATTATAGGGTATTCTGGTAAAGGCCATAAAATAAGAGCAATGCGTATTAATAGAGATGTTTCTATGGAAGTTTCTGAAGTTGATTCTGTAAGCAATTGGAAATCTGTATTAGTCCAAGGGATATATCGTGAATTTGAAGGAAGTACAGCCAAAATGGCTCTACGTAAATTTGTAGAAGGCGTAAAAGAAATCATAGGAAATATTGAAGGAAAAAATCTGAGCTATATCAGTGATTTTTCAAATAAAATATACAAAGAAGGACCACCTATTGTTTTCAATATAGAAATTGAAGAGCTTATAGGACGATATAGAAAACAGTAGTTAAGTAGGCTTTATAATAGACGAGAAGTGAAGCTTTAAGTCAATAATTCTGAATAGTAAATATAAAATTAGAGACTACTTTAAAATCGGAAAACAAAGAAGACGTACTATTGTTATTCAACGATCCTAGTGCTTTTAAATCTTACTGATACCAATCTGTAATTGATGAGGTTCCAAATGCAAGGAATGAAAAAGTTTCAGGAACCTTTATGGCAAAAGTCTTTGAAGGTCCAATTATTTGGGGCACATTAAGCTTAGATCTGCTTTTTTGATGTTCATTTTTTTTGAATAAGAATTTTTAGATAGTCCCATTTCAGATTTTTATATAATGAAATACCTAATAATGAAATACCTAATAATGCAAACCAGATGATGAAAGAGATAAATGTTATTTTCTGAATTAAAGGAAGTACTTCTATATAAATGCTAGTTTCATAGATATAATAATTCGTAAAAAAGATAGAAAGGCAAAATAGTCCCAAAAACATTAACCTGTATAAATGGCTTTTGTAAAGCTCTATAATGGCTGTGAAAAGGGCAATAGTACCAAAAACACCCGCAATACGAACGATAAGATCGTGAGTTCCGGATGCAAGGAATAATGTAATTAATAAACCTAATAAACCAGATAACCACATTACAGTCCGATTCGTACTTTTTATTAAAAATAATTTAGGGAGATGATACCAAAGTACGATGAGGCTTACGCAAAGTACACTCAGTGCAACTCTTGCAAAAAAGCGGGCTGTATTCAGCTCACCATTAATAGCGTATTCGTCCAAAAGGTCACATAAATAATTATTATAAAAACTAAATCCATTTTGATCTGTATAAGCCCATGAACCACCTGGGTAATTAATGGCAGCCATAACATATAAGATCACAAATAATCCTATGCCTACTAGTGTTAAAAGAAGTGCAAAAGATTTCGAAAAACTAGTTTTTTTGTTCATATCACATAAATCGTTTATATGCCATGCTAAATCATTTTATGTAGACTACTTATGCTCTGGCCAATTCCTCAATGAGTTTTTTGCAGCCACCTTGTTTTAGATATTCTGTATGGTTTTCTAAATCTCTAAATTTTCTGTCGCAAATTTCACGGCATAGTATTTTGTTATTGGTTACCTCGTTAAATGCTTTAAGTATTTTTTTAGCCGTTTTATTATTGAAAATAGGAGGATTCTTATCCGGATTTTCACGACACCAATCTAACATCTTCTTCCAAATAGCAGCACTTAACGCGCCACAAGCATTACCACTCAATCCAAGACCACCAGCAAAGCCTGCTACCATTGTAGCTTCTTGTTCAGCACCTCCCATTTTCCGTACCACTTCCGATGCACAGCTCATATACTTCTTTATAGTTTTGGTGTCTGCTGATAAACTTTCTGTAGCTACTTCAACCGCTTTTGGGGCCCATTGTTCTGCAAGATTAAAGCAATGGCTATTATTCATACCTTTAATTGTTACTTTCAACATGAACTTTGTCATACCAATAATACGAGTAAGGTCATAACCAATGATGTCTTTGCAGTCCGTTGCGCCAGACTGTTTTACAAAAGAGTCAATTATTTTTTGTGTAGCTGAAACAGATATCGCTATAGCTTTATCTTGATTCTTGTGCTTTCGAAATGATTCAGCGCCTACTGCCAATGCCGCGCCCCAAAGCATGCCGCACTGATGACCTTGGTTCATAATGCCACCTGCGAGTGGATTTAACGCGCGTTCTTCATATTCTTGAGGATGCCCAAATTCTCGATTTAAAATATGTGCAAAAGTTCTAGAGCATGTACCACATTTACTAAAGATTTCTTTGGCATCATTATGTTTTATTATAGAAGCACTCATTCAATTTAAAATTAATTTTTTTAGGACCTTTTATTTATTTTACGCCTTAATAATAAAATAAATTTTAAAATTTATTTTATTCAATTACATTTCTACTAACAGCCCAAAGAACAATAAATAGTAGTGCAGTTACAGGATAAAAAAGAAGTAGTGGGAATTGCAGGGCATTCGTATTGATTATGACTAATAGTGCATAAGCACTCAATGCAACTAGACCCCTAGTTAATTCTAGTTTCCATGCAATTGCTAACCCTATCATGACTATTCCAAACACCAATAATTGAGCAATGGCATCAGTATTAGGGGGATTTGAGTTCAATGATTCAGGTGGAAAAAAGGTTTCACCGATAAACATGAACAAGATAAATAGAATAAGAATACCACTTAGTAGTCGTATGAGCCATCGAAAATTCTTAATTAATTTATTTTTCATTTTTTTAAGCTTTAATGGTTAATCGTATGAATTACAGAAGGTTTAATAGACTTGAAAACTATTATAAATTCACTTAGTGTAGAATGATAATTATCAGTTAGTAATAGGTTGTATAACAATAATATATAGGTCATTCTATTACCGTATTTTCAATTTTAAGCATATTAATGATTTATATTATTTTTTAAATAACTGATATATAATAGATTTAATCTGTAAACTTCATACTCATGAAAACTTTACTTATCTCACTTTACGCAATGGTCTCTTTTGGCCAAAGAAAGAATGAAGGTGAGGTCTTAATTAATAAGGTACAGCCCGGTTAATGAATACTTGGAATATGGAGAATTAGCAATACCGCTTTTTTAGATTTTCTTATCCAAGACGATGGCGCTACGATGTTTTAAGTGCTTTGGATTATTTTCAATATTCAAAAATAGACTGGGATGGACGTATGCGACCAGCAATTGATGTGTTATTAAATAAACGAAATAAAGAGGGTACTTGGAATCTGCGTGCAAAATAGCCAGGGCAAACCCATTTCAATATGGGAAAAACAGGACCACCAAGTCGGTGGAATACCTTGGAGTTTTAAAAAGCTTTAAACTGATTAAGGTCATTGTGCTAAACACCTCTATTTTATTTCTTTATATAAAATTTAAGGATGTTACTCTATATACTCTTAATAGTGCTTTTTTTGGCTGTCATCTATTTATTGTTTGTTCCAATTATACTTTATGTAAATACAGCTAAAGAACACTATTTTTTGCAAATCAAAGGTTTAGCTAAAGCAAGTATTAAAGCAGATGATTTAGAAATTATTAAAGTACATCTAAAAGTAGCTTTTTTCAATTTCGATTTTTATCCACTTAAAAAAATCAGTTTATCAAATCAGCAAAAAACTAAAAAGGAAACGGTAAAAAAAAGAAGTTCTAATTTTATTTCCTTTAAAAAAATATGGCGTCTAATAAAGTCATTTGAGGTTAAACAATTTAGGGCAGAAATAGACTCTGGCGACTGTGTTTTTAATTCAAAACTCTATCCTGTTTTTACTCTTTTAAATTTTTATAAAGGCACACATTTAAGTGTGAATTTTCAAAATAGAAATAACGTATTGCTGTTTTTAGAAAACAGACCAATACGCATTATAAGATCATTTATTAACAACTAAAACAAATTATTATGGAATTACATTTAGAAGAATTATTAGGGAAAATTACAGATTTCATGAAAACTGAAGCTAATACAGAAACCGTGATAGGTAAAGAATTTCAATTAGGAGAATTTAAATGCGTACCTGTTATTAAAATAGGTATGGGATTTGGATCTGGAGGTGGAGAAGGCACTGAAACAAAAGGCAAAAAAGGTGAAGGCCTTGGCGTAGGTGCTGGAATGGGTATAGACCCGATAGGTTTTTTGGCTACAAAAGGGAATGAGATTTCATTTATTGAAGCCGGGAAAACACATGGATTATCCGCTGCGTTTGAAAAATTACCTGATTTAATCGAAAAATTAGCCACAAGAAAAAGTAAAGAGGCTATGGCGAAATAAGCTATGCGATTAGTCGAATCGGTATTATAAAACTGAGTAAGCATTTATTTTTGGGTTTACTTAGTTTTATTTTGATACGTCGTTTAACAATCAATTTTTAGTTTAATATATTCTAAAAAAAATCAAATATTTTTTAGGTTAAACTGACTCAGGTCATTATAAGCAAAGTATTCAGTATTTATCTTTGGTCCTTAAATGTGCTATTATGAAAATCTATATTAAATTTTTTATCGCTTTAATAATTCTAATACTCAGTACTATTTTGTTTTTGTAAAATCTACGTATTTTTTATAAAAATAAATTTGAAGTTCGTCTTTGGTTTTATTCTTTTAATTCACAGTCTTATTAAAAACCCATCTAAACGCTATAAAAAACAAAAATGAATTAATCATGGTACAGTAAGCACAAAATGCCAAAAAAGGTAACTATTGAGGAACGCATTGAATAGGATACGGAACATCTAAAATAGTGTCAATGTAGAGTGTGTTATCCTGAAAAATTGAAAACGTAAATGAAGAAACTTAAAAAAATAAGCTATGTATCTGACCTAAATCATTTCAAAACAATACGATTAGGTATAATTTGGTCTATTCTAGAATTAATATAATCATGATTAAACTTGTAAAATATACTTGTTGCGTAGTTGTACTATTTCTGCTATCCTGTAATGGTTCAGATAAAAAATATAAAGCGCCAACTAAAGTTGAAAAAACATATGCCTATTTTATAGACCCCTCGGGTATAGTCCTTCATTGGACGGCTTATAAATTTATTGAAAAAATTGGTGTTAGTGGTAGGTTTGATACTATTAAATTTTCTGCTAAGAAAAGTTTAACCTCTATTGAAGATGTATTAAAAAGTTCTAGAATAACGATCAGTACAGGTTCTGTCAATTCTGCTAATGGCATTAGAGACCCTAAATTACGAGCTACTTTTTTTAAGACCTTTAATACCGATACCATTCAAGGTGAAATATTAGAAGCTGAAGAAGGAAAAGGTCTCTTAGCTTTAAAAATGAACACAATTAATAACCTTATCGAATACACTTATCGTTACACAAAAGACACGATCTTTATTTCTACACATTTAGATCTTATAAAATGGAATGCGAAAAAAGCACTAAATACTTTAAATAAAGAATGTTACGACCTACATAAAGGATCTGATGGTATCTCTAAACTTTGGCCAGATGTTGCTGTGAAAATCAAACTCCCTGTTAAACGGGATATTTTGGTCATAGAATAATGGCTTTATGTAATAGTTAAAACCTACAAATTTTAAAATCTCAAAACAATAACATAAAACCGCGATGAATGAGATAGTTCATCAGGATTTTTTTCCATATAATTGAAGCTAAATATTTACTTTTGCTTAATACGGAAGCATACTTTAGAAGTGACTCGATTAGCAATGATAGCATTGTTATTTACTGTTACTCGAATACCCTGAACTTAAAGTGATTTAATGTTCTTTATAGGGGTCAAAACACTTCGTTTACTACATTTTTAAAGACGTCTTCAAATCTAACAGTAGAATCTCATAAAATTTTGATAAATTTTAATATCGATTTAATTTCCAATTTTAAATTAATAATATCTTAAGGTAAACCTTAAAGGCAGGGTAGTAAATGATATAAATCAATTGGAAAAAGAAAATTAATTAAACCCCTTGTGTATTTTGAATCTAAAAATTCAACTTACCGTCAGTTCGAGTGATTTTGAGACTATCGAAATCAAAATATATTTTGATTGAAGATATATTAGCGAAGCTAACTAAATTGTATCGAGAACTAAATTTGTACTGAAATTCTTATTCTCGATACAAATTTTACTCATTTTCAATCGTAAAATTCACTCGAACTGACGAATTTCATCAAGATGCACAACGGTTAATTAAGTCTATTAATATTTTTTTCTACTATTACTAATAGCCCAACTTACTTCTAAAGGTTGGTAATTCCCATTTAATCATTTCCTTTAAAAATTCATCCACTTTCTCAATTACTAATTTTTCATTGATAACTTTTGGATTATAAACCCCTAATTCCATAGAACTATTCTCTGTTGGGATTTCTGTGACAATAGGATACAAAATAAACACATAGATATCTCCACTATAAGACTGAGAAAAGACCAATGCACCACCTTGAATAAATTGATAGGAGGGAATTTGATTGGTTTTTTCAATCAAATCTGGTGGAAAAGAATCGAATGTAATATTCACAGCTTCATTCGTGCCAATCCAGTTGAGTTCTTGCACCTGCCAACCAAGCTTATAGGTTTTTGCAATTCGTTTTAAGAGTTTTGCTATAAGTGTTTTGGTTTTACTTTCCCAAAGGATTTTTTTCTCAATTACGGCTTCAATGGATGTTTTATAATCGCTGATATGTTCGTCTAAATGTTCAATTTTCATTCTTTCTGATTTTTAGCTTCTTTTTGTTCCTCACGTTCTAATTTTTTAAAATAGCCTCGTGTTAAAACGTTATGCTTTAGTGCTTCCATATTTTGATTGAATTTATCTGTACCCTCGTTGATGTTAATGAGTATTGCTTTCAGGCTATTCACTAACGAGGTATCCTTAACGATATAATTGTAAGCGCCTTCACTAGAATTAAGGTCGTTCACAATACTATTGACATGACTTAAAAGACTTTGAATTTCCTTACTAGAGGTTTCCAAATTAGTGACTACGTTTTTAAGTTTTTGGCCAGAAATAGTATCATTTAAGATCATTCCTAAAACCGTATCATCGTTTGTTTTTATTGAGGAGATGATCGAATTTAATTCATTGATGGTATATGTAGCGCCTCGACTTGCTATTTTTAGATTGTTTACAGATTGTTTAAGATCTCGAGCCATGATGGTGTCATTTAATAAGAGGCCCACGGTACCTTTACCTTCTAACATGGCTGTGGTTATTTTGAGCAAATCGGATGTCAATATGGCGGCATTTTCTGAGCTCACACTTAAGGTACTTAGTATATCATCAGCACCAATTTTACTATAAGACGCTATCGTATCGCCGTTGCTAATCAATTCTGAACTTCCTTTTCCTGGAACAATGTTTATAATCATATTACCTACCAATCCGTCTGAGCCTATAGTAGCAATGGCATTCTTCTTAATATGAATAATTATTTTTTCTTCGATAGTCATATCAATTTTAATGCTAGAGTCGTTAATCATGGTGATGTCTTTTACGATTCCAATATCAATTCCTGCATAACGCACATTATTGCCTTTTTGTAAGCCATTTACATTCTGAAAATAGGCGCTTACTGTAAATGTTTTTTTAAACATATCTTGACGTTGGCCAATAAGATAGACTCCTGTTACAAACAATATAGTACCTATGATGACAAAGAGTCCTAATCGAATTTTTTGTGAGCTCGTATTTTTCATAATTCTTGTTTAAAAAAAGCTTTAATTTTCGGGTCTTCTGAGGCTGATAATTCTTTAAATGTCCCAACGGCATAATCTACGCCTTCTATCAGTAATATCATCCGATCTGAAATTACTCTAGCACAATCAACATCATGAGTAATTATGAGTGCAGATGTATCATATTTTTTCTGTACATCTTGCATTAAAATAATAATTTCTTTTGAGGTAATAGGGTCTAATCCACTAGTTGGCTCATCATATAATATAATTTTAGGTTGAAGTATTAGTGTTCGTGCTAATGCAATACGACGCTTCATTCCACCAGATAATTCTGAAGGCATTAAATCTATGGCGCTTGCTAATCCTACATTACTTAAAGCCTCCATAACCAACTTTTCAGTATCCATATGTTCGCCCATTTTTTTGTTATGACGTCGTAAAGGAAATTCTAAATTTTCTCTTACAGTCATAGAATCGTACAATGCACTGCCTTGAAATAAAAACCCAATATCTGCTCTTAAAATATCTAAAGCCTCTCTGTCTAATTGAGTAATATCTTTGCGCATCACACTGATAGAACCACTATCTGCTTCCATTAAGCCAACTAAACATTTTATCATTACCGATTTTCCTGAACCAGATTTCCCCATGATTACCAGGTTTTCGCCTTGATGGAGCTGCATGTTAAATCCATTTAACACATGGTTATCCCCAAAGCTTTTGTGCAAATCTTTGATTTCAAGAACAATATCTTTATTTTTTGTATGTTTCTCTTCATTCATAATTCGTAGAAAATATCTGTTACAAAAACAGCGATGAAGTCAATAATGAATAATAATAATGACGTAAAGACCACAGCCGAATTTGCAGCTATACCAACACCTGCGGTTCCTTTTTTACAATAATAACCTTTAAAACAGCCTACAAGTCCTATCGCTAATCCAAAAAAGAATGATTTGATCGTAGCGGGAATTATATCACCAAATTTTAAAGAATCAAAAACCTGATTAAAATAGAGCATAAATGATACATTACCCTTAACATTCTCTACCAAATAAGAACCATATAATGCAACGGTATCACCAACAATAACTAATAAGGGTAACATTAGCGTTACTGCTAATACTCTCGTAACTACCAAATATTTAAATGGATTAGTGCCCGAAACTTCCATAGCATCAATTTGTTCTGTTACGCGCATAGAGCCTAACTCAGCACCAAGCCCAGAACCAATTCTACCGGCACACACCAAGGCTGTAATAATTGGACCAATTTCTCTTACTATTGAAATACTAACCATAGAAGGCATCCATGATACTGCTCCAAAATTCATTAAGGTTGGCCGTGTTTGTATGGTTAAAACTAAACCAATTATAAAACCAGTAATCCCAACTAGTAAAAGCGAGCGATTGCCCATATTATAGCACTGTCGGGTGAGCTCTTTAAGTTCAAAAGGACGTTTAAATACTTCTTTAAAAAATCGAGCTGTGAAATATGAAAGCTCACCAATTTCTGTAAAAAAGGATTTCAGTTGTGTTTTTATGTTTGTATAAACTACCATTATTCATATTCGACCCATTCAAATGTATCTGATTGTAAGGGGATTTAAAATGACATTCATCATCTCCTTTTACTGATAAATATCATTTTGGATTGGTGCTTTTACAAATACCTTTAACTATTAAAATAGGATGGCATGAGAATAACAGTTCATATACAAAATCTAAAATGTCGTGGCTGTGGACATACGATTGTTAACAGGCTCTCTGAAGTGAAACATATTAGTGAAGTGGAAGTTAATAATGAACAGTGCACAGTAGCTTTTAACTATCATACAAATCATGATTTTGAACAAGCAAAGCACTTATTGTCGGGAATAGGATATCCAATAGTTGGAGAAGAAAATAAACTAAAAACCAAAGCGCAAACTTCTGTGAGTTCCGCTATTGGTAGAATTAAAAAATAATATAATGGAAACAACACAAGAACAAAAGCAGATTACAGCAATGCCAAGAATTGGTGACAAAGCACCAGATTTTAAAGCGATAACGACACAAGGAGACATTAACTTCCCTTATGATTATAAAGGTGAGTGGGTTATTTTATTTAGTCATCCAGCAGATTTTACCCCTGTGTGTACGACTGAGTTTATGACCTTTGCCCATCTTCAAGACAAGTTTGATAAAGCCAATTGTAAGCTAGTTGGATTATCTATTGATGGTTTATATAGTCATATCGCGTGGTTGAGAACCATTAAAGAAAAAATTAAGTTTAATGGAATGAAAAACATTGAAGTCAAATTTCCTTTGATTGAGGATATTACGATGGAAGTCGCAAAAAAATATGGTATGATTCAACCTGGAGAAAGCAAAACACAAGCCGTTAGAGCCGTTTTTTTTATAGATCCCAAAAGTATGATTAGAGCCATTATATACTACCCTCTGAGTTTAGGAAGAAATTTTGATGAAATCTATCGCGCTTTAATTGCCATGCAAACTTCAGATAAATTCTCTGTAGCTATTCCCGCAGATTGGAATCCTGGAGATGATGTTATTGTCTCACCTGCAGGGTTCTACGGAGTCGCAGATGAAAGAATGACTGCATCAGATGAATTGAAATGTGAAGATTGGTTTTTCTGTACCAAGAAGTTAGATAAAAAAGAAGTTTTTGACAAAATTCTTAAAAAGACAAAACTACTAGCAGAATGAAAATATTAATGCGCCTCTTATTTACTATTTTAGTAGTGCTATTATTTGGATCTTTAAGAACAATGGCTAAAAATAGGGACGCATTTGAGTTAATTAAAAAAACAAAAATTTTAAACCAAGTTTGTTATCAAGACACGATAGTTAACTTGGTTTTAATACATAAGGCCATAACTGTTGAAACTTATTTTCAATTTATGGATTCATTGGTAAGAAAATACGACGCCTTAACGCCTTATAAATTAACTGAGCACATACTCGTGCGAGGGAATTCATGGATTATTGATACGCTTCAGAACACTGACTATTATAGAATGAAAGCTAGAGATTCATTTGTGTACAATCAAAAAAAGATGATTGCTTTACCCGTTGGAAATTTAATACGAATTCCAGATTCAATACAAGCGAAAAATCTATTAAAGACATTTCAAAAAACGCGAATAGATATTAATATTCCAGAATTTAAACTTCGTATTTATGAGGACTCTACTCAGCTTTATGAATTTCCTGTGAGAGTAGGCAGAAACGAAAAAAAATATTTAGAGATGTCTGGTAGAGTTCAAGGTTTAAAAACCAAAACCGGCGAAGGCATTATTATTAAACATGTTCGTAATCCCAGATATGTAAACCCTGTGAATAATCATGAATATTTTGTAACCAATAGAGACGATAAGAGCGTTACCAAATTACCACAGATCCCCTTTCTCGAGACTGAAATAAATGGTATACAAAACGGACAATTAATACATCCAACCACAAACCCTATTAGTTTAGGCAAAGCCTATTCCAATGGTTGCATTGGAACTAGGGAATCAGATGCATGGGTGATCTATTATTACGCTCCAATACTGACTCAAATAAAAATTCGATATGATTTAAAAGTATTGAATAAAGAGGGTGATACTATCATCTTAAATGATGTTTATGGATATCATAACAACCGCTAGTTTAAGCTATGTTAGCTATGTTAGTTATGTCTGTTAATTCGTTGTCTGTTTCTTTTCCTGAATCCCAACACTCTAAATTATAGATTGTCGTTTCTGCAATATTCGTTAATGCTTCTTCGGTTAAGAGCGCATGATGCCCCGTAATTAATACATTTGGAAATGCACTTAATCTTATTAAAAGGTCATCATTTGGTATTTTCAGAGAATGATCTTTGAAGAAAACACCTTTCTCGTTTTCATACACATCAATGCCTAAAGCACCTATTTTGCCACTTTTAAGTCCTTCAATGACATGTTCTGTATTCAAAACAGACCCTCTGGCAGTATTTATAATGATGACACCCGTTTTCATTTCAAAAATTAAATCCTCATTTATGAGCTGATGGGTTTCTGAATTTAAAGGAACGTGTAGAGAAATGATATCTGCTTGCTCACATAACTCCTTTAGCGTCGTATAACCCATATTATAATCTTCTATTAACGTGCTATCTTCCTTAATATCATAACCTAATAGTTTACAGCCAAACCCGTTCATTATTTTACTCATTACGGCACCTATTCTGCCCGTTCCAATAATACCGACTGTCTTAGCATTCAAATCGAAACCAACGAGGTTATCTAAATTGAAATTATAAAGACGAACTCTTCTATTTGATTCAATCAGTTTTCTATTTAGAGCTAGTAATAAAGCGACAGCATGCTCAGCTATAGCATAAGGAGAATATGCAGGGACATTGGCGACTTTGATATTTAGTCTTGAGCATGCTCTTAAGTTTACATTGTCATGCCCAACCGATCTTAATGTTATAAATTTTACGCCAAAATCTTTAAGTTTTTCAATAGTGATAAAACAAGCTTCGTCTGCAGAAAATATGGATATGGCATCGTAACCAATAGCCTTCTCCGCTGTTTTTGAGGATAAGGGGGCTTTAATAAAATCTAGTCTATGTTTTTTACTGTTAGCTTTAACCAAATATGGAATTTCAAAATCTTTGGAGCTGTAAACGAGAACCTTCATGATAAATACTTTAGTGATTTGTATAAAACAAAATTATTTTAAATCAAACGATTAGTAAATGATATTCCTCATATGACTTAAAATTCGACGTACTAATGGCGTTTATGAACTTTCGGTTACTTATTTATCGCGGTGTAGGAGGTGTAAAACTGATCGTAGTCGTAAGCGCTAAGCGGACTTTTATCTTTTTAAAAATTATAGGTATTTCAATAATCCAAAGGCTAAATGTTCGTCTTCATTTTAATCCACCAATAAGATTTCCGTTTTGCGAAAAATAAATGTATTATAATTCTTCAGACCTTCACAAAACAATTTTGCAACGTAAAATCAAAAGGTTAGCTAACCTTTGGTGAGGATGTAAAGAGCTATTCAATTATAAAGTTATGATTAACTTTTTTGGTTATCTTGTTTACCAAATAACAAGATGCCATGAAAAAACGATTTAAAAAACTGGAGAACTGGACTAAAACTAAGTTACATAAAATTAAGCCTGGCAAAAATTCTGTTAAAGGAGCTGCATTTGCCTTACTAAGTTTCGCAATCATTCTTTGGATAGCCTATTTTATTAGCACTTCAATTGGTACAAACGATAAATGGATACTAGTATTTGCACTAGTCATGTTAATAGTATTGGTTTTAGTTGCTTTTGTCACATCTTGGCTTATTAAATTAATTCATGGTGTACCTAAAGTTTATAAGTTAGTTCTATTGATAGTCGTACCAATGCTTATCATAATGACTTCCAATCCTATAATAAGCATTGTCATAATTATTCTGGTTTCACTGGTTGGTGCTTCCGTAATGGTAATTAAAAAAACAGGTTTTAAGCCATTAACTAAAGTAAAAAAGGTAATAATTGTTTTTGGACTACTCATTGGGATTTCAGGTTTAATTACAGCCTTATTTTTATATAATTCTGAGGGTTATGATCTTGATCCAATCATAAATGCCGCAATACAATCAGAAACAAAAATTCAATCGATACAACTTGAGTCACCAGCTAAAAAAGGTGCTTTTAAAGTTAAAGAGTTTACTTATGGAAGTGGATTTGATCTTCGTCGAACAGAATATGGTGCTGATGTCACGATTAAAACCGATTCTGTAAATGGCGTTGCTTTCATTGATGATTGGGAAGGGTTTTCTGGTTGGGCCAGAGAAAAATATTGGGGTTTCGATTCAAAAGCACTTCCTATTAATGGTCGTGTTTGGTATCCAGAAGGCGAAGGGACTTTTCCGTTAGTTTTAGTTGTGCACGGAAACCATACGATGCAAGATTATTCAGACCCTGGTTATGATTATCTGGGTGAACTTTTGGCGTCTAGAGGTATTATTCTTGCATCAGTAGATGAGAATTTTATTAATGGAACTTGGACTGATATTATTGGTGGTTTAGATGAGGAAAATGATGCTCGAGCATGGTTACTTTTAGAACATTTAAAAGTATGGCATCAATGGAATGCAGACTCAAACAATCAATTTTTCAAAAAGATTGATACGTCCAACATAGCGCTAATTGGTCATTCAAGAGGCGGTGAGGCTGTTGCTCATGCAGCGATGTTTAATAGGCTACCTTATTATCCAGATGATGCTTCAATTGCGCTCGATTATAATTATAATATTAAGTCAGTTATCGCCATTGCTCCAGTTGATGGACAATACAAACCTGCAAGTAGTAAGACTGAGTTCGAAGATGTTAATTACTTTGTGATTCATGGATCTCAAGATGGTGATGTCTCGTCATTTATGGGATCTGAACAGTATGAGAGAATTACTTTTAAAGACAGTCTCTATCACGTAAAATCTGGACTCTATGTGTATGGTGCCAATCATGGTCAATTTAATTCTACTTGGGGAAATAATGATGTTTCGACACCATTTACTGGTTTTCTTAACCTTAAACAATTACTTTCTAAAGAAGAGCAACAACAAATAGCAGAAGTCTATATAAGTGCTTTTTTAGAGGCGACTTTGAAAAACAAAACCGAATATTTACCATTGTTTATAGATGCTAGAAAAGGTAGAGATTGGTTACCTGAAACCATTTATCTGAATCAATTTGAAGATTCTAACAGTAAAATTATTTGTGATTTTGATGAAGACTTTGATGTCGTAACAACGACTAAAAAAGGTCATATTTCTTCTAAAAATTTAACCGTTTGGAGAGAAGATCAAATAAAACTTAAATGGAATAATAAAGGAAGTCGAGCGCTTTTTATAGGCTGGGATTATGAAGAAAATGAAAAAGGTAAAGACCATGAAAGCGAGGATATTCCAAAAGCTAAAATTGCTCAGTATTCAATAGAGATGGGACCGAATAGTGTTGCAATTGATTCTTCAGCAGCGCTTATGTTTTCTATGGCTGAATCTACTGAATCGTCAAATCCTAAAATAAAAGGAAAATGGGTTGATAATGAAGATGAGGATGAGGAAGAAGAAAAGAAGAAAGATGAGGATGAGGATGAGGATAAGGATGAGGCTGAGGATAAAGCCAAAGAGCCAATTGATTTTACGATAGTTCTAGAAGATACTGGCGGACAGAAAGTAGAATTCCTGTTAAGTGATTTTTCAGGGCTACAGAGAGAAATTGAAACTGTAATTTGGAAGATTGATTTTTTAACTGGAGACAAAGAGTCAGAGACGGTTTTTCAGACCTTTTATTTTCCATTTGAAAACATTCAAAAATTAAACGTAAATTTTGACCTGTCTAGTATTAAAAAAATAACCTACCGTTTTGATAAAAGTAAAAAGGGTGTTGTGGTTATTGACAATATTGGATTTATGAAAACACTTTAACTCGACCAACTAATAGCACAGGTGTGTTTTATCAGTTTATTAAATGTCTCAATTATGGTAATTTTTTTGCTCATTACTTTAAGGACTACTCGCTCATAAATATCTCGTTAAATCTTGGTGTTTTTGAAGTATAAAACATAAATTATGAGAACACTAAAGCGCTTCCATTTTCAATTTAGTCTATAGTTGCGGTTTTTATTTATTAAATTAGTTGCTGGAACAAATAACACCTAAGCAAAGCGAACTAGCACAGCTAAATCGTGTCCCATGGCGAACCTAAAACAGAGACTCTAATGATTAGAAAACATAAAAAACAGGACCTTGAACAAATTATTAGTGTTTGGTATCAATCATCAACATTAGCGCATCCGTTTTTGAGTGATAGTTTTGTGGAAAAAGTAAAATTAGATATGACAACTATTTATGTTCCTAACTCTGAAACTTGGGTGTACGAAGTTGATAATTTAATAGTAGGATTTATCAGCATGTTGGATAATGAAATTGGAGGGCTTTTTGTTTTGCCAAATAACCACTCAAAAGGCATAGGCACAGAATTAGTTAATTTCATTAAAAAAGAGCATTCAGAGTTAGAGGTCGAAGTGTTTGAAAAAAACAGTATCGGAAGCGCATTTTACGCTAAGTACGGCTTCGTGAACATAAAAAAATTTAATCACCAAGACAGTGGGCATGTCGTTTTGCGGTTAAAACTTAAATGTTAATAAAGCCTGCCTCTAGAGTACTTCCGAAAATTGCTGTACTATTTCGCTTTGTTCTTGTTCTTTAGAATGTTCTATTCGATTTTTATTTGCTAAATTGTATGCTCAAACACCTAATATCTGAGCGACGCAAAATAGGTTCCTTAAATAACATTGATGAACACTTAACAAATTCAAACTTATGGAAGTTTTAAAGTGAATTTGAACACATGAGACCTATGAATTACAAAAGTTATGACTTGAATTATGCTAACTGACATTCATCCGAAATTACCAATGCGCAACAAAAATGTGACGCGAGAATTTTACATACATAAGTTGGGATTTAAAGAATTTGGAAGTGTTGACTACGATGGTTATTTAATGATGGAAAAAGACCAAATTCAAATTCACTTCTTCGAATTTAAAGCACTTAATCCTAAAGAGAACTATGGACAGATTTATATTAGAACTGATAACATCGACCGTTTTTATCAATCATTATTAGATTATAAAACGACTATTCACCTAAATGGACCTTTGGAAACGAAACCTTGGGGACAAAAGGAATTTTCCGTACGCGACCCAGATCATAATCTATTGGCATTTGGACAAAGCATTTAGAACTAAAAACGAAATCACAATAATGGGTCTTAATATACAAACACTAAAAAATCAATACACTATGAAACATATTATTACAACATTTCTTATTACAGGAATTTTGATGTCTTGTAATTCAACAGACAAAACAAAAACGGCAATAGAGGAATCGGTTGCAGCAGAAACGGCAACAGAAAGCATCTCGAATGCTAGCAATAAACAATTAAAGACTATTGATTCTGATGACGCTTTAATTGCAACAGCATTGATGGCAGCTCCCGAAGAAAGTAGAGCGGATTCTAAAGTTATTGGATATAATATGGCAGGTGAATTTGTAACGCTAAGAGAAGGGAATAATGAATTTATTGTTCTTGCAGATGATCCCAAAAAGGATGGGTTTAGTGCCGCATGTTATCACAAAGATCTCGAACCTTTTATGGCAAGAGGAAGAGCCTTGAAAGCAGAAGGGAAAAAACATCAAGAAATCTTTGATATCCGTGAAGAAGAAATGAAATCAGGTCAACTCAAAATAACTACGGGATCGACTTTGCACATTTACTACGGCTCAAAAACAGAGTATGATCCTGAAACTTCGAAAGTTGAAGGTGCTAAACTTCGCTATGTGGTATATATGCCTTGGGCGACGTCAGAATCTACGGGTTTGCCGAAAGCTCCTATGGCTTCAAACCATCCCTGGATTATGAATCCTGGAACACATAGAGCGCATATTATGATTTCACCATTACCAGAATCTAAAGAATAGCTTAATTAAGAACGAAAACCAATATGACTAATAAAATGAAAAAACGCACTATTTTAATGTTGTTCGCACTTGCTTGCGTCTTTGTAAGTAGTTTTAACCTTCACGCGCAAGACAATACCCTTCAGGAACTTGAAGAGATTGCCATCGTTGATCAAAAAGTAATGATGCCAATGCGGGATGGGATTCGTTTAGCAACTGATATTTATCGTCCTAAAACGGATGAAAAAGTACCTATTATTTTTTCACGTACACCTTATAATTTCAATTCTTGGGGAGATGGAAAACAAAGAACAAGAACCGCACAAAGAGCGTTAGAAGCCGTTAAAAGAGGTTATGCTTATGTGGTTCAAAATGAGCGTGGACGCTATTTCTCAGAAGGGGAGTGGGATATTTTAGGAGTGCCGTTAACCGACGGCTATGATGCATTTACCTGGATGAAAGATCAAGCTTGGTCTAATGGTAAAATAGGGACTTTGGGTTGTTCTTCTACTGCCGAATGGCAAATGGCTGTGGCCGCTTTAGATCACCCGTCTCATGCAGCAATGGTGCCTCAAGGGTATGGTGCTGGCGTTGGTAGAGTTGGTGAGATTAACGAACAAGGGAATTGGTATCGTGGCGGCGCTGAACAAATGTTATTCTTTTCTTGGTTATATGGTGTAGAGCATGACAAATTTAAACCACGAATTCCGTCCGGAGCTACTCAAGAAGACTTAATTCGGATTTCGAGATTTTACGATTTAGCACCCGAAAATCCTGCAATAGATATGGCAGAAGCATTGAACCATCTACCTATTCAGGATATCCTAAAAAATATAAATGGTAAAAATGAGATTTTTGATAAAATGATACGTCGTAAACCAAATGATAAAGCTTGGTTTGAAGGCGGTATTTATCATGATAATATGGAAATTGGGGTCCCCAGTTTTTGGTTTGCTTCTTGGTATGATGTGTCCATAACTCCAAATTTAGCTTTATTTAACCATGTTAGAAATAATTCTAAAGATGCCAACATTAGAGATAATCAATACTTGGTCATTGCGCCAACTTTGCATTGTGGTTATACGCGAGCAACCGAAAATACTATTGTTGGCGAACGTAGCGTTGGTGATGCTAGGCTTAACTATGAGGAGCAAATTTATGCTTGGTTTGATTTGTGGCTGAAAGGCGAACAAAACGATTTTAAAGAGACCACACCGAGAGTACAATACTATACCATGGGAAGCAACAAATGGCAAGCCTCAGAAAGTTGGCCTCCAAAAGAAGCTAAGTTGACCACCTATTATTTAAACAGTAATGGTGACGCCAATAGCTTTTTTGGAGATGGGAAATTAACAACAACAAAAGCAAATTCGGATCGTTCAGATAGTTTTACGTATGACCCAATGAAACCCGTGCCTTCTTATGGCGGTAATGTGTGTTGTACAGGAAATGCAATCAAAGGAGGTGCTTTTGATCAACAACAAATGGAAACCCGAAATGATATTTTGGTGTACACCACAGATATCTTAAAAGAAGGCGTAGAAATTTCAGGATTTATTGAATCGACATTATATGTGTCTTCAGATGCAAAAGATACGGATTTTACTATTAAACTTATCGATGTGTATCCTGATGGGGAAGCCTATAATTTGGATGAAACTATACAGCGTGTGCGCTATCGCGAAGGTTACGACAAAGAAGTGTTTATGGAAGAGCATAAGGTCTATAAAGTGGATCTAACGCCTATGTCAACCAGTAATTACTTTAAGAAAGGACATCGTATCCGTATTGAAATATCTAGTAGTAATTTCCCGCGTTTTGCTCGTAATTTGAATACTGGAGGTAATAATTATGACGAAAAAGAAGGTGTAGTAGCTCATAATAAGGTGCATCATTCTTCAAAATACACATCACAAATACGGCTTCCAATAATTTCCAATTAAAGTCATTCGACATATAATTATATGAAAAAGATCTGTGATTTTTTGCGGTAATACACGGTCTAGATTATAGAGTACAGACATTAGTAACAAAGTGTATGAAAAATAGGTGCGTCAGATTGAAACTTATTTCTATCCTAACGCATGTTTCGCAACTAATTTTACAAAATCTAAAGCACTAATCATACCTTTTATTTTTCCGTCATCCATCACAACGATGTGATGCACGTTATGCCTTAGCATCATTTTGGCCGCTGACTGAGCGCTTGAATCTATATGTGTAACGTGAACATTTGAAGACGTCATTACATCTGCCACAGTGGTATCGTCGTTCACTGCTTTGCTTATATCTGTAGCAGTAATAATACCTTGAATAGTCATTTCAACCTTTAGTTTATGATTAGAATACGAAATAATTGGAATAGCGTTAATTTCTTTTTCCTTCATAAGCGTTCTAATTTCTAAAACGCTATGTTCTCCCGTCGCAGTTGTGACCGGAGCCGACATAAAATCTTTTACCTGTATTCGCATAAGTCCTGTTTTAAGTTAATAATAAGATGATAATTTAAATAAATAGTAGCCGACCGTTCACTTCATTTGACTTGCTATAAAAATAGGAATACAAGTTCATCTCTAATATGATAAAAATCATATTATGACAGTCAGAATTTTTAAAATTTGGTTTTACAGGATGGATATCTTTTTAAAAAGCATTTAGCTTACTTACGAAAATAATTGAGCCATTGCGCTGCTTTCGTGTATTGAATTTTATATCTGTGCTCTATTTACTAAATTAGTTACTTGCACACTTAACACTCGAGGTTAACTAAACCATATAAATAAACCTTTAGCATTAAAATGAAAACTTTGAAAAAGTACATTCTTCTAATTATGGACTTTACCTTTTTATGTTGATGCAATCAAGAGCTAACTGCTGATTTCTTAATTCAAAACGGGACTATAATTGATGGCTTTGGAAATACAGCTATTGAAGGAGATCTATTGATTAGAGATGACAAAATTAAGAAATGACTGGGAATGCACCAGGGGCCTATTTGAGCCTAATAAAAAAAGTTGACAAAGCACACAAATAAAAAACGTCTAAGAGTTAAGAACTTGAAAACCCTACAGTTTACTTACCTTTAGGTCAACGGAAAAATTCACAGATCTGAAACCGCTATTATTTAACACAAAACAGTTTGTGGTTATTACCATAAATAATAGTAGAAGTATACGTAAGACGTATCGCAAGTCTGTATATTGCATTACTAAATTAGTAGTATAAAACAAGCATGTTAAACGTATTATCGCTAAAGGGGAATGATGACTAGCGAACAGCATGTGTCCGTTAAAAAAATCAATAAATAAAAACACATGACCCGAGCGCGAAATAAAACTCTATTTTTTTATATACCCGCGATGCGCGAACAGCATGTGTCCGTTAAAAAAAACCAATAAATAAAAACACATGACCCGAGCGCGAAATAAAACTCTATTTTTTTTATATACTCGCGATGCGCGAACAGCATGTGTCCGTTAAAAAAAATCAATAAATAAAAACACATGAAACTAAACTTATTGTCTTGTGATGCTCAGAGACCAGATAGAAGAGCGATATCTAAATGTATTGCAGAAATTTCATCTCATAATGAATCATTGTCTAATGAACTTACAGATATTCTCTTAGAAGGAGACGCTGTAGATATTGAGGTGAAAGATAAAAACTCTGGTTCTGCGTTAAGAGCTTTGCGAAAACTAGATATTGACTACGAAATTATAGAATGACCACACTAATAGAAAGCCTTCTTTCTTAACGTTTCAAACATAACCCTCAGCACTAATTGAATACGGCATGAAAATAGTAAAACGAGTTCTTAAATTCATTGGCATACTTCTCGGAGTTTTACTTGTTGCTATTGTCATTGTGCTATTTGTAGATAAGCAAAACACCAATTACTTAAACGTTGAAAACAATGAATTTGCCAATAATAACACCTATTTAATTACCAATGTAAATATTATTCCGATGCATCAAGACACCATTTTAGTTGATAAAGTGGTGTATATCAAAGATGGTTTCATTAATAATATTGGGGATACTATTGAAATCAAGGGTGTTGAAATTATTGATGCAAAACACAAATATCTAACACCTGGTCTTATAGACATGCACGTTCATATATGGGATAGATATGAACTAGGCTTATATCTATCCAATGGTATTACAGCTGTTCGCAATTTATGGGGTATGCCAATGCATTTGAGACTTAAAGAGGACATAAATAATGACGAAATTATTTCGCCTCTGGTCTTTACAACTGGACCTAAACTTACTGGGCCAGAGTTTTTAGGTGATGATAATTTACAATTAGTAAGTCCTGATGACGCAAAAGAAAAAGTGATTTCATACAAGAGAAGAGGGTACGATTTTATTAAAACGTATTATGGCTTAACCGAAGATATATTCGATGCTATTATTGAACAATCAGAGATTTCTAATATAGATATAGTAGCGCATCCTTCGCCAAAAGTAGCTTATTCCTATCATTTTAATTCACAAATAAAATCTATAGAACATGCTGAAGAAATTATACAACAACCTCTAAATTATACACTAGATACATTAAAGTTAAAAGAAGTAATTCATGGTTTCGAGCAGTCAAAACACAGTTTTTTCAGTCCTACTTTGACGGTTTACAATAATATTTATCAAATGCTGAATGATGATAATATTTTAGAATCAGAGCAGCTACAATTCATGAACCCTCTTATTAAAAAAGTTGATAGTAAAGCACAGTTTGAAAGATGGTATAACACTAAGTTAAGAGATTCTTCGATTGTTAAGACCATAAAAAGACAGCATGATTTTCATTTAAAAATCATCAAAAAACTTCATGAAGCAGATGTTACTATAATCTGTAGCACTGATGCAGGAATAGGCGTAACTGTCCCAGGGTTTTCAATACATCAAGAACTTGCGTTTTACAAAGAAGCTGGACTTTCTAATTACGAAGTACTGCAGACAGCCACAGTAAATGCTTCAAAAACGCATTCAATTATGAACGACATGGGAACTATTGAAGTTGGTAAAATTGCGAACCTGATACTTATAGACGATAATCCTTTATTAGACTTGTCGGTATTACAAAATCCTTCTGCTGTTTTTATAAAAGGGAGAAAGCTGAATAGGGGAGTACTGGATGGTTTTGAAAAGCAGGCCAAAAACCGAAATAACTTAATTGCTTCTGCTCTTAGATATGCCGAAAATTTTATGATTGAAAAATAGACTAGCGCTAACAAACTAAATAACCACATCGTAATTAATGTAGCAAAAGGTCTTGTAACACTTTTAAGAAAAATCTAATTGACGTATCTTGCGTGCCGATCTAAAGGTGGAAAATATGCAAGACAATAAAATGCTAAACTTTATTAAAGATGTATTAGAAAATAGACCAACCGACTGGTTGAATCTAACGACCCATCGCCTAGATATTTATGACGAAAAATTAGCAAAAACTCAATTTTTAGATGCGTTTGAAGCCTTGTTTAATAGTAACAATTCTGAATCAGCCGCACTAAAAAAATTACCCACTTCTTACGATTATATTCGATTAGGTCATCCCTTATCTTGTATACTAGAATGGGGAATTGCCAACTTACATCATCTAAAACCAAATAATGTCATCAGTTTTTCATCACAGACGGCTCCTATTTTGGCAATTTTAAGAAAGAATTTATTAGAGGATAGAAAAACCCAAATCATCTACACGGATGAATTACCTCATTTTTTTGATGCCGAATTACTAAGGCGTATTTATGGGTATAATTTTGAGCTCAAAAAGTTGGAGCACATAGAAGCAGTTTCTGTGTTTAACGGCAGTACCATTTTAATTTCAGAACACGGTAAAATTGACTCTACCAATGGCAACCAAAATATTGACTTTTTCATCAATATCTATAGCAACCTTGGGAGTATTTTATTGATTAATGGTGAGAAAAACGATAGTTACATCTCAGACATTCAGCATGTGAGACGAAGAGAAACCATAGCTATGACACCAGCCGATTGCCTCATTGCCTTAAAATCGTTAGTTGAGCTGTCTTCTTTAGACGCTAAAAACCATTCTAATGAGACTAATAAAACGAGTGTCTTAGATTCAATAAAAAAAATTACGGGCACAACGATAGAGCCTCTGGTTGGTTCTAGTGGACTTTCTGTTCAATATGCCATTATGATGGGGCTCATACATGATGCATTAGAAAACCATAAAGGAAAGGCGATTAAATTTATTGTGCCTCCAAACTGCTATGGTGGCACCAATGACCAAGCAAGACGCGTTGCTACTTGCCTAGATAATGTTGAAGTAGTAGATTTACCAGTGGATGGCGACAATGATATGATTCAAAGTATTGATACTGTTTTAGCCAAAATTGCTAATGAAGATGCTATCCCTTACATCATTGCTGAAATTCCGACAAACCCAAGAGTAGAAGTTCCAGATCTTGAGCAACTAAAAGCCGTTCTAAGTAAAACTCGACAAACAGCAACGGGCGAAACGGCTATTGATCCTGTTTTTATTTTGGATCAAACATTTTGTCCTAACGTACACTTTTTAGGTGAAGGTGACATACTCTCAACGATTCGAACTATTTCATATGCTAGTGGGTCGAAATTTCCAAGTGGTGGACTATGTACAGCCGGCTACTGTGTAGGCAATGAGAAAACTACCGCATTGATGGAAAAGATAGACATACATCTCAAACTTTGCGATAATGAGGCTACAGACCTTCAGATGGAATTATTAGCGAAACAACTGCCTTCAATGAATCAAAGAATTCATGATGCTTATAAAAATACACGTGAGTTTGTAAACTTCATCAAGGCTACTTTGCCAGAAGCTAAAATCAATTTTGTTTCACAAGAATTAGCAGAACAAGGCTTTACACCATCGGTGTTTTCATTAGATCTTCCCACTAAAGGTGATACAGATGAAGAAAGAGAAGGGTACAAAAGAGCTTTGAATCTTAAATTAATCAATTTAATGATTACTAAAATTCCCAATGAGAGTAAGTTCTGTGTAAGCTATGGGCAGTTAAAAGGATGCTACTGGACCATACCTGCAACATCTACCCAGGGGACAACCAAAGAAGGCGATAAGGATTATATTGTTCGTGCTTCGTTGTCTCCTAATATGGATTTGGAACGTCATAAAAACGTTTTTGTAGATTTTGTTACTACTATTGATAACTAAGGTCCCATTGGATTTTTAAAATAGCTTTTTTGATAAACACAATTCGATTTTCTCCACTAGTGTTTCCATGATTTATTTGGTTTAATTCAAGTATTTAGAGTTAATTAGTAAAGCGTCTATAAATCTATCGCTATAAAAAAGGGATTCACAGATAGATTAACCAAAACTGAAGATTAGTTTTGTTAGAGACCGAAAATTAGATGAATTTTGATTCATATTTAATCATTAAGTCCGTCAAACATGAACAAAACTGCCATTTATTTTCTTAGTCACAGTCTAGCCTGGGTAGTACTTTTTTTCTTAGGCTTGGTTATCGCCTTTAATAGTATTGCCTTTACAGATACACCAAGTCTCATAGTAACAGCTTCAATATTTACAGTATGGCTTATCGTTAGTTTTTATGTTTTTTATTATAAACTTGTTCCAGATTATCTCGCAAAAAGCAAATACAAAACGTTTACACTTTATGCGTGTTTAACTGTTATTATAATCATTCCAGTTGACCTGTTATTATGGTATGGTATATTCTATTCTAGCGTTGGTGAATTTCCAACGGTAAACATCAATATAATCCATCCTTATGTAGCGAGCGTCTTAGGTGCCATAATTTCGGGTGGGCTTGGTACGTTTTACAGATTTGGTAGCGATTGGTTTAAAAGCCAACAGATAAAAAAAGATTTAGAGAACAAACATCTTTTAAGTGAGTTGCGAACTTTAAAATCTAAACTGAATCCGCACTTATTATTTAATACCTTAAATAATATTGACACATTGATTCAAACCAGTCCTGAGCAAGCGTCGGAAGCACTTTCAAAACTATCCGATATTTTGCGATATGTTGTTTATGAAACCGAAAATGAAACGGTGTCGATTCAAAAGGAAATTGATAATCTTCAAAAATATATTGCTTTAGAGAAAATCAGAATAGTCAATCCAGACGCTGTTCAATTTGTAAGCGACGTTAATGAAAATACAACAATTCCTCCGATGCTATTTTTTCCGTTTGTTGAAAATGGATTTAAGCACAGTAATTTAAACCAACCAGATCATAAACTCAAAATTTCAATTACTGAAGCACAGGGTAAACTCGTGTTCAGTTGTTTAAATACAATAAACACCTATAGGAGCGCTGATGAAGCTTCAGGAATGGGATTAGAATTGGCGAGGAAAAGATTAGATTTGTTATTTCCCGATACGCACGTGTTAACCATCTCAGATGATGGTCATACGTTTAAAGTCAACCTAGAAATTCAGATTGATTAAATGGTGAATTGTATTATAATAGAAGATGAACCCTTAGCTGTAAAGAAGCTCGTAAACTACATTGCGAAATTACCGCAACTGCATCTTTTGGAAACATTTCATTCTGCACTAGATGCTATTGGCTATTTAAAGGAAAATACAGTAGACTTAATTTTCCTCGATATTGAAATGAAAGAACTCACCGGAATTCAATTATTGGAGTCTACAAAAACGAATTCAAAAGTCATAATTACCTCAGCTTACGAACGCTATGCGCTTAAAGGTTTTGAATTGCAGGTATCGGATTATCTATTAAAACCAATTACGTTTGCCCGTTTTGTAAAGGCTTGTGATAAGGTAATTGAAGATTTAGGTGCGCAAGTCACAACAGCGCATTCTAAGATCTTTGTGAAAACGGAGTATCGCCTAGAAGGTATCGATACTGCAGATATTCTTTACATCGAAGGGATGGGGGACTATAAAAGAATCATCACCACCCAAAAGAAAATTATGACTTTGGAAACTTTCACAGAATTGCTCCATAAATTGCCAGCGCACAAATTTTGTCGCGTTCATAATTCGTATATTGTAGCTATGGATAGCATTGAATCTATTGAGCGCAACCGAATTAGGATTAGTGAAAAATTAATTCCGATCAGTGAATCCTTCGGAAAACAATTTTACAATAGGTTGAATTCATAATATATAGAACAATACACTAAAGTGGTCAATATTATTAATAGTGCTATTTTTAAACATATTAATTAAAGTTTGAAAAATATGACTTGCTATCTAGGTTAATTTAAATCGAATGAAAAAAGGAAAAAATATGGCCAAGGGTATTGCTATGGGAATTGCTTTTGGCACATTAGTAGGTGTGTTAACTCATAATATTGGCCTATGGTTAAGTATTGGTATTGCTATTGGTGCAGGAGTTGGTCATACGTTGCAGAAAAGAAAGGGTAAATATGAAGGTGATTAATCCTGATACGCAATCTTGAGGTTTATTCTTTAGGTGTTTTTTGAGCTACAACCACATAGGTGTCAAATGCGTACGACGTTTTGTCTATGAATTCTAGAAGTTTGAAATTATTTAGATGTAAAAGGATTTCCCATTCATTTTTTGTGAATGCTCTTACTTCAGAATCATCTTCTGCTATTAATATTTTATCATGTCCTTTGATTTCGTAATATTTAGAATGCCAATCAAACATAAAGTTATTTGAAGTATTCGTATTTATATAACTATCTCTTTGGTATATTTTGTCATCACATTGGGTGTTATGTATAATGTTTTTACCACCTTTTATTTTTTTAAAAAAACGATTGGCGTCAATGAAATCGAAACATAGTATACCATCTGTATTTAAGTTATTATAGGAAGCGTTTAATGCGTCATAAACATCTTTGTTGGTTAACAGATAACTCGAAGTTCTGCCGGTTATAATAATACTTGCTGTTGGTTTTTTAATATTGAAGGCTCTCATGTCGCCTTGTTTAAATAAACCATTAGGATTTTTATGAGAAGCTAAATTTATCATATCCTGACTATAATCGAGACCTACGTAGTCAAATAGATTCCTAATAAAAAACGTAGCCAAATTACCAGTGCCAGAACCTATTTCTAAAACGCTATTCTTTTTATGTTTTTTTAAAATAGTACTATAGAAATGATACTCCGCATTGTAATTAATAAAGGATTGATACATTTTATCGTAGATTTCTTCAAAACCATTAGAATATAAACTTTGCATCTATAAGCTGTCTTTTAGCGTTTATAAGTTTCACTTATCGTATTTAATAGTGCTCCATCATTTAAAGTGTATCTCAATATAAAGCTTATTGGTAATATGATGGTTTTAATTGTAATAAAAAAAAGGCTGCTCTATATAGAACAACCCTTTTTAAAAATAATCAACTCAAAAAATAAAATTAAAATTGGTAATTTAGAGATAAGTTAAACATCGTTCCTAATTGACTAAAATGGTACCCATCATAAGTCATTTGAGAGTAACGTTGGTTAAATGTAATTAAGTTAGACTGATTTTTTACCTGTGCAGCATCAGCTAATAGCGCGTCTCCAGCAGCATTTTCTGCTTTAAAACTCCACTCAGGTAATACATTTAATAAATTGTTAACGTTGAATAAAATCGTTAGCTTTTCAGTAGCACGATATGTAATAGCTAAATCTGTAACTATTTTCGGTGTAAACTCCGTTCTTAAATCTGTACTCATTCCTTGTTGCTTGAAGGTCGTTTTACCGAAGTAAGTATTATTTAATGCGAATCCGAATTTTTTAATATCATAATTTGCACCTAAAATCCATTTTGTTTCAGGTCTTGACGTAAAAAATAAGGCTTCTTGTGTTGCATTAACAACAGATTGACCAGAGTCAGCAACTAAAGGAATATCTTTTACATCGCCTTCTCTTTCATTTTGAATAGTGTAGTTCCCCGAAAGATTAAGGTCTAAATCACCTTCACCAATAGTTATGTTTCTTTTGCTAAGTACCACGTCAATACCAGAAGTCCTAGTATCTATTGCGTTAGAGAAAAAACTGACATCAGTTAAGTTATTATCTCTTAAAATATCATCTAAAGGCGTTGTACCGATGTTGTTTCCATCATCATCAAAATCAGTTCCAGTAATTTCAGAACCTAAAACAATTCTGTCCTCAACAGCAATATTATAATAATCTACTGTAAAGCTTAGGTTGTTTGCTAATTTCCCACCAAAACCAATGGTGAAGTTGTTCGATGTTTCTGCATCTAATTCTGGAATACCTAAAAGCTTAGCTTGTGTAGATATATTGTTAATTAAACCACCAACTTGTATCCCTTGTCCAGGTACAAAGCTATACTGCGCTTTTTGCGTATAAATTTGGTGTAGCGTAGGTGCTCTAAATCCTGAAGAAATAGAAGCCCTTGCTGTTAAATTATCTGTTATTTTGTAACGCGTACTAAACTTGTATACAAATGTATTTCCAAAATCTGAATAGTTTTCAGTTCTAATTGTTCCACTTAATAAAAAGGCTTCAGTAACATCAAAATCTAAAGAAAAATAGCCACCAAAGTTATAACGGTTAAATTTACCTGAATTTTCTGGGCTGTTACCCGCGAAAGAATCGGCTCCACCACCATCATAGGATGCAAGTTCACCTTCTATAACTTCAAAGGTTTCATTTCTAAACTCGGCACCAAAACCAATGCTTACTTTGTCAGAGAGTATTCTATTGATATCTATATTACCAACATTGTGTGTAAATTTTGTTCCACCGGGATCGAATGATTGCTGACTGTTTTCTCTGTATAATTGAGAGCCTTCAGTGATCTCACCGTCATCAACACTACCATTGCCATTTAAATCAAGCCAAGTAGAAGGTGAGTAAACGAAATTTCTATTGTGCGATTGGTTTACTTTATACGTTTGTGTGTTTCCACCGGTTGTATAACTTGCGTCTACGTTCCAATCGTTAATTTTTGTTCTAATACCTACGGTACCATTATAATCGTTAAGTAAGCCTTCAAAGGTTGGTACATAACCGTCATAACCACCAGCATTATTTGGATTTTCACCAGGGAAAAAATCTGCTAAATAAGGAAATCCAACTTCTGTATCAAGAGTTCTCCAGTATGGCGTTCTGTAATTAGCAAAACTGTTGACGCTTTTATAAACATAAGCAGCATTAAAATACATTTCGGTATCTTCAGATAAATCTAAACCACCGTTAATTAAAAATTTTGATGACGCAGTTTCTGGGGAACCATTAATATTGTTTGCATCTGGATTTCGACCTAAAAATTCTTCTACTTCACCTAAGGTAATCGGTGTAGCCGCATCTTCGTCAAAGAAATCTCCAAATTCACCAGCGGCATCAACTGTGCCTGGTCTGTTTGATAGGTTTACTTTAGATAAATCTATAGTATAGTTAATATAACCTTTGTCATCTCCAATGGTAGATCCATTATTTACAGCAATACCATACATTTCTCCATCGCCTTCGCCCGTAATACCAGATCTTAAAGTAGCAGATCCTTGATTTACTTGGTCTTTAAGGACAATGTTCATTACACCAGCAATCGCGTCAGATCCATATTGTGCAGAAGCACCATCACGTAAAATTTCAACACGCTGGATCGCATCCACTGGTATCGCAGAGATATCTGCACCAGTTTCACCACGACCTGGAGAGGTTTGTGTATATAATAACGCACTTAGATTTTTTCGTTTCCCATTAATTAATATTAATGTTCTACTAGGTCCCATATTTCTAATCTCATAAGGATCTAATAATGAAGTTGCATCATTAACAGGCGTTTGTACCGTGTTAAAAGAGGGAATTCTGTATTGTAATGCTTTATCAAAACTAACTTGACCTGTAGATGTTAGTGCTTTAGCACCCACAATATCAATAGGTAATGCTGTGTCAATATTACTTCGAGGCGCAGTACGACTACCAACAATAACGACTTGGTCTAACTGATCGCCTTCAGTTAAAGTTACAATAATAGTACTTTCAGTGCCTACAGTAACTTCCTTAGATGTATAACCTACATAACTAAAAACGAGTGTTGCACTTTGCTCAACTGAAATCGTGTAATTTCCATCTATATCAGAAATTGAACCATTCGTTGTTCCTTTTTCCAGGATATTAACCCCGGGAATAGGTTGTCCTTGAGTATCTAATACTGTACCGGAAACAATTTGCTGAGCAAATGCAATAGTTGAGAAGATACTTAAAATAAAAATAAAGTAATTTTTTTTCATAAAAAATGTGTTAATTAATTAGTATAATGCTAAAGGTGATAAAAATTTAATGATTTATTAACTTTTTTTTAACAAAAAAATAACTTATTCACGCAATAATCTGATTTTAAGTGTCAAGCGGTTTTTGATTTTTTTTTAATTTATCTAGTCTATTAGATAATCAACTGCACACTCAAAAACATCAATAAAAAAGGAACTATTATTTCTTTTAACGGCAATTTTAAGTCTTAACGTCTATGCTCAAATTTCTTTTGAAAAAGGATATTACATTGATAATCAAAATCAATTGAAATGCCTACTGAGCTAAGACATTATTTTTTTTTAAATGAGAATTCAAAATTTTTTATTAATATCTGGTGTTGTCGAATTTAGTGGTAACTCGGCCATCGAAATTGAGTCTAGCGAAGATTTAGAAATTGTCTCAGCACTTAATTTTGTATTCGGTATTGGTTATAAACTTAATGATAAGTAAAGTATAGAATTAAGATATCTCACAGAGCGAGATGTTTTAGGTAGATTTAATTCTTTTCGTACTGACTATAAAACAGTATCCTTATTATTTGGATATTCATTATTTTAAAATAATTTCACTCTAAATTCTATGCAAATAGCTAATTTAATAACACATCCAAACTAATGAAGTACTATTAAATTACAGTAAGTATTGCTACTAAAATATTTGGATAAGTAGGATAATGTAGTAATTCTGATGCAGTAATAGACGAAGTATGTCACCCATTTTTAAACGTATTTAAAATTCTGAGTCCTTAGCTTGGTTTTACATAGCTGTAAAAAATCTTCATAAAAGACTACTTATAGGTACGTATCTAAACTAAACTAATTAAAATAGATATGAAAAAAGGAAATAAGATGGCTAAGGAAATGGCTATGGGAATGGCTATGGGAATTACTTTTGGGACATTAGTAGCTGTATTCACTAATAATAGAGGTTTATGGTTAAGTATTGGTATTGGTATTGGTATTGGTATTGCTATTGCTATTGGCGCTGGTGTTGGTAATTCTATGCAGAAAAAACAGGATCGCGATAAAAGCGATAAAGACAGAGTCTTTGGCTTAGAATTTTTTTGTCTTTATGAATTAAATCATAAAATAAAAGTTTTAGCGAAGTGCTTAACTGAAAATTTAGTACTATTAGCAGTATCAATTTTAAATTTATGACATACGAAGCTATTTTTATTGAGTTCTGGGAAGAAGTAAAAGAAAGTATTGCAGCGGGCACTTTTGCAAAATTAACTATGGCTAAAACCATCGGTAAACCCGAATTAAAAAATATATTTTTGAGACCGATGTATTCTGATGATGGTTTTAAGGTGCAACTTAAATATAGTTTTAGACTCAGAGAAACGGAAGATATAGAAGAAGAGCTTAGCTTAGAAGATGCCTTAATCATTTTAAAATCACACTTAAAAACCCCTTTTTTATCTGTTCTATT
>JAWUVW010000062.1:0-48203 GCA_034112185.1 Flavobacteriaceae bacterium | reverse complement strand
CAGAACTTGGGGTATTAAACAATTAATGAGATTGCCTTCGTTATAAAGCTAATCTTGCAAGTCTATGCGCCAAAGACATCCCAAGAGACATCATTTTTTATCTTAAAAGGACCAGAAATAGGGTACTACCATAGTTAATGTATACTACCATTTTCTTTTAAAAAAGACTTAACTTTGGATTAAGCTATAGTAAACACTTCATGAAACGGGCATGTTCAAAATTTCAGCACACAAGGGAATGATTAATAGCGAACAGCATGTGACTTTTGAAAAACAATACATATAAACATATGAAACACCTACTTATAGTACCCATCACTTTATGTTTTTCTTTCACCTTGTTTGCGCAAGTTTTAAGTGTAAATGACGATTTTGAAGGAAACGGAAACATAAGCACATGGACAGAAGACAACGTTACAATTGACACGGCGTTTTCAAACCCATATCCTGAAGGAATTAACACGTCTAATACGGTATTGAAATACGAAGATACTGGCGGTGAATATGCTAATGTTCGTTTTCAAACCAGTGAAAATTTCGACCTATCTTCAAACAGTACCTTTACTTTAAAAATTTATGTACCTTCTCAATTTATTACTGGAACCCAACCAAATCAAATTTCTTTAAAATTACAAGATGGTTCTATCCCCTCACCTTGGACGACACAATCTCTTATTATAAAACCTATTTTGCTCGATCAATGGCAAGACGTTTCTTTTAACTTTGCCACCGATACCTATATCAATCAAGATGAAAATTCACCTAATCCCAGTTCCCGATCAGACTTTAACCGCTTGTTACTTCAAGTAAACTCAGAAGGTAATACTGATTTTGTAACCGCTTATATCGATGACATTTTATACAACCCAATAGCTTGTGGTGATGATTTGAACACGGATACTTTTACAAACAGTAATTTACCCATTGTTATTATAGAAACAGCTAACGGAGATGAAATTCCTGATGACCCACGCATTTTTGGATCGATGAAAATAATTGAAAGACCGGATGGCGCTAGAAATTTTATATGCGATGCTGACACTGAAGAATTTTTGGATTATTCTGGCACTATCAGTATAGAAACTCGAGGTTCTTCATCTCAATTGTTACCTAAAAAGCCATACGGACTTTCTACTTTATCAGATGACGGTACAGAAAATGATAATGTAAAATTGCTAGGAATGCCAAAGGAAAATGACTGGATTTTAAATTCATTTGCTTTTGATGATAGTATGATGCGTGATTATATTAGTTATGAAACGGCAAGACAAATGGGGCAATATGCTGTAAATTTAAAATATTGCGAGGTGGTGCTCAATGGGGATTATATAGGTCTGTACGCGCTTTCAGAAAAAATAAAACGCGATGGAGACCGTGTGGATATCGCAAAGCTATCTGATGATGAAACTACATTTCCAGAGGTAACAGGAGGCTATCTTATGCAGACGGATAGACCAGATGCTGATGACCCTGAGGCTTGGTACAATAATGGCGCTGGATATATTCATGAATCTCCAAAATCAGAAGATATTACTTCAGAACAATCTGGATATATTGAATCCGTCTTTCGAAACCTAGACCAAACTGCTTCTAATTCTGACATTATAAATGGTTTTCCTTCTTTTATCGATGTGCCATCATTTGTAGATTATATGTTGATGGCAGAAATTGCCTCAAATGTAGATGCTTACGCACTCAGTACGTATTACCATAAAGATCGGGGTGGGAAATTAAGAGCGGGTCCAGTTTGGGATTATAATTTAACGTATGGTAATGATTTATTTGACACTTTTGAAACTTATTTTGACCGAAGTTTCACTGATGTGTGGCAATTTGAATTTAGTAATACAGGTGCTAATTTTTGGGGTGATCTTTTTGCAGAACCAACATTTAAATGCTATTTATCCAAACGATTTAATGAACTCACACAAGCTGGGGCGCCGTTAAATTACGATTACATATCCGATTTAATTGATAGCACTACCGCATTAATTTCGGAAGCTTTAGTCCGGGAGGATCAACAATGGGGTACGATAGATGACTTTCCTGGAGAAGTAGCCAATATGAAGCTTTGGCTACAGGAGCGTCTTACTTGGATACAGGATAACCTTAGCGACTTTTCTGGTTGTAATATGGTAGATACACCGTCTTTGGTTATTACTAAAATTCATTACAATCCTTTAGAAACTGACGCATTTCCAGAGAGTGATCTCTTAGAATTTATAGAAATTCAAAATACAGGCCCTACGAGTGTAAATCTCACAGGGATATATTTGATCGAACTAGGTGTATCCTATCAATTTCCTCAAAATGCCACAATTACAGCTGGGGAATCTATTTATTTGGCGGGAGATGCAACTACATTTCAGAATAAATATGGCGTTGCTCCTTTTGATACATTTACCAGAGATTTATCAAATAAGCGTCAGAAATTAGTAATATCAGACGCTTTTGGAAATCTTATTGATGAAGTGGAATATTTGGATGAAGCACCTTGGCCAGAATCTGCTGATGGTGATGGTTTTTATTTAGAACTTATAAACACTAATGCCGATAATGCTTTAGCTAGCAATTGGATAGCAAGTTCTACGGACGTTCTAAGCACTAATGGTTTTAATAATACTGAAGTTGATTTAACCGTATATCCAAATCCAGCAGAAGAGAAATTGATAATAAACGCGTCACAAACCATACAAAAAATTACAATTTTTAATCTTCTTGGACAGCAAATTAAAATGATTCAAGTGAATTTCAAATCAGGAGAACTTAATATTAGTGAGCTCAATAAGGGGGGGTATTTTTTAAATTTTGAGCTAATCAATGGTGCTCGTATTACGACTAAGATTTTTAAAGAATAAGTCACATCATAACGTATCCTTTACATATTGTTTTTCATTAATGTCCGACCAAAATATATTCTACCAAAAAGCTCGGTACTGGAAACAGTTACCTTTCTTAAGAAGCTATCTAAATATCAATAATTGATTATTTTACAAGTGTGGTGTTAGGATATGCTGCTTTCCAACCAAACCAAAAGGCGTTAAACGAATGTAAACGCTTTAATATCTTACCATTTTTACTTTCTAAGCGATCTTCAAAAACCGTCCAAAGTTCTCCATTTTCATCTACAACCGTTATGGTCTTATCATATGTTTTAAAGGTAATATTAGCGCTAAAATAAACACGATTGGCACCAGACTTATCTGTAAGCACTACAAAAGATTGACCTTCAATTTCACCTTCATAAATAGGATTCTTCTTTAAGTATTTTGTTGAAATGGCTATGGATTCATTAGATAATTCTGGTAAACGAATAGCTAATATGGATTGCTTATATTTTATTGAACGATCTGGAGATGGCACATTAAACATTAAATCGTCTGTCGAAAAATAATTTTTATATGCAACGTCTTCATCATAATTACGAGAAAAACCTGTGTCTAAATTTAGTACTTTAGTTTCTGGATGCCTTGTCTTCCATTCTTTCCAAGTTGTGGTGACCACACTGAGATATTCTAGTTGAATCTCTTTATTAACCAATGGCCCAACAACTGGTTTACCCCAAATGGTGTTCCAAAGCGATTGTGTTTTTTTATCATACATCAATTTGTTAGAACGGTATAAAAACCCACTTGTACCTAAGTCATATTTAATGCCTTTATATTCTGTTTTATACAGTATTACTGTGCCACAAAGTGTACAATAGACACCTGCTACAGGAATACCACCAACGTTATCTGTAAACATCTCATGCCACGCTAAAATACGTTTGGGATAGGCTCTAAAATCACCATTCACTTCGATACCAAAAACGACATTGTCATCTTCTAAGTAGTCTGCATTTTTTGCTAAAATCATTGTTGGGTTTCGTAATGGCGGAATTCCATCTTGTTTTACTCCTCCCCAGCGAATTTCATCGAACCTTATGGTTTTTAACGCTTGTCTTTCAAAAAAATATTTCGGGAAATGACGGTCTATATCACTATGTAATTGGGCTTTAAACTTATGGTAATATGGTGATAGACTTTCGTCCTTAGACCACAGCCAATCATACCAGCTGTTAAAATCTAAACCATAACTTTTGCCTGTTTTTCTATGTAGTAGTTCTATTAATAAGAAATCGTGCTCCGTTGAAATAGAAAAATACAGCAACTCTATAATCATGATTTCAAATTCTGGTTTCCAATTGCTATCTATATACTCTGCCGCTTTAAAGTATATAAATTCATCATCTGATTTCATTAAGCTTAAAAAATGTGTGTATTCAACAACTAGATCTCTTTTTGATGTAGTTGCATTCTGTGAGAATACCAAAACTGACCAAAATATAATACTAACAGAAAAAGCAAATTTTAATCTTTTGGTAGCTATTGTCATATCGTTTTTTTGGTCAGTCGCTTAAATAAAAACGAGCTAACATTCTAAAACGCTAATATTATCCTAATACTTCAGACGGTTTTGCACGTCACTTAATAAATTCTATTGGTTCTTAGTATTAATCTGAAAATGCTTTCTCTAAACCAGAACACGCAAAAAACACAAGGTTTTAGATGTTTGAATAAGCATTACAAGATGCGGTCCTCTGCTTGATCGCTTTTTTTTAGTACTAAGCAGCTATTTTCTTTATTTGGATGCCTGTTGCTATCCGAACCAATTTCTTTAAGGATAGTTCTACTTTAAGTTTTTATGTTATTCTTTATTTTAGTAAGTATTTTATAGGGCATTTTAGAAATAGGTTTATCATCAGTATGAAGCTATATGTAACAAAGATAATTCGTTGGCGAAATTATGTGTAAACGGCACCTCTATTGGATAATCTCATTTGTATGCATTAAATTATGGACGTTCCACTCTCTTATATATTTACCCAAAGCTCTAAACAGGCCTCCTATTTTGTCCTAAATAGTTAAAATATGTTAATTTACTACATTGTTATGCCTAGTACTGTAACAAATGAAAAATATCGGCGTCTCTATTAAAAACAACCTTAATATTTATTAATCAAAAACAAAAATCATGAGAACCTTAAACAGTAACCAATTAAGAGCAACTTTAAATAATACAAAAAGCCATAATTGGAACAGTAAAAGACGTTACAGATAGGTAACGTTTATTAAATCAAAGCATTCATCAATCAATAAAATCAAAAACAATGAACACAATCAAAACATTAGTACTAGTTACTCTAATTTCATTTAGCAGTCAAATTTCAGCATTTACAGGAACGCCTGCTAATGACATAAAACCAGTATCACAACAGGTCCAAAGATTTCTTAATATCGACTCAGAATTACGAATTTATGATGACATAATTGTTATCGTAAAATTCAATTTAAATGCGAATAATGAAATTATTATAATCTCGGATGATTCGGGTAATCGAGAAATTACAAGATTCATTAAAACAAGTTTGAATCTAAAAGAACTTTCTTTAGATACAAAAAGCGACAACAAGATTTACGCTGTTCCAGTACGGTTTTTATCAACAGTAAATTAGCCAAAACTTTAATAAAAGCAATTGTCTATAGGTTTATAAATAGTTGATTATCAGTAAGTGAAATATAAATAAGCGCCTGCATTAAAAATACTATTCCAAAGTTTTAAACTCTGGAATAGTATTTTTTTCTGAAATAAGGCGCTCTAACTTTTAGCATAGAAAGAGCCTTTTAATACGGGTTAGTTATCATACATTTAAGAAATTATGATCCAGGGAAATAGGTGTTTCGCAAAGGACTTTAATCACTACTAGTTTTCCTGTAAGCAGATGGCGTTGTACGTTCAAATTTTTTAAATGCACTATTAAATGAAGACAGACTGCTAAAGCCTATATCAAAGGCAATTGAAGAAATCGTAAAGTGTTTAGAATTAGAATCTAGAAGCATTGTTTTCGCTTCTTGAATGCGATAATAATTTATAAAATCATTAAAGTTTCGTTTCGCATATTGATTGATGACCTCAGAAGTCGTTTGCGTAGTTTTTCCTATTAATTTGCTTACACTAGAGAGTGACACATCTGCATCTAAATATAACTTTTCGTCGATAACTAATTTAGATATATGATTGAAAAGCGCCGTTCTATCGTTAAATTTAAAAATGTCTCCATCACTATCTATGACTTTAAGCTGAAATGCTTTATAGCTTAAAAAATAAATAGCAACAGAATAAACAATTGGTCCAGTAATATAAGGCACTGTATCGTCTATAATATTTAGAAAATAGGAAATCCAAATAACGATAAAACCGATAATGACAGCGTGCAACCAATCAAATATGGCTTTTTGAGATTTTGTTTGTATGCCGTCTTTAAAGGTTTTTTTTACCTTATATACTGTTCTGCCTGAACTAAAAATATAAAAAGCAAGGTGTAAGTATATAAAAATCAGAACACTACCGAATAAAACAATTACTTGTTTACTATTGGTATCAAACCCGTTTTTGTTTATAAAAAAGCTCATTATAAAGACTAATACGAAGGGAACTAACTCTAAGGAGTACCTGTTTTGTAACTTAAAATTAGCACGCGTCATGGCTAGAACATACCAACGTAATAAAGGCCCTATGACTAATAAAAAAGCTAAACCTGCAAAAATAAAGACAGGCTCTAAATCATTACCAAAATTTAGCATCACCGATTTACCAATCCTGAAAGCCATAAAAACGAGAATTAACCCAAGTAGATAATTGGTCAATGCTTTTTTCTTTTTAAAAAAACATAAATAAAGGGCAAATACAATGCCGTGGAAAAGTCCGGCACTACTTACAATAATGAGAAGTATATCTGAAAAATTCAATAAAACATTTTTCTCAAATTTAAGACTATTTTATTTAGAAGAAAGCTAAAACGTTTTAAGGAACTTATGTTTTAAAGCAAAACAAATAACTTCTAATCGGCAAATTGAACTCTAATTAACGGACTACTAATAAGACTTTTGAGAACTTTTACATTCATATGGAAACTAGACGCAATAGAATTGGTGAACTCTTTTAGTTCCTTAATTTTTTTAGAATCATATAATACACCATTCAACACTACAGCATGGATCTTTTTTGTGTTTTTTATGTTGTCTAAAGGGTTTTCATGAAGAATAACTAAATCCGCCATTTTCCCTATTTCTATAGAACCATATTTGATTTGTAAATTTGCATATTGAGCAGGAACTAGCGTTGCAGCTTGCAGTGCCTCTAAATTAGACAACCCACTTTCTGTTAACTCATTTAATTCATCATGTATACTGAAGCCTGCAAACGTATAACTGTCTGTTACATCTGTACCTGTCATAATTGGCACTCCAATATCATTGGCCTTCTTTATTTGTTTTTTTAAAGTTTCATAAAAATCTTTACTTACATCTTTTCCTTCCGGAGATAAGTTGCTTTGTTTATTGCTATTTGCATCTATTCCCCACCACAACGTCTTTCTTATTTGTGTTACATATTTAAGATTTGAGTTGTCTAGAAATTGTTCTTTATGAGCATTTGCTTCAAACTTTAATGTTTGTAGCGTGGGTGTCCAGTAAGCCTTTTTTTCGTTCATTAATTCCATCAGTCTTATTGCGATACTTTCATCATAATTTGATATTATAGATTTTTTTGATTTAGAATAAAACGTTTTCCAGTTATTAGGGTTTTTTAAACTATCTGCTTTTGGGAAAGATTCAAACATAAATATACGTCCGTGTTCAAAGCTTTTCTGTCCAAGATTAATGGCTTCTTCTAAACTTAAAAACATGGGCTTGTGTCCGGCTAAATGTATTCCATACTTTGGAGCTTCAAGTGCTAGTTTTCTATATGAATTAGGCTGTATTTGCTGATAAACCTTTATGAAATCTACATTTTCTTTTCTATAAAAATTTAAAAGTTTGGGAACATCACTTGTGTTTTCTAATTTAAAAAATGATGGAGAACCATTTGGCACCGAAGATTTCCCATCTATTTGATAACTACTTTGCAAAACATATTTTGGCGTAATTCTTTTATTATTTAGTAAATCTTTATTCCACTCTAAACGCTCATTACTACCAACCCAGTAACTGTCATTTTTATCTAATGTGCCAGACATATCTCTAACTCCTGTAACTCCATTTGCTATGTATAATGGATGATGTAACCAAGGAGACTGATGATTAGAATGCGTGTGCATATCCCATAAGCCAGGCATAATATACTTCCCTTCTCCATTAATAACAAAAGTAGTTTTTGGTACTTTTATAATGCCAGTGGTGTCTATTGATATGATCGTATTCCCTTCGATTAAAAGGTCTCTATTCTTTAAAGTTTTTCCTGTTTTGACATCAATTATAGTTATAGATTTTATTAAAATAACGGAATGTTTTATTGGAGTTTTCATTGTTGGCAAAGGCCATAAAATAGCAGTTATAGTTACAATTGATAGTAGTCCAACAAAAAGGAAAAATCCTTTAAAAATTGTAATGCCTTTTTTTTTCATCTTATGGTATTTACTAATTCTTAGATTTACTTTTAGCATAAGAAACTAAACCAACTAAACTAAAAAAGCGCCCTATATCCCCTTGCATAATAGCTATTATACTATGTGACGCGATCAATTCTCTAGCCATTGGGCTGTGCTCTTGAGAAGCCATCGTTTCTATTAATGTCTTAGCTTTCTTTGATCCGTCATTTTCATAAACTTCCAAAACTTTTATAGCATTTTCTTCTGCCGTAATTTGTCTGAATTTTGGGTTATACCCTAATTGAGTAATCATGGTTTCTGCTAAAAGCCATGTAGACCATGGGTTTTGACCGGTTACCAAGTTTTTATCATGGCTAATTTTCTCCATATACATTGCGCCTTCATTAAACTGTGCGCCCTGAGCAGTCAATTTATCTTGTAAAAGAAAAGGGAATATTGATTTTGCATCAGGGATTAAAAGTAATTCTTCTTTATTTGTAAATCCACTTACTTTTTTGTTTTCAATAAGCGGACGTCCATTATCTAAAGTCACATTAACCAATGCCGCTGGACCATGGCAAACTGCTCCGATTACTTTACCAGATTGGTAATAATTACGAACTATAGATTGGATGGCTTTATTATCGGGAAAATCAAACATAGCACCTTTTCCTCCAACAAAAAATAGAGCTTGATAGTCTTCTGCAAGCACATCATTCATAGCAATTGTATGGCTTGTTTTATAGTGTGCAATGGAATCGTTTAAAAACGCATAATCGAATCTCCCCATGTCATCGTCATCAATAACAACTGGCGATTTACCTCCTGATGGGCTTGCAATATCGACTTCAAAACCATTGGCTTTAAAAACATAATAAGCCCGTGATAACTCTGTTAATTCATAACCTGTGCTTTTATCACTAGTTCCCATAATATTAGTACTTGTAACTACTGCTAATATTTTCCCGCGTTTTGGGATAATAGCCTCAGCTAAATATGGAATATTATCAACTGAACTTGTTTCTAATGTATTTAACCTTACTTTCATTTCGTCTAGAGGTAGTAAATTCACAAACCATATTCCAAAAGAAATAAATATCACAATTAAACTTACTACTGAGATTAATGACCATTTAGCAATAGGATATTTTTTAAGCATAACGTTTAACTTTATATATTTATAAAGCGAATTTCTACATAAAAGCCTATAACAGCTGAGTAAATGATAATTTCGTCAGAGTAAAAGATGATTTAACTATTAAGAAAAATGTTTGTATTTAAAAAGAAAGCACAAACCAAGACGGAGTTGCGCTTTGTAATCAACCCCTATTATAATCTGTTATTTAGCCCGTTTTAAAGACTGTTCTAAAAAATAGTTATAATCTCTGTAATCTCTATGCGCTATAATTTTAACACCCTTATTATATTTGTATATATTTTCAAATTATAAATAGCCTTTATAAAACAGAAAAAACAAAGACATGATTATACCTAAACTACATTATATATCGCAGGGAAACTCTCCGGCAGCGCATCTTGAAAACATTCAAAAAGCCTGTTCTTCTGGCACAGAATTAGTGCAATTACGCTTAAAAAATATTTCAGAAAAGAAATTGTTAAAGATAGCTACAGCCGCTAGAGAAATTACGACTCATTTTCAGACCCGATTAATTATTAACGATCATTATAAAATAGCAAAAGAAGTTAAAGCAGATGGTGTGCATTTAGGACAAACAGACGCCTGCCCTACTGTAGCTAGAAAATATTTATATTCTTGGCAAATGATTGGCGGCACAGCAAATACCTTACAGGATTGTGAGACATTATTGGATAAAGACATCGACTATATTAGTTTAGGTCCTTTTAAAGAAACTACGACGAAAGTTAATGTACCTCCTGTTTTAGGTTTAAAAGGCTATATGGCGATTACAGATGTGTTAAAAACCCCAATACCAATTATTGGAGTTGGAGGGATTACCATAAATGACGTTACGGCCATATTAGAAATAGGTATTTCTGGAATTGCTGTATCTGAAGCTATTACCCGCGATTTTAATAGCGTAAGAACATTTAATGAATTGCTAAACGCATCTTCAACAGCAGAGCAACGCCATACATTTAAATAGACTATTTAGAGCTAAAAAAATGTACAGTGTACCTTTTTAGCTCCATACTTTGTATTTGCAGGTTAGACCCAATCATTATCTGATAGGTTCATAATAGTATCTGCCAATGATTGCATTTCTAAATAATGCTCTTTTTTTTCAGCTATGATATTTATATAATTAAAATGCTGATGCCTCCAAAATGCAGTTCCTGCAGCCGCATAAACAGTAAATGCTTTTAGTGCCTTTTCTTCTAGTTTTAATAATTTAGTATGCTGCTGATAACCGCTAAGTAAATGCCTTACTTTATCAAGATTAATTGTGTCTCCGCTTCTACAGGTCCCAACAATCGTCATGCCTATATCGAACACGCGATAGTAATAACAAGCCTCTTCAAAATCCATAATAGTGACGCTATTTCGATCTTTACTAACAATAATATTACTATAAAAAATATCGCTGTGTATCAATGCCTTTGGCAATTCTGAATGTATGTAGTTTTCGATATAGTGCTGTGTATCTTTTAACCATTTATAGAAAGCAGAATCTGGTGCATATATCTGTACTTCATCGAAACGATTTACACTCCCATAATTTAAAGTTTTTGGAACATAGTTTGGCACTTTCACTTGATGTAATTTAGCCAGCTCTTTTCCTAAATACAGCAATAGATTTTCGGATAAATCTTGAACAATATCGCCCTCAATAAAGGCTTTTAGTATGACAGGTTTATTGTTAAATGTTACCGTTAGTTTGTCTTTTAAAGTTCTTATTAGTTTTGAAGTTGCAAAATTATTGAGGGCTAAATAGTCTAATAGTAATGCCAAGTCTTTCGCTTCTTTAGGTGATTTTTGCTCACAGATGGTTAACACGTAAGCATTATGCTCTGTCTTTATAAAATAATTGGTGTTCTCTGAACCACCACTTAATATTTTATAAGACCAGACCTTTCCGACCGAATAATGCGTTAAAATAGTTTGTAAATCTGTATCATTTAAAACGGTATACTGTGCCATATTAGTTTCCTTTGGTTAAATCCCAGTTAGTTTCCATTGCATGAATAAGAGCATCTTCTAGATGTGAGTGCTCACATAAATAAACTTTTTCACAAAGCCCCTTCGCTTTTTCTATACTTTTATGTGTAGCTTCTTTTGGCAATGTTTCTGTATGCAATGCTTTTTTTATGACTTCTGGAAATTTTGAAGGATGTGCCGTTGCAAAACATATCAATTTCTCACTGCCTAAACTGTTTTTTAAAACGTCTGTAGCCTGCAATGAAACTGCACCATGAGGATCGAGTAAATACGCTTCAGATGTATATAACTCGTCAATGACATCTAGAGTATCTTTAGCGGAGGTACTATTTGATAGAAATCCTTTTTTATAGGTTTCAAAAGTGGCTTTGTCGAAGGTTACAATTCCTGTAGTTTTAAATTCATCCATCCATTTTTTTATGCGCTCTGTATTATTATCAATACAGAAATACAGATACCTCCAAAAATTATACGGAATTAAAATATCTATGGCAGAAGAAGGTGTTTCAATAATGTCTTCTTTTGTAAACCGACCTTCCGAAAAAACACGATGTAAACATCCATTCTCATTACTTGCTGCTACTAAATATTTTATAGGTAATCCCATTTTACGCGCCAATCCTCCTGCACATAAATTTCCAAATCCACCAGAAGGAACCGACATATTAACCTGTTCTCCAATAGTTTCAACAACTTGTAAATAACCATAAAAATAATGCACAGTTTGCATCATTATACGTCCCCAATTAATAGAATTTACACTCGATAATTTAAGCTTTTCCTTAAAGGGTTTATTCGCATATAATTTACTAATCACAAGATCTAAATCGTCTCCTCCATCTGGGCAATTTGATACGCCAACTGGATGAATATTTGCATCTTGCAATGTTGTCATTTGCCGTTCTTGCTCTTTCGTTACCAATCCTTTTGGGTACAATACCCAAGCCTCTAAATTAGATTTTCCAGCGGCAAAGTATGCCGTTGCGGGCCCAGTATCTCCTGTTGTAGCAACAACAAGCGTAAGATGTTCTTTTTTTCGATCCAAAAAAAAGTTAACCAAATTAACCAAAAAGGCGAGTCCTACATCTTTAAAAGAAAGTGTTGGTCCGTGAAACAACTCCATTATATAGGTGTCTTTTCTAGATTGTAAGGGATGTAAAGAAATAATCTCTTCATTTTCAAAAGGTTCGTAAGCTGTCTGAAGTATTTTTTTTAATTCGTCGGAAGACATAATTGACCGATCTATAAACAACGAAAGTATTTCAAAAGCTAATTCTACATAACCCAGACTTTTCCATTCTTTGAGTTGCTCTAATGTGATGTCTGGTAGTATTTCTGGCACATACAAACCCCCATCTACTGCAAAACCATCTAATATGGCTGTTTCAAAATCGACAGGCTTCCCGCCACCTGTATTGCTAACAAATTGAAGCATAATTTTTATTTTTTAATATAACTGTTATAAACAGCTTTGGTTATCATAATATCTTGTACAGCCACGCCTGTTAAATCTACAACTGTAATTTGTTCTTCAGTTGTGCGCTGTAATTTTGCATCTTGAATAGCAGTTCCTAACTCAATAATTGTGCTTTCTGAAATTTTACCATCACTTATTGCCCTATATATTTCACCTCTACTTTTACTTTGTGGCATGCTGTCTGCAACCACTATATCTGCTTTTTTAAGTAATTCACTTTCTAATTCTTGTTTGTGTGCTGTATCTGATCCAACTGCCGTAATATGAGTTCCCTTTTGAATATCATCCGCTTTTAATAATGCGATTTCGGAAGGTGTTGTCGTCACAATTAAGTTACTGTTTTTAGCAAGTTGAGAAAGGGTTTCTGCGATTTGTATGTCAAAATCTGCTCCCAGTTCTTTTACAAAACTATCAACATTTTTTTCGGTTCTTCCCCAAACCCAAACCGATTTGCACGGCGTATGTTTTTGAAGATATTGCAATTGCAATTTTGCTTGTATTCCTGTACCTACAATGCCAATTGCTCTTATGTCTTTAGGTGCAAAATATTTTGCCGCCAATGCACCAGCTGCAGCAGTTCTAATATCTGTTAAAAACCCCTCATCCAATAAAATAGCTTTGGGAACACCTGTTCTCTGATCGAATAACAACATTAAGCCTTGACTCGATGGTATTCCTAATTTTGCATTGTCATAAAATCCAGATGCTATTTTTATAACATAATAATCATCATTTTTAATGTATCCGTATTTAATATGTGCATCGCCTTTAGGGTCTTCAAATAGTAATTCTCCAACTGGTGGTACTATAGTGTTACCATTGCTATATTGAATAAATCCTTCTTCCATAGCTGCAACAACATCTACATTTTTTATAATAGACTTAATGTCTTTAAGATTAATAACAGTCGCCATAATGTTCGTTTATTTGTTTTAATATGTTTTGATTTATCTTCTTTCCTGTTAGGACTAACACCACATTTTTATTGCAATATGATGTGTCCTTTAATAGAGCAGCGACAGGTAATGCGGCTGTTGGCTCAATACTCGTATTATGATATTTATACATGAGCGCTACGGCTTTTTTAATAGTTTCTTCTTCTATTAAGGTGATGCCAGAAAGGTGTTTTTTACAAATTTCAAAAGTTAAAGCGTTATCTTCAATTCCACCAGCTGCAGCATCTGCAATCGTGTGTAATGTACTTGGAGGGACAATTTTATTGTGCTTTATTGAATCATACATTTCTGAGGCATTTACGGGCTGACAACCTACTACTCGTACGTATTTATACTCTGAAAAATAAGAACAAATTCCAGAAATAAGTCCACCTCCACCAATAGGTGCAATTACAGTATCTACTTCGGGTAATTGATTTTCTATTTCAATAGCAATTGTTCCTTGACCTTTTATAATTTCTGTATCATTATAGGGATGAATTAAAACACCACCTATTTCTTTAGTATATTCAGTTGCTTTTTTTTCGGTTTCCATACTTGTATTCCCATATATAACAGTATCAAGACTATACTTGGAAATTCCTTTTAACTTTTCTTCTTCTATATTTTTAGGTAAAAATAGTTTCCCTTTAAAGCCAAATTTATCTGAAACATACCCAAATGCGGCGGCGTGGTTACCTGTTGATGCGGCAACAAAAGTTTTATTAAAATCCTTTTTATCTATACTGTTTACTTTTGTTAAAACACCTCGTAACTTAAATGAATCTGTTAGTTGTAAATGCTCCATTTTTAAATACACATTCGCACCAGAAATTTCACTCAACTTTTCAGAATATATTAAAGGTGTTTTCAGAATATCATCCTTAATACTATCGTATGCTATTTTTATAGCGCTCTTGGTTATCATTATTTACTCGGAAAATTTTGATCTATTTGTTCAATACTCTTTTGCATTAGGTTCACAACATTTTGATAATATTCAGGGTTTCTACTTTCAAAATCATCCGTGTATTTGTGATAGTCTGGATGACCTTCTTCCCTAAAGTTCATATTTGGAATTCCTTTTCTATGAAATGGACCATTATCTGATGAAAAGATCCAATAATCTTTGGTTTTATCTTTGGGGTCATCATATCCAAATGATATTGTTAAGGCACTTTTTTTTGTAACTTGATCTATTGCTGGTTTAAAAATTTGGATAGGGCAATGTACCTATAACATAGATTTCATCAGTAATAGATCTAGGAACATCTTCCATAACCAATGTTGTAATTTCAGGATTATTATTGAGTATTTCCTTTATATCATTTAGTATATTATTATATATAACACCTTTCATACAAAGAGTCTCTTTTGTTTTTTGGCTGCCTTTAAAATAAAATTCTGCGACTTGATCATCTTCCATTTTCAGAAGTAGTCTTTGTCCAAATGCTGAACTTTATAATACCTCAGGAAAAAAGTAAATGACACCAATGGCTAAACCACCAATTAGCAGTAACCCTACTAAACTGCTTTTAATATTTTTTTTCATTATTGATATTTTAAAAATTGGCATAAAAAAACCCGTATACCAATTAGCTTATACTAATTAAGGTATACGGAATTTTCCGTAAGAATTAAAACTCATTTTCTCAATGTCTTCCTTAAAATAGAAATAAGTATATAAAAAAATCTATTCTTCAACTTTAAAGATATAAAAAATATGCCTATTCATTTCATTGGTGCCAGTATAAATTCTGGCGCCCGTATTATCCGCATACATACAGGCAATTGGGGATTCCTATATATAGTCGTAACCTCCAAATAACTGCAGGCATTCATCTATGCCTTTACTATGTGTTTCTGTTACGACATACTCTGCCATTGAAGTGCTTTGTGCAGTAAAATTGATACGCTGATAATAGTAGCGAGCTACGATCTAAAAGGCTTAAGACACTGTGCGCCAAATTACTTATTGCCATTAGCGTACTTAGTCTATTTGTTTTTAATTAGCTATTAACATCAGAGTTGCCTTTTTTAAGTTTTAAATAATTTGTTTCTTTTTTATATTTCGAAATAATTGTCTTGTCCAAACTATTTTTATAAATTTCTTCATAACTTTAATCGTGCGCAAGTGCCTGATGATTTGACTTATGAAGTTGAGCTAAAAAATTAATTAAGAAAGAAGGATTGAGCTTGCGTTAGAATTTAAAAGTAAGTCTAAAAACATTAGAAAGGCATCTTAAAAACCTCAAACAATAACAAACGCTGTAAATGAAAAAAATGATTTTAGCACTTGCTGTAATTTTAACATTTTACAGTTTTACAGTTGTGCAACCAATAGAAAATCCGGGAGAACGAGAAACACTAACAGCTCGTCAAAGTATCGTAATTATAAATGGGACATCAAGCACCTTACAGGAAGCAATTAAGAGATTAAATAGTTCGGGTATTTTAATAATTAAAGGGAAAATAATTATTGATGAAAGTATAACAATACCTTCAAACATAACATTAAAGGTAGAAAACACTGGGTTGTTTGAATTGCAGGGCTCCTCTGCTTTTAAAATTAAGGGCAAAGTTAGTGCAGGTTTATATCCCATATTTAATGGCATAGTAGAATTTTTGGAGGGTTGTAGTACTAAAATAGTAAAGTCGGAATGGTTTGGCAATAATGGTTTAGCTGTTAATTATGCATTACTGTCAGCAGGTACAATTCCTGTAAAAATCACGAATGACATAACTGTAAATCGCGCAATTCTAATAAACAATAACCAAACTTTAAATTTTATTGATGCTATTATTAATACATCTAGCCCTATGATTGGCGGTGCAGTCATAAAAAATAGAGGTTTTACAACTACTGGAATCACGATTATTGGAGGGGAAATTAACGGGACTAATCTTACGAATGTGGGTTATGATGCCATTAAGCTTACGAATGTAAATAATGCTTTGGTAAAAGGTGTGGTTTGTCGAGAAGTTCATACCACAGCGAGCACTGATACAGGTAATATCCACTTAATAAACTGCACTAATTCCACCTTACAAGATGTAGAAGTACATGATACTTGGAAGATGGGAATTAAAGTGGATGGCGGACGTTTTAATACAATTATTGGAGGTTATTTTACTGGCACTCACGATTCCGCTATTGGCGCTATAAATAGTCCAAATATGCATGTGAAAGGCGTGTATGTAGATAATTGTGGAACGAGTAACGCTTCAAATATAACAATGAATCTTCAAAACGGTATTTTCGAAAATTCAATAAGTATTAACGCCTCTGGTTCAGCCAATGGAAATGGATTAACTATAGGACATGAGGGTTACCCCGCGTTTAATTCTATTGTCAGAAATAACCTTTTCATCAATAATGCTACTAAAGGTGTGTTTATTCAGGGAAGTACAAATAAAGATATTTCTGTTTTAAGCAATATAATAATGCATAATGGAAACGGCTCAGTACATTCAAATTCAGCAGGTATTACGACGTATTATGGTGTTTCAAATACCATAATTTCAAATAATGAAATCATAGGGAACTTGCGAGGCGTAAATATGACACGTACTTCTACCAATACGCTCATCGTAAATAATCGAATAACCGCAAGCGAGCTTTACGGAATTGATAGTGATGGGCTGCATTCGATAGTTAAGGATTGTGATTTGTCAAATGCAACTAATATATTTCATGATAAAGGTGAGGTTGACCTAAAAGTGGTAAATAATGTTATTTTTAGCCCGTTAACTACTATAGACTATCGTTATTTGGATGCTCTACCTTGGCTTACGGATTTGCAGAGAGCGGTACTTAAAACTATAAACTAATTGCATGATTCTTTAGTCACTTCCAGAAGTCAGCTTTTTTCGTAAAGTCAAAAGCAACAAGAGTCCTATTTTTGATGTTCAATAGAATGTTATTTCGTAAAAGACAAGTCTTTACAAATTCTCTCTTTCTACTTTAGTGGTTATACCCAACACTTATTAAAATAGCCCATATAATTTGTTTCTCTCGTACTTATACCTACTGTCAGGTTTTATTAGAAAATAAAACTGTAGCTAAGTGCTATGCTTGGCTTTTATAATTCATTTAAGTCCAATTTAGCGCCTATCATTTATGTCTCATTTTAAAATTCATTTCGTATGAGATATAAAAATATTCTTCTAGATCATAGTGGTCGTATGGCCTTAATTTTTTATTGTTTGTTCTCCATTGCTTTCATGTGTTGAAACAGTTCTTTAAACAAACCGCGAGCGATTAATACTTTCATGATCTCATTAGTGCCAGCATAAATTCTGGCGACCCTATTATCCGCATACATACGGGCAATTGGGTATTCCCATATATAGCCGTATCCTCCAAATAACTGCAGGCATTCATCTACGACTTTACCGTGCATTTCTGTTGCCGAATACTTCGCCATTGAAGCGCTTTCTGCAGTGAGTTGATGCGCAGATAATAACAGTGTACAACGATCTAAAAACGCTTGATGAACTTGTAATTGTGTTGCACATTCTGCCAACTTAAATTGTGTATTTTGAAAACTCGCAATTGGTTTTTTAAAGGCAGTTCTTGTAGAGGTATATGCAATAGTTTTTTCTATGGCCCCTTCCGCACCACCAATAGCATTAAGCCCCACTGTTAAACGCTCTCTAGCCAATTCTGTCATCATTATTTTAAAACCTAAGCCTTCTTCCCCTAATAAATTTTCTTTTGGAACTTTGACATTATCAAAAAATAATTCGCAGGTATCTTGGGCTTTCATACCTATTTTATTGAAAGGGACTCCCTTTTCAAAGCCTTCATAACTGCTTTCCATGATTAATAAAGAGACGCCTTCTATCTCAGTTCCCAAATTGGTTTTCACGGCTACTATAGACATATCACACATATAACCGTTTGTGATAAAGGTTTTCTGTCCATTTACCAAATAATGGTCTCCTTTATCTACCGCATTTGTTTTGATAGCTTTGAGATCACTACCACAGTTCGGTTCGGTCATACCAAGGGAAGTAATCAGTTGCCCGGAAGCCATAGGAGGTAGATATTTTTGCTTTTGAGCTTCGGTACCATATTTTAAGAGATATGGTGCAACAATATCTGAATGCAACGAAAAACCTGGTCCGTTGATGCCTTCTTTTCCCAATTCTTCAATGAATAAAGCGCTAAAACTGAAATCTAAACCAGTGCCGCCATAGTGTTCGGGCATATCAATACATAGCAAACCCAATTCACCGGCACGTTCCCAGATATCTCGACTAACCATACCCCTTTTTTCCCATTCTTCTGTGTGATCGATTATTTCATTCTTGATGAAATCCTGGATCATTTCTTGCATCATTTTATGTTCTTCTGATGCATATATTTCGCGTTCTAATAAAACATTTTGTAACATATGACCTGATCTTTTTGTGGTATTAATTCTTTTAAATTTGGTGATGAAATAGAAAATTACAACATTATCTTTGCATTGTTCAATAAAATCAGGAATCATGACTACTACCAAACCGACTTTAAATATTTTAGGCGACCCTCTAGAAAACTGCTCTTGCGATCCTATGACGGGTTATTTACGTGATGGTTTTTGTAACACCACTCCAGACGATTATGGAACTCATGTGGTTTGCGCTATTGTTACTGAAGACTTCCTGGCATATTCTTTATCTAGAGGAAATAATTTGATAGCTCCAATTCCACAATGGAATTTCCCTGGCCTAAAACCTGGAGATAAATGGTGTTTATGCGTTTCTCGTTGGAAAGAAGCTGAAAAAGCAAATTGTGCGCCACTAGTAGATTTAAAAGCTACTCATGAGCTGGCTTTACAACATGTTTCATTAGAACTTTTAAGACAATATGCAGTGCCATCTTAAGACATTATAATTGTCTAACTAAAATGTTAGGCAACACATCTGTTCTCTCTACTTAAATCTTTTTTACGAAAGCGAGTTGTTTCATTTTGGATCAACGCGCAAAGCGACTTCATGCAGTGTCCCACTCTATCAAATCCAATTGGAAACACAAAGGACCTTTGGTGCGTATTATTTACTCTTTATTATCCTAGTTTTAAGTAGATTTATTCATTCACATCGTAAACAATCTTACCATCAAAAATAGTCATTACTATTGACGTATTTAAGATATCATCTTCGGCTACCGTCATTAAGTCTTGATTGTAAATCGTAAAATCCGCCAGCTTACCTGCACTAATAGAGCCTTTAATACCTTCTTCAAAAGCACCATAAGCGGCATCTAATGTATATGATTTTAAAGCTTGTGCTCTGGTCATTTTTTGCTCTGGTTCATAGCCTCCTTCTGGAATACCTTTGAGTGTTTTCCTACTTACACTAGCATAGAAGCTGGCTATAGGATTAATAGGTTCCACAGGAACATCAGTTCCATTAACAATTGGGACGCCACTTTGCAATAAGGCTTGCCACATATAGGCGCCTTCCTTAATTCGTTTTTCCCCTAAACGGTCAATCGCCCATGGTCTGTCTGAAGACATATGTACCGCTTGCATTGCTGGGATCACATTTAATTCTGCAAATCTAGGAATATCATCTGGATGCAAATGTTGTGCATGCTCTATACGAAATCTGTGATCAGCACCTAACATTGAATCTTCTTTTAATGCCGCTTCATAGCGATCTAGAATTTCTCTATTAGCGCGATCACCTATGGCATGCGCACATACTTGAAACCCATTTTTAAGGCCGTTTGAGGCCGTTTTTTTGACAAAATCCATCGGAAGTGTCTCATGTCCAAAATGGTTTGGTCGATCTGAGTAGGATTCTAAAAGCCAAGCACCACGTGATCCTAAAGCACCATCGCAGTTTAATTTTACGGAACGAATCGTAAAACGATGATCTGGATCTACATTTGGTCCTTTTAAATACCATTCATTAAGCAGTTCTTCATCCCAACCCGTAAGCATGGCATAGATTCTAACTCCCATGTTATCGTTCGACTTCATTTGATCATAGAGTGCAATCGTTTCTCTACCAATTCCTGCATCATGAAAACTGGTAATGCCGTTTTTATAGCAGGCTTCAATAGCGAGGTTAAAGGCCTGATTATCTGTTTCAGGTGTGTTCTCAGGGATGTGCTTGCCAATTAACGACTGAGCACGCTCATTGAAAACCCCTGTTGGTCTTCCAGATTGATCTACAATAACTTCACCTCCTTCCATTTCAAACGTTTTAATGCCGTCTTTGCTTAATACTTGTAAACCTGCAATCTCCATAGCTTTAGCATTGGCAAAGCCCGCATGTCCGCTGGCATGACTCAAATATACAGGGTTGTCCGGAGACACGTCACTAAGTCTATGGTGTGTTTGAAACCCTTTAACAAGGTCAGAAGGCATACTATCCCATTTACTTTGATGCCACCCTCTGCCCGTAATCCACTCACCAGGCTCAGCAGTTTTAACGCGCTCAGCTACCGCATCAATAATATCTTGGTAGCTCCTAGTGTTCATAAGGTCGAGACGCAGTTCATTATAGCCCAATCCCATAAAATGGCCATGACCTTCAATTAAACCTGGGGTCATTGTCTTGCCTTTTAAGTCAATAAGCTGCGTTTGTTCGTTCTTATAGGTTTCGGCTTCGGCTAAACTTCCTGCAAAAAGAATCATATTGTTTTTTGTAGCTACAGCCTCTACGTTTGTTTGAATTGACTCTGCAGTATATATCGTTCCGCCATGAATAATCATAGTAGCAAATTCTTTATTTGAATCTGAACAAGAACTAAAAAAAAGAATACCAATTGCTAGTGTGAATAAAAGAGAAAATCGTGATATCATGCTCGTTGTTTTTATACTTGTAAGTTACACTATTTATACAACATCAATAATTTTGAACTTCCTGTTTTTCGTAATATGATAGTCAACTTTGAAAATCAATCGTTTGGAATTGGAATAAAAAATAGGAATACATCACAAAACTTTTGATTACTCTAGCGCGCTGTTCAAAACTTAGGCGCTAGCTTTATTTTTACCATCGGAAATCAATATGCTAAACAAGAATTTGATATTCATAATACCTTTAAGTATATACTTTATTTTCACTGTGAAATTTAGGAAGAGTTTTATTCGTATTTGCGAAAACGCAAGCGTGTTCTTGGAGTCGAATTAACGGATGAAGCTCATGTTAACCTTTGAATTGAATTACAGGATACTATTCTTAATAATCTCTGATACCTAAAACTCAAATTTTTACTCGGCTATGCATTATATCTACTCCAAATTTTTCAATCTAACTAGAGTGAAAAACTTGACTTTTTTACTTTCACAGTAATACTGGTATATATTTCTTCTTATTCTAGTATGTAAAATTTGTATAACCAATTACAGCATCATTAGGTCTGCCATAAGGCTTTAACATGAGCAAAAATAGACACTCCTTTTATAGTCGTTTCACCTTTAGTACGGAGCATCTTTATGCCTTTCACATCATTAACCCTACCCTCTGGAGAGATCGCAAAAATGGTATAGAATTTAGAATATTTCCCAATTGCTCTGATATGAACAATATGACCCGATGTACGAACTCCTTATACGGGTAATAGTTCTCCTCCTTCTTCTATAGCCTTAATATCTAAAAAAATAACGTCTTTAGTTATGGCCTTTAAGGGGTAATAAAAGTTATCGTCCTTAACGATTAATTTAATAGGCAAATATTCACCATTAACTATGGCCTTGCCATCTAAAATACTTGTGTCATCAAAACTTTGTATCGCTTTAGCATTGTATACATGGCCATCTTTATCAAGAGCTTCTATCTTTATAAGTTTAGCATCAGGTAAATAGATTTTAACATCCCGTAATATGTCTGATGGTAATATGATTTCGAGCTTGTTAGGATCTGTTTGATTTGTATCGCGTACCTGGGCATTTACGTAGGAGAAACCAAGAATAAATAGGACGAAGAATGTCATAAAATTTGACGGTTTTAGTAACTGTTTTATAGTTTTTATCTGTTTAATTTTAATGGTCCAAATTTATTAATAACTCCCATATTTAAACATGATATAAATCACTTCACATATGTTTTATAGATTCCATCTATCATAAAAAGAATAGTTATATTCACTTTTAATTATGTTTTTCAATTGATAAAATTTTATTAATGCCTCAAAAAAGAAAATTTGGAACCTTTGCTGGAGTCTTCACACCTTCTGTTTTAACCATTCTTGGTGTTATTATGTATATGCGTTTGGGTTGGGTTGTCGGTAATGCTGGCTTAATTGGAGCTATTGTTATTATTCTTATTGCGCATGTTATTGCAGTAACTACAGGTCTAAGTGTATCGTCTATTGCAACAGATAAGAAAATTGGAGCTGGAGGCATTTATTATGTGCTGTCCAGAAGTATGGGAATTCCTATTGGTGGTTCTATTGGTATAGCCTTATTTGTTGGCACAGCGTTTTCAATCGCTTTATATTTAATTGGTTTTGCCGAAAGTTTCAATGCCTATTTTGGATTTGGAACTACAATAAATGATTTAAGACTCACAGGAACTATTGCACTTTTCGCCCTAACCATTTTAGCGCTTATAAGTACTTCGGTCGCACTCAAAACTCAGTTTATTATTCTAGCAGCCATTGGCGTTTCGCTCATTTCAATATTCTTTGGCTCTACAGAATTTGCTCCAACCACAGTCAATTTATTTTCAACCGAAAATGGGGTGCCTTTAGAAGTTGTATTCGCCGTGTTTTTTCCTGCAGTTACTGGTTTTACAGCTGGAATTGCAATGAGTGGTGATTTAGAAGACCCCAAAAAAGCTATTCCTCGTGGTACTTTATATGCTATTGCTGTTGGTCTTGTAGTCTATCTAATACTTGCTGTTTTTATGGCATATACCATCGATTCTGAAGTGCTAAAAACAGATTATAATATTTTAATGAAAATCGCGCTCTTTGCTCCTGCTGTTGTTGCGGGAATTTGGGGTGCAACATTATCCTCGGCTTTAGGAGGTATTCTTGGTGGTCCTAGAATTTTGCAAGCCATGTCTATTGATAAAGTAACTCCAAGCCTATTTAGCAAAGGAAAAGGAGCAAATAACGAGCCTGTTAATGCTTTGTTTCTTGCTTTTATTATTGCTGAGGTTGGCATTCTTATTGGGGAATTAGATATTATTGCTCGTGTGGTTTCTATGTTTTATTTAACTGCTTATGGGTTTATAAATATTTCATTTTTCCTTGAAAGCTGGGCAAATCCTGACTTCCAACCTAGTTTTAAAGTGAAGCGATGGATTGGTTTAATTGGGTTTATGGCCTGTTTTGCTGTGATGTTTAAATTAGACCTGGTGGCTATGATAGCTGCATTAGCTGTTATTAGTGTTATGTATTTTGGGCTGCAACGCAAAGAAGTTAAATTGCAGTCTAACGATGTTTGGAAAAGTGTTTGGGAAAACGTCGTTAATAAGGGCTTGAAAAAAATTGATGCTCAAGTAGAAGGGAACTCAAATTGGAATCCTAATATTATTTTATTTAGTGGTAAAAGTGATCATCAATCCTATTTATTAGAGTTATGCAAAACCGTTTCTGGTCGAACAGGAATAGTTACCAATTTTAAGCTTATTTTAGATAAAGAAAACAGCAAGCCGCCGTTAAAAAAAATCGATCAGGTGGTTAGAGATGATATGTATCAAGACCTTGGAATTTTTGCTAGACAAATAAAAGTTGATAATATATATAGTGGTATTACGAATATTGCGTCAACCTTTGGTTTTTCTGGTGTCGAACCTAATACAATTATGATGGGTTGGCCAAAAGGTATAGAGGATTCTCGAGAATATTCTAAAATGACACAAACCTTATTATATCTAGATTATAATTTATTGTATTTAGATTTTGATCGCGTATCAAAATTTGGAAATTATAGTTCTGTTGATTTTTGGTGGCGGGAAACGGATAGTAAAAACGCTGTTATGATGCTTAATATTGCACGTTTCATAATTGCATCCCCTAGATGGCAAGACACAACGATTAGAGTGCTTTTTGTAAACAATAATAATGTAGATGTTTCCATTATTGAATCGAAAATATCTAAGCTTGTTGAAGATATACGCGTCAATGTGGACATTAAAATCATTAATAATGCTGTAGAACAAAAAACGTTCTATAATATCATTGAAGAAGAATCAAAAGCTACAAATCTTACCATTATTGGTATTCCAGATTACAACATTGAAAAACAAGCAGAATTCGTTTTAAAGACCAATAATTTATTCGAATCTATTGGATCTACCCTTTTAGTTAAAGCTGCACATAACTTTAATGAGCTTGATTTAGATTTGCGCAATGCGCATTAACAGTTATAAGTGCTTTATCCCAATAAAAATGAGTATGAAATTCATGCCACGCGTATTACTCATCTATTATTATTATTATTATTATTATTATTGAAAATCTGGAATCTCATACACCCACTGGATGCTTTAATTTGAAAAGTGTTTAAAATTGCCTTTGTTATCCCTAATAGTTATAGTTTTATTGTAACCTTGCTAAACACTAAGATTATTTAACTTTAAATACAACTTTTGGACTTACTCACCGTATTAACTTGGTTTTCAAGTTTGGCGTTTATTTATTTCGGAATTAATTGCTTTTACTCAAAATTTATTATTGAAGAGTTTAAGAGATATAAGCTACCAGAGTACAGAAAACTAACTGGGATTCTTCAAATATTAGGCGCAATAGGGTCTTTAATTGGGCTGTATTTTTATCCAATATTATTGCTCTTAGCTTCAGCAGGATTGTGTTTATTAATGCTTGCTGGATTTGTAGTCAGGCTTAAAATTAAAGATAATTTTATTAATTCGTCTCCCTCATTTACGTTTGCGGCTTTAAATTTATTTATCGCGATTAAAACCTTTTATGCCTATTTTTAAATAGAGATGTAAGCGATAACAAGATTCATGAGAACAAATAAAAAGGCAGGAAATGATTTGAACAACTCGTCTTTTACTTTAAAATGCATAATTATAGACCCTAAAAGTAAAATAGCTAATCCTAAACTACCTATTAACGTTAACGATTCAAATTGAATTGAAGCTAATAATATTAAGGCTAAACTTACTTTTAAAACCCCTATCACGTAGCAAAATGATTTTGATAAGCCGTAGACTTCAAACTCCTCAAAAATAGTTTGAGCGTTGCCACCTCTCCATTTTGTAGGTTTCTTTGGCTGAATTAACCATACATTTAGAATACTTAAACTGACAATTACCTTTAATGCAATAATTATATAGTCGATAAGATTCATAAATTTATATTGTAGTTAGGTTGGCTTTTAACGAATTTATAAAAAATAATTGTATTGTGGTCTTCTAATATCTCTCAAATTTGATTTAATTCCAATCTATAGCTGTTACTCATTTTTGCTATTCGTTTTGAAAAGAGTTTATAATTCGGTCTCACGACATTGTTTTCATCAAACATTTCGTCGTAAACTCCGTTGAAATCGTAAGTTTATAAATCTAATTTTGGCCTGTAAAATATTGAATTTTGTCCTTTTTAAACATGAAAGTGAGCCTTATAAAAAAGCACTAACCGCTAACAAAGATTTAAAAGAGGAATGATAATTGGTATAAAAATAATATAAACTATTCGTAATAATTTATGTGATAATCTAAGAGAAATAAATTTTGAATACTAAAAACATGAATTTTTTTTGATAATTTTAATCACAGTGTTGGTAAATAACTATTACACAAACGTTGTGCATCTGTGCAATGTTAGGCTTCACATTAATCCATAAAAAAACGACTACAAAAATGGCAATGGTTTTTTTATAGGATACAAAGATGTAATCCTTACTTAGGCATTACAAGAGTTTCAAGTGCATGGATAACTTCGTTAGAAGCGGTAACATCTGCTATACCTATAGTAGACCTTACACCATTAGCATCTGCTAATATTACGCTTCCATCCTTAAGACTTAAAATAATTGTCCCTCCTTAAACCGAGGTCACCGTTAATTTACCATTGTTTTAATTGATCTCATCGATTACCGCATCCACTTCAAATTTTCCGGAAACGAGATGGTAAGTTAAAATTCCTGCTAATGTTGCTTTGTTTGCTGGTCCCAATAAAGACGCTACAGTTCCTTATGGTAACTTTGCAAAAGCATCATTTGTCAGTGTAAACGCTGTAAAGGGTCCAGTACCACTTAAGGTGTTAGCTAAATCTGTAGCAACGACAGTTGATACAAACGTAGAAAAATTATTGTTTCCTGAGGCAACTTCTACGATATTAGGGGCTTGTATGTATTCAACTTCAACCGTTGCTCCTTCTATTACTTCTTCAGCAACAGTTTTAGTGGTGCCTTCTTTTTGTCTTTACAAGCAAAGAATTAAAAAGTACTCAATACTAAAATGCATAATTTTTTTATCGTTTTCATGATATGTATTATGATTTGTTATAAATGATTTTGAAAAGTAGACTCAAGTCTATTTGTTTAAAAAAAATCTTAGACAAAATTAAAAAGCATCAACTAGATTATATGGCATGTAGAACTTGAAAACATCCATTATTAAATTGTTATTTTGAGCTATTGCTTTACATAACCTTCACCGAATCTCATGCTCAAAACCAAGCCATGAGTATTTCCTAATGGAGAATCATTCGTTGCAATATTGTAATGATAGATTATTCTAAAGTATTTAAAAAGGTAAATTCCTGCTAAAATATTAAATGAGGCATTGGTTCTGTAACCTGCTCCAAGCTCTAAACGGTTTTTGTAGCTTACAGACATATTAAGATCGGCTAAAAGTGGTGCACCTTTTTCATGCTTAATAAAAAGACTAGGCTTGAGCATAAAATTTTCGAAACGGTCATTATAAAAACGATACCCAAAATAACCATAAACAGGAAATTCTAAGGCTATCGCATCATCTGTAGCTAAGCTTGTACCTAAAAGGTTTGGAGCTGAAAAACCAACATAAAAACGCGAATGGTTAAATAAGAGTCCAGCTCCAACTGTTGGAATGGTTGCGTCAATATTTTGAGCAAATTGAGCGTCGTCTGTAATATTAAGTGCTAATAAGTTGTCTTCGTATTGCTGTAATCCAGCTGTAATACCGAAGGACAAAAATCCTGTTTGGTAACTTTGCCAATCAGGCCGACCCCCTTTAAAATCAAAGAGTATTTTATAAGAATAGGCTACAAAGGCATTGGTTGAACTGGTGACGCCAATCTCGTCTCTAACAATGGCTGCACCAAATCCCATTTTACCATCATTTAAAGGCGAATGGAAACTGAGATTTAGATTTTTAGGAGCACCTTCAAACGCCCCAAAACCTGTATTAGCAATTGTAGCTTCTGTCTGAGAAAATAAGCCTGCATAAGCAGGATTTATAATAAATGGATTAAAATTATACTCTGGAAATGATGCGGTTTGCTGCGCAAATAAGGTACTGCATTTTAAGACACAGATTAAAACACCTAGCACGAGACGGTTATTTTGTTTTTTTAATTTCATATACTTAGCGCTTTAAAACTAAAAACCCCTTGGTCTTCTTTATATTATGTGTACCATCGATTTGAATATCGAAAAAGTAAGTTCCTGATGGTAAATCACCAGCGCCCATATTGGTTTTCTGATTGGCATCACCTCTAAAAATTCTCGCATTATTATCGTATCCTTTTATTCTGAAAACCAGATCTCCCCATCGATTATAGATGATAACTTCGTTATTTGGATAATTTTCAATCTTGGCAATTCTCCAAGAATCATTGACACCATCTCCATCTGGTGAAAATCCGTATTTGGTAGCATCGTCCTCTGGAATTATATTTAAAGTTTCTGTGGTAAACTGTTCTTCTGTGCAACCTATCGCATCATTGGTTGTGTTATACGGAATTATAATTACATAAATATCTGTACTCTCTGGCAAATCCGTTGGTAAATCGTATGTGGTCATATTACCGACATCAAATTCATCTAAAATATCATTTCCATTCGATGTTGTGCCAATAGTTAAAAGATAACCAACGGCATTCGTAACTGCATTCCACGCTAAATCTGTGGCTACAGACACATTAAAACCGGTATTTAAAGGCGACACTAACATCGTACATTGTGGAGTCGCTTGAATGGTTTCGGTTGTAAAACTTTCTTCGTTACAACCAGAAGCATCACCGACATCATTATAAGGAAAAATACTTACAAATATTTGTGTGCTTTCTGGTAGATCATTTGGTAAATTAAAAGTTGAAACGTTACCAACATCAAGATTATCTAGAATATCATTTCCACCAGATGATATACCAATTGTTAATCGATAACCGTCTGCATTTGTAATTGCTGTCCAAGTCAAGTTTGTGCTGATTGAAATAGCTGTACTTCCATCTAAAGGAGAGGTTAAGGTTGTGCACTCTGGCACATGAGGCACCGAACCGGTGGTAAACGATTCTGAGTCACAACCGAAGGTGTTATTTGGAGTGAAATATGGTGAAATTTGTACAATAATTTCCGTATTCTCTGGCAAATCAAAAGGCATATCGTAGGTTAACACGTTCCCTACATCTGCAGCATCTAATAATACAGATGCAGTACCAATACTTATTAAATAGCCATTGGAATTTTCAACAGGATTCCAAGAAAAATTAGTTGAAACGGAGACGTTACTGGCACCGGCTAAAGGCAAGGTTAGGGTTGTACAATCTAGAAATTCTGAAACATTTTCTGTAGTAAATCTTCGTTCAGTACAACCTGTAGCATTTCCTACCGAATTATATGCGGTAATGGTTACAAAGATTTCGGTGCTAAAAGGAAAATCATTGGGTAAATTGTATAATAAAACATTACCTACATCAAAATTACCTAAGATATCATTTCCCCCAGAAGTCGTTCCAACTGCAAGAAAATAACCATCTGCGTCTGGCACTGCGTTCCAAATCAAATCTGTACTTACTGGAACACCTGTTTCATTATTTGAAGGGGAATCTAAAGCTGTACAATTTGGAACTGAAGGAATCGTTTCTGTTGTAAAGCTTTCTTCTGCACAACCTGTAGCATTTCCTAATGCATTATACGAAATAATGGTGACGAAAATTTCTGTATTTTCTGCTAAATCTCCTGCCAAATCGTAAATGGTGACGTTTCCAACATCTAAATTATTCAGAATATCAGTTCCACCAGATGCTGTCCCAACAGTTAATACGTATCCATTTGCGTTTGCCACTGCCGTCCAAGCTAAATCTATAAGAATTGAAACGTCTATACTGTCGCCTAAAGGAGAGGTTAAAGTGGTGCAATTTGGTATGGTTGCTATAGTTTCAGTCGTAAAGCTTTCTTCTGTACAACCTGTAGCATTTCCTATTGAATTAAATGGAACTATGGTGATAAAGATTTCAGTGTTCTCAGTTAGATCTGACGTTAAATCATAAGTCGTAACATTGCCAACATTAAAACTATCTAAGATATCGGTTGCGCCAGAAGTTGTGCCAACAGTTAGCAAATAACCATCTGCGTTTGCAACTGCAAGCCAAGTTAAGTCTGTTGCGATTGAAACATTGGTTGTCATATCCAATGGCGTTATTAAATTGGTACAGGATGGAATGGTTGTCAAAGTAATAACGAGATGAAATTGTTCTTCCGAACTACTACAAACTGTTTTATCAAAAATGTACAAGTCTATCGGATAGGAAGCAAAATCTGTAAACTGAATAATATCGCCAGCTACATATTCTATACCATTTCCATTGGGTTCTGTGTAATAACGCTCATTACCTGTGAGACCTGTTCCTAAAATAGCAGGTAAAGTATAACTATTAGGACTGGTAACATCTGCAACTGTATCATATATGGCATTTGTATCGCTAGTACTGCCCCCATCTACAATTATCCAACCATCTACAGTTATCATATTAGAACGTTCTGGTGTAGCAAAACAAAACTTACTATTACCTGCACTTAAAGCCACATTAGATTGCAGGTTTCGGGAATTCCACCCTATTAGTAAAGCATCATAGTTAGCTGTAGATAACGTGACACTATTAAACATGCCAGATGCAGAAGTAAGGCTTACTACTTCCCACAGACTTAAATCTTGATCAAAACTATTAGCGTTCTGAAACATCACATCCATATTTGTAACATTGCTAACATCCCAATCACTTATATCTTGGTTAAAAGCTATGGCATTATTAAAAACAGCCAACATACTTGTAATGCCACTCGTGTCCCAGTTACTAATATCTTGATTAAAGGTTTGAGCACCACCAAACATGCCAGTGATATTGGTAGCAGAAGTTATATTCCAAGTTCCAATATCTTGATTAAAACTCCAGGCTTCTAAAAACATGTTCGTGAATATTTCAACATTTTGAACGTTCCAGTTACTGATATCTTGATTAAAAACAGAAGCTGTCCCGAACATGGCATCCATATTTGTAACATTAGAAACATCCCATGCACTAATGTTACCGTTAAATGCTTTTGCAGAGTTGAACATTCTAGTCATGTTTTCTACATTGGAAACCTGCCAAGAGCTGAGGTTCTGATTAAAGTTAGTTGCTCCAAAAAACAGATCTGTCATGTTCGTTACATTCCCTACTTGCCATGAATCAATAGTCGCGTTAAAGGAAATTGCTTGAGAAAACATTCCACTCATGTTTTCAACCAAACCAACATTCCAATTATTAAGGCTCTTATTAAAAGTGATTGCACTAGAAAACATAGATTGCATAGTCAGAACGTTAGAAACGTTCCAGCCATCAATATTCTGATTGAAAGCAAAGGCTAATGAGAACACAAAATCCATATGGGTAATAGAGCCAACGTCCCAAGCTGTAATATCACCATTAAAATTAGTTGTCCTTCTAAACATACTAGCCATACTGGACACTCCAGACAGGTCAGGAATATCAATTATTGGATTTGTTATGGTGAGATTGGTGCATCCATAAAAAGCCGCTTCCATAGAGGACCATTCAATATCACCCCATTGTTCTATGGTAAATATTTTTGTTCTATCGGTAGCAGAATTAGCAAAGAAAATACGAGGAAACAGCCCAGTTATTGAGATTGTTTGAATACCTGGCGTGGTATAAGTATGCGTGATATTACCATTTACAGCAGTATCGATCACACCATCGCCCCAATCTACTGTGTAATTATAGCTTTCTGTTGGAAATGTTGGAATGGTTATACTCTCGTTGATCACTGTAGTTCCCCAAGTCGTTATAAAAGGAAGCTCCATTTTATTTGTGACCTCAGTAAAGCTTTCTTCTAAAAAACCTACTGCATTTCCAGCAAAATTATAAGGTGTAGTCGTTTCAAAGATATCTTTATTCTCTGGTAAATCTGCTAGTAATTCTGTTGGTAAATCGTAAGTCGAAACATTACCAAAATGGAAATTATTCAGAATACCAGTTCCACCAGATGTTGTATCGTGAGTCAATGCATATCCATCTGCTTTTGAAACAGTATTCCAATATAAATTTGTTGTTACTGCGACATCCGTGGCGTCATTGGGTGGTGTGACTATAGTTGTAAACTCAGGTATTATAACCGCCATGCCAGTCGTAACTATTTTTTCGGACCTTGCTATAGCCCTGCTAGAACCAACACTATTTGGAAGTGCCGACTGATTAACATAAATAGGTGTTGAAAAAACATTTACGTGCAGGCAAATAAATGCTATAAAAAGTAATCTTTTAATCATTTGGGGCTGATTTTTTTCGGTTTGTTAAAAAACTCGAAGCTGCAAGTATAAGACTTTAAAATTAATTAAAATTTTTGCTTGTTATTGTAATGAAAATATTAGCCCTATTAGAAACTTTTTTATCCTTAATAGCAGTGAAAATTTCATCTTTAAAACAACTCAACTATAAGTTTTGGCAGTTCTTTAGGACTCAAAATTTATAACCAAATTTTAGGGATTAGAACCTAAACCTTTGTTAAAAAAAAGAATGAACATTCATTTTTTTAATATATTTGCAGTAGATTATTTGATCCTAATGGCACAACTTCAAAAAAGTATAGATAAACGTAACGCTCTTATCAAAGCGATAATAGAATTGGTAAACAATAACGGATTCCACGCCACGTCTATGAGCAAAATAGCAAAAATGGCGCATGTGTCACCAGCTACGATTTATTTGTATTTTGAAAACAAACAGGATCTCATTAATAAAACGTATATCGAAGTCAAAGCACTGTATACCGCTTATGCATTTGCAACTTACGATACAACCGCTTCAGTTGAAACAGGTTTTGAAACCATTTGGAAACGCATTGCAGAATTTAAACTCAAAGAATGCGAAAACGCGATGTTTTTGGCGCAATGTGATAACACACCAATGATAGATGAACCGAGCCGACAGGAAGGTATTAGGCACTTACAGCCCCTACTCGACCTTTGGGAACGTGGTAAAAAAGAAGGGATTATAAAACCGATTTCAAATTATTTGCTATATGCCTATGCCATTAATCCGCTATCCTTTTTAATGATGGCTCAAAAAATGAATGCTTTTCAATTAGACAAAACTCATATAGAAGAAGCTTATCAAGCAGCTTGGGACAGTATAAAATTATAAGATGAAAAAAACAGCAATTATATTAGGTGCAACTGGTTTAGTTGGTAGTCATTTACTTCAAAAGTTAATTGATGATAGACGTTACGAGACCGTCAAATTATTTTCGCGTTCTAAAATTGAAGGTTTACCAAGCAAAGTTAAACAGTTTGTTGGAGATCTTTTAGACTTAGAGACCTTTAAGTCCGACTTTACAGCTGACGAAATATATTGTTGTATTGGCACAACACAAAAGAAAACACAAGACAAAACGCTCTATAAAAAGATAGATTATGGAATACCAGTGGGAGCCGCAAAACTAGCCAAAGCTAATACTATTGATACGTTTTTAGTGATATCGTCCATGGGAGCGAATAAAAATAGTAGGACGTTTTACATCAAGACGAAAGGTGAAATGGAGCGTGATGTCTTAAAGGAAAATATAAAAAACACCTTCATTTTAAGACCGGCTTTAATTGGTGGTAAGCGCAATGAAAACAGAACCTTTGAAAAAATAGGCATGACATTCTTTCAAACGATTCAACCCTTATTAATTGGAAAATTGAAAAATTACAGAATAGTTAATGCTACAACCATAGCAGAAGCCATGATTCACTTAGCAAACACAACAACCCAAGACGAAGTTATTATAACTTCAAATCACATACAAACATTAGGAACTAACAATTAAAAACACAATTATAACTATGGAATTATTAGATAAATTAAATTGGAGATACGCTGCAAAAGCAATGAATGGCAAAACCGTAGCAGAAGATAAAATTGAACGTATTTTAGAAGCGGCACGTTTGGCTCCAACATCTAGTGGCTTACAACCCTTTGAAATTATAGTGATTAAGAATCAAGAGTTAAAGGAAAAAATCAGGCCTGTGGCTTGGAATCAGTCGGTTGTTACAGAGTGCTCGCACCTTCTTGTCTTTGCCGCTTGGGATCATTATACTGCAGATCGTATAAATTATATGTTCGATTTAACCAACACCATTCGTGGGTTTAAAAACGAAGGTTGGGAAAATTACCGTCAGATGCTATTAGAGTCGTATCCACAACAAGATGCTGAAGACAATTTTAACCATGCCGCAAAACAAGCCTATATAGCTCTAGGTATGGCAATGGTTGCTGCTGCTTACGAAAAAGTAGATTGTACACCCATGGAAGGCTTTAGCGCAGATAAAGTGGATGAAATTCTAGGGCTCCGTGAAAAAGGATTACGTAGTACTGTTCTATTACCTATAGGCTTCAGAAAAGAAGATGCAGATTGGTTAGTAAACCTCACAAAAGTGAGAAAAGAAATGGATGATTTAATAACGGTTATCGAATAAACGGCTGATTACAACACGCAGATTAACAATTAAAAGCGAAAAGTAAAATGAACAATTTTGAATTTAAAAACCCAACCAAGATCATATTTGGAAAGGATACGATACAAAAACTAGAAGACGAAATTCCTAAAGATGCGAAAGTCCTACTGCTCTATGGTGGTGGTAGCATTAAGAAAAACGGCATTTACGATCAAGTGAAAACAGCATTAGCTAACTTAGATATTGTTGAGTTTGGTGGCATTCCTGCAAATCCTGAATACGCAAAACTCATAGAAGCTTTAAAAGTTATAAAAGACGAAAACATCACCTATTTACTAGCTGTTGGTGGTGGATCGGTTATTGATGGCACCAAGTTTTTAGCAGCTGCAGCTGTATTTGAAGGCAATACACCTTGGGATATCTTATCCAAAAATATCAGAACTGAAAAAGGAATGCCTTTTGGAACAGTTTTAACTTTACCTGCTACAGGCTCTGAAATGAATTCCGGTGCAGTGATCACAAGAGCTGAAACTAAAGAAAAACTCGGTATGGGTGGGCCAGGTTTATTTCCTGAGTTCTCCATATTAGATCCTCAGGTGATTAGCTCTATTCCAGAGCGTCAATTAGCAAATGGATTAACAGATGCATTTACACACGTTTTAGAACAATACATGACCTACCCAACTGGGGCATTATTACAAGACCGTTTTGCCGAAAGTATTTTACAAACCTTAATTGAAGTCGCACCAAAAGTGCTAAAAGATCCCACAGATTATAAAGCGGCCTCTAATTTTATGTGGAGTTGTACGATGGCCTTAAACGGACTCATCCAAAAAGGCGTACCAACAGATTGGGCCGTTCACGCGATAGGACACGAGCTTACTGCTTTATTCGGAATTGACCACGCACGTACCTTAGCCGTAATTGCACCAAGCCATTACAAGTTTAATTTTGATGCTAAAAAAGAAAAACTAGCACAGTATGCAGAGCGTGTTTGGAATATCACCGAAGGGAGTACCGACGATAAAGCCTATGCTGCTATCGAAAAAACGGTGGCTTTTTTCCATGACTTGGGTATCGCTACCAAATTATCGGATTACACTAAAGATTATGAAGGTACAGCGGAAGAAATCTCAAAACGTTTTACAGAACGTGGTTGGAAAGCCTTAGGCGAGCACAAATCATTAACACCAGATAAGGTAGAAACCATTGTGAAAATGGCGTATTAATTTTAATAAAAAATTAAAAATATTGGCATTAGTGCTAATAACAGTTATAAACTGTAAAATCAAAGAAAAAAATAGCTTCTGGACGCTATTTAGAACAAAAATAAAAAAACTATGAACGTATTATTTGTATTAACATCACACGATAAATTAGGCGAAACAGGAAAAAAAACAGGATTTTGGGTAGAAGAATTCGCCAGCCCCTATTATACCTTATTAGATAAAGGTGCCACCATTATTATTGCCACACCAAAAGGAGGCGCTGCGCCAATAGATCCAAGTAGTGATTCTCCAGAAGCAGCAACCGAAGCTACAGAGCGTTTTAATAACGATGCAGAGGCCAAAGCTCTAATTGCAAATACAAAAGTATTAGCAAACATGAATCCAGATGATTTTGATGCTGTATTTTATCCTGGTGGACACGGTCCATTATGGGATTTAGCAACAGATAAATCATCAATTGCCTTAATCGAAAAGTTTAACAATCAAGATAAACCTGTTGCTTTTGTTTGTCATGCACCAGCAGCACTTAAGAACGTAAAAGGTACAGATGGAAAACCATTGGTTAATGGTAAAAAAGTAACCGGATTTACAAATACTGAAGAAGCTGCAGTTGGACTTAAAGATGTCGTGCCATTTTTAGTGGAAGATATGCTTAACCAAAATGGAGGTCTGTATTCTAAAAAAGACGATTGGTCTGCGTACGCCATCCAAGACGGTAATTTAATTACAGGACAAAATCCTGCATCCTCTGCGTTAGTCGCTAAAAAACTATTAGAAAGTTTAAAATAATTAACTCTAAATTGATTAATAGCAGAAAGCCTGTAAAACATTTTGTTTGCAGGCTTTCATGTTTTTAATAACGCTATGTTATGTTAATCAAAGTACAACACATACTTAGGGTTTAATATTCTGATTCACTCTAAATAAATTATTCGGGTCATAGGTCTTTTTAATGCTAACTAATCTGTCGTAGTTATGCTTATAGCTTGCCTTGATACGTTCTTGTCCTTCATCCATCAAAAAGTTAGAATAGGCACCGCCAGAAGAATAGGGATGTAAAGCTTCCCAATAATCCTTGCACCAATTGGTAATTATAGTCGCATTTTTAGGATCGGGATCTACGCCAACAATGACACCTGCATAATTGGCATCTCTATAAGCCCAAGGTGTATCTTTTGCTCCAACTCTGCTTGCAGCACCACTAATTGGATATAAGTGCATTTGAGATAATGGCGTTGGAATCTTTGAACCAAATTTTAAATGTTGCGCTCTAACTTCAGGTCCTAATTCTTTAAAGAAATCTGCTCTCCAATACCATTGTAAACCCTGTGGCAACATACCATCAAATAAGGTTTGAATTGATGGATAAGGCATCTCACCAACATGTTCAAATAACGGATTTAACGCTCTTACTGGCTTAAAGAGTTCATCAAATTTAGCAGGATCACCAGCATAACACCAAACAATACCGCAGAACTTTTTATTGTGTAAATCCTCAGGAAATGGAGCTCCTGGTATAACCATAGTGGCTATAAAACCATTTAATTCATCTGGTGCATTCACAAGGAATTCATGATACCATTCCATGATCTCATCTGTTTTTTCAATTGGCCATAAAGTCGGTCCTCCAATAACATTTTTAACAGTATGTGCTTGAAATTTAAATGCCGTCACGATTCCGAAGTTTCCACCGCCACCGCGAATGGCCCAAAACAAATCGATATTTTGACTTACATTTACGGTTACAAACGAACCATCTGCCAATACCATATCGGCTTCTAACAAATTATCTATGGTTAATCCGTATTTTCTTGATAGATGACCAACACCTCCCCCCAATGTTAAACCTCCAACGCCTGTTGAAGAAATAATCCCAGCAGGAACAGCCAAACCAAAAGGGTGTGTTGCATGATCTACTTCTCCCCAAAGATTTCCTCCGCCTACTCTTACGGTGTTATTAGATGTGTCTACACGAACGAATTTAATGCCGGATAAGTCGATAACCAATCCATCATTACAAAGTCCTAATCCACCGCCATTGTGTCCGCCTCCTCTAATAGCCACTAGCAAATTATTGTCTCTTCCAAAATTAACAGCGGCCATAACATCCGCCACATCAACACACATCACAAATAAACCTGGATGTTTATCGATCATACCATTGTATACTTTCCGGGTTTCATTATAATCAGAATCTGTTGGACTGATCAATTCACCTCTTAATTGTAGGGCGAAATCTTCTAATAATTTGGGGTTTAAGTCTTTAACTAATATTGACATTGTTTGAGTTTTTAAAATGATTAGAACTGATTATTTAGAAATGATCATACCTTTTAATGACCATAGAATGGATAGCACATCTTTTTTAGTATCGGCATCAATAGCACTTTTATCTAGAGCCATAAAAATATCATCCACGGTGTGCATATATTCTGTAGGACTAATATTCATACCCTTATGAGCAGTAACCATATCTTTTCCTTTATAGACATTGGGACCTCCACTGCCTGTTATAAAAAAATCAATGGTATGATTTTTTATTACTGCTAAATGTTCATGATCATCCTTTAAAGGCAAGAATCTTGCATTTATAGCGGTATTATTCATGTGATTTTCAACGGTGTCATCGACAATGATTGAAATACCTTGCCGGCCACCTAAACGTTCAAAAAGTGATTTGCTCATATTTATAGTTTTATTGATTATACATCAAAGCTATTATGATATCACATTCTGAACAGCGACATTTAGTTCAAAAAACAAGAATTTTGGACCATATGCTTTTATGAACTTGCGCCTTAATTTAGTTGTTGCTGCAGATATCTAGAAGGCAGAATTCCGTATTTATTAAGAAAACAGGTCGAGAAATAAGCCGCACTATTAAAACCAGATTCAAAGGCGATTTCAGAAATATTGCCCTGTTGCTTATACAATAAATGAAGAGCTTTATGTAGTCTGAATTCTCTTAAAAACCGATTTGGAGACTGCCCTGTTAATTCCATAAGTTTTCGATACAACTGAGATTTACTATACCCTAATGAAGTACTGAATTGCGACATATTGAAATCAGGGGTATTCCAGACGTTTTCAATAAAATCCATTAATTGGGTTAGGAATTTTTCATCTCTTGGTTTCAATACATATATCATATCTTTATCAATAGAAGCATTTCTATTTTCACTTTCGTATAAAGCATTGACTTCTGAAGTAATCACAAAGGGTGCCTTTACAATTTCGCACATCCGTGTTGCTAGCGTAATGGCATCCTCAAAAATATTCACCTTGTCTGTAACTGGAATCCCTGAACTTAATGCGATGTTTAGTCTTCTTATGGAAGGGTCAAATTTAGGAGTCACGTACTTAAATTTATATTGAATAGCGATAGCAGAAAGGACCGCATCAGAAACGGACTTAAACGATACTAAATAATTGTAGTTATTTTTTTGAACCGTGCGACCCTTATAATGTGTTAATATTTTAGTGACACTATTATGAAATTTTTGAGTAAAAATGGTCAATTGGTCGGTTTCTAGTCGATTTAAATAGTTACTTATTTCAACAACCATGAGCACTCTAAAAGCAGGGTCGTTTATAATATTTAACTGTGTATTATTGGATTTTTCTGGGTCTTCTATACGCCCTAAAAACGATTCTACGATAGTGGAATTAACTTCTATTATACGCCGTGGCACAGCGCCATGAGCATTTTTATGTAATTCAATAACAGCTTGTTCATTAGGTGCGTCTATTAAACAGAATGCCGTTTTTCGTTCTTCATCACACCAATAGGTCAATCCACGACAATTATATTTATGTTCAATATTTAAATCGGCCTGATGCATTTCCGCAACATGTGCTGCGGTAACTCCATCTGGTAAATCGTGAAAATCCATAAAGATAGCCATACCGTTATTTTTCAACAAGTTAATAAAAAAATATCATTATATGGCTATTATGCTTCCGGCCTAGTTTTCGATATAAAAGTAATGCCTTCAGGAAGGTCGTGTAAATCTAAAAACAATGGCATAGTGCTGATTTTAAATATAATATCCACGATTTTTAGTTGTATAAATTCAAAAATGAGTACTTCTTGTACTATGTAAACGGTATCGCGATCCCAAGAGCCATAAAGATAAACAGTCTTAACATATGTCATTGCGAGCTTTACGAGGTTACGAAGTAAACCTGAAGCAAGCCCTCCATAAGGAGAAAACACCATCTATTCACACACATTTTTGACACTTACAAACGACAGTAGCACTAGCCTTACGGAAACTTAATCACAACTATATGCCGAAGTTATATTCAAAATTTTTAAGTGTTGAAATACGGTTAAGTCTATCCTAAGCGGTCGTTGCACAAGAAAAACCCCCAAACCTCAATTGTAAAAGCAGATTCTACATGGAGCACTGAAACCATTCCATTACCTATTGACTGGTTACCGAAATTAACATTAAAAGGTTTTGAAGAACTCATGAAACCCAATCATTGGGCACGAGAATTCCTTGCACCAAAGCTGATTTTAAATGCCTTTGAAATGACAGATAGTGACGCGTCGAATATTAAAAGAAAACTCACTTTTTTTATTACTTATACTAATGTAAATATTTATTAATAAACATATTATACCACCATATCTTATGTAATAATTTAAGTAAATATTTTGTTGTATTTAGGCTCTGACCAAAGGCTTATGTTGAACCTATTTGGAATACACTTAATAAGATTACTATAAATAATGAGAGTTGTAAAGATTGAATGGAATGGAATGGGCTAAGTAAAGTGTAAAAATTGTGTCTTTGAAATTTGAATATCACTTTATAAATCATACAACTAAATTAGCTTTCTCATCGGCTATTCCAATTCCCTCAATACATCCAGAGTTGAAATTCATAAAACCTGACTCAATAAAATCACGAAGTATAATTCCTTTTGTTGGCATATTGGATTCTATTTTCAAGATCTTGTTTCCTGTTATTATCCCTTAACCACTATTGGCTTGTGATTATTTATTTAAAAAAGATTCTCTGACTAAAAAAACGAGTTTGTTATCAATCCAACTTACAGTTGTTTCACAATCCCCTGTTTCACTATTATCATATGTATTCACATTATTCGTCATATTGAAAACAGATCTTAACCATCGTGTGGAACCAGCACCATTAGAAACTATAATTCCGCTACAAGATAACTGTTCTATTCCTACTTTGAATTCAACCTTATATGTTGGAGGCAGATGAGAGTCCTCAACAAGATAAATATCATTAAAAGCTAATAGTTCTTGTCCATCGTTTATGATGGCTTTTGACATTGTCATTTGTTTCGTTTAGCAATTCGTTTTGAGAACAGCAATTATGGCCTATCTAACATTGTTCAATAATGTTGTTATTGGCGTTCATTAAACTAATATCTTCGCGCGCATTATGTGGATGTATCTTGGTCTTTTAGCGGCTTTATTTTTAGGCTTACATAACTTATGTAAAAAACATGCCGTACAAGGAAATGAAGTTTTCCCTGTACTCTTAGGTACTATTTCTTCTGGTTTTTTAGTATTATTTCCGCTTTATATAGGTTCTGTGTTTTATGAAGAGTATATGATTAAAATACAATTTTATATTGCTGATATTCCATGGAAAACACATGGTTTTATAGCTATAAAATCTGCTATAATGGCGTCGTCATGGGTATTAGCATATCAAGCTTTAAAGCATTTGCCTATTACTATTGTAACACCAATACGGTCAGCTGGCCCTTTCTTTACATTTATTGGCGCGATTCTAATTTATCAGGAGAAACCTAATGCTTTACAGTGGATTGGTTTTTTTCTCATCATTGGTTCTGTAATGCTATACTCTAGAATTGGAAAAAAAGAAGGTATTAATTTTAAACGAAACAAATGGATATTTGCCATTATTGGAGCCACATTTTTAGGAGCTTCTAGTGGTTTATACGATAAGTTTTTAATTCAGAGCTTAGCATTAAATCCACAAACGTTACAATTTTGGTTTTGTTGGTACACCTTACTAATTTTATTTGTCATTTTGTCTGTAACATGGTTTCCTTATCCCGAAAAACGAAAAGCGTTTAAATGGCGCTGGTCAATTGTTGCCGTTGGCGTTTTATTAGTTGCTGCAGATTATTTTTATTTTAAGGCCTTGCAAGACCCTGATGCATTAATTATGCTCCTATCTGCTATAAAACGAAGCCAATTACTAATTGCAGTCGTTGTTGGTGGTTTAGTTTTTAAAGAAAAAAATAAACGCAAAAAATTGGTGCCTTTATGTGGTATTATTATTGGCGTATTTTTTATTTTGTACTCGTAAATAAAGATATAAGTACTTGTCTTACAATAGTTATAAAACTGTAATCACAACACCTAATTCCAAAAGCGGTAACAATTTAAAAACGAGACTCAAAAAAATGATCTAACCAATATTGATGCGGAGACCTTTGGGAAACCAATTGCATGACTAAAATTTCTATTTTTAAATAGGTTTCTGTTTAGCACTGTTCATAAAAAGCCCATCACTAGGGACGGGCTTTTATAAAATAGACTATTTTAAGTGTTTTAGTTCAGTTTAAAACCTTCTTTTTTAAAACCATTGTTAAACCTAATTTCACTAAAGGTATAAACACCAATCGGCACATAGTCTCCGGTTTCATTGGGCATAAATCCTTTTCGTACGGTAGACACTAAAATGCCATCAATAGTTCCGTAAGCCAAAGTCATTTTTAATATCGGTTTTTCAATGCCCCAATCGGGTAATGAAAAATAGAATTGATCTACCAAATGTGTTTTCGGATTAAAATACAAGATGTATTCATCGTTTTTTTCCTTTTTGGTAATATCGGCATCATACATTAAACTGACCTTATCATAAGTGATGTCCCCTACTTTTTCTGTACCTAGATATTTATAATTGGTACCTGGATCTTTTAATTTGTACATCATGGTAAACCAATAGAAATTTACTTTGCGCAAAAACACAGTACTACCAATGGCTTTTTCATCTGTTATTACTTTACCGTCTAAAGTTATAGCGGGTGTATTATCCACATAAGATTGTATCGCAGTGCCTTTTGTACCTGGCATCACATTTAAATCGTGCTGCTCATATGAGGCCCAAGAATGCTCTCCATCAAAAATATGACGTTCTGTTGAGATATCTTTTCCTTTGTCAAAATTATCATAGACATAATGAAATTGAACATCTTTTTTAGCGGCCAATGTTGCGTAACCACCATTTACGGTGACTAAAGCATCTAGTAACGCTGCTGACTTCCCATCTGTGTTTTGAGCATTCATTGAAAGTGTACATGTGAGTGCTACTAAAAAAGTGGCTAGGGTATTTTTTAATTGTGAGGTCATGGTTATAACAGGTTTTAGTTAGAAATTTAAACTACTGGTTAGTATAGTTGTCGCTATAAACTTAAGAACTTACAACATACAGCAGTAAGTCCTCAGTGCTTAGAGCTAATTTAACTAGCGAAATCATCAGTAACTGCAATTAGGAAATGATTACTAACAGAACCTTCTGTGCGCGCTTTGAAATTTGGCCCATATTTAGGGGTGTTCACTAACGCTTGTTTCGTACCTTCAGAAGGCCATTCAATGATAAGTCTTAAACCAACGGCATTCGTAGAGCCTTCTAAACACTCATGAGCAGAAGTTCTCGATAAATATTTACCGCCATGTTTTGCAACAAGTTTTGTGGCTGTTGGAAGGTATGCAGGTATCCAAGAATTACTAGTTGGAATGAGATCTAATACAGCATAATGGAAGTTTTTAAAACATTTTAAAACTACACCTTTTATTTTCTTTTTCTATTTCGAATTCTACTGCGCGACTATAATAACAAATTATGGTTGAGAGTTATTTCTGGTCACGATGTTCTTAAAGATATAAAAAGCCCATCAAAACTAAGATGGGCTTTTACAATAAGGTTTAAACCATCTTACTGTTTAATTATTCGTTTTGAAATGGATTGGGTACCAGAGATGGTTTTACACTATAAATACCATTCCAATAACATAAGTTGGTATACTATTAAAATTATTTAGAGCTGATGCGTTATAATCTGTATTACATTCTAGATGCCATTTGGCCTTAATACGATTTTCTTGGAGCTTAGATTTTGTATTCGTTGTTGTTTTTAAATTTTTTTGTTTAATTGTATTAGGAAATTACCAAATAGTGGATTAGTCATGTAATAATTCGTTTATAACACATAGGTTTTAATTAGACACTTATTTTGAGTTAAGCATGTCGAATAATTACTAATAATTTGAAATGATATATATTAATATTGGATGATTATCTAAAAATAGGTCTGCAATAGCGTATATAAATTTCAAAATCCCAGCAAAAATAATTATCTTGCCTACTGCATAAAACCGCATACAAATAACACCACAATATTACCAATAGGAGTCACCATTAAAAGAAAGCAAGCACTAAAAAATGATCTATACCATTATTGATGTTGAAACCACGGGGAAAACCAATCGTATGACCGAAATTTCGGTTTTTAAATACGATGGAGAAACCGTCATTGATGAGTTTACAACATTGGTTAATCCTAATAGTTTTATTCCTGCTCATATAACAGCACTCACAGGTATTGATAACGTGTTAGTCGCTAATGCGCCATCATTTGAGGAGGTTGCCCAAGACATTCTGAGTATCACTGACGATGCTGTTTTTGTAGCGCATAATGTCAACTTTGATTATAACGTGATCCAGGGAGAATTTAAGCGTCTTGGTATGGAATTCACCAAAAAAAAACTCTGTACAGTGCGTTTATCGCGACGTTTACTACCTGGACATCGGTCATACAGTTTAGGGAAATTGTGTAAAGGGTTAGATATCAATTTAGTGGATAGACACAGAGCCAGAGGTGATGCCGAAGCGACTGTGATTTTATTTCAATTGCTCTTAAAACAGCCAGAAGCTACTGATGTATTTAAAGAATTTTTAAACAAAAACTCACGAGAATCCACCTTACCTCCTAACCTGCCTAAAGCCACGTTTGAAGCCTTACCAAACACTGCAGGTATCTATTATTTTAAGGATAAAAAAGGAAAAGTTATTTACGTTGGTAAAGCCAAGGATATTAAAAAACGCGTGCTGAGTCATTTTTATAGTAAGACCAAAAAGTCCTTAGACATGGTAAGAGAAACTGGCGATATTGATTTTGAGTCTTCGGGTAGTGAATTAGTGGCTTTATTAATGGAGGATGCCGCTATTAAACATCACTTTCCTATCTATAATAAAGTGGCCAAACGTACCATTCAGTCGTTTTCGATATTCTCTTATGAGGATCGTAAAGGGGTTCTACATTTAGCCAGTAATAAAGGGCGTTTGGTGCCTAATCCTATTATTACGTTTTATAACCTAAGCGATGTGCGCGCATTTACGGAGAAGCTCTGTGCTAAGTATAACTTGTGTCCTAAGTATTGCCATTTGCAAGAAGCGGTTTCAGAATGTTCGCATTTTAGCATCAAAAACTGCAAAGGCATTTGTAAAGATGACGAATCCGTTGAAGATTACAACAACAGAGTCCTTGAAGCTATTTATGATATTTCAGACAACAAAGATGATGTCATCCTTAAAGAAAAAGGCCGACACACCAATGAAGATGCCTTTGTAATGATAAAAGGTGGCGCATATGCAGGTTATGGTTTTATTGAAAAAGGTGAAGCCGTTAATCATATTGATGATTTGGAGGTATTTCTTATTCCGCAGAAGAATAGTATAGATATTCAAAAGATATTGAGACCGTTATTAGTGAAGATTTAGGTGTTAGTTGTTGGTTGTTGGTTGTTGGCAAATAAAATGATCTCAGTTTTAAAACACAACCGTAATTTTAGGATTAGCCTGACCAAAAGCCTCGTATTCCATTTTTAGTTGATCCGAAAATTTATTCTGTTCAATACAAATCATTTTTAGTTGTGGTAACCTCTTCACAACATTTAGAATAGCACGGCCTCCATTATCACCAATACCACATTCCACTAATCCAATTTCAGATAATGAAGTGGGAAGACTTTTTGCTAAAGCAGTGGCTCCAGCATCTCCCATTAACGTATTATAGCTAAAACTTATGGATTTTATAACATTGGTATTATTATAGTTTTCTTGTTTTAGAATAGTTGCAATAGCAGTAATATTATTTGGTTTCAAACTTAGGTTTCTTAGATTGAGCGTCCTAGTTTTATAGTCATCATCTTCTAACTGTTGCGCTTTTTTTATACATTCTGAGCTCCCAATAGTTCTTAAAACCTTTGCCAGTTTTTTATACACTTGTATTTTAGTTTTAGTTAGGTTTATTTTTCAAAATTTTGCTTAGCTACCATCAACCCAAATCTCCTTCTTCAAAGATACAGTATTCAACGTTTCAATACAGTCAACAGCTATACGCAAGGGCACAGTACCAAAAGCAAAATCTTGTTTCAATTTCTATAATACCTAATTGATCTTTAGTCCTATTAGCCTACTTAAAAATCAGATCTGGACTATCTCCTTTAGTGATTTTAACTCAAGACGGTCAAAAAAGATTAGAAATTTCATAAGTCTAATTTTTTCTTAATGTAATACGTTATATATTTGAATAATAAACCCCAAATTCATCAATATGAAAAAGCTATTTTTAGTTACAATTGCCATAATCGGCTTCACAATTACATCTCAAGCACAAAACTTTAGATTCGGTTTAAAAGGTGGATTAAACTTTACAACACTAAATGGAGGTGATATTAATGCTACTATAGAAGCAAAAACTGGATATCATATTGGCGCTGTGGCCCAATTAAGTTTATTAGGAAATTTTGCTGTACAGCCCGAACTTATATATTCTGCCCAAGGTATTGATAATTTGAATATTGACTACTTAAATCTTCCCGTTTTATTTAAATTGAAATTTGCAAAAATTTTAAGTGTAGAAGCTGGCCCACAATTTGGTTTTGTAGTTAATGATACCTCAGATATTCTTAAGCCAAAAGGTTTTGATCTTAGTGGCGCTGTAGGTGCAGGATTGGAAATCTCTAAGTTTTTTGCGCAAATACGCTATAATTTTGGTGTTACTGATGCTATAGAAAATTCGGATGTTAGAAACGCTGTATTCCAGGTTTCTGTTGGGTATTACATTTTTTAGTGTAGCGTTTGTTATATAAATGGTTTTTATTATGACCTGAATGGTTTTTTAAATAAAACAATACGCTGTTTTAGATCATAGTAACCCGGACCTTCTTCTTCTTCAAACGCACATTATTCAACTTTTCAATCAAGTCATCTGCAATACTAACAGGAACAGCTACAAAAGCACAATCTTGTTTCAATTCGATAACACCCAACTGATCTTTAGAAATATTACCTTGTTTAAAAAACAGACCTGCAATATCACCTTTAGAAATTTTATCTTTCCGTCCACCAGAAATAAACAAGGTTTTCCAGTATTGTGGTTTATGTGGAGCTTTTTCAGATATGTCAATTCCTTTTACGTTCAATATAAATTCTGGTAGTAACTGATCTTTCCATTTCAATACATAGGCTGTTCCTTTTGCATTCACTCTAGCTGTTCTTCCATTTCTATGAATAAACTCTTCCTGATGTATTGGCAATTCGTAATGAATGATAAATTTCATTTCTGGAATGTCAATACCTCTTGCGGCTAAATCTGTAGCTAATAATACTTGAGAGGATCCATTTCTAAATTTAATTAATGCACGCTCTCTTTCTTTTTGTTCCATCCCACCAGAAAAGCAGGTATGACTAATTGTATGAAGCTCTAAGAATTCACTAACTGCACTGATACTATCTCTAAAATTACAAAAAATAATTCCAGGCTCATTTCCAATGTGTTCCAATAAGCTTAAAAGGGTTTTTAATTTATTCTTATCTGGAGAAATAACTGTTTTAATTGCTAATTTTGAAGGTGTATTTTGATTTAAATAATTAATCGTAGTTGGTTGGTTTAACTTAACAAATACAGGAACACTAACTCCCTGTGTAGCAGATGTTAAAATACGTTTACTTATAGCAGGCAATTGATCAATAATAGACTTCATTTGATCTTCAAAACCTTGTTCTAGGGACTTATCAAATTCATCTAAAATAAGGGTTTTAATACTTTCCTTTGAAAAACGATCGCTATTAAAATGATCCAAAATT
>JAWUVW010000061.1:0-16052 GCA_034112185.1 Flavobacteriaceae bacterium | reverse complement strand
ACCTCTTTAATCAACTATAGTTTTTCTAGTGCATATGTTGCAGAATATGCCAATAACGAAGGCCAGATTGAATCTAAAAATATTTGGCAAAGCATCTTAAATAATCTAGGAACCATAATAGTATTCATTCTCATTGGTGCTCTAATTTATGGTGTCTATTTAGCTATTTCATTAATGATTTCATTTATTCCGCTTTTAGGAATGATTGTACAATATGGACTTAGCTTTACATTGGCTGCCGTTTTCGGGTTAACATTTATGTCCATATTTTCGACCCAGAAAAGTTTTGGTGAAGCGATTTCTGAAGGCTTTGATTTTACATTCTCACAGTTTTGGCGCATTGTTTTGTTCGGTTTGGTTATCGGTATTCTTAATCTTATGATTTCAGTACTTATAGTTTCTATACCAAGTGTGATTATTGGTGTTTATGTTTACTTTTCCGTTGAAAGCAATATAGACCTAACAACAAGCACATTTGCAACCCTGGTATTTACATTCGGTTTCGCGATATTTCTATTGTCCTTTATCTACACACAAGCCCTATCGCAATTAGCTTATGGTATTCTTTACTACAATATTAACGAAGTAAAGTACAACATCTTTCTTCAAAAGAAAATTGATCAAATTGGTGTTAATGAGTAGATTTAAACTCAGACATATCAACGCTTATATTGCAACGGTTTTTGGCACATCCTTGTTATGGGCTCAAGATGCTACCGTTAAAAGAGATTCATCTGATCTTGATGTTACTTATTTTAAAGAAAATTTTAAGGACAACTATGCTGGAGATGATTTCAACTACGCCATAAATGATACAGGGGGCATTAACCTAATGCAACGCATCTTAAAAAAGTTTTTTAATTGGATGGGGGACCTTTTTGGTTTTGACATCGACTTTATCGATTATAAAACCTTAGAATATATCGTCTACGGCTTATTAGGCATTATTGTACTGTACTTGTTGATTAAATTCTTATTACAAAACCCCATAAGTTCTGTTTTTAAAACCGAAGACAAAGCTATTGATGGCTTTAGTTATGTTGAAGAAAACATAAAACAAGTTGATTTTGATAAACGCATTAACAGTGCTTTAAAAGAAAAAAATTACAGATTAGCAACACGTTATCTCTATCTAAAATCTTTAAAATCTTTAGCCAATAAAAAGACAATTGAATGGCATTTCGATAAGACCAATTCAGATTATATTAACGAGATAAAGGATGTGAAACTAAAAGCCCTTTTCAAACGTGTGTCCTATATCTACGATTATGTGTGGTATGGTGAATTTCCGATTGATGAAGCTAGTTTCAATAAAAACAATGACGATTTTAATCAACTTATAAAAACAGCACAACATGGATAAGCGTTCTAAAATAGCGCTCTATATTATTGGTGCGGTAATTGTTTTTATGATGATTGCTGAAATCACCAAACCTAAGGCACTAAACTGGCGAGATTCATTCTCAGCATCAGATAAAATTCCTTTAGGTTGCTATGTCTTATTTAATGAACTCGAAACATTTTCTGAAGATGAGATATTAGTGTCTGAGCGATCCATTTACGACTACTTAAAAAAGATAGATAGTACAACGCCAAAAACCTTAGTGTTTATTAATAATCGTATCTATTTTGATTCCGAAGAATCAAACGCAATAATGGATTTTGTACAAAAAGGGAATTCTGTATTTATAAGTAGTACGTATGCCTTTGGTAATGTTTTAGATTCTATAAATATTAGCATAGAAGGTCAATATACCAATTTATATAAAAAAGAATCTGATAGTAAATTTACAAGTCCTAGTTTACAAAACAACAATCGAGGTTTTAAAGATGTCATTGAAAACAGTCATTTTATATCAGTCGATACCCTAAATACAACTATTTTAGGAACGACGACTACCAAAGATGAAGATGAAAATGACTTAGTAAACCCCAATTTTATAAAAGTCGATGTGGGTGAGAATAATGGTCAATTTATAGTGCATACCAATCCGTTTGCATTTACTAATTATCATCTTATGGATGATAAAGAAGATTATGCAGCAACGGTTTTATCCTATTTACCAAAGCAACAAATCATTTGGGATAATAATTATAAAAGTGGTCGCAAGGTCATTACAAGTCCCTTGCGTTACATCCTACAAAACACAGCACTGAAATGGGCATTTTATATCAGTATGTTCGGATTAATTCTGTTTATCATTTTTAGAGGTAAACGTGTACAACGCATTATCCCTGTGATGACTAAGTTAGATAATGCTACCGTAGATTTCACAAGAACTATCGGAGAACTCTATTATCAACATGGTGATTTTACAAATATTATTGAAAAGAAAATTCAATATTTTCTCGAGTTTGTAAGAACCAATTATTATTTAGACACTAATAAATTCAGTACTGGTTTTATAGACAAATTAGCGACTAAATCGAGTAATACCAAAGAAAAAACAAAAGCCTTAGTCGATTACTTCGTCTTTTTAAAATCGAAAACGAATCATACAGAGCAAGAGCTCATAGAACTGAATAAAAAAATAGAACACTTTACAAAACACAAGTTATAATGGAAGATCAGAATACACCATCATCAGACCACTTAGATGAAACAAATCATAACGCAACCAATCTAAGTGAGACAAGTACAGCAAACGAAGCTACTGAAAACACATCCGAAGATTTTAAAAGCCGTTTAGACTTGCAACCATTGCAAGATAGTGTTGCAGACATTAAGCGAGAGATCGGTAAATTTATTGTTGGACAGAATGAAATGATAGAACTCTTAATCATTTCTATTTTAACCAATGGACATTCTCTAATTGAAGGCGTTCCTGGAGTCGCAAAAACGATTACAGCAAAGTTGATCGCTAAAACTATAGATGTTGATTTTAGTCGAATTCAATTCACACCAGATTTAATGCCTAGTGATATTTTAGGAACGTCGATCTTTAATGTTAAAACAAGTGAGTTTGAATATAAAAAAGGTCCAATTTTCTCTAATATTGTTTTGATTGATGAGATTAATAGAGCTCCTGCAAAAACACAAGCGGCACTATTTGAAGTGATGGCAGAACGCCAAATCACAATGGATGGCACACGCTACGAAATGGAATTACCATTCTTAGTCTTCGCTACACAAAACCCAATAGAACAAGAAGGTACTTATCGCCTGCCAGAGGCACAATTAGACCGTTTTCTTTTTAAAATTGAAGTCGATTATCCGTCTTTAGAAGATGAAGTTCAAATTTTAGTAGATAACCATCATAGACAAGGCGATATGGATTTTAACACCATAGATTCCGTGTTATCTGCTACAGCTATTAAAGAGTATCAAGATTTAATTAAACAAATTGTAGTCGAAGACAATCTCTTAAATTATATCGCTTCAATTGTAAACAACACACGTACAAATGCCAATTTATATTTAGGAGCATCACCAAGAGCCTCAATTGCTATTTTAAATGCCGCGAAAGCAAATGCCGCAATTAATGGGAGAGATTTTGTGACTCCAGATGATATAAAACGGTGCACAAAAGCGATATTAAAACACAGATTAGTATTAACACCAGAGCGTGAAATGGAGGCGTTTACAGTAGATAAAGTAGTCGATCAAATCCTTGAAACCATAGAGATTCCAAGATAGTGAAGCGCTTTTTTAAACATACCTATTTAACCTTTCGGTTTTTCCTTATAGCAATGGCATTTGTGGCCTTGTTTATCTTGGCATACATCTACCCTGGCTTATTAAGTCTTGTAACCGCATTATTTTTTGTCGCCTTAGGTTTGGTGGTTGTCGATCTCATCTTATTATTTAAACAAAAAGGTATTTCTGCATCACGACTTTTACCAGAAAAATTGAGTAATGGTGATGATAATCCTATCGCGTTAACGCTTCAGAATAATTACAATTTTAAAACCGACGTACAATTAATTGACGAGTTGCCTTTTCAATATCAAAAGCGTGATTTTGAAATCAGTGTCCACCTCAACAAGCACGACCAAAAGAAAATAAACTACACCCTAAGACCCTTAGAACGTGGCGAATATTACTTTGGTAATTTAAATATCTACGTTAACTCACCTATTGGTTTAGTGACCAGACGTTTTCAGTTTGCCAAAGATGTTATGGTACCCAACTACCCCTCCTTTTTACAACTGCGCAAATACATGCTACTCGCATTTTCTAATAAACTGTTCGAATACGGTTTAAAGAAAATAAGACGTATTGGGCATACCATGGAATTTGAACAGATTAAGGATTATGTGAGTGGTGATGATATTAGAAACATTAACTGGAAAGCCACAGCTAAGCGAAATCATTTGATGGTGAATCAGTTTCAAGATGAACGCTCCCAACCTATTTACAGTGTTATCGATAAAGGCAGGTCTATGAAAATGCCTTTCGAAGGCTTGAGCCTTTTGGACTATGCCATCAATGCTACTTTAGTTATCAGCAATGTTGCATTAAAAAAACAAGACAAAGCTGGTATGTTCACCTTTTCTAGAAAAGTAGAAAACAAAGTGGTTGCTGAACGCAGGCCATCTCAGATGAATAAAATTATGGAAACCTTATATAATGTCAATACGGATTTTTCAGAATCTGATTTCTCCAGACTTTATATCGATATAAAACGCAGCCTAACGCAGCGTGGTTTACTCTTACTCTATACTAATTTTGAAACCTTAGATGGATTACACCGTCAGTTACCCTATCTTCAGGCAATTGCAAAAAATCATCTTTTAGTGGTTATCTTTTTTGAAAACACGGAACTGCATAAACTCACCAATGTTGAAGCTTCAAATACCTTCGGTATTTTTCAAAAAACTATTGCTGAGAAGTTTATGTACGATAAGAAACTGATTATAAATGAACTTCATAAACATGGCATTCAATCGATATTAACCGCTCCAGAGCATTTAACCATCAATACGATTAATAAGTATTTAGAGATTAAAGCAAGAGGTCTTCTTTAATCATAATCGTTTTGGTTTTGGTTTTGGTTTTGGTTTTGGTTCTATAAACATAGCAGTCTAAAATCTAGATAACAACAACTCATCCTATTAAAATTACAATTCAGTAATTACAATTATTTAAATCTTGGAATTTGTTCGATATTTGAATCATCATAAACAAATAACCATTAAAACAAAATCATCATGAAAAATTTAATTTTATCCTTCGCACTAGTTTTAACTTCATTATTTAGCTTCGCTCAGGAAGATAAAGGCATCTCAATTACAGTGACCATTGACAACGTAAAAAATGATACAGGAAAAATTTTATTGTCACTACATACGTCAGAGACATTTATGAAAGGAAACGGCATAAAAGAGGTTGAAACAGAAATAAAAGATGGAAAAGTAATTATAACCTTCGAAAATGTGCTACCTGGAGATTATGCTATAATGGCATTACATGACGAAAATAAAAACCAAAAAATGGACTTTAGTGAAAATGGAATGCCAATAGAATCATACGGTACCTCTAACAACATAATGGCTTTTGGCCCACCAAGATACGACGATGCTAAATTTAAGGCCGAAGACAAAGATTTAGAATTGAGTATTCGTTTCTAAAATAGACAACATCAGTCAATCAATCAAAAAAGCCAGCGATATGCTGGCTTTTTTTTTTGAAGTAAAATCTAATTAAACAGTCTCACCCAACCAAGCTTTCATCATCCAAACTGTTTTTTCTTGTTCAGTAATAAAACCGCTCATCATTGAGTTAGTACCTTCATCGTTAGCTTCGGAAGAGGACTCTAAAATACCACGCTCTATTTTCAATAATTCCGAAAGTGAATCAACGATTAACTGCACCGCCTTTTCATCTTTAGAAATATTTTTCCCAACTGGTACTTTGGCTGCTTTGTTGTAATCTTCGAATGTGTGTAATGGTGTAGCTCCTAGAGTTAAAATACGTTCCGCAATTTCATCTACCTTTAGATTTGCATCTGTATATAATTCTTCAAACTTTACGTGTAAGTCAAAAAAGGCACGTCCTTTTATATTCCAATGGATGCCTCTTAAATTCTGATAATACAATTGAAAATTAGCCAATAATTGATTTAAATCGTTTGCTAATCCTTCTGTTTTTTTGGTATCTAAACCTATGCTATTTAATTTCATAATATTTTATTATTTATTATTCAAAGTTAACCCTCAAATAACTCATTTATACTATAGTTTTTATGAATAGTTTTAATACTTTTATAGCCTAAATGAATAGTTATGACCATTACACAATTAAAATACGCATTAGCGATAGCAGAACAAAAGAATTTCACAAAGGCAGCAGAGAAATGCTTTGTAACCCAACCAACATTAAGTACACAGATTCAAAAGCTAGAAGATGAATTAGACATCATAATTTTTGATCGTGGTAAAAAACCAATAGAAGTGACTGATGTGGGGCGAAAAATTATTTTTCAAGCACGAAATATCGTTAATGAAGCCGATCGTATTCAAGATATTGTAGATCAGCAAAAAGGATTTATAGGAGGTGAATTTAGATTAGGAATAATCCCAACAGTAATGCCTACGCTTCTACCTATGTTTTTAAATAACTTTATTAAAAAATACCCTAAAGTAAAACTCAAGATAGAGGAATTAACTACTGAAGAAATTATAACACGGATCAGTGACGGCCACTTAGATGCAGCAATAGCGGCGACACCTCTAGAAAGTGACAATATAAAGGAACGTCCATTATACTATGAGCCATTTGTAGCTTATATACCAAGCAATCATAGATTAAGGGATAAGAAAATCTTAGAAGTCTCTGATTTAGAAATTGAAGATATGCTGTTACTAGAAGATGGACATTGTTTTAGGGATGGTGTTCTTAATCTATGTAAAACCTTTAAAGGTCAAGAAGATGAACATTTTCAACTTGAAAGTGGCAGTATAGAAACCCTAATTAAACTCTCTAATGAAGGCATGGGGATGACATTACTGCCTTATTTGCACACTTTAGATATAAAAGAGAAACTAAATCCTAACTTAAGACATTTTAAAGAACCATCACCAGCTAGAGAAGTCAGTATTATATATCATAAAAGCGAACTCAAAATACAAATCATAAATGCTATGCACGAAGTTATTTCTGGTGTTGTACGCGGCGCTATCGCTTTTCAGAATGTAGAGATTATAAGCCCTTTGGCTAAATAAAAACAGCCATTTTTAAGCCGGTCAAGGTTGTAAAACTTCTACCTATTTTTTTTAGGTTTTGAAATGGTATAATTTCACGATTTAATTGGCATTATTACTTTATCACAAAAAAAAGTCGGAAGAAAAATTCTTCCGACTATCATACTTTAAAAGTCTTTTTTATATATCATTACAGGTGTTATTAATTGCCATCAGCAGAAGCTTCCATTTCTTCAAATTTTACTTTCATCGCTTTGAATTTTTCCGTTTCACCTAAGGCACTGTAAATACTCATTAAAGTTCTCGTTGCCTCAATATTAGTATTTTTTAGATCTAAAGCCTTTTCTAGATATGGAATGGCGTCTCTGTACAACTGCAAACGTTCTTCTTTAAGTTCTTCATACTTTTTATTGTCCGCAGCACTTGTACCAAGTCCATTCATTTCTTCAACAATACCAGATTCACCAGCTAAAATTTGAACTGCTAAATTATTATAAGCGTCCACATAAGTTGGATCTATCGAAATTGCTTTTTCATAATAATTTATAGATTCCTCACTATTGCCACCTTGAGCCGCTAAAACACCTAAATTATATAATAATTCTGCATTATTTGGGTCTTTAGCAACAGCTTCTTCCATTAAAGATTTAAACTTATCTTTATTGCCCATTTTTAAATACACATTTGCCTCAGATAATAAAAGACTTAAGTCATCAGGATTTTCTGCTCTGGCGTCTGCCATTGCTCCCAAAGCCTTTTCATCTTCGCCTTGAGACACATAAATCAAAGCTATATTTTTAACAATTTCTGCAGATTTTGATTCGGTCTTGTCATCTCTTGGATCCTTGTGACTTTTTGTTTTGACAGAAAGATCTCTTGTTGTCTCATTTGGAAAAGATTCCTCTATTCCTGATTCTACATTAGTCGCATAATGATTCATTGAGATTCCTGTATATCCCAAGTTTTTCAATTTAGTATAATAATCTAATGCTCTAACATAATCGGCATCAGAAACTGCCGCGGAAGCCGCATAATATAAATATATGGTGTCTTTTGGAGACATTTTGTATATCTTATCGAATCCATTAGCAGCAACTTTATAATTCTTATTCTGAAAAGCATTATTGGCTTTTTCAAAAGACGAATTAAACATTGAACTCGACATTTCGTTAGCCTCAGGAGTATATTTAAGCTTGCCCATTTTAGATTCTAAATCTTTTAACTGATCTATGCTTTCAATGGCCTCATCTATTTCTGAGTCAGAGCCTTTGCCTTCAGCATAAAGTGATTTCGCTTTTAGCAAATAGAATTTAGCTTTAGACTTATCGTCCATATTTCCTAATAGCGCTTCTGCAGCAGAAACCGCAGATTTAGCATCGCCAAAATTCGAATTTTTAAGTGCTTTCTCAATTGCCTTTAGTTCACTTTTTTGTGCAAAGGACATAGACGCAACAGCCAGTAGAAGGACTAATGTCATTAATTTTTTCATCTTTAATAAATTGTTTTATAGTTAGTTTTAGTTTTCAGTTTCATCAGTATCAATAGCCGTGCCACCTTCATTAGACTCCTCGTTATCAATGACTTCAGAATCAATATCTTCAACGTCTTCTTCATCATCCTTCATTACTTTAGCTACAGCAGCAATAGAATCGTTACCCTTCAAGTTTATGAGTTTCACCCCTTGAGTTGCTCTTCCCATAACACGTAAATCTGCCACTGCCATCCGAATTGCGATTCCTGATTTATTGATAATCATTAAATCATCTTCATCAGTTACATTTTTTATGGACACTAAATTACCTGTTTTTTCTGTAATAGAAATAGTTTTCACACCTTTTCCTCCTCTATTGGTAATTCTATAATCTTCCAAGCTAGAACGTTTACCATAGCCATTTTCTGAAACCACAAGGATATTACTTTCCATATCATCTACAGCAATCATACCAATAACTTCATCCGTTTTTTCATTTTGTAAACGAATACCACGAACTCCTGAAGCATTTCTGCCCATTGGTCTAGTCTTAGCTTCTTCAAAACGAATCGCTTTACCAGATCTTAGTGCCAACATCACTTGGCTCTCACCCGTTGTTAATTTAGCCTCTAATAAAACATCATCTTCCTTAATAGTAATCGCATTGATTCCATTAGATCTAGGTCTTGAGTATTGCTCTAAAGAGGTTTTTTTAACTTGACCTTTTTTGGTAGCCATTATTACATAATGACTGTTTATATAATCTTCATCTTTTAAATCTTGAGTACAAATAAAGGCCATCACCTTATCATCTTGCTCAATATTTATTAGATTTTGAATTGCTCTTCCTTTAGACGTTTTTGAACCTTCTGGAATTTCATAAACACGCATCCAGAAACACTTCCCTTTTTGAGTAAAGAATAACATATATTGATGATTAGTACCAACAAATAAATGTTCTAAGAAATCTTCATTACGCGTTGTTGAAGCTTTTTGACCAACGCCTCCTCTATGCTGAGTTTTATATTCTGTAAGTGAAGTACGCTTAATGTAACCAGCATGCGAAATCGTAATTACTACTTTTTCATCAGGAATCATATCCTCAATACTCAAGTCACCTCCTGCATATTCAATTACAGATCGACGGTCATCGCCATATTTATCTCTAACAACTTCTAGCTCACCTTTAATAATAGCCATACGACGCTCTTTCTTGTCTAAGATATCTTTAAGATCTATAATTGTTATCATGATACCATCATATTCAGTGCGCAATTTATCTTGCTCTAAACCTGTCAACTGACGTAAACGCATCTCAACAATGGCTTTAGCCTGTATTTCTGACAGTTCGAATCGCTCAATTAAATTATTACGAGCCTCGTCTGCATTAGATGACGCACGAATAATTTTAATGACTTCATCAATGTTATCTGAAGCAATAATTAAACCCTCTAAAATATGTGCACGCTCTTCTGCTTTACGTAATTCATAAGTCGTACGCCTTACAACAACCTCATGCCTATGCTCAACGAAATAATGGATTAATTCCTTTAAATTTAATAACTGCGGACGTCCTTTTACAAGTGCGATGTTATTTACACTAAAAGATGATTGTAAAGCAGTATACTTATATAATTTATTAAGAACGATATTAGGAATAGCATCACGCTTTAAAACGTAGACAATTCGCATACCGTTTCTATCGGATTCATCTCTAATAGTAGAAATCCCTTCAAGTTTTTTATCGTTAACCAAGTCTGCAGTTTTCTTAATCATGTCTGCTTTATTGACTTGATAAGGAATCTCTGTTACAATAACGCTTTCTCTACCTTGTACTTCTTCAATTATAGCTTTTGCACGCATTACAATGCGCCCACGACCTGTGTGAAAAGCTTCTTTAACACCATCATAACCATAAATAGTTCCACCTGTCGGAAAATCTGGAGCTTTAATATGTTGAATTAATTCATCTATTTCAATATCATTATTCTCGATATAAGCAATAGTACCATTAACAACTTCTGTTAAGTTATGAGGAGGCATATTTGTCGCCATACCAACAGCAATACCAGAGGCTCCATTTACTAAAAGTCCTGGAATACGTGTTGGAAGAACGGTTGGTTCCTCAAGCGTATCATCAAAATTTAATTTGTGATCTACAGTCTCTTTGTCAATATCTGCCAACCTGTCTTCAGATATCTTCCGGCTTCTGGCGTCTGTATAACGCATTGCTGCAGGACTGTCACCATCCACAGAACCAAAGTTACCTTGTCCATCGACTAACATATAACGTAAACTCCATTCTTGTGCCATACGCACCATAGCATCATAAACAGAGGTATCACCATGTGGATGATACTTACCTAAAACCTCACCGACTATTCTTGCTGATTTTTTATGTGCGGTATTGGATCTAACACCGAGTTCGTGCATACCATAAAGCACACGTCTATGTACGGGCTTTAAACCATCTCTTACATCTGGTAAAGCACGTGACACAATGACTGACATTGAATAATCAATGTAAGCCGATTTCATTTCATCTTCAATGTTAATTGGAATGAGTTTTTCTCCTTCTGCCATAAAATAAATTAATTAGTTTTTTGTAGGTTTTCACAACGTGCTAATATAACCAAATTAGCACTGCCTAAAGAGAAGTAAGGTATGATTTTTGGGAGTTTTTATTAACAATATTTAATATCTTTTTCGTTAATAAGTATCTGCTAATTTACTTTGAAATAAAACGCTTTTTTAGTCTCTTCGTTCACTGCATATAAATAAGGTATAGTTTTTGCCCTATACTTAATATGTTTTTATTATTTTTAAAGCAGAAAGCAATACAATATGGATGATAATTTTTCCCCAAGAGTTAAAGATGTTATAGCTTATAGCAAAGAGGAGGCCTTGCGTTTAGGTCATGACTTTATTGGTACCGAACATTTAATGTTAGGGCTTTTAAGAGATGGCAATGGTAAGGCTATTGACATACTCAGTGCCTTAGATTTAGATCTCAATCACCTGAGACGCAAAGTAGAAATATTAAGTCCTGCTAATCCTAATATCGTGACGTCTTCTAACGAAAAGAAAAACCTACACCTTACAAGACAAGCAGAGCGCGCTCTAAAAACAACTTTTTTAGAAGCCAAGCTATTTCAGAGTACCTCAATAAACACAGCACATCTGCTATTGTGCATTTTAAGAAATGAAAATGACCCTACCACAAAGCTTTTAAACAAGCTTAAAGTTGATTATGATAACGTAAAAGAAGAATTTAAATCTATGATTACTAGCGAAGATGATTATTTAGACACGCCAAAGGCGGAATCGCTCTCTGATGATGAAGTAAATGAAGAAGACGATGCTAAACAAAATCCATTTGGAGGACAGTCTAGCAAAACGAATAAAAAATCCAAAACTCCAGTTTTAGACAACTTTGGAAGAGACTTAACTGTATTTGCAGAAGAAGGGAAATTAGATCCTGTTGTTGGGAGAGAAAAAGAAATACAACGCGTTTCTCAGATATTAAGTCGAAGAAAGAAAAACAATCCATTATTAATAGGTGAACCTGGTGTTGGTAAATCTGCTATTGCAGAAGGCTTGGCGCTTAGAATTATAAAGCGAAAAGTATCACGTACACTTTTCAATAAACGTGTCGTTACTTTAGATTTAGCGAGTTTAGTTGCAGGAACTAAATATAGAGGTCAGTTTGAAGAGCGTATGAAAGCTGTGATGAATGAACTTGAAAAAAATGATGACATCATTCTCTTTATAGATGAAATTCACACCATAGTTGGAGCAGGTGGCGCCACAGGAAGTTTAGATGCATCCAACATGTTTAAGCCAGCATTAGCACGAGGTGAAATTCAATGTATTGGAGCTACTACACTTGATGAATACAGACAGTATATAGAAAAAGATGGTGCCTTAGAGCGTCGTTTTCAAAAGGTCATTGTTGAGCCAACTACTGTAACAGAAACTATTGAAATCCTTAATAATATTAAAGGCAAATATGAAGAACATCACAATGTTAATTACACAGACGCAGCGATTGAAGCTTGTGTGAAATTAACTAGCCGTTATATGACTGAGCGCTTCCTTCCAGACAAAGCTATTGATGCTTTAGATGAGGCAGGTTCTCGCGTTCATATTACAAACATTGAAGTTCCAAAGCAGATTCTTGAATTAGAAAACAAACTAGAGGAAGTTAAAGAAACCAAAAACAGCGTTGTTAAAAAGCAGAAATATGAAGAAGCTGCAAAGCTTAGAGATGATGAAAAGCGTATAGAAAAGGAATTAGCGACTGCTCAAGAAAAATGGGAAGAAGAAACCAAACAACATCGCGAAGTTGTCACAGAAGACAATGTGGCTGATGTGGTTTCTATGATGACAGGAATTCCTGTAAATAAAATTGCGCAGAAAGAAATTAGTAAGTTATCCAAATTACCTGAGCAAATTAAAGGCAAAGTTATTGGTCAAGATGAAGCTGTTGCTAAGGTTGTTAAAGCTATTCAAAGAAATAGAGCAGGACTTAAAGATCCTAACAAGCCTATTGGGTCATTTATATTCTTAGGTCAAACCGGTGTTGGTAAAACACAGTTAGCAAAAGTATTAGCACGTGAGTTGTTTGATAGTGATGATGCTTTAATAAGAATTGACATGAGTGAATACATGGAGAAATTCGCTATCTCAAGGTTAGTAGGCGCACCTCCAGGTTATGTTGGTTATGAAGAAGGTGGACAACTGACTGAAAAGATAAGACGTAAACCTTACGCTGTAGTCCTTTTAGATGAGATAGAAAAAGCACATCCAGATGTGTTTAATATGCTCTTACAAGTTTTAGATGATGGTTATTTAACCGATAGTCTCGGCCGTAAAATTGATTTTAGAAATACAATCATTATTATGACGTCTAACATAGGCGCAAGAAAACTTAAAGACTTCGGGACTGGAGTTGGTTTTGGTACGTCTGCAAAAGAAGCCCAAGAAACAGACTATGCAAAGGCTGTAATTGAAAATGCACTTAAAAAAGCATTCGCACCTGAATTCTTAAATAGAATCGATGATGTCATTGTATTCAATGCTCTAGAAAAAGAAGATATTAGTAAAATTATTGATATTGAGCTAATTAAACTTATTGATAGAATTAAAGATTTAGGTTACGAGCTAAAGCTAACAGATAAAGCTAAAGAGTATATCGCAGAAAAAGGATTCGACAAGCAATATGGAGCAAGACCATTAAATAGAGCCATTCAGAAATATGTTGAAGATGCTCTAGCAGAAGAAATCATTAATTCTAAGATTCACGAGGGTGATAGCATAACCATGGATTTAGACACAAAATCTGGTGAAATAAAAATTAAGATCAAATCACCTGGTAAAACAACAGAATCTTAGGTATTTTAACAATTATAATAAGAACTCCTTCGGTATGAAGGAGTTTTTTTTTATCTTAAGATAATTATAGTGTTGTTTCATCATGAAAGAAATCCTAAACTTCGATTTTTGTGATATGTCTATATATGAAAACTACCTAGTCGTGGTTATGAAAGCAGGTGTAGATATCACACCTGCACATAATAATGTTCTTCTAAAAGTTACAAAAAATCATTTTTCAGATAAACCGTTTGTCTACATTACGCATCGCATAAATTCATATTCCGTAGATCCGAAAATCTATTTTGAAACGTCTAAAATTGAAAATTTAAAGGGTTTTGCTGTCGTTTCGAGTAATTATAAGGCAAAAATAAATGCTCAAATAGAGCAAATGTTCTTTAACAAACCTTTTGAAATATTTACAAAATTAGAAGATGCTTTTACTTGGGCTAATACGCTAATTAAGTAAGTATCTATTCTACTCTTATTTCAATCCATAATCATTTAAAAACAACTCTTCAATTTTAATATCTACATCTTTTAAAAACTGAATAGACGCTTGGATATCATCATGCAACACTTCATCTACTTTTATAAAAGGCACTACTTTTCGGTATTGCTCCAAGAAAGATTCAAGAAAAGGCGATGTTTTTAATGGTTTTCTAAATTCCATGGCTTGCGAAGCATTCATCAGTTCGATAGCAATGACACGTTCCACATTTCTAATTAAAGTATAAGCCTGCGTCGCCGCATTGGCTCCCATACTCACATGATCTTCTTGTCCATTACTAGAAACTATACTATCTACACTAGCAGGAGTAGCCATTTGCTTATTAGCACTCACAATGCTAGCTGCTGTATATTGCGGAATCATAAACCCAGAATTAAGACCAGGGTTATCCACAAGAAACGCTGGCAAACCTCTCAAACCAGACACCAACTGAAAAATACGTCGTTCAGATATATTACCGATTTCTGCCATAGCAATTTTTAAATAATCTAAGGCTAAAGCTAGCGGTTGTCCATGGAAATTTCCACCAGAAATTATTAAATCTTCTTCATGGAAAATATTTGGATTATCCGTTACTGAATTGATTTCCGTTAAAATAACTCTCTCTACAAAATCCAGCGTATCCTTTGTTGCACCATGCACTTGAGGAATACATCGAAAAGAGTAAGGGTCTTGTACGTGTTCTTTGGGTCTCTCAATGATTTCACTCCCTTTCAAAAATTCATTAAAACGTCTCGCTACTTTTCTTTGACCAGGATGTGGTCTTACAGCATGCACTAAATCATGAAAAGGATCTATTCTCCCATCAAATGCATCTAGAGAAATACTTGCAATAATATCAGCTAAATAGGAAGTTCTGTGAGACATTAATAATAAATACACACCATAAGCACTCATAAATTGGGTGCCATTTAAAAGCGCCAAACCTTCTTTAGCTTCCAGTTTAATAGGTTGCCAATTAAACTTATCCAAAATATCTGAAGCATCGTATTCTTTATCTTTATGAACCACTTTTCCCTTACCTAATAAAGGCAAGGCTAAATGAGCTAATGGCGCCAAATCACCGGAAGCACCTAAAGATCCTTGCGTAAATACAAATGGAAAAATATCATTATTAAAAAAGTCAATAAGACGATTTATAGTCTCTAACTGCACACCACTGTGACCATAACTCAAAGACTGAATCTTTAAAAGCAACATGACTTTAACAATAGATTCTGGCACGCGATCTCCAGTACCACAAGCATGAGACATGACCAAGTTTTTCTGAAGCTGTGTTAAGTCTTTCTTAGAGATCTTAACATTATATAAGGAACCAAAACCAGTGTTAATTCCATACATTGGTTTTTCATTAGTCGCCAACTTAGCATCCAAATATGTTTTACATGCTATTACTTTTTTTTTGAGCTCTTCCGAAAGCTTCAATTTCTTATTGTCTTTGAAAATATTGTAAATCGTTACAATGTTTAAAGTTTCTGAAGAAATTATATGATAATGATCCATAACAAAGCGTTTATTTAAGATTCAAAATTGAGAATAATTTTGCACTAAACA
>JAWUVW010000060.1:0-53326 GCA_034112185.1 Flavobacteriaceae bacterium | reverse complement strand
TTTTGCGTTGTCATCCTGAATTCAGTTCAGGACCTCATCAAACAAAATATAAGGTCACTTCGAGTGAAATTCCTTTTTTGTAAATTAGTATCGAGAAGCTTTCGAAGAAAAAATGGTTCTCGATACAGTTCTCGCTTACTCAAAACACGCGAACTGACGACATAGAGCGTCCAAAAATCCTGATGCAACCCATCAGGATTTTTTCCGTTCATACGTTGTTGCGAACCTGCCTGTTCGGCAGATTGGGCTAGCTTTCTTCAGTGTGCTGCACGCAATCTCATTTTTATTAAAAATATATTAGCTTCTGCATATATAGAAGTGCTTTGATTTTAGTAATTTTAAAATTGATAAACAAGCACAAAAAGTAACCTTATCCCAACATTAGAACGGGAGATCTGTGCATTTAGTAACCATATAGCACGTTGACATTCATTGCCAGAAAGAACTCTGAACGAAAAAATCGGAATGTAAAAAACCACATAAACGAAATTTAAAAACTATGAAACAGATACTTATCCTAGCAACCATTATGCTATTTAATGCTATTACATCACCCCTATTTCCTCAACAGGATAATTATATTAAAGATTATTTAGAGCGCTTTGAAAATTCACGAAAATATTTAATTCTTGTCGCAGAACTGATGCCTGAAGATGCATATGACTTTAAAGCAACCCCTGAATCTATGAGCTTTGCCGAAAATTTAATGCACATAGGATATGCAGCGGATTGGCATAGTCAATCATTGCTAGGTGGACGAGTATCTAGGGATTGGAAAACTGACACCGTTTTTAAGGTTGCTACTAAATCTAAAGAGGAAATGATTGCAACCATTAATAAGACTTTTGATGCTACTATAAAATTAATTGAAAACTTTGATACCACTCAATTTGATGACGAACTAGACTATTTTGGACTGAATAGGACAAAGCTCCAAATTTTCTCATTACTTGCTGACCACGTAACGCATCACCGAGGGCAAATGCTTGTTTCTTTGAGGCTAAACGGTGTTATTCCACCTAGATATGTTTTATTTCAATAACTAAAACAAACGGAATTAAACATAAAAATCAAGGCACTGAATTTGACGGCATAATTTAGACTCTAAAAACAACGAATTCCGTAATTTTATTACTGACATTAATACCGACAAGGTTGATTGTATGAATAATAAAGAACTCAAAGAATTAATCACTATTACATTTGTAAAACAAGTCGTAGAAATCTTAGAATGGAAACATGATAACTAACAGTAATTTAAATGATATCCCAGAAATCTTTAGGTTGTATAAATTGGCTACAGATTTTCAAAAAATAAAATTTCCAGAAAACCAATGGCCTCAATTTGATAAAGAATTGATAACGACCGAAGTTATTGAAAATCGACAATTTAAAATAGTAATTGAAAATAAAATAGCCTGTATTTGGGCCATAACTTATAGTGATGCCGAAATTTGGGAGGATCGTGAAAATAATACTTCCATCTACATTCATCGGATCGCCACAAACCCTGAATTTAGAGGAAAAAAATTTGTACAAGTAATTGTTGATTGGTCTACAAATTTTGCTCGAAAGCAAAATAAGTACGGCATTAGAATGGATACTTGTGGTAAAAATGACAAATTAATTAAGCATTACAAAAATTGTGGATTTAATTATTTAGGACTAAAAAAATTAAAAAACACCTCTGAATTACCATCACATTATCATAATGCAGACGTGTGCTTTTTTGAGATAAAATTAGAATAACGACGTTATTAATAGGGATAAAGTAAAGCACAACTTTAGCTCTAACTAATTCAAAACAAAGGTATAGTATATAAAATAAAAAATAATAGTTGTATATTTTCAACGGCAATTACCAAGATCTTATTCGACCATCAATTAAAACTTAAACCAATGCATATCGTATCCGTGTTTCGTATATCAAAACCCATCTTACTTCTTTTCATTACGCTCTTTTCTTATGGCGCTTCATCTGCACAAGGATTTGAAGGCTACTATCAGAGTCCTGCTCTTAATAACAATACAATTATCTTTGCAGCGGAAGGCGATCTCTGGACAGTTCCTTTAAACGGTGGCTTAGCACAACGGCTAACCACGCACCCGGAAGAAGAAAACTTTCCTTCGATTTCTCCTGATGGTAAGACCATTGCTTTCTCTGCGAGCTATGAAGGGCCAATGGAAGTTTATACAATGCCCATCACAGGTGGATTACCTAGGCGATGGACCTATGAAAGCGACGCATCTATCACCAATTCTTGGACACCCGATGGCAAAGTAATTTACAACACTCGGGCCTATTCCAAGGTGCCTGATAATCAAATTGTAACCATAGACTTAGTCACCAAGCAAAAGACTAGGATTCCTCTTGCCCAAGCCAGTGAAGCATCTTATAATAATACCGGGAAAACGGTGTATTTCGTAAGGCCAGCTTATCATAGAAATGTGACGAAGCGATATAAAGGCGGTACAGCCAGACAAATATGGAAATTCACACAAGGCGCAGACGAGGCTGTTAAATTGACAAAAGATCACCTTGGAGGGAGTCATCATCCGATGTGGTTTTCTGGAAGGATCTATTACATCTCAGATAGAGATGGTATGATGAATATCTGGTCTATGAATGAAAATGGAGAAGATCTCAAACAGCATACAACGCACAAGGAATTTGACGTCCGCTCTGCCAGTATCTCAAATGGTAATATTGTTTACCAAATGGCTGCAGATCTATGGCACCATAATTTAGCCTCCAATACCAATAAAAAAATCAATATTAAGTTGGTGTCTGATCTTGACCAACTGCGAGAGAAGTGGGATGACAACCCTTCTCAATACATCACTTCTGCGCATGCTGATCCTGATGGAGAGCGTATTGTTATAACGGCCAGAGGTAGGTTTTTTGTTGCTCCAGTCAAATCAGGTCGATTTGTATCCTTTACAGATAAGGCAGCTGTAAGATTTAGAGATGCGGTATTTTCTCATGATGGGTCAAATATCTATACACTCTCAGATGAATCTGGAGAGTTCGAATTCATAAGCATGCCATCCAATGGGCAGGGTTCACAAAAAAGTATTACCAGTAATGGTGACCTTCTGAGATATGGTGGTGTACCTTCTTCAGATGGCAAGTGGATCGCCTATGATGACTTAGAAAGCAATATGTATGTGCTCAACATATCTACTGGAGTCAGTAAAAAGATTTCTACGAACAAAGAAGGCATTAGAGACTTTACATGGTCTCCTGATAACAAGTGGTTGGCATTTGTACAATCCGCTTTAAATACGATGACACAAATCAAGATTTACAATGTGGAGACTGGTGCTTCCTTCGACTTGACGAGGGATAGAGCCAACAGCTTCAATCCAAAATGGAGCTCTGATGGTCAATTCATTTATTTTCTTTCGGATAGGAGTTTCACATCTTTAGTTGGCAGTCCTTGGGGTACCAGACAGCCAGAACCTTATTTTGACGCTAGCGAAAAAATATATCATGTCGCATTAAAAAGTGGAACACGCTCCCCTTTCAGAGAAGACGATGAACTTGCTCTTGAGCATAAGAAAGAGGACACATCTTCTAAACCCGATAAGACCAAGAAAAACGAGAGTGAGGAAAAGAAAGCGCCATTGGTCGTCAGCATAGATGAAGCCGGAATTCAGGATAGGATTATAGAAGTTCCGATTAAACCTGGTAATTACAATGGACTTGAAGTGAATAAAAAAGCTCTCTACCTTATGTCAAGTGAAACTGGTCTAGATGCCAAGAGACATTTATCTTTTGTGAAAATTGACAACAAAGATGTGAGCCTCAAAACCATGGTAAGCGACGTTAATTCATTCGAAATAACTGGTGATGGTGAAAAAATTCTGGTCAGAAAAGGGAGAGACTATCATATGCTCGATGCAGGAACATCCAAAGTAAGTGATCTTTCAAAAAGCAAAATAAACTTGAGCGGTTGGAAGTTCCCGATTACACCTCGAGAGGATTGGAAACAGATCTTCACGGATGCATGGCGTATGGAGCGCGATTATTTCTATGACAAGAACATGCATGGCGTAGATTGGGATGCGATGCATACCAAATACTTACCGCTTGTTGACCGGGTCACTACGCGTAATGAACTTTCTGATCTCATCGGTAGATTTGTTGGAGAACTCTCTGCCCTGCACACGAGTGTTCGCGGTGGTGATCTAAGAGGGGACGCTAAAAACATTTCAGTGGCAAGTTTGGGTGCTGTGTTTAGTAGAGATAAGCAGAACAAGGGTTTCAAAATCGAGTACATCTATAAAGTCGATCCCGACTATCCAGATGAAAAATCACCTTTGGACGATCCCTATTTAGATGTGCGTGCGGGGGATATAATTACCAAAGTCAATGGTAAAGATGCATTATCGGCCATTGATATAGGCGAGTTAATTCGTAATGAAGCCGGCAAACAAGTACGAATGACACTATTACGAGGGACTTCATCTAGAGACATCATCGTAAAGCCAGTAGCGAGTGAATATAATCTTCGCTATCGTGATTGGGAATATGGCAATCGACTTGACGTGGAAGAAAAGGGTGAAAATGAAATTGGTTATCTCCATTTAAGGGCTATGGGTAACAACGACATCAGTCAATTTTATCGCGAATTCTACCCTGTTTTCAACAAGTCGGGCTTGATTGTGGACGTGAGATACAATTTTGGAGGTAACATAGATAGTTTCATTCTAGAAAAACTTCTAAGAAAAGCTTGGATGTATTGGAAATCAAGGTCAGGAGAACCTTACTGGAATATGCCCTATGCCTTCAGAGGTCATATGGTCGTGCTCGTCAATGAAAACACCTATTCCGATGGCGAAGCATTTGCAGATGGTTTCAAGAAGCTAGATCTAGGTACAACCATAGGAACGCGAACTTGGGGTGGTGAGATCTGGTTAGGCAGTGCCAATAGACTAAGCGATAACGGACTGGCAAGAGCGCCTATGTCTGGTGTATATGGTAACAACAGGGAATGGTTGATTGAAGGACACGGCTTTGAGCCCGATATTGAAGTGGATAACCTTCCGCATTCCACCTTCAATGGAGAAGATGCACAACTCGATGCGGCAATCAAGTATTTGCGGCAGCGCATTAAAGAAGATCCTCGAGACGTCCCAGCGCCTCCCGCATATCTAGATAAGTCATTTAAAAATAATAAAAAGAAGGAAGACTAAAAAACAAGTCATATAATGTATAAAATCAGAGTTGCACAAGGCCAAGATACAAGCCAAAGCTCCGATTCATAAATTTAGCGTTGGGGGTAATTTCGAAAGTCCGCTAGATTGTTAAAGTAACATTTATAGGCCTGTGTCGTCATACATAAAACTCAAAGACAATGATTAGACAACCAATTCTCCTTTTAGCGCTTCTACTTTCTTTCGCGCTTAGTGCTCAAAAAGATTCTAAAGAAATCAGACAATTCGTGAATGAATTGGACCAAAAAATCCCCCAATTACTTGAGGACTTCAGTGTGCCTGGAACAGCAATTGCCATCATAGAAAATGGTGAAATTATTTTACAAAAAGGCTATGGGTATTCCAATAGTGATAAAGAAACCAAGGTCACAAACACAACGGGTTTTAATATTGGATCTATTTCCAAAACTATTGCTTCTTGGGGCGTTATGAAACTTGTTCAAGACGGTAAAATTGACCTTGATGCACCTGCCGAAAAATACCTTACAAGATGGCATTTGCCAAAATCAGAATTTGACGAGAATGCCGTGACCATAAGACGACTTTTAAGTCACACTGCGGGTTTATCATTACACGGCTATCCAGGTTGGTCGCCAAAAGATAAATTACCTACAATTGAAGAATCATTAAACGGTAAAAACAACGGTCCAGGACGTGTTGAGATCATCATGGAACCCGGAACCAAATGGAAATATTCAGGAGGAGGATTTTCTATTTTGCAACTCATTATTGAAGAAGTTACCGGACAAAAATTTGAAGATTATATGCAAGCAGAAATATTAAACCCGCTTGGAATGACACATAGTAGTTATACCATTGATGATACTATACTAAACGCCTCATCTCTAGAACATAATAATTTTGGAGAAGTCATCGATTTTGAATTGTTCACAGCGCAAGCCGCAGCAGGATTACACACCACAATCGAAGATTTTACAAAATTCGCCCTAGCAAGTCTCTACACAAATAAAAAGAATCCTAAAAATCAACACATCTTAACAGCGGCTACTTTGGAGGAAATGATGGAACCTGCTGTAGCTTCAAACGGAAGTTATGGCTTAGGCTATCAGGTAGATGCCATTGATGGAACGGCCAAGGTTTTAAGAGGTCATGGTGGCGCTAATACAGGATGGCATGCGTTATTTATGGTAGACCCAGTTACTAATGATGGTTTTATTATGATTACAAATGGAGGCGCAGGATCTAACATATACCGTCAAGTCTTTTGTGATTGGATCTTTTGGGAAACAGGAGAATCTTTAGGTAACCGTTGCAATATAGTCCCTTCTGTTGCCAATAAAATGAAGCAGATTATTGATGCTAAAGGGATCGCTAACATCGAAGAAACTTATGGCGACTTAAAAAAGAATGAAGCGGACACCTACAATTTCTCAGAAAGCCAATTGAATCAACTGGGGTATCATTACCTCAGGAATGCTGAAATTGAAAATGCGATGGCCATATTTAAACTAAATGCTGATACATTTCCAAAGTCTTCAAATGTGTATGATAGTTATGGAGAAGCGCTTTTAGCAAATGGTGAAAAGGAAAAAGCAATTGAAAATTATTTGAAAGCTGTTGAATTAAATCCAGGAAGCAAAGAAGGGATCAAAATATTAAAAGACTTAGGCGTTGATACCAAAGGTTTATTTAAAGAGATTACAGTGGCCGAAACTATTTTACAGACCTATGTTGGCACCTATGAATTAGCTCCAGAATTCAGCATTACGGTGAGTAAAAATGGAAGTCAGCTGATGGCGCAAGCTACAGGTCAAAGTGAATTTGAAATTTATCCTAAATCTGACAGGGTTTTTTATTTAAAAGTAGTAGAAGCACAAGTCACTTTTAATTTAAATGAAGACGGACAAGTCGCAAGCATGACTTTACTGCAAGGCGGAAAGGAAACAACTGGACTAAAATTAAAAGACTAGTAAAATAAAAACGACCGCGAATACCGTATAAAATTAACCATCCACACACCAATTAAAAACAATTTGATCGAATGATTGATATAAAAGGGGAAACATGCTTTAATAACAGGTTCTAGTCGCGGTATTGGGCAACAAATAGCGAAAGGATTAGCAGCACTAGGCTGTAACATTATTGTCCATGGCAGAACCAAAGAAAGTTGCGAAGTGACTCTTGCCCTTTTAAAATCGTATCCTATAAAAGCGCATTGTGTTTATGGTGAATTATCTAATGAAGACAGTATCCATAATCTAATTAAGCAAGTAAAACGTTTAGATCTTCCTATAGATATTTTATACAATAACGCGGCTGTAATGTCACCTTACAGAGAAGACTATTGGACACATAGTTGGGACGACTGGATGACGAGTATGAAAGTTAATGTGTTTTCAATCTATACACTAAGCAATGCATTTATACCAGCAATGATAGACAACGGTTTTGGCCGTGTCGTTAATCTCATATCTGGTATAAAAAACGAACCAGAACTCCTGCCTTATGGGGCTTCAAAATGGGCACTACTTAAAATGACTGAAGAAATTGCCGTAAAATTAATAGATACAGGTGTTCGGATAAATGCACTAGATCCAGGTTGGTTAAGAACGGATTTGGGAGGCGAATATGAAGATTATCCCGTTGAAGCGGTCTTACCAGGTGCGCTCGCTCCCGCTCTAATTGAAAATGACGGCCCAAATGCAACCTCTTTTTCAGCCGTCACTTAAAACCACATAAGTGGTGTGTGAGTAAATAAGGTTCTCGATACTTTTCTCGCTCACTCGGAATAGGTGAACTGACCGTATAGAGCGCTTAAATCATAAACTAAAAAAATCCTGACACGTTGTGTTAGGATTTTTTTTTATTGGAATATAACCTCAAGGATTATGTCTCCATTACTATTTCGTTATTCTCATTTATGTTTCTTTTTAGAGATCCGCCTTTAAGGATTTGCTTTATGTTTCATTAATCAAGGATGCTATTATGTTCTTTACGAATAAGACACCGAACTAATAAGATACCTATATTTTAAAAAAGTCCCATTGTTTATAAAAATTCGCAACTGTGTTAACCAACTTAACAGGAGTCAAAGCTTAAGCGTGAGCCTCTTTTTAAAGCTTGTATTGCATCCTTAAAGTTTCATTCAGTTATAATAAACCGAAATCACAACTATTAAAGTACAGTACTACTACTGCCGCATTTTCAAATACTTATCTACCGAATGCTTACCCGATCCATAGAACAAGAAGAAAATACACACCAATAACACACTAGATGACAACAAGAAATTGTTGGTATCCATCTCACCAATAAAGTTAATTGACACAGCTCCAATTAAAATTGGTAGTTGCGCAAGTACTGCCCAACGCGTTAATAATCCAAAAACAATTAAAACGCCCCCTACAAAATGAGCTGGAGCGATGTAATGCACTAATAATACATTATCTGTTATCGATTCTATAGGCTCATAGAGATCTGTTAAAAGACTCAGGTTAGACATAAAGTAAACCCCCTGATAAAATAAAAGAACACCCAAAGCAATTCGTAAAAGATCAAGAGGATAATACGTGTGCGCATTCGCCCATTTATTCAATGTTTTTATATGTCCCATAATATACTTGTGTTAATTCAACTCTTCTAAAGTTACTTATTTTTATTGAGAAATATAGAAATGAAAGCTTGTAATATTAATTAACACATTGAAAAACAAGGCGTTTGTGATTTTTTTTACACAATTGGTGGTTGTAAACATACACCTGCGCTATCCCAAAGAAGAGCTGGACTTCCAAGCACTATTGAGAACGACATTGAGAACATAAAACGCATCATCTAAATAGAAGCATTTGAAGAAAAAAGGCTCTCAATAGTTCTGCTGAGCACTTCTACAAGCTTCCCTTGGCTACCTTCTAAACAAAATATATTTTGTTTCTCGTTAATGCTCAGCGTGACAATTTCAGAAGTACATTTCTCTTCTTATAGCTTTTGGAATCAAGATTTGCGAACTGACATTCGCAAAATTTTAAGGATTTTTCTCTGCTTCATTTTTCTTTTATTATCTTAGATAAGATAATTAATGTCCCTTTTTGAAATACATTAGGTAAGCATCAAAAACAGTTGACTTTATTATGTTCAAAAAACTTTTTGTTTTATTCATCTTTATATTAGGCTTATTTTTAGTGTCTTATAGAACTGTTGACCGTAAAACTATTTCAAATAATTTAGGGTCTAGAACAATGCCTTTAGATACTTTGTCAATTAATGATGGCCCCTATATTTTTATTGCTGCTGATAGTTTAATCGAGAAAAAAATAATTAATGGTGTATTGGAGTCGAATTCTTTAGCATTTGAAACCCTACCCTCTCAATTTAATGCCGAATCAAGTGCGTATACTAATGTATCAAAAATTGTGGCCTTAAGCGATATCCATGGTCAGTATGAAGTAACAACAACACTTTTAAAAAACAATAAAATTATTGATGCGTCCGAAAACTGGGCCTATGGCGATGGTCATTTTGTTATTGTAGGCGATGTTTTTGATAGAGGGCCCGATGTTACCGAACTGCTTTGGTTACTATTTAAGCTCGAAAAACAAGCCGAACAAGCCGGAGGAAAAGTGCATTATCTTTTGGGCAACCATGAATATATGGTGATGCTAAACGATTTGCGATATATAAACAAGAAATACAGACAGACGGAAAGAATTTTACGAACACATTACAACGAACTTTATGGGAATGAAACTGTCCTTGGGCGCTGGTTACGTTCTAAGGCCACTATTATAACAATTAATGATAATCTTTTTGTTCACGGTGGCATCTCTGCAGAATTTATTGAATCAGGCTTTAATTTAGAGGCAACAAACCAAAAATTGAGACGGTCGCTAATCGAAAATAAAAGGGATAAAAAATGGGACAGTATCTACGGAAAATATTATGACAGTGACAGTCCATTATGGTATCGTGGTTATTTTAGCGATAAATTTAAAAAGGAGAACATCAAAAAATTACTAAGAGCATTAAAAGTCAGACACATTGTTGTTGGTCACACCTCCCAAACACAAGTTGAATCCCTATTTAAAAATAGAGTATTTGCGGTCGATACGAGTATAAAAAATGGAGTTTCTGGAGAGCTTCTTTTTATTGAATCTGACCATTTTTACCGAGGCACTATGGATGGCCAGAAGATTAAAATAGAAAAATAAGAGCGCGCTCTGTTTTTCTAACTTTAAGTCCTGTTTTTTTTTAGGACTGTGAAATAAAAATTCGAGGTAAATCCAATTAACATTAGATATTTAAAAACAATTGCTAAAGACCTACAATAACAGAACAGTAGATTGTTGAATTGAGGTATAAGCTAACTTAGAGTAGGCTGTCTATTTCGACTGTGTCGTTTTCTTTTACTAATTTAGGTTCTGGATACTACAAAACAAACGCTTAGATAGTATAGAAATTTATGTGCTACGATATTAAAGCAAGTTACGAGGCGCAATTAAAGCGGGCAAGGCGCAAAGGTGACTTGGCTACTGTTACCGAAATCTTGGAGAGTTTAATTCCTATGACGGATTTACCGCTTCATCATGCCTCTGGATTTAGCCATCCCGAAGTATTGATCTACACCGCCGATTCACCTCATTTCCCTACCATTGCAACTTGGGGACTTGTACCACATTGGGTGAAAAATGAAGCGCAATTAAAAACCTTCTGGAATAATACACTTAACGCTCGTGGAGAAACCATTTTTGAAAAGCCCTCTTTTAAACAAGCCGCCAAAACGAATAGATGCCTCATCTATATTGATGGCTTTTATGAGCATCACCATTTTAATAAAAAAACCTATCCATTTTTTATTCGAAGAAAAGATGGCAACCCAATGGCATTAGCTGGCTTATGGACCGAATGGATCAACCCAGAAACAAGTGGTCGCATACATACGTTTACCATTGTAACGACAGAAGGAAATTCTATGATGGCAAAAATACATAACAACCCAAAAATGAAAGCCCCTAGAATGCCTTTCATTTTACCAGACGCAATAGAAGATGAATGGCTTGATCCTATTACCAATGAATTAGACCAACAAAAAATTAAAGCGCTGATAAACAGCTATCCAGGAGACGAATTAAAAGTACATACAGTAAGCCAATTACGTGGAAAAGCCTATAAAGGTAATGTTGAAGAAATTTCAGATGCCATTATTTACGAGGAACTCGAATTTTAAAATTAGGTTCTAACTAAAAGTAATAGCTATCGCTGGAACTGCAAAAGGCTCGCAATAACATTGGATACATAAGCTAAGCGCTAGTAAACAAGGTTCTCAATACATTCCGACAAATAAAGTTGCAACACTCCCACGGATAGTCGTGGAACGAATTAGCCTATGTCGTCACTTCGAGTGAAATTCCCTTTTTAGGAATTTTTTATCGAGAAGCAGAAGAAATTATTATGGTTCTCGACACATTTCTTCCCCGAAAGCTTTCGGGAGAGAAACACTCGAACTGACGGCATACTGCGATAGAAATTCATCTCATAAGCGTCAAAATACAACTCATCAAAATTTTTATTAATATATTTACTTACCAAATCTACTTATTATACCAAATGAATTTTAAAATGATTTCTAATTATTTTGATGTTTAAGTGGTATTAACAAAAACTTAAAAATGTTATGAAACTAAAACTGCCCATTCTTCTCGCACTGGTTTTTACTATAGTATTAACCTCCTGTTCTTCAGACGACGACAACACCATTTCAGATGAAAACACAAAAGAATTCACCTTTAATGGTGAAACTTACGATTTAGTAACTGCTATTATTTCCTCTGACGATACCTCAACAAATGATGGTAGCAAAATTGGAATCCGCTTGTTTAACAAAACAAGTTCAGAAATTACTAGCAACTCAGATTTAGACGATATTACATTTGTTTATTTTGAGCTTGAAGCTGTAAATCTTGAAGCCACCACCTATACTGAAATTGACTATTATGACATTTCAATAAATGGATCAATCGTAGATAGTGCCTTTAATACTGGAACCATTCTGCTGTCTGCTGACGATTCTGAATCAGATATTTATGCACAATCAGCTTCCGTAACCATAAGCAATTTTACGGCGTTTAATATAGATTTTACGTTTACGTTTACTAGAAATGATGGACAGGTCATTACGGGGCGTTATAATGGTAATTATTTGTTGCCTGATTGATGCATTGATTAAAAGAACTAAGGGTATTGATACATTTCGATTCCTTAAGCTTTCGGGATCGAAATACTGCAATTTTTCTAGTGGCTTGCATCACTTTAAACCTAATAGTAATTCTGGATCCGGACAATTGGCTTTATAAAATTCTAAATCCAGTTGATTACTCACTCCAGGATAATCACCACTGTAGTCTTGAATATCTTTTATAATCTGAAAATGCAAATGTGGTGGATAATCACCATTAACGGCAGCGGTTCCTAATGTGGCGATTTGTGCGCCTTGCTTCACCTCTACTCCAGCCTCTAATTGGTTAAGCGAAGCTAAACTGAGATGACCATAAAGTGTGTAAAACACCATAGCGTTAATTTGATGCTTTAAGATAATAGTCGGTCCATAATCACCATAATTACTATTATTTTTAAAACTATGAATCGTTCCATTTAATGGCGCATAAACGGGAGTACCTGCGGCTATCCATAAGTCTAAACCCAAATGAATATTGCGCTCAGTTTCTGGATTTTCTTGATTAAAATAAGTGCTACGTTGATAAATACCCCGTTGCTCTAAGTAGCCTCCATAGGCAACTTTGGCTTTATGAGTTTTCATGCGATTCCAAATAAAACGTTCCAATTCATCAGACGATGAAACATTGACCGCTTTTAATTCGGTATTATGAATTGATAAATCTAAAGGTATATATTCGTTATTGGCTATTGAACCCTCTATTAAGGGATGAGGCTTAAGCGTTTTTAGTAGTTGTATTAAGGTCATTGTTTTAAGGCTGCTTCTAATTTTTCAAATTTATCTTTTGCAAATAGCAATGTACTGTCCATTTCAAAACATCTTTTGAAATTTTGTAGCGCCTTTACAGAGTCTCCTTGCATTAATAAGGCATCTCCATAACTATCGTAAGGGTTTGCCGATGTTGGATGTTCTTCAATATTTAATTTAAAAATAGCTATTGCTTTATCTAAATGGTCTTCACCTAGTAGTTGATAACCTAATGCATTTAAATCTCCTTCTGAAATTTCATATTTGAGCGTATCCGCCTTTTTAGAGTGATAATAGGTCATTGCACTACTTACATTTTCTGTTAAGATAAGCCTTACCATTTCCTTAGTAATCCTCTGTTTTGGGATTACATAGGGTTTCCCGTCTCTTATATTAGAAATTCCTCTCATGATATCTCCAAGATTTTCACCTGAATTATTTGTTAATAGTATAAACCCACTTTTTGTTTCTACTTCATTAAACAAAAATGTTACAAAACCTACCCAACCACCAGAATGAAAAACAGTCTTAGGTTTGGATGCATCTTGCTCTAGAAACCAACCAAAACCGTAGTCTGTTTTTTCTCCATTAGTTAAAATACCGGGAGTCCAAGCGGCATCTAAATAGGCTTTAGAAATAATAGTATGATTCGCTAAGGCCATATTCCATTTGTATAAATCATCTAAGGTTGAGTATATGCCACCATCGCCTCTAACGTCATTAACAATATTATAGTCATTTGATATTAAATCCGTTTGGTTTAAGGCGGTACGATACCCAAATACACGATTAGGCATACTTGCATCTGGTTCGATTTGATACTTGTATAAGGTCGTATTTGTCATACCAACTGGATCCAAAATCTGTTCTTTTAAAAATACTCCAAAATGCTGTCCTGAAATTTTCTCGACTATCGAAGCCAATACCAAATATCCCGAATTACTATACGCCCATTTTTCACCAGATTGAAAATCTAATTCAGGATTAACCTTATAAAACAGCTCCAATATTTCATCATTACCCAAAATATAAGTTTTAGTAGTATCTTTTTTTACAAAATTATCAGCTATGACGCGCTCATAATCTGTTAGTCCTGATGTATGATGTAATAATTGGCGTACTGTAATCGCATCATAAGGAAAGTCGAGTAAAATGGCATTTACCTTTTGATCATAATCTAATGTACCAGCTTCTTTTAATTTCATTATGGCCATGCCAGTAAACTGTTTGCTTACTGAGGCCAGTCTGAATTGCGAATTTAGATCTAGAGAGTCCATTGGGTTAATAGAACGTAAACCGTTAGAACTCTTATAAACAATATCGCCAGATTCATAAACCAGAATATTACCCGTTGCTATTCCTTTAGTTTGAAGCTTAGTCACAAATTCATCAAATTTGTTGAGTTCTGTTTTCTTTTCTATGTTACAACTAAAAAAGCATGCTGTAAAAAAGCACGCTATCGCGAATTGAGTGATTGATCTCATCTAATATATTTTAAGTAATTATTTCTCTATAAAAATAAGGTTTTAAGATTAATTGATAATCACATTACTAAACTTAGCATTCACAATAATAGTTCTGTTAGAGTTTTGTCCATCAGGATAATTACGAACGGTTTTTTGAGTTGTTGGTTTATTGTTATACTTAGAGCGGTTGCCTTTAAAGTACATGGTATAATCGATATCTTTTGGAAGATTGATTAATGCATCGCTATTTTCTAACACCAAATTAAGATTCTTAAATGATGTTGTAAGATTAGAGATCGTTAAATCCCCAAAGCTTCCATCGATAATACCTGTATTTGTTAAGTTTTCGATATTAATATTAGAAGACTTAGAGTTGAGCACTAAATTATTCGCATTTTTAATTTGAGCTTTATCTACAAAATTAAGATTAAGTGTTCCTAAATCCCAAGTTTTAATAACCACCGGCGAATAAGACACATTGATGGAAGTCTCACTTCCATCAATGTGTTCTGCTACTAAAAATGAGTGTGATATATCGCCACTCATGTTATAAATAACTGAAGATAATTTTAACTCACCATGTCTTATATTCGTTTTAAGCTTCGCTTTTTTAGGTATTTTAATTTTAATCACCTTACGCACTTGGCTATTACTGCCAGACTCTAAGCGTTTTACCAAAATAGCCTCTCTTTTATTTCGCATTAGATTGTGTCGGTCTTCCATTTCTTCTCTTCGGTCTTCCATATGCTCTGCATTTTTCTCAACACGCTTAGCCATTATTTCAGAACGCTTTTCCATAGCTTCCCCTCTTTTCTCCATAACCTTAGCTTTCTGTTCCATTTCCTTACCAAAGCGTTCTCCCCATACTTCCATTTGCTGCGCCCACTCCTCACCAAACTTCTCTCCAAATTCTTCTCCCCATTTCTCCATGTCTTTAGAATATTTCTCACCAAACTTCTCTCCCCATTTTTCCATATCTTTAGCCCAATCACCTTCAAAACGTTTACCATAGTCTTCTCCCCATTTCTCCATTTTTTCTTGGTAACCAGATTCTGCAAATCGTTTCGCCCATTCCTCCATACTCTTTTTAAGTTCTTTACCACCTTTCTCTTCGTATGCCTTACTCCATTCAGTTAAGTATTTTTCACCTTCTTCTTGATATTTATCATAATCAAAGCGAACTGAATTTACACCTTTAGGTAATTCGGGTAATTCAGGAAATTCTGGTATTTCAGGCATTTCTGGTAGATTTGGCATACGAACCATTTCTGGCATTTCTGGCATCTCAGGCATCTCAGGCATATCTGGCAAATCGGCTAAATGAAATTCTAAATCTTTCAATAAATTTCCGTAGTCGCCTTCTCTATGCAATACCATAGTTCTTCCTCCCGTTGATGAAATTGTAACTTTATCATTAGAGCCTTCTACTTTGAGGTTCCATGCTTGTAAAGTAAGTTCTAATTCTTCATCAGATAATTTACTACTTTCTATGTAAGCCTCCACTTCTACAATATCTCTATTCCAAGTTTCTAGCTGTATTTCTACATGACTGGTATTTAAGTCTATAATCACATCTTTATTCACCTTAATCGATTGTGATGTTTTACTCAGTTTCTTCTGTGCATAACCGAATGTGGTTAAAAGACACAGTGCTATAATTCTAATTGTGTTCATCCTTTTTTTGATTTAACTGTTCGTTTGTGCTGCATTTATTTCAGCATCTTTGATTTATTGATTGTGATTATATACTTTCTTCCGCAAATGCATCGTCATTAAACTCTTGAAGCTTTTCTTTGAGACGCATCACTAGGTTTAATCTAAATTTCAGATTATCGATAAGGGCATCTAAAGTCTCTTCATTTGGGCCATTGTCATTTAACTCTAGCGTTAGCTTATCATATTCTATGTTTAACTCTTTTAGACGTTGTACATAACCATCAAACAACTCCTTGTTTTCTGGTGTTAATTGCACTTTAGATAATTCTAAATTGATACTCGCTAAATAATAGTCTTCCACTTTCTTTAAATCTGGTGACACATCACCTAATGTTTTTAAGTCTGCATTTTCAACTATTGTAGGCGCTACTGCATCAACAGAAGTTTGAAAAAACTGAAATGCGCCAAAACTCAATCCTAAAAGCACGATAACACTTGCCGCAATATTTAAAAAACTAAAGTGGCTAGAACCATTCCTTCTAGGACGTTTCTTGTCTAGTTTCTGCAAAAAACGTGCGTCATGCCCTTCAGACATTTTTATATGCTGCTCCTTAGGGTCTTCTTCAAATAGATTTCTAAGATCTTGTGCCATTTTTCTTTAATTTTAATTCGTTTTGCAATTTTTGTTTCCCACGAGATAGCTGTGTTCTTGATGCGACTTCAGAAATATTTAAAATCTCTGATATTTCTTGATGATCATAACCCTCAACTAAGTATAGCATCACAACAAATTTGTACTTTTCAGGTAAATGCTCTATCGCTGTTTTCACTTCATCTATTGTTATGTCATCTTCAACCAACCACTCATTTTCATAATCGGTATCAACTACATTTAAATGATGCTCTTCTAATTCAATTAAACGCTGCCGTTTAGATTTTAAAACATCAATACATTTATTGATAACAATCCGTTTTAACCAAGCTCCAAAAGTCACCTCTGCCTTATATTGTTCTAATTTTGAAAAGGCCTTTATAAATGCCTCCTGAACAATATCCTCAGCTTCCATCGTATCCTTCACAAATCGAAGCGCAACAATAAGCATCCCATTACAGTATTGATTGTACAATTGCATTTGCGCTTGTCGATCATTCTGCTTGCATTTTTCAACGATATGAATTTGAATCGTGCTGATTTTGGTTTTGGTTTTTGATTGGTTACACTTTAAAGACGACACAAAATTCTAAGTGTGGCAAAAAAAATAATTATTTTTTTAAATTAAAGTCGTTTATACTTTTTGCGTTTAAGCGAAAATTAGGGGTTTTGTTCCCAATTGAAGCCTTTTTAGAGATGCATAGCAGAGCTACGGAGCAAAAAAAAGACAAAAAGTGGTTGCAAAAAACAAATTTTTTAGCAAATGAAAAAAGTTTAAACCACTTCGCTATAAGATTTGCCTAAAATTAGGCGTTTGTAGTCTATAAATTTAGGGATTTAAATTACCTTTAAAGTCTCAATCATCTTATAAGATTAACTACTATGCTAAAACGCCTCCTAATTATTCTGTCTATATTGGCACTAGGCTTACTTTTATATTCCGTATTTGTTGAAAATATTTTCTCTCCACGTCTAAGTCCGAAAGATTCTGCTAAAATCTCACTCAATGATTTAGATTTAAAAGTCGAATACAACAGGCCTTCTAAACGCGAGCGTGACATCTTTGGAGCACTTGTCCCTTTTAATCAAGTTTGGAGAACTGGCGCGAATGAAGCTACTACATTTTCATCTAATAAAGATTTAATGATCGATGGTGTACTACTAAAAAAAGGGAAATACACGATTTGGTCTGTTCCTATGTACAAATCTTGGAAAGTAATGTTTAACACGCGACAATATGAATGGGGAGTTAACGAAAAAATGCAACCGATGTGGGATCCAAATTATGATGCTGTTGAACTCGAAGTGCCAACACAACAATTAGATACTACAGTAGAACGCTTTACGATTGCGTTTGATAATACCACGGGGGATTTAAAACTCAGCATGGCTTGGGACAACACAAAGGTTGAAGTTCCGATTGAAGAATATCAATACAAGAACCCCTAACCGACTTAAGGTGGCTAAAAAAGACCAAACATATAAATCTGCTCTCAAAGAGCAAGATGGTATTACACCACCTGAATCGCTAAGTGCTGATTCTGCTAAAATCATAAAAGCCAATCGTCAAAAACAACCCTCCAGTAAAGACTTAGTTTCTGGAATTACTTCTGGAGATATTTCTGCACTAAGTCGTGCAATCACATTAGTAGAAAGTACCAACCCTGTGCATGCAAAAAAAGCCAATGAAGTTATCACGGCTTGTTTACCTTATGCAAACAAATCAACTCGAATAGGAATTACAGGAGTTCCTGGTGTGGGTAAAAGCACCTTCATTGAGGCTTTTGGAATTCATTTAACAGGCTTGGGTAAAAAAGTAGCCGTCTTAGCTGTAGATCCAAGTAGTAGTTTAAGTAGAGGCAGTATTTTAGGAGACAAAACCCGAATGGAAGATCTAGTTAAAGATAAAAATGCCTTTATTAGACCGTCTGCATCTGGAAATTCTTTAGGAGGTGTTGCCCGAAAAACAAGAGAATCTATTATTCTATGCGAGGCAGCTGGGTTTGATACGATAGTCATTGAAACCGTTGGTGTTGGCCAAAGTGAAACTGCTGTGCATAGTATGGTCGATTTCTTTCTCCTCTTAAAATTAGCCGGAGCCGGAGATGAACTACAAGGCATAAAGCGCGGTATCATAGAAATGGCTGATGCTATTGTCATTAATAAAGCAGATGGTGATACTATAAAAGCCGCGAAATTAGCTAAGGTTGAGTTTAACAGAGCTTTGCACTTATATCCTCAAAAAGAATCAGATTGGTCGCCAAAAGTATCCCTCTGTAGTGCCTTAAAACAAGAAGGGATTTCTGAAGTTTGGGATATGATTGAAGCTTATAAATCAGTCACAATTTCGAATCATTATTTTGAAACGAACAGAAATAATCAGAATACGTTTTGGTTGCTACAGACTATAGAAGAACGCTTAAAATCTAATTTCTATAATTCCACTAAAATTAAAGCTGAACTACAATCTCAAATTGAGTTAGTTGCAACTGGAAAAACAACGCCTTTTGCTGCTGCCGAATACTTATTAGGCCTATCTCGTTGATTCCTTTTTGTACTTAAGTCGATAGACTTTCTAACTAATGTGAAAAAAGAATGTTTTTTGTCCAGACTAAGCTATCAAACGCATGACATATAAGTTCACTATCATAGTTCCGGTTTACAATGAGGAAGAAAATTTAGAGCGTGTAGAAACTGAGCTTTCTAACTATCTTAAAATTGCAACAAAATCGACATCAGTTCTGTTTGTTAATGATGGTTCTAAAGATAATAGTCAAGCTTTGATAGAGGCAATATGTGAACGTAACGACGCCTTCGACTACATCTTATTTAAAGAAAACAAAGGCTTAAGTGTCGCTTTAAAAGCTGGATTTGATTATGTTGATTCTGAATTGGTTGGTTATATTGATTCCGATTTACAAACGGCTCCAGAAGATTTTAATAGCCTTTTAGAACATATTGACACACACGAGTTGGTTACAGGAGTGCGCTCTAACCGAAAAGATTCTTTTGTAAAAAATTGGTCTTCTAAAATTGCTAATAGGATCAGGCGTGCGTTTACACACGATGGCATGGATGACACAGCTTGTCCGCTTAAAGTAATTAAAACAGACTATGCCAAACGCATCCCAATGTTTAGAGGTTTACATCGCTTTTTACCAGCAATGATTATGTTGCAGAATGGACGTGTTATTCAGATTACGGTGCAGCATTTTCCAAGACTAGCAGGCACTTCAAAATTTGGTCTTTGGAATCGACTTTTAGGACCTCTTATGGATTGCTTCGCCTATCTATGGATGAAGAAAAAGTACATTAATTACGACGTCGAGAAGTCTAGCAAAAACAACCACTAATTTGAAAGATTGGATTATTTACAGTATCGGGTTTTTAGCTCAGATTTTATTTTCTTCTCGGCTCGTCATTCAATGGATTACTTCCGAAAAGCAGGGCAAGGTTATAACGCCTTCAATCTTTTGGATACTTAGCTTAGTCGCTTCATCCCTATTGTTTATATATGGTTATTTACGCTTGGATTTCGCCATAATGTTAGGACAAAGTTTAACGTATTTTATTTATATCAGAAACTTACAGCTTCAAGGGCAATGGAAGAAATTCCCTCAATTGGTTCAATATTTATTATTTATAGTTCCAGTTTTAATCGTTGTATTTTATGGTTACAACGCTAAAATAGATATTGAATTACTCTTTAAAAACGAAGCCATCCCAAATTGGTTACTCCTCTTCGGAGTTGTAGCACAAGTCATTTTCACTTTACGTTTTGTCTATCAATGGATTCATTCTGAAAGCCGTAAAAAATCTACTTTACCAATGGGATTTTGGGTCTTGAGTTTATTTGGTGCAAGTTTAATATTAGCTTATGCCATTATTAGAAGCGATCCTGTATTATTTGTTGGTCACTTATTCGGACTGGTAATTTATGGTCGCAATGCTTATTTAATTCGAAAAACCAATCCTAAATCTTATCGAAAAAATTCTTACACTTAGCCAATTACTTTTGTAATCATAATACTTGCTTCTAGTTTAAACACACGTTTATGAACTCACTCAGGTATAAAACGTTTAAGCAGATATACATTCAATTTATAGAATCCAAAACCAGCAAGCCCTCCAAAGGTCATACCGCAAATAATATCTAATGGATAATGTACCCCAACATAAATGCGACTATAAGCCACAATAAAGCTCCATAATAACATTACAAATATGAGATTTTTATAATAAGGTCGTAGCATTAGCCCTGCAAAAACAGCCGCACACATAGAGTTTGATGCATGACCAGAAAAGAAGCCATAAGATCCACAATGGGTTGCAATAAAGCGCATACCTTCATCAATTAACACGTCTAACTGACATGGTCGTGGTCGCCTAACACCATGTTTAAAGACATTAGAAATTTGGTCTGTAAATGTAATCATTGCTACTATGACCAATACAATTATCAATACAGATTTTAAGCCATAATTCTTATAAATTAGGTATAGAAGAATAGCATACAAAGGAATAAAAGTTAATTTATCTGTAATTAATAACCACAAACCATCCCAGGTCGAATTCCCAAGTTTGTTTAGGAATAAGAAGAGGTCTGTATCTAATTCTAATAGTTGTTCTAACATTAATCGTCGTATCGTTCTACTTCTCTATCGTAAAAATCTGTAGCTTGTTGAATGTAGTTTTCCATATCAGTTTTCAATTCCTTTTCATCATGCTCATCAAACTCTTCAAACCATTCTACTTCGTCATTTTCTAGATTAATAATGAATCTAGGGAATTCTGTATGTATAATGAAAATCGCATCTGGATGATCTGTATTGTCTCCTAATATAAATTTTGGTAACTCCATTTTTTATTGAATTTGTATTTTGAAAATCCGAAGCTCTTCACTCTCCGCTGCAAATATATAATTTTTGAATGAGCTCTTCGATTAAAATCAAACTATCGAAAAATCTAAAAACTTATAAGTTAATTTGAAGATTTAGCTATAAGTTTCTTGGTTAGAAGGTTAAATCGAATATACAACAAAATTGCGGCAACACTAAGTCCCGCAATAAGTCCAATCCAAATCCCAAGACTTCCATAAGCCTCTGCTTTTCCTAAATAATAACTCACAGGAAAACCAACCACCCAATAGGATATAAAAGTAATTATGGTCGGAATCTTAACATCTTGAAGTCCGCGCAAAGCCCCAAGCGCAATAACTTGAAGACTATCGCTAATTTGAAAAACAGCGGCTGCCAGTAATAAAGTCGCAGCAATTTTAACGACCTCAGCAGTATCTATAGCATTTTCAGGATCATCTAAATCCACATACAAATCTGGAAGTAACTGATGAAACACCACAAAAAATATGGCAAAAACAACTGCAAATATAAAACCGACGACAAATATAGATTCGGCAATACGCTTTAGAGCTTTAAAATCTTTTAATCCTTTTTGATTGCCAACTCTAATCATGGCAGCTACACTTAAACCTGTAGCGACCATAAAGGTCATAGACGATAAATTCAGTGCGATTTGATTGGCTGCTTGGGCATTGGCTCCTAGAGTGCCACTCAACCAAATTGCGGCGGTAAAAATACCGACTTCAAAAAACATTTGCAGCGCACTTGGCATTCCTAAATTACTTAAGGTTTTTATGGGTTGCTTACTTAACTTGAAAAATTTAATATTGGTAACATAAGGTTTCGATTTTTCGCGCTTTGCCAATAACCACCACAAATATGCAAGCATGACAAAACGTGATACTAAAGTACCGACAGCTGCACCTACAATTCCCATTTCAGGAAAACCAAACTTTCCGAAGATGAGGACATAGTTAATAGCAACATTCAGTACATTGGCTAAAATAGTCGCATACATAGGATATTTGGTTAGTGACAAACCATCGCTAAATTGTTTAAAGGCTTGGAAAATAATTAAAGGCACTAAGGAAAATGCGACTAAATCCAAATATGGAATTGCCAACGCCACCACATCTTCTGGCTGATCCATTATATACATTACTGGTTTTGCGAATAGGAGCATCGCAAATAAAAGCAAACCTAAAACCGTACACAGGAAAAAACCATGCTTAAAAACAGATTTCCCTTTGGCAAAATCATTTTCTGAATCAGCTTCTGCGACCAATGGCGTAATTGCTGTAGAAAAGCCAATACCAACAGACATGGCAATAAAAATAAAGCTATTACCCAAAGACACAGCAGCCAGCTCTGTTGCACCCAATTGGCCAACCATTACATTATCTACAAAGCTCACAAAGGTATGACCCAGCATACCTAACATCACTGGAGATGCGAGTTTGAGGTTGTATCTAAATTCTTTGGTGTAGTTGCTTAAAACCATGACGCAAAAGTAGCTGTTTTGGCTTTAGCTAAATAACTGTTTATTATTATTTGTAATTTTTTTAATCCCTATTTACATATACCTTAAGCGGATCTCAATTTTTTTTATGATTCCGTCAATTTTTTCAAATTTAAAAGCATCAAAATGAGGCTTTGAGAGTCCTTTGTGGTAATAGTTTGAAAAACCAAATCCCTCTTTTGGCATACCAAAAAAATTATAGTCCATTATGTTGTTATCATTCTCGTCATCCAATACGGAAATACCGTAGACACCTGGACTTAAGCTAAAAACAATCTCAGTTCCTTTAATTTCAGATTTATTTAATACAACTTTCTTTATAGGTTTTCTCTTCTTAAAACTCTCCTGATCATTAAATATAGCGATGACCAATTTGCCTTTTTCTGATCGTACGCCTTCAATAACAAGGGTGACATTAGCGTTGTTTAAAAAGGCCTTATCACTGGTCTCAATATTCAATTCATTCAAAAGATTGTTTTGTCCGTAAGTGATTCCCGAAAAAAAAGTCAAAATAAGTGTCAAAGCTAGAATTCTGTTCTTCATATAAGTGCTTTTAGTTTACTAAAAACGAATTTGACTATTTTTAATTGCGTTGGTCAGAATTAAGTTAATAAAAGTAGGCAAACCTTTGTAAAATGAGCAAGATTTTGCAAACACAGATCCTTATGCGTCTGCCTTTACAATACGTACGTTTTAAAAATATCTTCTAACGCTTCTTTTGGGTCAGAACTTAATCCAGAATGTGTTTTAGAACTTTGAATAATTGTACTTCTACAAGCGGCTAACCATCGAAATCTATCAGATAATTCTAATGTTCCTATTTTTCCACCAGAAGGTTCGCCATCACAAATTAATTGCCAAGCTTCTAAATAATCATTCAATAATTCTAACTCTATTTCAGGCGAAAAGGCTTTCAACTTATTTGGATTAACGAGATATTTTATACCAAGAAACTTTTTGCGTTTAGAAAAAAGGATGGCACCAACATTAAAGAATTCTTCGCGTTCTACCTTAGGAACAACTCTAATTATAGCATATTCAAATGTACATCTATCTTGCATATTCGGCTTCTTTAACTAACACATCAATCTTGGAAAGTCTCATATTTATAAACTCAATATATGCCGCTCTCATATCTTTTGGGCTCAGGGTATCTGATTTGCTTAACAACCAATCTTCTGGTATGTTTGAAACAATTTCGGCAATCTTAGCTTCACTAATTAAATCTCGAATTTCATTTGCTGCTTCTTTTAAACTAGTTGCACGCTTTAAAAGCACATGGTCTTTTATAAGCGGAAAGGTCCTAGTGAGGTGATTTTTCCAATTTTTCCAATCATGATGAAAATAGAAACTTGCTCCATTATCGATAATCCACAGTTCATTATTCCAGTGCAGTAAGTTCGTGTTTTTAGCAGTTCTATCGATGTTACTAATTATACTGTCCAACACTACAACTTTAGAAGCCGTCAAAGCATCTACATGACTCACTAAAGGATCAAAAGTAATTGCACTAGACAAAAAATGCAAGCCTAGATTTAAACCAACGCTAAATTTTAATAAATCTTGAATTTCTTCATCTGGTTCGGTTTTACTGAATGAATCATCTAAATTCATAAACACCAATTCTGGAACATTTAAGCCAATCGCTCGAGCGAGCTCTCCACCAATAAATTCAGCTATTAGTGCTTTTTTACCTTGTCCTGCGCCTCTAAATTTTAGTACATACAGGAACCCATCATCGGCTTTAACTATAGCAGGAAGCGAACCTCCTTCTCGCAAAGGGTGCACATACTGTGCAACATCTACTGTTCGAATATCAATTTTATTCATAAATTCTATGCTAATGAAAATGTAATTTATAAATCAATGTATTATAATAAACCCATATTGTGCTTCGCCTCCTCAAACTCATTGACCATATCAGCAACAATCTCAGAAACAGGTTTCACATCATGAATCAATCCTGCTATTTGACCAATCTCCAATTCACCATCCTCCAAATCGCCTTCAAACATGCCGCGTTTGGCTCTTGCTCTTCCTAATAATTCTTTGAGTTGCTCTGGTGTTGGTGCTGTTTTGTAGAGTTCTTGTAACTCATTATAGAACTTATTTTTTATGAGTCGAACTGGGGCTAATTCTTTTAAGGTTAATTGGGTATCCCCTTCTTTGGTCTCAATAACCACTTGCTTAAAGCCTTGGTGTGCTGAAGATTCTTCACTAGCCACAAATCGGCTGCCCACTTGCACGCCATCGGCTCCTAAAACCATACAGGCTAACATGGCTTTTCCTGTCGCAATACCTCCTGCTGCTATTAATGGAATTTGAAGTTGCTCTTTTACCATAGGTATCAGCGTCAACGTTGTGGTTTCATCGCGTCCATTATGTCCACCAGCTTCAAACCCTTCAGCAACAATCGCATCTACTCCAGCGCCTTGTGCTTTTAAGGCAAACTTTACACTACTTACCACATGCACAACCGTAATGCCTTTGTCTTGTAACCATTTGGTCCATGTTTTTGGATTTCCGGCAGATGTAAACACAATTTTCACGTCTTCTTCGACAATAATATCCATAATCTCAGTGATATTTGGATAGAGCATGGGTACGTTAACACCGAACGGCTGGCGTGTCGCCATTTTACATTTTTGAATATGTTCTCTTAAGACTTCAGGGTACATAGAACCTGCTCCTATTAAACCTAAGATTCCTGAATTACTTGCCGCTGAAGCCAATCGCCAGCCACTATTCCATATCATTCCAGCTTGAATAATTGGATATTTAATATTGAAAAGCGTCGTTATTCTATTCGCCATTTTATGAATTTTGAATGTATTATACTAGTTTATAAAATTCGTCAATTCGAGTGAAATTCACGATTGAAAATGAGGGAAATTTGTATCGAGAATAAGATTTTCAACTAAAAAAATGGCTCTCGATACGATTTTTCATTCTTCAAAATCACTCGAACTGACGGTTTTCTTCATTTGTAATTCACAATTCATAATGGATATACCTTTTATTGCTTGATAAATTTGAATGTTTGTGAAGTTATTTCAGTTGTAAATTTTATAAGATAAATCCCTGTGGGTAGACCAGATACATTAATGGTTTTAGAATCTTCACTAATGCGCTGATTCAAAACTTTCTGTCCTAACTGATTATAAATTAAAACTTCAACCTGACTAAACGTTGAAGGCATTCTAAGATGCAATTCATCTTTTACAGGATTTGGATAAAAGCTAAAGTCTTCAATCAGACTTTCGTCTATCGACAAGGCACTATTTCTTGCTAAATCTAAATCCGGTATGCCATAACCCAATAAATCATCTGGCGCGGTAAATTGAGAAGCAGATTGTCTCACATAATCCATCACTTGAGTTGGAGAAGCATCAGGAATGGCTTGCCATAAAGAGGCAATGCCGCCGCAAAGAATTGGGCCACTAAATGAGGTGCCATTGTTTTGAGTAATACTATTAGTTTCATTTATAACAAAAGCGCTACCAGCTCTGGCCACCACATCTGGTTTTTGATAACCAACTTGAGCGGCACTGCCTTGGGAACTAAAGGACACATAGTCGCCATTAAAATCTACGCCTCCTATCGATAACACGTCCGGAGAATCAGCAGGTGCACCAACCGTTTGCCAAGCTGTTGCGCCTGCATTGCCTGCACTCACAACAACGAGAATTCCTTTTTCAACTGCGATAGAAGCACCTTTTGAAATAAACGCTACTTGCCCATTCATATCTGCTGGCGTATAATTGTAATTAGAATTATCGAATTCTCTATATCCTAAGGAGGTATTTATCATATCCACACCTAAGCTATCGGCGCGTTCTGCTGCTTCGACCCAATAACTTTCTTCTACTGGATTTTCAGAACCAGTTTCTTCAGTTAAAAACAAATAATACGAAGCATCTGGTGCTGTACCAACAAATTCGTCTTGAATAAAACCTGCCATAGTACTTAATACGCGCGTGCCATGAGAACTTGCAGTAAATGCATATACATCAGAATTTCTATTTACAAAATCATAGCCATCTAACAAATCACCATTAGCTCTTAATCTTTGAAATGCCCCCATAGTATCCACATTTGGGAAGCCAGAATCCATAACCGCAATGGTAATACCCTCTCCTGTAAAATCTGCAACATGCAATTTGTCTGCATTAATCATTTCTACCTGATTCTGAGTAGTTCCATAGGTAAACGTTGCTTTCTGATCTTCTAGAGCTGTTTTGTCTTGAATTATGGTGGATCTAGACAAATTGTTTAAACTTCTATTTGCAAAATCGATACGATCCACATAGTCTAATGCAACTAAAGCATTTATGGCCTCCTCTGTTCCTCTCACATATACCGTATTAAACCACTTCGATTTTGCTAAAACTGTGATTCCTGTTTGTGATTTTAAATCTGAAATATAAGCCTCGTTAACAGGAACGTCGCGCTCATCGATTATAACGCCGTGATTCTGTTTTCTATCGATTGCTTTTTGAGTAAGAATGGTAATTGGATTTGCCAAAGCTGCCGCTACATTTGGTTTATCTGTGAAATAAATCCACGCATCTTCTTGAGCGTAGCTATTTATTGTGATGCCAAGCAATAAGAGTAGCCTAAACTTTCGTAACATAGCTTTTCTTTTTATTGCAATTTAAGAAATTACACCAGAACCAACTAATTCATCCCCTACGTACCAAGCCACAAATTGTCCTTCAGTGATCGCAGACTGTTTATTTTCGAAGGCAACATATAAGCCAGAAGCTACTTTATGCAATGTCGCTTTTTCGAGTACTTGTCTGTAACGAATTCTTGCCATTACTGTCATCGTCTCGCCTTCTGCCAAGGCTAAGTCCTCTCTGACCCAGTGTAATTCTTCATTGGTCACAAAAAGCACATTTCTAAATAGACCAGGATGGTGTTTTCCTTGACCAGTGTAGATTACATTTTCTTTCACGTCGGTTTCGATCACGAAAAGTGGTTCTTTTGTGCCACCAACAGCCAAGCCTTTTCGTTGTCCTTTAGTAAAATAATGAGCACCTTGATGCTGCCCCACTATTTTTCCATCAGATACATTATAAATAGGTTTTTTAGATAAAAACTCTAACTGACTTTCTTTAGAATTAAATTCTGGAATACTTCTACTGTAAGTTTCAAACGATTCTGGAACTTCAACTATGGCGCCTTCTTTTGGTTTAAGTTGTTGTTGAAGGAATTCAGGAAGTCTTACTTTACCTATAAAACATAAACCTTGAGAGTCTTTCTTTTCCGCAGTTATCAAATCTTGTGCTTTGGCTATTGCTCTAACTTCTGGCTTCGTTAATTCCCCAATGGGAAACAGCGCTTTTGCTAATTGTCCTTGAGATAATTGACATAAGAAATACGACTGATCTTTATTACCATCTGCACCAGCTAAAAGTTGATGTACTTCCTTTCCTTCTTTTTTAATAGTTCCTTTTCTACAATAATGACCCGTTGCCACATAATCTGCACCTAATTCTATCGCGATATCCATAAAGACGTCGAACTTTATTTCACGGTTACACAACACATCTGGATTTGGTGTGCGCCCTTTTTCGTATTCGTTAAACATATAGTCCACAATACGCTCTTTGTATTCTGCACTTAAATCGACAGTTTGAAAAGGAATACCCAACTTATCTGCCACCAACATGGCATCGTTACTATCTTCTAACCAAGGACATTCGTCTGAAATGGTAACCGAATCATCGTGCCAATTTTTCATAAACAAGCCGATAACCTCGTAACCTTGCTCTTTTAAAAGATAGGCCGCGACGCTAGAATCTACGCCTCCAGAAAGTCCTACTATGACACGTTTCATTTAATACTATTTTGATCTGCTTTAGTTCGAAAAACTTTGGCAAAATTACAAAATAAAAAAGGCAATCGTGTTAAGATTGCCATACTGAAATACTATACTTTAGATAGTCTTAAACTATTCTTTTTTTGAAATCACTTTTTGATTGGTATGGTCTATTTTTTTTGATAATTTTCCATCTTCGTAATAACTCCAAATTCCTTTTTTTTGATCCTCTATATAATTCCCTTCTGAGGTTATATCGCCAGCTGAATCGTAGTTCATAGAGTTACCATGAAGCACATCATCCTTATAATTAGTAAGTCTTAATAAGGTGCTCTTTTCAGAAAACCATTTGGCTTCACCGTTTAACTTCCCATTTTTATAAAACGCCTTTTCGCCTACTGAGCCATTTTTGTAATACACAAAACGTTCACCTTCTAGTAAGCCCTCTTTATTGTAATTTTCGACAATCATTTTGGCCGTTGAATTATTATGATAAAATACCCATTGTCCTATATAAAGTCTTCCATTCATCCTGCCTTCGCTAATCACTTTTTTGTTTGATGCAAAAAAGCTAACCTCTGCTAGACTATTTTTTACTCTAAAAACTTTAACGGCACTCAAAACACTTTTACCTTCTGAAAGTGTATAATATTTAAATGTGTCTATTTCCTTACCATGCTTAAAAACACCTTCATATCTTTTTTGATTGGTCTGATGATAGCTTTTAGTCCACAAACCATGACGTTTACCCTCCTTATCGAACTGATTAACTGGCTCTTGAGCATACCCGAGTGTTAAAATTATTGTAAATATGAAGCTTAAAATTAATTCTTGTTTAACCATTATGTATTTTTGCTAGACAAACATAGTGTTTGTTATGATGAACAATTTAAAAAACTCAAAAAAATGAAAATTATTTCAAAAACATTCAAATTATTAACAATATTTCTACTGGTTATGGGAATAACTTCTTGTAGTGATGATGATGACAACAACACACCACCAGCACCGGTACTAGGAAACATGCTTGATGTTATAGAAAGTGACCCTCAATTAGCCATTTTAAATCAAGCTTTAGATATTACAGGCTTAAAAGGGGCAATTGAGACGTTAAACCCTATTACAGTATTAGCGCCGACTAATGCCGCATTTACAACTTTTTTAGGCAGTGCAAGCATTGGAGATGTTGATCCTGATGCATTGGCAGCGATTTTATTAAACCATATCATCGGAGCTGATTTGAAGGCCGCAGATTTAATTGGTTTGGGTACAGGTTATGCAAGCGGTTTATCACCGAATACTCAAGGCCAGTTCATAAGTATTTATTTTAATGCTACAAATGGTGTAAGATTTAATAACGCTGGTAGTGTGGTAACGGACGGTGCAGATATCGACGCAACTAATGGAACGCTGCACAAAATTGATGGTGTTTTAGACTTACCAGATCTTGTGAATCATGTTCAGAATAATTCTGACTTTGACACCTTAGGAGTAGCTTTAGGTTTAGCAGAGCTCACTGATGCACTGCGTGGAGACGAACCTCTAACGGTTTTAGCACCTGACAACGATGCATTTGAAGAATTTCTTGGAGAAACTGACCCAACTACGATTATCCCATTATTAACAAATGTTTTATTAAACCATGTTATTGATGGTTCTATTACGTCTGCTGCTCTTTTAGAAGCAGAATCTGGTTACAATACTACATTAGCAGAGAATGCTGACGAAGATAAATTAAGTATTTATTTTGATACTAATGATGGTGTAACTTTTAATGGTATATCAACTGTTGCTACAGCAGATATAATCGCTACTAATGGTATAATTCATGCTGTAGGTGCGGTTGTTGAGCTACCAACTATTGCCACCTTCGCTTTAGCAAATCCTGCTTTAAGTGGTCTCGTTGCTGCCATAACAAGGGCTGATGAAGGAGACAATGTGATCAACTGGCTGCCTGCTATATCTAACCCTGATTTATTGTTCACAGTTTTTGCTCCTGCAGATCCTGCATTTAATGTTCTATTAGAAGATCTAGGAGCAGATAGCCTTGCGGATGTTGATCCTGCTGCCGTAAGTGGGTTGATAGCACTACATGTTGTAAACGATGCCAATGTCCGTTCTACAGATTTAGGAGACCTTGGAGGTATTATCCCAACAATAGGTGGTAATTTAAGCCTTGATGGCTTGGTTATAACTGATGGAGATGCCAACGACATTAATATCTTAGCTTCTGCTGGTTTAGTTGATATTCAGGCTATTAATGGCGTAGTACATGCCGTTGATTATGTTATTCGTGCAGCAGTAGAATAATTTTAATTTGAAAGATCGAGGCTGATTACCTCATTTTTATATTGATTGATTTAGTTAGTAGAAAGCCTTTCGGAACGTCCGGAAGGCTTTTTTTATTACTATACTATACCATCGAAATATATTAATACAACAAGACCTTTTGTGAACTATTAAATTTAACCAGATACTTATAACAATTTTTAGATAAAACACTGCCGCTTAAAACAGATTTTAACTTACCTAGCAATAGCAACTCATTTAGCTTTAGCTAGAGTTTCAGCCTGATTTAAGCGCTTACTAACAACTTCAAATTTTCTATAAACTTAAGTTTATACATAGAATTTTTAATCTTTAAGATTCTCCCTCGTATCCTATTTTAATAGCCTAATCAACCAATTGTAACAGCGCTTCATTTTGTGCTACAAACCGCAAGGGTATTAATACTTCTGCGATAGCATTTACTTTACATAGATTAAAAGTGCTGATACCATCTACAATCGTTTTTATATTTTCCTTATTTCGAGCTTCAATACTTATAGGTTGTATTTATAAATCCTATAGAACTAAAAAAGCCTCTCAAAATTGAGAGGCTTTTACATATAACGTATGGGATTCCTATTTTCACAGGAATATATTTGCTATTTCTTTTTCTTGCCCTGTTGCACTTGCTTCTGCGCTTCTGCCTGAGCCATCATATCCGCCATTTTTTTCTGAAACTTGTTTTGTTTCTTAGGCTTTGTTTTACTCACTTCAATTTTAGCCAATACTTTATCCTCGTCGATGATATAGTTCTTAATCACTAACATAATACCGATACTAATTAAGTTGGAAATAAAATAATACAAACTTAATCCCGAGGCATAATTATTAAAGAAAACTAACATTAAAAGTGGTGAGAAATAAATCATGTATTTCATCATTTTCGCCATATCTGGCATCCCTTCTTGTGTGGGTTGCGTTGCCATTTGCTGCCCTGTAGTCATTTTCATGTAAAAGAAAATGGCGACAGCCGCTAAAATTGGAAATAAACTCACATGGTCTCCATAGAATGGTATACTGAAACCAGCAGGGAAATCATAAATAGAATCGAAAGAACTTAAATCGTCTGCCCAAAGGAAACTCTTTTGTCTTAACTCAAAAGCTGTTGGAAAAAACATAAACAAGGCATAAAATACAGGAATCTGCATGATACCAGGTAAACAGCCACTAAGCGGACTTGCCCCAGCTTTGCTTTGTATGGCCATGGTTTCTTGTTGTGCTTTTAATTTATTGTCCTTGTACTTTTCTCTGACAGCATCTAACTCTGGCTTTAAGATTTTCATCTTAGCCTGGGACAAAAACTGCTTGTATTGCACAAACGACAATACTATTTTTACCAAAATTGTCATCACAATAATAGCAATACCATAAGGCATGAATCCGCTTAGAAAACCAAACAAAGGAATAAATATCATTTTATTAATCCAGCCAAAAATTCCCCAGCCAAAAGGAATACTTTCGTCTAAACCTTTGTCGTACGACTTTAAAGTTTTAGCTTCGGTTGGTCCATAATACAATCCTAAACTCTTATTAAGTTCTCCACCAGTATAGGCCAATGGCAACTTTGAGGTGTATATTTTAGTAAAAAGCGTGTCTATTTCTTCATCTTCAACTAAGTTCTTAGAGGTCATAGCCACAGTCTTAAAAGGACTATCATTTGCGACTAATATAGAGCTAAAGAAAAACTGTCTATAAGACAACCACTCCACATCCTCAGCACTATCATCATCATCTCCCATTTGAGATAACTTATCGACCTTGCCTTCGTCGTGCATATAGGTTAACCTTGTGTAACGGTTTTCGTAAGTTATACTTTTCGCATGTCTAATATTTTTTTGTTTCCAGTCTAAAGTAATAGGTTGTGACGTATTAAATACACCACTTAAACCTTTTGATTTGATTGAAAAATCAATCATGTAGTCATTAGGTTTCAACTCGTAACGGTATTCTAAGAACGCCGATTCAGAAACTTTAAGTTTCATAGATACGATCGTATTCTCACCACTTTTAGTAACGCTAGGTTGAAACGGGAAATCCTGCGTGTTATGAGTACGACTATCTGAAGTACTAAACGTAATATTAAAAGCACTATTCTGATCTTTAACTAGATAAATGGGCACAGAATCGTAATCCACAAAATTCCTTAGTTTAACCTGAGCCAAATGCCCCCCTTTTCTATTGAACTGAAGTTCAAAAACATCGGTTTCTACGGTCGTAATATCGTCACCCGGCAATGTTAACGCATAAGAAAGTGCACCTAGCTTATTCTGAAGTGCAACTTGTTGGGTAGAATCTGAAACTTTAATCGTATTATAATCTTTAGCCGTCGTAACTACAGCTTCGTTTTGCTTACTCTCTTTTTGTTCTGTTTCAACCTGTTCCTCTTGCGCTTTTTTCTGAGCTTCTAATTCTTCAGGTGTAGGTTGGTTCTGATAAAAATACCAAAGTATGATTCCAAAAATTAGAACATAACCTATAATTGATTTCGCATCAAATTTCTTTTCTTCCATTAATTTTTCAGTTTTAGACCTGTCAGGTTATAGAAACCCAACAGGTCTTATGCAATACTCTCTAGCTAACCCAAAAAGTTATCCAAATTTTACTTTACGCCAAAGTGGCATATTATTTTATGCTTTTTGTTTCTTAAATTTTAATGCCGCATTAACGAACGCAATAAATAATGGATGTGGATTCGCAACCGTACTCTTATATTCTGGATGGTATTGCACACCAACGAACCAATTATGACTTGGTATTTCTATAATTTCTACTAAACCAGTTTCTGGATTAAGACCTGTAGCTTTCATACCAGCAGCTTCAATTTGAGTTTTGTAATCGTTATTAAACTCAAAACGATGTCTATGTCGTTCCTTGATTGCTGTCTCACCATAAACTTTATACGCGATGCTATCCTTGCTAATTTCACAATCCCAAGCTCCTAAACGCATGGTTCCGCCTTTGTTGACCACATCTTTTTGAGATGCCATTAAATCAATCACAGGATGTTTAGTGTTCTCGTCCATTTCAATAGAGTTAGCATCCTCAAGCTTAAGGACATTTCTGGCATATTCTATAACTGCCATTTGCATCCCTAAACAAATCCCTAAAAACGGTATATTATGCTCGCGTACATAGCGAACAGCATCAATCTTACCTTCAATACCGCGTTCACCAAAACCAGGTGCCACTAAAACACCATCAAGATGACCTAGTTTAAATTCTATATTGTCTTCGTTTAAATATTCTGAATGAATCGGCTCAACTTTTACCTTCACTTCATTTTCTGCACCTGCATGAATAAAAGATTCTAAAATAGATTTATAGGAATCTTGAAGTTCTACATACTTTCCTATTAAACCGATGGTAACTTCACTCTTCGGGTTTTTATGACGCTTTAAAAATTCGTTCCAGCGCCCTAAATCTGGCACATCACTTTTCAATTTGAGTTTTTCTAAAACCACTTTATCTAAACCTTCCTCTAACATTAAATTTGGCACATCGTAAATGGTAGAAGCATCAATAGATTGAATCACAGCTTCTTGCTTCACATTGCAAAAGCGCGCTAATTTAGCCTTTATACCGTCGTTTAATTCGTGTTCTGTTCTACAGACTAAAATATCGGCATGTACACCACTTTCCATTAGCGTTTTTATACTATGTTGGGTTGGCTTTGTTTTTAATTCTCCAGCTGCCGATAAATATGGAATTAAGGTTAAATGAATCACTAAAGCGTTATTCTCACCTAAATCCCACTGCAATTGACGTACAGCTTCTATATACGGCAAAGATTCAATATCGCCTACAGTTCCACCAATTTCGGTAAGAACGATATCATAATCTCCAGAATTACCAAGAATCTGAATTCTATGTTTTATTTCGTCTGTTATGTGCGGAATCACCTGAACGGTCTTGCCTAAAAATTCTCCACGACGCTCTTTATCTATAACACTTTGATAGATTTTTCCTGTGGTAACATTATTAGACTGAGACGTTGGTACGTTTAAAAAACGCTCGTAATGCCCTAAATCTAAATCCGTTTCTGCACCATCATCAGTGACATAGCACTCCCCATGTTCATAGGGATTTAAAGTACCTGGATCAATATTAATATAAGGGTCTAATTTTTGAATTGTGGTTCTGTAACCTTGTGCTTGTAGGAGTTTCGCCAAAGATGCTGCGATAATGCCTTTTCCAAGAGAAGAAGACACGCCGCCGGTTACAAAAATATATTTAGGGTTTGTGGTCATGTTGCGCTGTTAAACGCAGGCAAATTTACAAAATTTAATGACTTACACTCTATTTGTTTATTGTTTGTTGATATGTATTTTTACAATGAATTAATGAAGTCATATTAAGAAAAAATATCGAACTTAGTTAATGAAGCTAAATTATATTTTCGATGACCTTAAATTCTAACGACGAGTTAACCCAACTTATAAGAAATAAGAACCTCTTTACATGGAACGAACTAACCAAGTATATTAAGAGTTTACCTTATGGTAGGACTATTAATAGAACAGATCTATCCTTAGTGCTAAAGGAGTGCAAAGGAAGTTGTAGCTCTAAACATGCCCTATTAAAAAAAGTTGCAATTTTAAATAAGGTACCAAATATAAAATTGATTCTGGGTTTGTATAAAATGAATTCTAATAATACGCCAAAGATTGGAAATGTGCTTCATAAAAATACTATCGATTATTTACCTGAAGCGCATTGTTATTTAATGGTAAATGGCGAACGCATCGATTACACGTCTAGCAGTTCTGATTTTAAAAGAATAAAAAATGACGTCGTGTTCGAAAAAGAAATTGAACCACATGAGATTGCTAAATTTAAGGTTGAGTATCACAAAAATTATTTGAAAACGTGGATAAAAGAACAAAATATCCCATTTAGTTTTGATGAAATTTGGAATCTTAGAGAAGAGTGTATCAGCAATTTAAGTGCTTGAGGTTCTGAAAATTTTCTACTAACTTCGTCTATATGTGCTGAACGTGTTTCAGTAACACTTGATAAAAAATACTTCTATTGAGCTTATTGGAATAGTCAACTAATTTTTTATAATAGACCTATAAAACAAACCTCTAATTTCACTTTTTAAAATCGCGCTTAATCCTATAAATTAATTCTTCTAGTCCATTAATTTTAATATCGTGCATTTGTATCATCATGCGACCTAGTTTCCCTTCAGGAAAGCCTTTTTGATTAAACCACACATAATAGTATTCTGGGATATCAACTAAATACCGGTCTTTATATTTACCAAAGGGCATTTTGTAATGCGCCAATTCAATTAATGCGTCTTTACTACCTTCCAAATTATTGAGACTTGTATTCGTGAAACTTTTTAAGTTCTTCTTGTATAAAAGCTTCCCATTTTTTTTGCGCAGCTATATCCATAGAGTGTTTGCTTTGTGCGTCATAGCGTTTTTGTGTCTCGGCTAATACTTCATTAATAGCGGTATGTAAACGTTGCATCTGTTCTTTTACATTTTGGTTGACTACCAGTTGTGCGAGTTGCTCTCTAAACATGCGTGCATGCAACTCTGTAATATCAAAATGCAATTGCTCATGCCCTAAGATATAAGCGTTGCCTTTTTCTTGTAAATACCAGGATTTATTTGGATAAAAATGCGCTTCAACAGAGGTAGAAAAATCCATGATTCTTTCTCCTGAAGTCTTAAGCGAATAACCAAACGTAATACCAGAAGCGGTTAAAGCAACGGCATCAGAATCTTGATTTGGATTTGCTTTAAAGTCAGTCCAAGTAAGTCTGCGCGAAGCCTTCCACGTCATGGTATCCTCGGTAGTACTTTTTACAACGACAAGGAACAGAAGACCAACTATGAGATGTTTTATATACATATATTATAACTTAATCCGATATGTTTTCGACAGATTCATGAATACTACATCGACAGAACAAAACGTTTCAATCCTCTCATTATTGCCCTTATAAAGCTGATTACAAACTATTTAATTTGCCTTCACGATTCTTAAATCATCATATTTTACGATGTAAACCGCTTCATTTACGTAACCTCCAAACGAGGACTTGCTGTAGCGAAACTTATTTTCGACATATTCTGTTTCAATGGTGTCATTGGAAGCTTCGTATAAATTATCACCGGATGCTAAACGCATTAAAATATCAAAGGTAATATCAAAGCCACGTGCGACATACTTACTTGGAGATACACTGTATTTTTTTCTGTAGGCGCTCACAAAAGCATTAGATTTACTTTCATCAAAATCCTTATTCACTGATGGATAATGAAACTTTAAATTAGATAAATGGTAATTATCGATATTCTTACCTTCGAAGGCTTTATTCTTATTTAAAGTCGCTAAGACAATCTCGGTTTTATCCACAATTAATCCATTAAGCATACTAATAACACTAGACGCAAATGAATTACTCTTCGTCTCTAAAAACACAATAGTTTTACCAGCTCTAAATACATTTTCTAGATCTTTTGGATAGATAAAAAAAGCATCCTCAGGGTTCTTCTTATCGGTTCTTGAAAAGATCAATTTCGCATTTGCAAACTCAGCTTTTAAAGCTTCACTAGACGTACGATGTGCCTGGTCTGAAATAATAATTACCTTAGTTTTCAAACTATCGGCTTTTACAAAATCTATCATAATTTTGCGTAGCAATTTCTCTTCTGGTATGGTTTGAAACACGTTACTGTAAAGCTCTTTAGGCTTGTTCATAGCCGCTATAACGGGAACATTATCTCCTTTTAAAGCTAGTGCTACACGATTAAAATTCTCTTCTCGCATTGGCCCAATAACAGCATCATAATCAGAGAAGTCATTATCAGCTAAAATACTTCTTACGGCAGATGGTAAATTGCGCGTGTCTAGCACTTTTAAATCTGTTGAAATACCAAATTGCTTTGCAGAATCTAAAGCCATCATTACACCAATATGAAAGTCTAAAACAATAGAGAGTGTCTTATTATCCTTAATCATTTCCTTAGTTTCCTCAACGGCATCAACATCAATTCTATCTAGACGATAAGGCATCATCAAAGCTATTTTCTTAGTTTTAAAATTCTTTAAACTAGTTTCGAGGTTTGTGGTCGCTACTTCTGTTAAACTACTCGCGACATCAATATCAGAAGGTACTTTTAAGACCATCCCTACCTTTAAGCCTGTTTGTTTTAACTCCGGATTTAATATCTCTAATTGTTCTTGATTTAAACCTGTTTTCACTTTTAAACGATAAAAACCCTCTTTAGGTAAAACCTGGTAATAACTGTAAGTGGTGTCTATTTCCTTTTCCTCTACACCCTTAATATTAGGCACATTAAGTTGGTCGCCAGGTTGAATAACCTCGTCCATTGAGGGATTCAGAGCTTCTAAGTCAGCCACTGAAATCCCAAATTTATAAGCAATACGCCATTTACCTTCTTTCGGTTGCACTTTATATTTTTTAACCGTATTACTCAGTGTTTGCTTGGAAACGAAAGTCTTGTATTTAGGAATTCTAATTCTATCCCCTTTTTTAAGGTTTTCGGAATATAAAAAACGATTTGCCTTCTTAATCTCTTCTTCCTCGACATTGTATTTTTTAGACAAACCATACAAGGTTTCCTTACGCTTTACTTTGTGTCTTTTGTAACCAATTAGTTCACGCGACTGCGCTTCTAAAGGTTCGTTCTTAACCTTAGAACTTGGAATTATTAAAACTGTATTAGGTTGAAAATTTGACTTCGCATCTGGATTTAGAGCATAAATATCGAAAGGTGTTACCAAATACTGCTTAGCGATACCTTCAATAGTTTCTCCCGCTTTAACCTTATGCTCTTTATAATTTTGAGCACTAAGCACCAACGTAAAAGCAATTAATATGATGGTTAAAAAATTCTTCATATATTCTATTTTAGCTAATCCTATATTTTGGAAACAACTTCGGCTTATAAATCACTAATTTATTCCCATTCAATTGTTGCTGGTGGTTTTGAACTGATGTCATAGACCACTCTATTCACACCTTTGACTTTATTTATAATTTCGTTAGAGGTTTTTTGCAAAAACTCATACGGTAAATTCACCCAATCTGCAGTCATTCCATCCGTACTTTCTACAGCTCTAAGCACCACACATTTTTCATACGTACGCTCATCTCCCATTACTCCTACACTATTAACCGGCAACAACATGGCTCCTGCCTGCCATACTTTATCGTATAAATTCCAAGAGCGCAGATTATTTATAAAAATAGCATCAACCTCTTGTAATATACGCACTTTCTCTTCCGTTAGATCTCCAAGAATACGAATTGCTAACCCTGGTCCTGGAAATGGATGACGACCTAATAACTGACTATCCATATTCATAGAAGCACCTACGCGTCTTACCTCATCTTTAAACAAAGCTTTTAAGGGCTCCACTACTTTAAGTTTCATAAAGTCTGGCAATCCACCAACATTATGATGACTTTTTATAGTTGCACTGGGGCCGCCTGTTGCCGAAACACTTTCAATAACATCCGGATAAATAGTCCCTTGTGCCAACCATTTTACATCTTGTATATGATGTGCTTCGTCATCAAAAACTTCTATAAAAGCGCGACCTATAGCTTTTCTTTTAAGCTCAGGATCACTCAATCCTTTCAAAGCATCCAAAAAGCGTGCCGAAGCATCTACACCTTTAACGTTTAATCCCATGCCTTCGTATTGATGAAGTACATCTTCGAACTCATTTTTTCGGAGTAAACCGTTATTAACGAAAATACAATAGAGATTTTTACCAATCGCCTTGTGCAATAACATAGCTGCAACTGAGGAATCTACGCCACCAGATAGACCAAGCACCACTTTATCGTTTCCGAGTTTTTCCTTTAGACCATCGACACTTTCTTCTACAAAAGATTGTGGTGTCCAGTCTTGCTCCACTTTAGCAATCTTAATCAGAAAATTTTGTAGTAACTGATGTCCATCAGTAGTATGATAAACTTCTGGATGAAACTGTATGGCGTAAGTCTCTTCGCCTTCAATTTTATAAGCTGCATTTTCAACGTCGCTTGTACTTGCTAAAAGCACACCTCCTGTTGGTAGTTTTTTGATGGTATCACTATGACTCATCCATACTTGACTGCTTTCATGAATGTTTTCAAAGAAGTCTTCACCCGGTTTTATAAACCCTAGGTTCGCTCTTCCGTATTCACGAGTATTAGATTCTGAAACTTCACCACCAGAAAAATGCGCCAAATACTGTGCCCCATAGCAAACGGCTAGCATTGGTTTTTTTCCTCTTATTTCTGAAAGGTCGGGATGCAGAACAGCTTCTCCTCTTACGGAGTTTGGACTACCAGATAAGATAACCGCTTTAAAACTGTTTGAATCTGTTGGGATTTTATTGAATGGATGAATTTCGCAATAGATATTTAACTCTCTAACGCGACGCGCAATAAGCTGTGTGTATTGCGATCCGAAATCTAATATTAGGACTTTGTTATGTTGCATGTGCAAAAATAACAATTGATTTCAAATTGTAGATTTACAAGCTGTAATTTTTTTCTATAATTGTTAACAGGTTTTAGGTCTCCCCCCCCCTTCCAAGTGATTTATTTTCTTACGAGTTTGAAATGTTGCTTTTTAAGATCGTAACTTAACTGCACAATATAAGTTCCGGTTTTAAAACTTTCTATATTTAGGAAGTAGTTAGGCTCTTGAAGCTCTGATCTTTTCACTTTCTTAGTCAGTAGTATTTGACCAATTTTATTAAAAATCGTAATTAAAATGTCCGATTCAGAATTTGGTATTGTAATAGAAACATAATCGGTAACCGGATTTGGAAACACCTTTAAATTTTCAAGATTTGTGTCTTGTATATATAAGGGCTCTTCACCAATAGCCCAAAGTGTCGCATTTTTAAATAGTGTTCTAAAATTAAAATTATTAGTATAGTCATCGTTATTATGTCCTAGCGCAGTGTAAAATGATCGGAACCCAGAGACAGTTATATCTTCTGTTGAAGCGTTGTTGTCATCATCATAAGTTATGCTTTCTTTGTACCATGCCACTGGACGCGCTCCGTCATATGAATTTACCATGTTATTTGGACCTTCAGTTTGCTCAACTTCTAACAGCACTATGTTATCTGTGCTTAATTGACCCCCATTTTGTTCCCAGTAATAATATTCTTCATTTTTATTCCAAGTCGCGCCAACAGCACCCAAGAAATCAACTATCGGATGGCTCGTTATCACTTCCATATCTGCATTGTAATTATTATTTGTGTGATTTGGACTTGTTTGGACAATGGCACCAACCAATTCGTTATAGAAGGGCCAGACACCATCGCGATACGTATCAGTGGCGGCATGTACGCCAATAAAACCTTTACCATTAGCGATAAAATTTTCGAGCGCTAATTTTTCTGACACAGAAAGTAAATCACCATGACTACCTGTTTCGTCACTACCTGATGTATTTAGAAACACAACCACATCGTATTGCTCCAAATTTGCATTGCTAAAAACGGAAGAATCTTCTGAGTTATCTGTTATCCAATCGTTATTTTCATTACCTAAATCTTCGAACATTGCAATGCCTGCATTTATAGAACCATGTCTAAACTGATTGGTTTCGTGAAATACGAGTATTCGATTTTGCGCGAATGAAAAGATTGAAAAAATAATAAATACACCTGAGAATAGAACCGTTTTCATCTTGGCTTAATTTATTCCATGAATATACGCCAAAAAAAAATAAATTCAGACGAACTAACTCTATATTACCTTTTAGATCAGATCTTTGTGATTTTTTTTGATGTTATATAGTTTAAAAGAATAAGGACTTCATTATATAAATCAATAGATGTTTTTCAATATTTTAACTGCGCTCAAGAAAAACTGTAAGACGCTTTTAATAAAATTAAAATAAGGTTCGCTTTTTTTATCTCATGGATTCCAAAATCATGGCAATATCGTGTTCAGTAGTATCTGGGTTTATAAAACAAAAACGCGACACCGTTTCAAAAGTCTCTCCATTTTTCCATTTGGTTGGTGCTACCAGTGCAAAGCCTTTTCGATGGTTTTCATATGTCCAGTGCGTATAATCTTCGGGCTCCCATCCTTTTCTTCGGTAAAGTACACAAGATAAACTTGGCGCTCTAACCAATTCTAAATCTGGATGCGCATCTATTAATCGTCCTGCAATTTGTGCCAATTCAATACCACGTTCAACCGCCTCTTTATAGCTGTCTGTACCATGCGTTGCCAATGAAAACCATAATGGTAAGCCTCTAACCCTTCTCGTTAGCTGAATTTGATAATCGGTTGGATTAAAACCATGCGCCCCTTTATCCTTAAAAATATCGAGATACGAGCCTTGTTGCGAATGGGCATTTTTAGCAAATTCCATATTTTTATAAATTACGGCACCACAATCGTAAGGCGAAAACATCCATTTATGTGGATCAATAGTAATACTATCTGCTTTTTCTATACCATTGAATAGATAACGAACAGAATCAGCTACCAAAGCGCCACCGCCATAAGCAGCATCGACATGAAACCATAATTTTTTATCTTCACAGACTTTTGCGATGCTTTCTAAATCATCAATAATTCCTGCATTTGTAGTACCAGCTGTGGCTACAACCGCGAACAAACATTTGCGTTGATGCTCAGTTAATGTTGCTATTGTTTTTTGAAGTGCTTCCCCTGTTAAATGTTCTTCAGAATCTACCAAAACAATATCAACATCAGCCACTTTTGCCATGGCTTTTATTGAGGAATGTGCTCCAATGGAAGTGATAATTAGTCCTTTTTCTCGTTTAAAATCTTTGTTTTCCCTCCAATGTTCTCTTGCCGTAACAATAGCTGATAAGTTTGCTGCTGTTCCTCCACTTGTGAACACTCCAAAAGCACCTTCGGGCAGGCCTGTTAAAGAAACAATCCATTTCATGGCTTCATTTTCGCAAAAAATTCCTCCTGCGCCTTCCATCCAATACGCTCCATGAATGCTCGAAGCCGATGTAATTAAATCGAACATAATTGCCGCTCTTGTTGGCGATGCAGGTACAAAAGCCAAATTACGAGGATGATCTACTGGCACATTGGCGTCTGCCAAATGTTGTTTCCATAAATTAAAAGCATATTCGCCTCCCACACCTTCTGCGGTTACCGTTTCACCAACGGCTTGTTTTAATTCTTCGTATGTTCTTGGTTTACCTATTTGATGTTCGGTAGCAGAAACTCTACCTATAACATACTTCATGACGTCTAAGGTCATTTCAACAAGCTCTATATCAATTTTATGCATGAATTATTTTAAATTTAGAATTAAAAACTCACCCTTCAAAGGCTCTAAAGATTTCATTAATTCAGGAATCAACTGCGCTCCATATTCTAAATACAATTCTGAAAAGTTAGTATTTCGTTCTTGTAAACTCTGACCCGGAAACAACTGTTCTTGCAACTCTGTACAACGTCTAATCTGATCTGCTAATTTATTTTTCTGTGCTTTAAGTAATCGTTCTTCAAGATGTTTTAACCCTTTTAGTTGTTTAACTTCTTGAGCTTTCACAGCTCCAATAAAGGATTTATCGGTTTGCTCTCCGAGTTGATATAAGTCTTTAAATTGGTTTTCTAAATGCTGAAGTTGTTCAGAAAAATCGATATCAATATTCGATATTTTTCGAACTTTTTTATTGATAAAAGAATGTCGATCTAAAAACAAATCTTTATCCGAGATATTCAGTTTTGTAAGTTTTTCAGCTTGTTTTTTAGTTTTCACTAAAGCCGAATTTCTTAATAACAACATTGGGAATGTGACGCCTTGCGCTTCAAAATTAGTTTTTAATTGCAACCAGTAAATCAGCTCTCCGCCTCCACCAATGTAGCAAAGGTTTGGTAAAATAACTTCCTGGTACATGGGTCGCATAATGACGTTAGGTGAAAACCGCTCTGGAAACTCTACTAGATGTTCTAACAATTCACTTTCACGCCATGTGATATCTGTATCCAAAACTGAAAACGTTCCATTATTTTCAACAATACGTTCTCTTGTACCGCCCTTAATATAGAAGACGTTGATTTCTCTTGGATTTACTTGCACCTTTAACCCTAAACCGTCAAGTTTTTTATTGGTTTGAGAAACCTGCTTAAAAGCCGTTTTCTCAACCAATTCCTTCTCAATATTCGGTATAAACAGACGCTTCAAATCCCTTTGATCAGAATCTAGAATCACCAATCCCTGTTCTCCGAATAATTCATTAGCCAAGTAGCGTGTGGCATCTGCCAAATTATCATGCTCTAGATAAGCTTTCTTAAACCAATCTTTTAATTGTTCTGCATTTTTTCCTTGTCCGAATTCAGCAGAAACAACCTCAAAAACAGCATCTAAACCTTCTGTACAAAAATGACCAACAGCTCCGGTTTGCTCAGAATTCCATTGTATTTTTTTCCCTTTAAAATTAAAATAATTGATTTCTTCAAAATCATGATCTTCTGAAGCCATCCAATAGATAGGTACAAAGTTATATTTAGGATATTTAGCTTTTAATTCTTTGGTTAGATTTATGGTAGAAATGATTTTATACAGAAAATAGAGCGGTCCCGTAAATAGGTTTAATTGATGACCTGTAGTAATGGTGAACGTATTTTCAGAATTTAAACTTTCAATATGTTTTGAAGTTAATTCTGAAGTACTTATCGCATCGTATTGTTCTTTTAAAACAGTAACTAAAACCTGTCTTCCTTCATTATTAAAGGACTTAGATTTTTCTTCTACCTGAGCCTTAAAATTTTCTAATAGAGGAAACCGATGATACAAATCGTTTAAATCTCGTTTCTGTTCTAAATAATCACATATAAAATTTGAGAAGTACTTAGTTTCTCTAAAGGCAATACAGTCAGCTGGCATATAAATGTTAATTATGGCATAAATATAAGATACTTCATTTTTTTAACTGCTAATTTTTAGTTAATTCGCATCCGCTATGTATCTTTACTAGCTTTGAACCAAACTTTATTTAAATGCAGAAATTACTAGTTCTTCTATTGATCGGATTAAGCTCTCAAACCTTATCATTTGCTCAAAAAACGCAGTCTCCAAGCACCTTTTTAGGTTACGATATTGGGACTCAATTTAGTCGTCATCACGAAGTCGTAGATTATTTTAAGGCCGTTGCAAACGCAGTGCCAAATCAAGTAAAGCTAGAACAATATGGAAGCACTAATGAGCGAAGGCCGTTATATTTGGCCTATGTTTCTAGTGAAGCGAATATTAAGAACCTTGAAGCGATTCGCGAAAATAATCTAAAAAAAACAGGTTTACTTAAAGGCGCACCAAGCGCAACTGATGTTGCCATAGTTTGGCTAAGTTATAATGTGCATGGCAATGAAGCCTCTAGTACAGAAGCCGCAATGCTAACGCTACATAAGTTATTGACAACACACAAAGATTTACTAGAGAATACTGTTGTTATAATAGATCCGTGTATCAATCCAGATGGTAGAGACCGTTATGTCAATTGGTACAACGAAACTGCGAGCCAACCTTATGATATAGACCGACAAGCCAGTGAGCACAATGAGCCTTGGCCAAGTGGACGACCAAATCACTATTTGTTTGATTTAAACAGAGATTGGGCTTGGGCAACACAAGTGGAAACGCAACAGCGTATAGCCGTTTACAATAAATGGATGCCACATATCCATGTCGATTTTCATGAGCAAGGCATTAACGAGCCGTATTATTTTGCTCCAGCAGCAGAGCCCTTTCATGAAATCATTAGTGACTGGCAACGCGATTTTCAAACCCAAATCGGTAAAAATCACGCCAAATACTTTGATGCTGAAGGTTGGTTGTTTTTCACAAGAGAACGCTTCGATTTGTTTTATCCAAGTTATGGAGATACTTACCCAACCTATATGGGAGCAATTGGCATGACCTACGAGCAAGGTGGACATGGCATGGCTGGATTAGGCATTCTAAATGACGAAAATCATGTACTGACTTTAGTAGAACGTTTAACGCATCACACCACAACAGGACTTTCAACTGTTGAAATTGCTTCAAAAAATGCATCAAAATTAAATTCTGAATTTGCTAAGTTTTTTGATAATTCCAACTTAAAATACAAGAGCTATGTGGTAAAAGGTAGCGCAGATAAATTAAATAGCCTCAGCGTACTTTTAGATACCCACGAAATCTCACACGAAAACGCAACTACAAAAACAGTTTCAGGCTATAATTATGCAACCGGAAAACAAGGCAATATGACGGTTACCAATGACGCTATGGTTGTGCACACCAATCAACCCAAGGGAAAAATGGTAAAAGTTTTGTTTGAACCCGATGCGAAACTTAGCGATTCATTGACTTACGACATCACAGCATGGTCAGTCCCTTATGCTTATGGCCTAGATGCAATCGCGAGTACGTCAAAAGTGAGTAGTAGTAAATTACCGGAACTCAAATCGCTTCAAGTTTTAAATGATGCTTATGGTTATGTGAGCAAATGGAATTCTCTAGAAGATGCCAAGTTTTTAGCGGCAGTATTAAAGCAGAAATTTAGAGTGCGCTTTACCGAAAAACCATTTACATCTGGTGGTCATAAATTTGATCGCGGTTCTTTAATAATTACCAAAGGAGACAATAAACATATTGAAAACTATGTAGCAACCTTAAACACAATATCTCAAAACCATAACCAACCGTTAACAGAAATTAATACAGGATTCTCTCAAACCACACCAGATATTGGTTCGCCAGATATAAAACTCGTCAACAAACAGAAAATTGCCGTGCTTTCTGGTAAAGGCACATCTTCGTTGAGTTATGGTGAAATTTGGCATTTCTTTGAGCAGCAATTAAAGTATCCTATTACATCTATAAACACTGATAATTTAAGCCGAACTAACTTAGACAAATTTAATGTTCTCATTATTCCGAATGGCTATTACGGCAGTGTTTTGAAGGAAGACCACATAAAAAAGCTTAAAGATTGGGTACGCTCTGGTGGAAAAGTCATTGCTCTTGACGGTGCTTTACAAAGTTTTGCTGGCAAAGATGGCTTTAGTCTTAAATATAAAGACTCTCTCGGTGACGCCAAAAATGAGCCTCTAAGTGCTTATGCAGATCGCGAACGCGAATCGAGTAATAACCGGATTACTGGTGCTATTTTTAAAACTAAAATCGATCATACACATCCAATGGCTTTTGGTTATGACGCTCATTATTTCACACTCAAACGTGGCACCTCAGCCTATAGCTTACTCGATAGTGGCTATAATGTCTCACATATAGAGGACACGAAAGTCTTTTCGGGTTTTGCCGGAAAAAAAGCTGTAAAAAACCTAGATCAAACCTTAGTATTTGGTGAAGAACGCATGGGAAGCGGTAGCTTTATTTATATGGTAGAAAACACCTTATTTCGAAGCTTTTGGGAAAATGGAAAACTATTTTTAGTGAACTCTATTTTCTTTGTGAATTCTAATGCTTTTGAATTGTAATAAGACCGTCTAAAAATAAATATCAGTTTGAGTGTAGTTAAGAGCGATTATATAATGAACTAAATATAGGGTTTGACGACGCTCAACCTAACAGAACAAACAACACATTAATATAAGTATGACACATTTAAAATCACTAGTTTTAGGCGTTTGTGCGCTATTCACTATGGTAGCCTGCAAACAAGACGACCCCAAAGCATCGACTAACACATCTACCAAAGCATTTAAAGTTACCTACGAAAAATTCACTTTAGATAACGGATTAGAGGTCTTACTGCATGTTGACAAGTCGGATCCCGTTGTTGCAGTTTCAATAACAGCACATGTAGGATCGGCCAGAGAAATTGAAGGCCGTACAGGGTTTGCGCATCTTTTTGAACATTTATTATTCTTAGAATCAGAAAATCTAGGCAAAGGAGGCCTCGATAAAATGACGGCACGCATTGGTGGTTCTGGCGCCAACGGCTCAACAAACAGGGACCGAACCAACTACTTACAAACCGTACCAAAAGACGCCTTAGAAAAGATGATTTGGGCAGAAGCTGATAAATTAGGCTACTTCATTAACACGGTAACTAACCCTGTTTTAGCAAAGGAAAAACAGGTTGTTAAAAACGAAAAACGCCAATCTAGTGATAATAGACCTTACGGACACACCCAATATGTTATTGACAGCAACTTATACCCTAAAAATCATCCCTACAGTTGGCAAGTTATTGGCTCATTAGAAGATTTACAAAATGCGACATTACAAGATGTAAAAAACTTTTTTAACCGTTGGTATGTGCCAAATAATGTCATTCTTACTATTGCTGGAGATTTTGATGTTGCCCAAACCAAAACTTGGGTTAAAAAATATTTTAATGAAATTCCAAGAGGTGAAGCCATACCAGAGCAATCAAAACAACCTGCTGTTTTAGACGTTTCAAAACAGTTGTACTACGAGGATAATTTTGCGAGAGCACCACGTTTAACGCTCGTTTGGCCAGCTGTACCCCAATATCATGAAGATTCTTATGCTTTAGCGGTGTTATCTCAATACTTAACGGAAGGCAAAAAAGCACCATTATATAAAGTGCTAGTTGAAGATGAGCAACTCACAAGCGACATTGGCATTCGTGGTTATAATTCTGAAATTGCAGGACAAGTACAATTAAGTGTCACAGCTTTTAACCAAATTGACTTAAATGATGTATTAACGGCCATAAATAAAGGGTTTACGGCATTTGAAAACAACGGCATTTCAGAATCAGATTTGAACCGAATAAAAGCGGGACAAGAAACTCGATTTTACAGCAGATTATCTAGTGTTTTAGGCAAAGGTGCTCAGTTAACACAATATGAGATGTTTGCTGGAGATGCTGATTTTATTAATAAAGAGGTGGCACATATTTTAGCGGTGACTCCAGAGGATGTGATGCGCGTTTATACGACCTACATTAAGGACAAAAACAACATCGCCACCAGTTTTGTCCCAAAAGGACAATCTCATCTGAGTCTCAAAAATTCTGAATTAGCTGTTGTTGCCGAAGAACAAATTATTGAAGGTGCTGAAGAAAGTTTTGATGCCTCAATAGCGGCAAGCTACGAAAAAACCGCCTCTAGTTTTGACAGATCGATCGAACCGCCTTATGGCGAAAGCCCAGAGCTCAATATTCCAAAAGTTTGGAAACAGGCACTAGACTCTGGTATCCAAGTTTTTGGTATAGAAAACTCCGAAGTCCCATTAGTACAATTCGAGATACAAATTGCAGGAGGCTTATTGCTCGAGAACAACGCTAAAGTTGGTGTTTCTAACCTACTTGCAAATCTTATGACCAAAGGCACAAAAAACAAAACACCAGAAGCCCTAGAAAATGCTATCGAAAGTTTAGGTGCTCGCGTTTATGCTTATGCTACAGATAACAGTATTATCATTGCCGGTACTACTTTATCCAAACGTTTTGATGCCACTATGGCTTTAGTGTCTGAAATCTTGTTAGAACCGCGCTGGGACAGAAAGGAATTTGATATGTCTAAACAAAGCACTATTAGCAGTATTCAGCGTCAAAAGGCAAATCCTAATAGCATTGCTGACAATGAATTTGCCAAACTACTTTATGGAGACCAAAATATTTTGGCTTATAATATTAGTGGTACAGAAGCTTCCGTAAACCGTATTACACTTCTAGATTTACAGAATTATTACTCTACTAAACTCAGTCCTAAGCTAACACATATGCATGTCGTTGGTGCCATTTCTAAAACTGATGTTATAAAAGCTTTAGATCACATTAATTCAACATGGGCATCTAAGGATGTTACACTACCAGAATTAGCAATGCCTTTGTATCCTGAAACGTCAAAAGTATATTTCTATGATGTACCAGGCGCTAAGCAATCTGTGATTCGTTTTGGCTATCCGGCCTTAAAACCCACGGATAAAGATTATTATACGGCTACAGTAATGAATTACCGTCTTGGTGGTGGCGGTTTTGCTTCTCAACTGACACAACAACTTAGAGAAGGCAAAGGCTATACGTATGGGATTCGCTCAGGCTTTTCTGGAACTGCACACAAAGGTGAATTTGTTATTGGATCTGGTGTTAGGACCAACGTCACCTATGAATCTGCCAGTTTAGTAAAAGAAATTTTAGAGACTTACGGAAAGAATTTTTCAGAACATGATCTCGAGGTTACCAAAGGGTTTACTATTAAAAGTACGGCGAGGGCCTTTGAAACTTTAGATGCTAAACTAAACATGCTCACAAACATAAGCAATTACGGATTTGAAGATAATTACGCAAAACAACGCGAATCGATTGTAAAAGAATTAAGCGTTGAAGCTGTTAAATCCTTGATTGAAAATTACATTAAACCCAACCAAATGATTTATTTAATTGTAGGTGATGCAGAAACGCAGTTAAGCAAGTTAAAAGACTTAGGATTTGGTGATGCTGTTTTGTTGAATGGGAAAACGGCCATCGCAGAATAAGTGCATTTAACCCTATAGATTCGCATATAATTGGTTCTTTATGACTTACTAATTCAATACAAATTAAACCTATAATTAAGGCTAAGATCCTTTTATTTACTATTACATTGAATTGACTTAGAAACTCAATAAAAAATGAATACGCTTATATGCCCAACATGAGTTTAGCAAAATACATTTTTAATCCGTTGTGCATTTTGATGAAATTCGGGACAAAGCATTTGAAAAATAGTAAAAAATACCGCAATAAAAGCGGGAATACGAATTACTGTAACACCACATATGCTAAGACATAGTTTTGTAATTCACCTTTTAGAAGACGGTGTAGGCTTAAGACAAATCCAAGTTTTATTAGGTCACAGCTCTACGAAAACAACGGAGATTTACACCCATGTTGCAACAACTACTTTTAATAAGATAACGAACCCTCTAGATATTTGAATATATCGTTGTTGTGTATGGCTCGTTGCGTGTTTAAATTTACTTATTTTTCGGTTAAACACAGAGCCAAATTTTTATATTTTGTTTTTATCTTATTTATCTAAAAGCCAAATTAAAAATTTAGCGAACTCAATAAATATTCACCAACTTTGGGTCAAGAACGTAATAGAAATAAGCTATACAGGGTGTTAGCTTTAGTTTTTTGCAAATTTAATTAATGGCTTGATATTTCCGTTATCAGCTTTTCTTAAGGCATCTATATATTGTTTTCTTGTTTCATTTGCTTTTACCATATTTGATTGATGCCAAGTAAAAGGTTCTCTCTTAAATATAGACTCCATAATTATGTCGGCTAGCATTCTGGAATGTCTTCCATTTCCATTTGGAAAACAATGAATTGATACTATTCGATGTTTGAATTTAATAGAACTTTCTTCTGGTGAAAAGGTATTGTTTTCAATCCAGTATTTTGTATCGTCCAGCAAGTTCTTTAATTCAATTCCAATTTGTGTCCACCTAATACCGAGGTTTTTTTCAGACCTTCTAAATTCGCCAGCCCATTTCCATACGTCACCATACCTTTTTTTATGTAAATCTTTTACAAACTTTTCGGTCAATATTTTTTCAGGCTTCAAATTCGTATGAATTGTCCATTCGACTGCCTTTTCTAGATTTAATTGCTCAAATTCATCTAATTCTCCTTGAGTTGTAATTGACTTTATTTTTAGACCTTTCTTTTCGTCTTCATTTAAAGATGTTTGTCCATCCGTATATTGTAATTCTAATCCCATAAAGACCTTCTAAGCTCTCTTTTTATTTCATTAGCAAGGTCCTTGATCGTTTTACTTATTTTATCATCTCCAATTCCTTGATCTTCTAATTTCATGTTTTGATTGGTCCTCAACACTATCTTTTGGGCCAGCTTATCGGCTTTTATTTCTATTAAATCATCAATGGTCCCATTTTTTGGTACCAGCGCATAAACGAATTTTAAATCCATGACATTGGCTACACCTTTCAAAGAATTTAGGGTTATTGTACCATTAGCTTCACTTTCTTCAATTCTTTTAACGCCTTGCCTGGTCATATTTAGCTTGGTGCCGAGTTGAGCCATTGTCATATTGAGTGTAGTTCGAATTGTATTTACCCATCCTCGTTCTGGGACCAATATTTTTCTTGTTTCAAGAAATGGTATAAGTTTTTGGTCTAGCTGTTCAATTAAAAGTTTCCGCTTGTTTCTCATTATTGTAACGTTTTAAGTTTACAAATAAAATTAAATGTAAACTTATGTGTTTACAAACATGCAAAAATGTCAACATATATGTTTACTTAATATAAAAAAAGTAAACCTAACTGTTTACTTTGAAGTTTTCTATCAAACTAAAATAGGTGTATATAACATATGTTCAATATATCCTATATTTGGGTGTATACAGAACATTTGTTCTAAATACCATTGTTAGCTACCATTAAAACCAAAATTGTGTTAGCCAATCAGGGATTTGTGTTATAGGAATTGAAATGCTGTTTCTAGCTTTGTCAAAAGAAATAATATGGACAAAAATATAATTCATTCTAAGTCAATAAATGAACTTCTATCAGGGATGGGATTGGAAAAGCCAAAGCATCCGTTGATTACAATCATTGATACCGAAAAACTGGCTTATGGAGAAGAAACGGTGGGCAAACGATTTTCATCTGAATTATTTTGTGTTGCTTTAAAAGATTCAAGTTGTGGTATTGATTATGGACGAAACCACTATGATTTTGATGAGGGCGTATTGATGTTTACAGCACCCGAACAAATAATATCCGTTAACAAGCCACAGGAACTAAATCAAGTAAAAGGTTGGATGCTCTATTTTCATCCTGATCTGATTAGAAAGACAACTCTTGGTGAAAAAATTGACTCTTTTAACTTTTTTAATTATGAGGTAAATGAAGCACTTCACCTTTCTGATCAAGAACAAAATG
>JAWUVW010000059.1:0-32295 GCA_034112185.1 Flavobacteriaceae bacterium | reverse complement strand
GAATAATTCTGCAGTGAGTTGGTCTTTTACATCTGTAATGTTTGGTTCGTTCCAACTCAAACTAAGACCTAAAATATCGTAGTTTAAGAATCGGTACCCATGTCCAATTTGGATATCTTTTTTATAGAAGGCATTCTCTCCATTTCCATTAGAAATACCGAAGCGCGCAAAGGGAATAAAACGGTCGTTAAAAAACCAATGTGCAGAAACCGCAACGCCTTGACCAGAAGAAATTTCTTGATCTGAGGTATTTGTATAGGCATCAGAATGCCAATAGGTGACAGAGATTTTACGAAAAAAACGGTCGTTAAAAGAAGGGACAAAACCCACTTCTACAGACTTCCAAAATTTACCGTTTTGAAATTGATCACCAAGATTCAAAAATTCTCCTTTCCTAAAGATATCCCCACGAACATCGGTCAAGCCAGCCATAACATATAATTTTTCTGTAGGCCTAAAACTAACGATACCTCCCAAACCTTGGTCAGGCCAATTCACGGTACCCGAAACCGCTGCCCCATAGCCTATAAAATGCTGCCAGGGCACAATAAGACCATGAAAGTTGAAATAATTAGTAGGGTCTATCTTTCCCAATACAAAGTGAAATCGATTATTGAATAAGGATTGCTGATAATTAATCTCCACCATTCGTGTAGAATAGCTACGAAATCCTGTCGCAGGTAGTCCATAATAGCCAGACTCATTTAATCCATGAAACATCGGAGGGGTACTGTTAGGACCGTTATAGGAGTGACGACTATTTATTTTAACAAAAAGCTTTCCTATATTTTCGTCTTTTTTACGATTTATAAAGGTCCAACCTCCTTGTATATCAAGGACACCACTACTCGCGTTACTTGTGTTTTCACTAGAAATAGTTTGGGTAGAATGGATAAAAAGCGATGTGTAATTAATCCCGAATTCGATACCCGTATCTTCACTTAGCTTCTTTTTGAAATCGTACCAAAATTTTGTGTGTTTTATAGGAATACGGTTTTCAAATTTAGGCAAGTTATCGACCTCAAGTTGCGCACCTATTGTTTTTGGTCCACCAAAGCCTTCTGAATTGTTATAGTTATTAATACTGTCGTTTTGTGCGTTTAGATTAAAAGCAAAAAGTAAAACACAAAATAAAAGGAACTGTTTTAACATGAAACTCTGATTTTAATTACATAAGTCTTTTTCAAAACAAAGCGCATCCCCTTTCAAAGGCACCTTACCCGTTTTGTCCAAAATTCCGGCAAGCAACACATTGGCAATGTCAACACCATTATTATCTACAGTTACAAGGGTAACCTGATCCATAGAACGTCCTTTTTCTGGAAATTGACTTCCCCCAGTAGTGGCCAGATTTATATAATCGCGTCCAAGACGCTTCATATGATTATAGACGTGTGTATGTCCATTAATAACGAAGTAGGATTGATTCGCTAGTGCTTTTTCAATAGCAGAGAAATATAATTCACCTTCGGCCTTCCAGGCTGGTTTATGCATCATTATAAAGGTTTGTCGAACATCTTTGTTATCTGCAATGGCATTTAAGAAGTAATCGGATTGCGTTTTACTAATCTCTCCCGATACACGTTCATGCAGGCTCGCATACTCTGTTTTTGCATAAGCTTCCTCGCCTTCATTCTTGAATATTAATATGGCTTTATTTCTAATCTGTTCAATTTCTGCAGCACGTTCCGAAGTATAATCCTCTGTATCCAATACCAAAAACAACACATTCTTATACACGAAATGATAATAGCGTTGCCCCAGACGTTTTCCCCAGACGTCTCGCGCCATTTCACCCGTAAGGTCATGATTTCCTCCTGTATAGAAAACTGGAGCGCGAGCGCGGTCCGCACGCGTATCAAAGGAATCCCACTGTCTATGCCACTCGGCAGGATCATCTGATCCACCTGCTATCAAGTCACCGACATTGACGATTAATTCTGGCCGTAATAAGTTAAGTTGAGCGACGGCCACTTCATAGATGCGATCACGTTCACCTCCAGTAAGATCACTAAATAGCGCGAAGGTGAATTTATCTTCTGCATTGTCAAAATTGTTATGGGTCCAAGGTTTGACAGTTTCAGATATATTATGATAAAAATCCCTTGCGCCTTGCTGATCCTTGCAGGCGCTCAATGCACATATGGATATGATAAACAGGATGTGGTGTTTCATAGTTTTGGAAATCATACAAAAAGACGCTGTACTTAGACTCTTTGTGGCGGAGCACCTACTTTTATCTGAAGTTTTACAAATGTTATTTCAAAATGTTTTTATAAACTTTCCCACCTTTAATTACAAGTTTTAGATCATCATCCGATTTTAAAGCAGTCACATCTTTCGTAGGGTCTTTTATCCAAATATTTAAATCGGCCCAAGCTCCAACTTCAACCACGCCTAATTTAGCTGCTTTATATGGGTCTCTACCAGGACCACTCATTTGTAAAATTTTCGTACAATTACTCGTAGCCATTTTCATGATTTCTAAATCTGTATAGCCTGTATTCGGAACTTCTTTAGCAGAAATGATGTTTGTTCTTGCAAACTTTACTTCATCTCCAAACATATCTGAACCTAGAACAACAGTAATTCCATATTTTCTCATCAGTGGCGGTACTATTACCGCACCCTTATTTACTGCAGCGCCTTTTTCTCGCATATCTGCTGTAAACCATTCAGGGAATCCACCTGCAAATAACGTATAACTCCCAAAAGGTTGCCACGACCAGAATACACCTTCCGTTTCTGACATTCTTTTAACGGTTGGTTCTGTAATTAAGAATCCATGCTCAAAAGACTTAACACCGGCATCTAATGCCATATGGTAAGAACGATCATGATATGCATGCACGGCCACATAAGATTCGTATGCATTAGCCACTTCTACAATCGCCTTTAGTTCATCAATGTTCATTTGAGTCATGTTCAAAGGATCAAAGGTGGAAGCCACACCTCCACCGGCCATGACTTTAATAAAATTTGCACCATTTCTAAAGTTCCATCTTGCGGCTTTAATAACTTCTGGAACCCCATCAACCACATGCGTGTTACTTACCATAGTTTGATAGTTTCCTTCTCCAAGTCTTTCATTTGTTGGTCCCCAATCTCCATGTCCACCGGTTTGAGAGATTACAGGGCCAGCAGAATAGATTCTTGGGCCATCTAATTTTCCCTCAAGGATAAGTCTAGAAAGTGACAATGAATTTCCCCCAATGTCTCTAACAGTGGTGTACCCTTGCTGAATGAGTCGTTCTGCCATTTTTATAGATCTAGCCCCTTGGCCATAAGCATCGTACTCATAAGTGCCTTCTGTAGTACCTCCCCACAAATTCAAATGCTGGTGCATATCTATTAAACCTGGTATTAAAGTACCACCTTGGCCATCTATGAGTGTTGCCCCTTCAGGAGCTTTTATATTTGGTTTTATCTCTTTAAATTTATCACCTTCTATTAAAACATCAGCCTTAATTGTACTGTTAGATATCCCGTCCCAAACATTTACATTAGTAATTAATACAGTAGGTAATTCTTCTGTTTTTTCTTGGGTAAAAAGTATACTGCTCATGGTAAACAGTAAAGCCGTGAATAGGAGTTTGACTTTTTTCATTTTTTTGGATTTTATCCTAATTTTCGAATCAATTAATTTTTCTGTTTCAAATTGCATAACGGTTTATTTATGGTATCATATCATCCCATTGGGTATTATGCACTAGACACCGTGTTAGCAAAAACTCTATTTGATAGCTATTACTGCACTTGAAGGCCCGGTTAAAGCCATTAACTTAGTGGTTTTAAAACCTGCCTCCTTCGACCATTTTTTGAAGTCTGATAATGAAAAATCAAAACCTTGATCCGTTTCGATCGCCATATTTAAGGACATCATTAAACCGAAAGCATTTGTTCTCCTTTCATCGTCAATAATATTTTCAATAACAATAAGAGCGCCTCCTTCTGGTAATGCCTTATAAGCCTTTTTTATTAACATTAATTTATCTTCAGAACCCCAATCGTGCAGAACATTTCCCATTGTGATGACATCTGCCTTTGGAAATTCATTTGTAAAAAAATCTCCTGATTTGATCTCTATTCTCTCATCTAATCCCAAATTACTAATATTTTCTTTTGCTACAGGCCCTACTAGTGGTAGATCAAAAGAAATACAGGTCATATGTTCATTACTTTTTGCAACAAGTATCGAAAGGTTAGCACCTGAACCACCAACATCACAAAGCGTGTGATATTTTGAAAAATCAAAGTCGTGGGCTAATTTCATAAAATTCTCCGCTTGAACCCCTCCCATACCATGTATGAATTCTCGAAGTCTATCTTCATTGGCATAAATTGCTTCGAAAAGCGGTTTCCCGCCATTTTTCGTTTCGTTTTGGGGCTTACCTGTTTTCAAGCCTTCTTCTAAGTTATTCCAAAAAGGATATAGTCTATTATTAGACATTTCCAAAATACCACCGATATAGCTTAGTTTATTTTTGTCTAAAAACAAATCAGAATCCTTTGAATTACTATATGTGGCATTTTCTTTTAATCCAGTACGCTCCAAAAACCCTAAAGCCACCAATGTGTCGAGAAAGTCGTAAAGAGATCTGCCGTGTAACCCTAATTTATTTTGAATTTCTCGACCTGATAAAGCGCCATCAGCTAGTTGCGTAAAAAGCGCCATGTTAACAGCCGTTAACAAAGTTTTTGATGCCCAAAAACCCATTCCAATTTGCATTATTTTAGAAGAGTTAACTTGGTTTTCAATTGATTGTTCCATCGTGCGGTTATTAAATTAATACTATGCTATTCAAATTTTTGCTAATTACCTATATACGTATATAAATGCCACTTATTTCTGTTCATTTTCGGGATAAGAACTGTTCCTGTTTTATAAAACTAACAAATAATCAGAAGACCTATAACCATATGTACTATATTTTTCAATAAAAAAAGAAAGAAAACCAAATCAAACAACCTAAATACCAGTTAATTGTAGCACTTACGAAATAGATTTAGGCTAAAGTTTCCACCTGCCGGTTTTTAAACGCTTGTAGTTACCTACCGCATCATCGGGATTAATATATGGTCATACTATAAAAATAATTTAATAAATAATTGATGGCTTACGACTTGTTTTTTACTACGGTACTGTGTTGGCGATAGTGCGTCTTATTTTTAAAATAATAAGTTTTCAAAGTAAACTATTTTCAATTTCATTGGTTGCAATGTTCTTCAATAAACGCATATAATCAAAAAAGATTTGTAATTTGTCTGCGATTCAAATTTTAAAATTATGGCAAAAAAAGCAGATCAAACGGCGTCATTTATGGTTCGGTTTAACCAGATTATATTCGAAGAAGATGGCGAATCTAAGGTACAATGGCGTGGAAAAGTATCGCATGTACAAGGTGGTGAAGATCAAAGTTTTTCAGATTTTAATGATGCTGTAAAGTTTATTCAAGAAAGACTAGCTGACCTAACTATAGAAGCGACTAAAGATAAATCGCAAGAACAACAGGACTCTTTATTAAAAAAGAGCTTTTCTTTGTGGAAAACCGTAACAAAAGAAGGCCCTAAAGTTATTATGGAGACTATAAAAGATCCACGGAAGCAAGTTTCTAATTTACAAGATCAAATTAGTCATTTAGGTGAGGATTTGATGGAGAAAGTGCATATAAACGAATGGAGAAATGCTTCAAGATCTGATTTTAATTCTATAAAAGAAGCGATTTTTAAATTGACTGATGAAATGAAAAATCTAAATGCAAAAGTTGATGCACTTAGTAAACCTGCGAAAACAAGTCGTGCTGCAAAAACTACAAAAACAACAAGAGCCTCTAAAAAGAAGTAAATCTTAAATGAGTCACCTCAAAGACAAACTGCAAGCGCTTAAACAATTTCAAGAAGATGCTATTATTCGCATTCAAACCTTGGGGCAGTTTAATTTGTGGCGCGAAAAGGAGAAAGTTGATTCTAAAGCATGGGGAAGAGATAAAACCGCACAATTATTACAATATTTAATTTCTAATAGACAACGCCATGCACTTCATAAAGAAAAAATTATGGACCATCTTTGGGAAGATGGAGATGATCGCGATTTTAAAGTTGCCTTGCATGGGGTCAATAAAGTTTTAGAACCGAATAGACCTTCGCGAACTGAACCGATTTTTGTAATTAGACAAGGTGTAAGTTATCAATTAAACTTAGAAAAAATTTGGATTGACGCCGCCGCTTTGGAGCAATATGTGATCCTAGGAAATGAAGCTTTTGGCGAAGACCAAACCATTTCTAAAATTGCTTATAAAGCTGCAATTTCGTTATACCAAGGGGTATATTTACCTAACCGTATTTTTGAAGACTGGTCGTCTGAAGAACGCGAAAAAATTCAAATCCTTATTTTAGGCGCTTATGTTGTCCTTGCCGAAATCGTACTAAAAGACAATCCTTTAGAAAGCATAAGGTTAGCACAATGTGCCATTGCTATAGATAATACTTGGGAAGATGCCTATCGTTTGCAAATGCAAGCGTATATTATTAAGGGAAATCGACCACAAGCCATAAAGGCATATCAAAAATGCGCTGATGTTTTAGATGAAGAATATGGTATTGATCCACTTCCAGCGACTAAAAGTCTTCTTAAAGAGATCGAAAACATTCATTAGCAAAAGAATAGCTCATTTTTATTGTTTTTTAAACCTGTATTTTAAATAGGATCAAAAACACTAGAGACCTCCATTCATACTGGGGTTTTTAGTCTTCTTTTTCTTCAAAACTACATTTCCGTTATATTACTTTTATCTCATAATCCAATTTGCAACTCATTTGTAACTACCTGGTCGTAAGTTTGTACCATAAATTAAGTATAACGTTAAAACACAATAAAATTATGGCAACTAAAACTAAAAAAACACAAACAACGATTATCGATACTACTGCAAACAAAGCATTAGAATTAGTAACTAAAGCAAATGATTTAGCTTTAAGCACAACTGAAAAAGTAGCGATGAAGTCAATTAGTTTAACTGAAAAAGGTATAGAGTTTTCTTCTAAAATTGCAAAAAAAGGTTTAAAAGCTTCAGCAAAAAACCAAGATTTTATTTTTGATACATTAGAAACTGTAAAAGGAAAGGCTACAAAGTTTTTACCAAAATTTAAATAATTAAAAGCAGAGCTACTTAAGTGCAACTCATTTGTAACTCACTGATTGTATGTTTGTAACAGAATTAAAATAATAACGACACAATAAATAAAAAAAATTATGGCAACTAAAACAAAAAAAGCAACTACAAAAGGGAACAAACCAAATGTTGCAAAAAAAGTAAATTCAAGTTTAGTTAATGCATCAATAGCAGCGATTAATACAACTGTTGATAATGGTGAAAAATGGCAAAAACTAGCTTCTAAATTAATTAAGAAGTCAGAAAAAGTAAGAAAACAACAAATCAATATGATTTTTGATACAGCTGAGGCTGTAAAGGGTCAGTTTATTTCTGGAACTGACAGAATGAAAGATTTAGTTGGTTACGATGCTGAATTAGTTGAAAAAGCTAAGGGTATGGCAACTAATAACCCCGTAAGTAAAAAAGTAATAGGTATGGTAGAAGAAATTTCTGAAAAAGTCTCTAAAAACCCAATGGTTCAGAAAGCAGAAAAAGCTACTGACGAATTAAAAAACATGGGCATGACTAAATATAAGGAGTTAAAAGAAGATGTATTAGAGCAAGCTTCAAAAATCCTTGATAAAGGTGAAGCGATAATCGAAGATGCTAAATCTGCGCCTAAAGCTAAAGTAACTAAGAAAGTTACACCGAAAAAACCAGTTGTTAAAAAAGCAACAGCAACTAAAACTATAGCTAAAGTAGCACCTAAGAAAACGGTTGCTAAAAAAGCAACAGCGACTAAGACTAAAGCTACTGTAGCGAAAGCAGCACCAAAGAAAACAGTTGCTAAAGAAGTAACTCTAGCAAAAGCTAATGCAACGAAAGTAGCACCTCAAGCAAAAGGGCCAGCCCCAGAAGTTAAGAAATCTGTAACAGCTAATGTTGCAGAAGTTAAAACTGAAGTCACAAATAATTAGATTTAATAATTGATATGAGCACAAAAAAATCAATACTAGATGCGCCAAAGAAATTGGTTTTTAAAGCACTAGGTAAAACAAAAAAAGTTGTACTAACTGCAAATGGTTACGCACTTAATACAACAGAAGACATAGTATCTGAAGGTATAATTGTAGCAGAGCAATGGCAAACTGTTGGTGGCAAGGCATTAAAAGGTGGTTTATCACTAGCAGCAACACAACAAGACATCGTTTTTGATGCCTTAACTGGAATGAAAAAACATGTTATTCTTAGTAAAAAAAGATTTACTAAACTTATCGCTTAGGCTATACGTATTTGTTAATTAATAAAAACCAAGTTACCTATTAAGTGTAGCTTGGTTTTTTTTTGTTTTATACTAATGAGTTTAACCAAGTTCATTTTGTACTTTTAAGGTAAAATAGTGGTCAATGGTTAAGAAAAATAAAATTTCAGATTCAGAAATTATTACATTTTACATGGATTATGTTGTAGAACATCAAAGTAAGCCTGACTCTGTCGAAGACTTTGCGCAGTTACACCAGTTCGATGACGTTCTTTTTTATAACCACTTTACATCATTTAAAGATTTAGAAAAGACGATTTACAATGTTCTTTTTGAAAACTCTTTAGCCACATTAAAGCAAAGCCCAGAATACTATAGTTTTAGTAAAAAGGATAAGTTGCTGAGTTTGTACTATACTTTTTTCGAAAACTTAGCACTTAATCAAGAATTCATTAAACTAAATTTAAAAGGCTTCGAAAATCAACTAAAGGCCCTTTCTGTTTTCTCATTGTTTAAGCGCAGTTTTATTGCTTTTATTGATGCATTGAATTTAGAAACATTTAATTTAAATGTCGACAGCATTGAAAACATTCAGAAAAAAACCATTAAAGAATCTGCTTGGATACAACTTTTATTTACAATGAAATTTTGGCTAGATGATACATCTGAAGCTTTTGAAAAAACAGATATTTTTATTGAAAAATCTATAAACACAAGTTTTGAATTACTAGAAACCAAGTCACTACATAACATTATTGATTTTGCTAAGTTTTTATATAAAGAGAAGCTAAACTAGGCGTTATGAAAACACTAAAAAACATTCCAATTACAAAAATTCAGCGTGCAACAAAACTGGTGCAAACAGGAGCAAAAGTTGGTGTGAATTATCTAAAATATTATGGCGATAAAATGGTGAATTCTGAAGAAGACGCCAAAAGTCGTCTAGATGAATCTAATGCCACAGATATTTACGATAGCTTGAAAGATTTAAAAGGGTCTGCATTAAAATTAGCGCAAATGCTAAGCATGGAGAAAAATATTTTACCCCAAGCTTACGTCGATAAATTTTCACTTTCACAGTTTTCTGTACCACCATTATCGTCACCTTTGGTAAGGAAGACCTTTAAGAAATCGTTCGGTAAATTTCCTAATGAGATATTCGATACGTTTAATTCTGAAGCAACAAACGCCGCTAGTATAGGACAAGTACATCAGGCAAGTAAAGATGGTAAAAAGCTTGCTGTAAAAATTCAATATCCAGGAGTTGCAGATAGCATTTTATCAGATTTGTCCCTGGTTAAACCAATTGCCATGAAAATGTTTAACATAAAAGGTGAGCATTCTGATGTGTATTTTAAAGAAGTTGAAAGTAAGTTGTTAGAAGAAACCAATTATTTACTTGAGATTGAACAAAGTCAAGAAGTTGTGACTGCTTGTAAGCATATCCCTAATTTGCAATTTCCAAGGTATTATAAAGATTTGTCATCACAACAAATTATTACCATGGATTGGATGGAAGGTATACATCTTTCAGAATTTACAAACATAAATAGCAATCAAGAGTTGGCAAACACCTTAGGACAAGCCTTATGGGATTTTTACTTGTACCAAATACATATACTTAAAAAAGTGCATGCAGATCCGCATCCTGGAAATTTTTTAGTGTCACAAAAAGGACAATTAATCGCTTTAGATTTTGGATGTATGAAAATCATTCCTAAAGAATTTTATATACCGTATTTTGAGTTATTTAACATAGATGTTTTAGCAGATTCTATAGTGTTTCAAAACAAATTATTAGAATTAGAAATCTTAAGAAAAGAAGATACTCAAGAAGAGATTGCCTTTTTTACCACAATGTTTCACGATGTGTTAAGCTCTTTTACTCGACCTTTTAGAGAAGATACTTTCGATTTTTCTGATCCAAATTTCTTCGATACTATTGCTGCTATTGGGGAGCAATATTTTAAAAGTACAAAAGCCCAAAACATGAACGCTAATAGAGGTTCTCGACATTTTATTTATATGAATAGAACCTTTTTTGGGTTGTTCAATTTGATGTTCGATTTAAAAGCTCAAAACATCAAAATAAATAATTTCAAAAGTATTTAATAAAGTAGCGAAATTAAAATACTGTTTATTACAAACTAAATCTACTATGCACGCATAGTATATTGTGAAAATATCGTACCTTACAATGCTCAAACAAAGCATGTGAAATTTTATGTTTGTTTTGATCAAAATAGTACTTTTCAGTACCTATTGAAAGCAGTAAAAAATACTGCGTAACTCTAAGTAATTCATAATGGCAAAAAAAAATGATTTAAAGGATATAGTTCAAGATGCATTCGATTCTTCGATCCAGCAGGTTTCAGGTTATGATGCCGCCTTTTTGTATGCGGAGTCCGCTACAAGCCCTATGCATGTTGCAACTTTGAATATTGTAGAAGGTTCATTAAAATATGAAGACTTTAAAGAAATTATAGCATCAAAACTTCATTTAATTCCAAAATTCAGGCAGCGATTACTCAATGTACCCATGAATTTAGATTATCCATATTGGGTAGATGATCCTAATTTTGATATAGATTTACATTTAAATCGTGTGAAATTACCAGATCCTTCAAACTGGAAAACATTAAGATACTTAACGTCTAAATTATTTAGTGCACCATTAGATTTACGTAGACCATTATGGTCAATTCATTTTATTGAAGGAATCGATGAAATAGCGCAAGTCCCAAAAGGTTCTGTTGCTATTGTTACAAAAGTTCACCATGTTATGATTGATGGAAGCTCTGGAGTAGGTATCATGAGTGTTTTATTTGATAAAAATGCAGAAGAGAAACAAAAAACGCGTTCAAAACCAAAACCATTCGATCCAGACCCTTTACCAGATGAGCTTAGTTTGTTATTAAAAAGTGGCTATGGTTTTTTAAAGAATCCGTTTAAAATCCCCAAAACTGTTGGCGAAACTGTATTTAACTTTGTAAAGAGTAAGGCTACCAGGACGTTGAGTATTCAAAAAGAGTTCAATACAACAAAGTACCCTGTTCCTATTACAATGTTTAACGGCTCTATTGCTGCAAGGCGTACATGGGGAACAGCCCTATTGTCCTTTGAGCGCATCAACTCACTCCGAAAAGTAGTTGGAGGAAGTTTTAACGATATGATTTTAGCCATTTGCGCTGGTGCATTGCGTCGCTATTTATTAGAAAAAGAAAAATTACCGTTACATCCATTGGTGGCTAATGTCCCAATTTCTATTAGAAGTAAAGACAGCAAAGAAATGAACAATCAAATTGCTAATATGATGATTCAGTTAGCTACACATATTGAAGATCCTTTGGAGCGCTTAGAATATATTCAAGAACAAACCATGTTAGGTAAATCTAAACACAATACGCTTGGCGCTAAGACTTTAGCTAATATGGCGGATGTTGTCCCTTTTGGATTGGCTAATTTAATAGCAGGTTTATATAGCAAATACAATATTAAAGATTTACATAGACCCGCTTTTAATGTTACCATTACAAATGTGCCCGGGCCAAACGTGCCTTTATATTTAAATGGGCATAAAGTAGTTTCGATATTTGGATTAACACCTGTTGTAGACGGATTTGGTTTAATTATTGCAGCATTTAGTTATAATGGTCAAGTGAGTATTACGACGACATCAGATGCTAAAACCATGCCTGATGCTGACCTGTTTTCAAGGTATATTAGAGAATCTGCAAATGAGTTAGAAGACTTAGTTAAAAAATTAGGTAATGGTAAATTAACTAGTAAAACTATAATAAAAGTTAAAAGCAAAAGTGCTCCATTTTTTAGAGCATTAAAAAGGCACCTAAAAGCCCATCAGAAAGACCTTAAAAGATATAAAGGAATTTATCATGTTCAAGTAGGACTGGGTGATACAACAGATGGCTGGGAAATTGATCTAACTAAAGAGATAGCAACAGTTAAGAAAAAGAAAGACTTAGACCCAAAAATGTTGGTAGAAATTGAAGATGACAGTCTATTTGCGCTTTATAAAGGAAAGCTACTATTAGAAGAAATACAAATTCAAGGACGAATTAAAATCACAGGAACCGCGGCAAGTAAAACAAAATTCTTAAAGTTACTTACGGCGTTTTTAGAACGATAATTAATGCTATACAAAACAGATATATTAAAATCTACGGATGGGGAATCCATTTGTTATTACAAATGGACCGCGAATGCAGATGTGCCTTTTAAAGGCGTTGTGCAGATTGCACATGGTTTAGGGGAACATGCCGGTCGATATGATAATATAGCAACCCTCTTACAAGCAGAAGGTTACTCGGTTTATGCTAACGACCATAGAGCTCATGGTAAAACCGCAGAGTTGAAACGTCTATTTGGCTATTATGATGGAAGGGAATATTTTGACGATTGTGTTGAAGATATGTATACCTTGTCTAACCTAATGAAAACTGAATATCCTAACTCTAAATTCATATTATTTGGACACAGTATGGGATCGCTTTTAAGTAGAAAATATGTTACCAAATATGGTACAGAATTAGATGCTTTAATCTTATCTGGAACAGCAAGTTTTATTAAAGGACTAGGAAATATTGGGCTTGTAACAGCAACAGCGGTGACAACATTTCGAGGAAGGTCTAGACCAAATGGATTATTGAAATCCTTCTTTTTTGGAGAATTCAATAAGAAATTTAAACCAAACAGAACAAAATTAGATTGGATTAGTAGTGATGAGGAACAAGTCGATTTGTTTGCTAAAGATCCTTACCGCATCGAAGATTTTTCGTTAGGTGTATTTTTAGATGTTATCAAAAATTCTAAAAAACTGAATAAACCAGAAGCTTTTCAAGCCACACCAATAGATTTACCTATTCTAATATTCTCAGGGGATAAAGATCCTGTTGGCGAAATGGGTAAAGGCGTAACACGCGTAGCAAAACAATATAAAAAAAGAGGACTAAGTGATCTTACATTTAATTTATATGAAGGCGGACGACACGAAATGTTAAATGAAACCAATAGAGAAGTTGTAAAACAAGAAATAATTGTTTGGCTTAATGCACGCACATAAGCGTAAAAATCAATAATGGAAGAAACCAAAATTTTATATCAAATTTTCTCGCGTTTTACAGTCGCTTTAGGTGTATTAAATGGCTTAACTTTAATAGAAGCTAGAAAACTCATAAGCAAACAGTTTAAAAAGCATCCTTTTGAACAAGAAGCAAAAGCTCTGATTAAAAAAATTGATAAAGATGAACATGAAAGCATAGAAGAATTGTTCGATAAAATTATTTTAGTGTGTGAGGAATTAGGTCCTAGTAGAGAGTATGTAACCTTAATTAATATATTAGAAAATACAGGGAATTCTTTTACAGACGATCATGACCAAAATGAATATAAATACACAAATTCAATCATTGAAAGATTTAAAAAAGAAGTCGTTTACATTAATAACAAAATACCGTCGCCACCATTGTTTAATATGGTATTGGAGAGTAGATCCTTAATTGAATGGTCATCAATTTATTGTATTTATCCATTTATACCAAAGCGAATTAAGGGTAATGGAAAACCTGTGTTGTTAATTCCACCATATTTAGGTGACGATTTCTCTAAATCCTTCGTTAGAAGATATTTAAAATCATTAGGTTTCACAACCTATAAATGGGAACTAGGATTTAATATGGTGAAGTCCCATTACATTCCGAGATTAGAAGAAAAATTAGCAGATATTTACCATAAACACCAAGAAAAAGTAAGCATTGTAGGATGGAGTGGCGGCGGTATTTTCGCTAAAATTATTGCAAATAGACACCCCAATCAAGTAGAGCAAATTTTAACCATGGGCTCCCCTATTTGGGGCGTTATGGATATGAAAACACCTGTGTATGGTTTATTGGAATTTTTTAGAGGAAAATCATTAAAGGAACGAAATGAGCGATTTTTAGCTGAACTAGAGCCCATACCAAAAGTTCCTGTGACTTGCATTTATACTAAAACAGACGGCTTAGTGCCTTGGAAACACTGTATGGAAGCAGAAACCTTCAGAAAGGATATTAAAAACATTGAAGTCTACGGTAGTCATATGGGGATGGGTGCGAATGCTAGTATTTTATTAATTACAGCAAATGCTTTAAGTGCTAATATTAATGGTAAAGAAATAAAAGACGTCACTTCAAATATCGAACGCTATTTATATCCTAATTTTTGGAATAAAGCGAGAAAAGCATTCAAAACAAAAAAGTCAAATGTGCAAGTGATAAAATCATAAATTATGGATCATATTATTGAGCATCATAAATTTCAGGACGCTTTAAAGCAAATTGCGATTGAGCAAGACATGGATCTTGATGCTGTAAAAAAACAAGGGGCAAAATGTATTAAGGAGTTGTATGCGAAACAGCACCCTATCGCTAAATTAGTATCTGTAAAAAGTTTTGATTATATATTATCCAGAGCTTATAGTGATAAAATAGATGTTGATCCAAAAGGCATAAAAAAGCTGATGAAGCTCATGCAACAGAACTCTGTTGCATTTATAATGACGCACAAAACCTATTTAGATACCTTAGTTCTAATTTCGACATTAGCAAATTATGGCATGCCAATTCCATATTCATTTGGAGGTAGTAATTTGGCGTTTCCTGGTTTGAAGCAATTGGGAACTAATGCTGGACTCATTTTTATTAGACGAAGTTTTAAAGACGATTTAATTTATAAAGCCGCATTGCGTCATTATATATCAACTATTATCGATACAGGTGATCACTTGACGTGGAACATTGAAGGCACACGTTCTAGAACAGGTAAAATTATATACCCAAAAATGGGGATTTTAAAATATATAAAAGAAGGCGAATTACAGAGTACAAGATCCATAAAATACGTTCCTGTTTCAATTGTTTACGATTTAATTCCTGACGTGAAGGAAATGACCGAAGAAGGCAGAGGACAAGAGAAAAAGGCAGAAAATGTAAAAGAAGCTGTAAACTATATTAAAAAATTAGGAAATGATTATGGCCGCGCGGCCATTCGTTTTGGCGAACCCGTGGAGATTGAAGAAGATCAGCAAGCCATCATTCCTGATATGGAAGAAGATAGTTATGCAGATAAAAACACCTTACCTCGTTTTGCTTTTGAACTCATACATAAAACCAATGCGATTACACCAGTTACCACGGTGTCATTAGTTTGCCATGTGTTGCTTAATGATTTCGCCTTAACCAAAAAAGAAATTGAATATAAGGTGAATGGCTTAATGGCATTCATAGGCCAGAAAAAAGAAGACGTTCTTATAGATCGTGGCAATAAAATTGGTGTTATCGTACAATCAGCTTTAAATTTATTACAAAGCGCAAGAATAATTCAAAAAAGTAGAGCAGGACAACGCGCACAATATAGCTTGGTTCCTTCAGAGTATCTGCCAGCGGCATATTATGCAAATATGGCATCCGGACATTTATACCATCAAGCTTTTATAGAAATGGCTTTGGTAAAAATAAAGGACGATCAATCTTCTAACAGAATTACTAAGTTCTGGGAAGAAATTATGAGGCTTCGTAACTTATTTAAGTTTGAATTTTTCTATACAAATAAACCAAAGTTTAGTAGTGAAATAGAAGCAGAATTATTACGATTTGGCAAAAACTGGAGAGCAATTGTAACAGATCCAAAAGGGGACATTTCTGCCTTATTAGTAAAACAAGATTTATTTGTATCAAGAGCTATTTTATTGTCCTATTTAGAGGCAGATAAGGTCGTGTGTCACTCGCTTAATAGTTGGGATGCTGATGATGAATTCTCTGAAGGTGAATTTATTGAACTCGCAATGTTTAAAGGGAAAGAGTTGCATTGGCAGTCAAAAATAACACGCTTAGATAGTGTGTCTAAGCCCTTTTTACTTAATGCACTCCGTTTTGCTAAAAACGCGAATCTAATTCCGGTGGATCGAACTTTAGATTATGAGGGTTTAAAGCGTTGGAGTCATCAGTTAGATGATTTATCTGAGCGTTTATTTTACTTAAAACAAATAGAAAGTGTTAGAGATAAAAAAACACTACAAAATCAACCTATAGAGCAAGACATAACTCAAGATGCAATTAAGGATAACATCCATCACGATGAAGACATAGAAGAAGGTCCACATATCACCGCGTTTTTTGATATGGATCGTACGTTAATTAACGATTTTTCGGCAAAAAAATTCATGACAACGCGTTTGCTTAGTGGAAATACTACCGTAAAAGAATATCTTACACAGTTTGCAACTGCCTTAGTATTTTCATTAGGAAATAGAGATTTTGAAATACTGACAAAAATCGCAGCACTAGGAGTAAAAGGTATAAAAGAGAAGGAATTTGTAGCATTAGGGAAACAAGTCTTTGAAGATCATTTAGAGGAAACCATTTATCCAGAATCTCAAGAACTAATCGCAAATCATATAGCAAAAGGTCATAAAGTGGTCATTATTTCCGCAGCAACATCGTACCAAATAGAACCCGTTGCAAAAGCACTTGGAATTAAAGATGTGTATGCCACCGAAATGGAAATACATAATGGAAAATTTACGGGTCGTGTTTCAGAAATGTGCTGGGGCGAAGGCAAAGCAAGAGCTGCTCGAAAATTTGCTAAAAATAAAAATATTGATTTATCAAAAAGTTATTTTTATACCGATAGTATCGATGACTATCCACTAATGAAAATTGTAGGAAAACCAGTTGCTACAAATCCAGATCAGAAATTATCTCAAATGGCTTTTGAAAATAACTGGCCTATTTTAAGATTTGAAGAACCTGTTGAAAAACCTTTAATTAATGGCTTTAGAACAGGAATGGCTATTGCAAGTATTTATCCTTCAGCCGTAAAAGGATTGATAAAAGGCGTGATGACAATGTCTAGACAAGAAGCTGCAGACACAACCTTTTCAAGCGTTGGAGACTTAGGTGCTAAGATGGCTGGATTAGACATTGCTGTAAAAGGAAAACACAATTTAGAAGAAATTAGGCCAGCTGTTTTTTGTTTTAATCATCAAAGTGCTGCTGATTTCTTTATTGTTATGAAATTAATTCGTCATGATTTTACAGGAATCGCTAAAAAAGAATTAGAGAGAACGCCCTTCGGGCCATTATTTAAAGCCTTGGGTGCTATTTTTGTAGATCGTTCTAATAAAGCAAAAGCCATTGAAGCGATGCAACCTGCGGTTGAAGCCTTAAAGCGTGGTATTTCAGTTGCTATCGCACCAGAAGGGACCAGAAGTGGTAGTAAAGCTTTAGGACCATTTAAAAAAGGTGCTTTTCATTTAGCCATGCAAGCTGGTGTCCCAATAATTCCAATTGTCATCAAAAATGCATATATGGCAATGCCGAAAGGCACAAGTATGTTTAAGCCTACGCATATTGAGGTGGTGGTCCTTGATCCTGTAGACACATCCCTTTGGAAAATAAAAAATATCAATAAACATATTGAAGACGTTAGGACACTATACTTAAACGAATTAGAAAATTAATCCTATTATGAAACATCCATAACCAAATTTTTATTATTCAAGAAAATGATTAAATGGATGTTTCATGTGACCATTAAAAAACAATAAATATAAACACATGAAACTAAACGTAGGAGTACTTGGAGGTGGATCTTGGGGATCAACTGTAGCATCATTAACTGCCAAAAATAATGATACAATTTTATGGGCACGAAATGAAAAGACTGTTCTCGAAATAAATGAAGAACACACCAATTCTAAATATCTACCAAGTGCAAAACTAAATAAGAACCTTAAAGCATCTAGTTCTATAGAAGAAACCGTTAAGAATGCAGATGTTATAGTGATGGGAATTCCATCTCAAAATTTCAGAGAAGTATTACGTGTTGCAAAACCGCATATTAGACCATGGGTCCCCATTGTGAGTTTAGCTAAGGGCTTAGAATTGGATACCAAAATGCGTATGACTGAGATTATTGCAGAAGAACTTCCAGGACATCCAGCAGGCGTGTTAACAGGTCCTAATTTAGCTAAGGAAATTCACTCTGGTCTGGCCGCTGCCGCAGTAATTGCTATGGTAGATAAAACCATTGCAAAACAATTACAACAAGTGTTTAGTACAGGATTATTTAGAGTATATACCAATAATGATGTTATAGGTTGCGAACTTGGCGGTGCGTTAAAAAATATTATGGCTATTGCTACAGGAATGGGAGATGGCGCGAATGCTGGAGATAATACCAGAGCCGCATTAATTACAAGAGGCTTATCTGAGTTAACCAGATTAGGCACAGCCATGGGAGGAAAACGACGCACGTTTGCTGGACTTGCAGGAATGGGTGATTTAGTAGCAACGTGTTCGAGTTCTAAAAGTAGAAATCACCACGTTGGATTTCAAATAGGACAAGGCAAAAGTTTAGTGCAGATTATTGAAGAGATGAATGAAGTTGCCGAAGGCGTTAAAACGGCGAAGGTCGTTATGGAACTTGCTAACGATTACAACGTTGATATGCCAATTTCTAGAGAAGTATATAAAGTACTTTACGAAGGCAATACAGTTTATGATGCTTTTAAGGGACTTATCAATTTAGAAAGTGGTTCTGAAGGCGAACCTGGATAAAATTCTTTTTTAGTTGGATCGTACCTCAAGGAAGACCAAAGTAAGTCCAACCTGATCCTTTGTATTGTGTGTCTCATTTTCGTGTTTCTAAAAAATACGATCTAAGTTATCTTTTTCTATTTCTGTGATCAAATTAATTAAGTTTCGTTGATCTTCTTTTGTTAATCGATTGAAAAGTTTACACCCTTCATTTATCATTTCAAACCCTATTTCAAGCCCTTTAATTTGGCTTAATTCATATGCTTCTTCTTTTTCTCTCATTACACCGATTAAGTATTGAATAACCTCTTTTATTTTTTCAATTAGAATTTTATCGTGTAAAATTTCAAATAAGGATTCGGAATTCTCAATAAATTTTTCGATTTCTTTACGCGATAATAATTTTATAAGGCCGTCAATCTTTAATTGATCGTAAGGCGCTTCTACTTTATTTTTGATGGCCTCATCGACAAGATTATTTTCAAAATCTGTTGCTACGCTGAATGTCTTCATTGCATTTAGGCCTGAATTTAATATTTTGGGTAGATGTCTTCCATATCTGAAGATGAGTTTGGTCGCATCCAATAAAATTCTCAATAATTTTTGGGGATGCTTGATATAATTATCTAGACTTTTAAACGCCTTGTTTAATTCTGCTCGCGTATCAGATTCTGGATACATGTAATTCAGGAAGTAATCTCTAAGTTGATTTACTGTTTCCTCATTTATTGATTCGGGAATTCCATAGGTATCCTTTATATTGTGATATTGATATCTTTGATAAATAGTATTTCGATAGCCTTCAATTATTTCGTCCAAAATTTTCGCTCTGGCCATCTATTTATATTTTCTTTTGGGTAAGACCTTCATTAGAGCATCCATGTCTTTATTTTAGTATAGACTTGTGGATTGCTTAATAAATCCATGTGGTTATTCTCATAGGCGATCCAAGTATTTGCCTTCTTAAAATTCAAAGTTTTAGTAGGGTCTTTATGCTGCCCTAAAGCGCTTTTTATGCCCACCATATTATCACCTAACAATTGTCTAGTCCCAGATTTAATCGCTTTACCAATAACACCTGCTATAGCGTAACATTCAACCTGTTTAGGCAATGAAATGGTTTGCCTTTGGTCTCCATGCATTTTAAATCGATCGTAATTTTTCCAGTCCTCATCTAATAGGTTTCCATATCTTAAATCGGTTACACCAGCACTCCTAATTTTCCCCAATCGCGCAAAAGGCCTTGCATAGGGAACAGCTTCTAAAACGACATCGACATAATTACCTACTTTCTCCATTGGTGCACCGTGGTGAGGTGTCCCCAAAAAAATTATTTTTTTAAGGTGTTTGGTCCACGAATTTTGCTTTTGTTCGCCATAGTATACTGCGCTCCGAGATACTAAGCCACCCATACTATGCCCAACAATTATGAGTTCTTCAATAGGCACAGGCCAGTACGAGACTAATTTTTCTAATAATTCATTGAAGTTTTGCCCATTGGTCGAAATGTGCAGACCGCTATTGTAATGTAAGTAAATCGGTGTTTTGTCAAATTCTTTTGCTAAAGCTGTACCGTGATTATGTTCTTTTCGAGTCCATTGAATATCATTCATACATGAACCATGTACCATCAAAAGGATTTTCCCATTGGGCGTTGGATAGGTTTTTTCAATGCTGTCTTTATCAAGGAGAATAGCCTTAGCCTGGTATCTGAATTGCATGTCAATCTCTAACGGATTTTCAGTTTTTTCCAAATAATCACCAATAACTCCATTTAAAACGGAGTTTATTGCTTCTCTTTCATCAGTAGTTTCAATTTTCCCACTTAAAGAAGTAAACAATCCCAGGGTGTTGTCTATGCCACCACCGATTAACCGAGTGCTCCATCTAACACTTTTATAAGTGACTCCTGCAATATTAGTGATGAGATGTTGTATCGGCGTAGATGGCAAAAAAGGAGGATGAACTATGCGATTATGCATAGATTCCACCAAGTCGGTTACGCCTATTGTGGCATCAGTAATTAAGCGGCTAACGCCTTGTAACTTAGAACCTGTGTTTTTTTTATTTGACATTTAATATTTTATAAATGAAATATTGGTGTTTTTTTTGCCTCTGATAACACACAACGGGAGTTTGCGCACAAACTAAATTTTATAATTATCCATAGCTACTCTACATAAGTATCTGTCTTTTAGAATACTTAAAAATAGTAAAGGAGAATGAATATCTTGTTATGTTTTTAGAAATAAACGCGAATAAAAGACCTAAGAGTGCATCTGTTTTGAATTAAATACAAAAACGGCCCAAGTTAAATAACCCAAGTCGTTCTCGTATTTAGTGTTGTTTAAAGTTTATTTCTTAATTAAAAATTCTTTTTTCTTAAAGGTTTTAAGTTCAAAACAATCTTTGATTTCAGCGTCTTGTCCAAGAGTTAAATTAATTTTACTCTTATATGTGTAATTCATTTATTCAATTCGAGCTTAATTCTTAAAAGTGAACTATAGAGGCGACGAACATATAATTTTAAGCTAAGGATTTATATATTTTAGTAATAATTCCTTCAGCAACTAAAATGGCAATTACCACTATAATAAATGCAATTATTCCGTGGAAAGGCCCTAAAAAAAGTACGTGATCTCCAAAAGCATAATTAATAGCTCCCAAGATAATTAGCTTGGAAAAAAACAAGATAACCCATGCCGAAACAAAGCGCATTATTTTAGGAAGTGTTCCCGTTTTTTTATTGAAGTATACAGCGACTTTGTGTTCAAACATCAACGTTAATTTAAGTAGAACCTGAAGTAAGAATGCTGCAATTATAGCAATACTAAAAGAGTCAAGAACTACATATTCCCAAAACTCATTAAATAATCCAAGAACCACTAAATCTACTAAAACAGCGAGAATAAGTTTTATAAAAAGTTGCTGGTGATTTGATCTTGGATCAGCTACTTGCTTTTTAATTATCTGTTTTATCATTTATTCTTTTATTCTTTTATTCTTTTATTAAAATCCGTGTTTTTATTTTGAATTATATAATTCTTTAAACGTCTTTAGTTTGATTAACCCAACTGGTGTATAATTCATGCAGAATTGCTAAAACAACAGGTCCAATAAAAAGACCTAGAATCCCTTGATACATCATTCCTCCAATAGCTCCCATTAAAATAATAATCATGGGTGTTTGTAAGCCTTTCGCTAATAGCATCGGTTTTAAAACATTATCTAATAAGGAAACAATGATCATATAAATAGCAAAAATAATTGCGGGTGTAGTATCTGCAAAAGAGAATACATAAATGATTACTGGAATTACTACCAAGGTGACTGGAATCTGGATTATTGCAGCTAATAAAACAAGAATTGCTAAAATTCCTGCCATCGAAGATAATCCAATCATCGCAAATCCTGCATAAGCCAAAATAGCTTGGATGATAGCTACTAATAAAATTCCTTTTACAACACTTCTTATCGTATTGGTGCACATTGACATGAGTTCGACACCTCTACCTTCCCTTAGTCTTCCCATAAATTTTACGCCTGTATTATAGCCTGCTTCAGCAGAAGACAAAAACACTCCAGCAATAATTAATGCGATGAGCGATAACATTACTGATCCCATTAATCCCTTAAAAGAATCAAACAACCAGCCCAAGGAACCCTTAACCTCCTCTGGGTTTTCTTTAATAAAAGACTCCGCATCCGTGGACGCTTTATACCAAGCTCCGTATAACTTATCCCCTACTAATGGCCACTCTTTTACAGATTCATTTGGTGGTGGTATTTTCAAACTTCCTTGTTCAAAATTTTGATAAATTTCTTTCGTTGTGTCCACTATAGATTCGGTAGCACTTATCGTTGGAAGAATTATTAATGCGAGTAAGACGATAACAAAAAGTGATGTTATCAATCCTTTCTTTTTTCCTTTAAAAACTCCAATTATTTTTTGATAAAGTGGATAGAGCGCAACGGCCACAATAATTGCCCATACCATTAATAAAATAAAGGGCTCTATAATATTAAAACTCCAAAATAAAAGCGCTGCTAATACAACGATTTTAATAAAATTATCGATGGTAATATTTTGTTTAAATGATTTCATAATAAATATTTAGAGTTACTATTCGATTGTTATAATTCAGTTGTTATTATTCGGTTGTGATCACTTCCCAACCACCTCCTAAGGCAGTATATAAATCAATAATTGATTGCAATTCTTGTTGCAGGGCCGCTGACGTTTTCAATTCGGCTGAAAATTGACTGCTTTGTAAAGTTAACACTTCTAAATAGCTCGTTAAGCCCCCGTCATAACGTACCCAAGCTAAAAGGGATGCTTTTGTGGCTAATTCCATTTGGTTGGTACGTAACACATGTTCTCTATTAAAAGTCCGTTGCGCTATCATCGCATCTTCAACGTCTTTGATTGCAGCAAGGTATGATAATTGATAATTGTAAAGCAAACGTTCGGTACGTTTTTCTTCTACTGCAATGTTGTTTTTTATTCTTCCGCCGTTAAAAATAGGTCCAAATAATTGAGCCCCTAAATCTGCGAATAAAGTCACTGGGTTTAATAAGCTAGCACCCATATCTAGATTAATGGTTAACGATGGGTACTGTAAGGCTTCAGCAACGCCAATTCTTAGATGTTGCGCCTCTAATCTTCGTTCTGCCTCTAATACATCCGGTCTTCTAGATATTAATTCTGAAGGGATGCCTGTTGGGACTTCCGGTAATGTAATTTGTTCATGTAATTCTAAACCACGTGGTATTTCTAAAGGCACAGACCCCATTAAGATACTTATTCCATTTTCTAATTGTTGCCGAGATCGCAGTAAAACTTCAATAGTGGCTTCAGCTTCTATCAGCTGAATTTTAGACTGTGTTAGATCAACTTCATTTACAAAGCCTCCATCAAACCGCGCTTGCATAACAGCTAAGTTATCAGTGAAATTTTTTGCGGTTTTTTCAGAAATCAGTAATCGATTATCTATATCTCGTAAAGCAATATAAGCAGAAGCTACCGAAGAAATAACTGTTATAGTCACTCCTCTATAGGCATATTCAGTAGATAAGTATTCTTGTTGAGCTGCCTCGTTCAATGATTTTATACGTTGCCATAAATCTACGGTATAACCTATATTAACACCTGCTGCCACGCTGTTTGAAACATCTGACGTCTCAGAATTAATTCCACTAGAAGCGCCACCATAATAATTAACATTTGGATAAAAATCTGCTTTGGATATTTCAAAAAATAGTTGCGATTCTTCTAATCTTGTAATTGCTATTTTTATGTTTTGGTTTTCTTTTAATGCTGTATCTATCAAATTTACTAAAACAGGGTCTTTAAATAATTCCCACCATTTAATACTTGCAATAGAACTTTCGGTATCTGCATCTTGGCGATAGGTTTCTGGAAGGTTTTGTTCTTCTCTAACATAATCCTCACCTACTTTACAAGAAAATAAATTAAGTAAAATCACTGTGATTAAACTATAAAAAAGCGCATATTTCAGTAGTTGGGTCATATGATTTCACTTTTTTTATTTTGGTAATAGTTTAATATTCCAAAGGCAATAACGACATAAATTACCGCTATAGCTATTTGTATAAGTCGCGACCAAACTGCCGAACCTGCATCATCGTTTGAAGACGTCACCGATCCCAAAATAAGTAAAAACGTAGAAAAGCCAGTGCCAAAAATCGGAGCGAGTTTAGAAGCCGAAAATAGCTTACTACCAAAAACAAAACCGACTACTAAGGTGATTAGAATCATAAAGGGAAGCATAGGAACAAAAACTAATAATTGATAACCTATGATCGCAAATAGACCCCCTAAGATATTTGCAATAATCATAAATTTTCCCACTTTAGCATTTGCAAGGGTAGGACTCATTGATAATATCCCAATAAATATAAGGATCAATAAACCCCCAGATAATTTGAAAATAAAGAATAATAACAAAACAGGAAGTAATATAAAAAAGATATTTCGCGCATATCTAAACCTTTCGTATTCAGGTATTTCGACTGCTTGTTGTTTGGTTTTTACAAAGGCTTCATCTGCCGGTGACCAGGGGAAAACCTTAAAAACCAATTGTGTTAAAGCGATTGCCATAAAAGCATTAAACACTAAGCTAATCGCAACAAAAGCACTTAAACCTGTTGGTTCTAATGACGTTAGAGGAATTACAAAAATACTAACGACTGAAAATAATTTTACCATTTGGGGTAATTTATTGGTGTAGTAAATCCATAAAACCCCCAAACACAATAGCGACATAAATACTAAAGGATAGTCTTTAAAATAAGAGCTAAAGGCAAAAGTTATAACGTTGATAAGGGTTAAGATTAAAATAAAACTGAGACCTTGTTTTATCGAAAGTGGTTTTGCTCCTGGTGCAATATAGCCTAATGCGAGCACCGTGGTGAGATAGGCAAGCGGATAGTCCATTAATGACGTCACTAATAATATAAAACTTATACCTAAGACATAACGAACTACGGGAATAGAAATTCCCCAATCGTAATTAGAAGCCTTAATAATAGCCATTTTACCTAACATAAGATAACCAAGAATTAAATCGAATTCTAAAAGACGCCAAGGCATTGAGTAATCCATTAGATCCTGTATATACTACAATATCGGCTTGCCCTCCAATTCTAATTTTCTTTTGAAACGTGTCATCAGCGCTATTTAAACCAATGATGATTGGAAATCGTTGCGGATCTCTTAGCCATCCTGTTTTACTATCAATACTCGGCAAACCGCCTTTATTAGGTTTGTCGGTAGCAACACCAAAGCCCATACTGCGAACAGTACCTTCATAGATCTTTCCCGGGTCAATATCTAATGTGAATTTTACGGGATCACCAACATTCATTAAGGACATGTTGTTTTCTTTTAAATCTGCTTGTATCCAGAGATCTGTTTTTGAAATCAATGTCGTTAAGGGTTGGCCTGCCGAAGCAAAATACCCAAGATCAAGATCAAAACTTTCAATGACACCATCGGTAGAAGCAATAATAGTGGTAAAGGCTAAATCTAATTGTGCTTTTTCTAAATCTTTTAGCGCTGCCCTAATCTTTGGATTGTCTGGACCAGAATCACCTAGCGATTGTTTTGCGCGATCTAAGTTGGCTTCGGCAGAAGCAACTTGTTCGGTGGCGGTTAATAAAGCCGTTTCAGATTGATCTTTATCATTCTCAGAAAGTGCTCCTGCATTTTCTTTCATGACTCTTTCCACCCTATTCCAGTTTCTTTGAGCTCTGTCTAACTGTGCTTTGGCTACTCCTAGCCTACCCGCAGCAGATTTAACGGAAGACGTACTTGCTGCAACAGATTGTGTTGTATTATCAATATTAGCTTCTGCTTTTAACACGGCAATTTGGTAAGGTAAAGGATCTATTTGAAATAAAGTGTCTCCAACTTTAACATTACTGTGTAATTGAATTCTAATATCTACTATATTTCCTGAAACTCTTGAGGTAATAGGCGTCACTAAGCCTTTAATTCTTGCTTGATCGGTATAAGGCGTATGTCTTTCTGAAACGATATACCATACAAAAAACAATACTGAAATTAGCAGAACAATTCGAGTGATGAGTTTTATTGGACTCTTTTTTTCTTGAACTTCCGAAGTTCCACTTTCATTAACTTCTTTGGATTCTTCGTTGGATGTCTTATCTTCTGTAGCTTCTGCCATATTATTTTTACTTCTTTACTTTTAGTGTTCCTTTCATCACAAACTGCAATACAGAAAACATCATAGCTGTAGTCCAACCCAATAATAAAACGCCATTCATAGCTTCAAAGCCTGATAAAATTCTGCTAGAAGAGCTTATTGTAATTTCTCCATAACCTAGGGTGGTGAACGTCACTAATGAAAAATAAATAGCTTTTTCTAGCGTTTCAAATTCTGTAATTCCTGGCAATAGATAATAGGTAAATCCCCAGATGATAGCTTCTATAAAATTTAAGGTCAATAAAAATAATGCGGTATATACCAACAATCTAACAGTTCTACGATCAAAACTAATTAAAGGTTTATTTGTATAATTGTTAATGAGATGATGTATCCAAAATTTAGATCCAAACCCTTGAATTATAATTGTAATTCCGATAACAACTAAGCCAATAAAAATATTTAAAATCATTCGGTGAAGATATGTTGACCAAATATAGTTAATATTTTAAATTCTCTCTTTATTACTCTAGAAAACACGATTGTTGTACTCCGTTTTTATTAGATTTTTTCATTTCGTTAGGTCCTGTTTCGATAATAGACTTTATAAAATACAAAAAACGGCTCAGGTCTAATAACCCAAACCGTTTTTATATTCCTTGAAATCTATTATTTTTCAGGGATACTTATAGTTACTTTATTTACGTAACCTGTAAATTTAGAATCTTGAACATCTTTAAAAACCAAATCTGCTACTTGGGTTGCATCATCTAATCCAACATCAGCAGTTTCATCAGCAGAGAATACCGCTGGGACTGTTTTTTCAACGCGACCTTCTACAACCATACTTCCGTTTACGAATAGCTTGACGGTTCCACCTTTTCCAGCGCCATCTCCATCGTAGGTATACTCCATTTTAACCTCAGCATCTCCTGCCACCAAAGCTTCAGGCGCTGTAATGGTGTATCTTTCAAGGCCAAAAAAGTTGTAGGTATATGCTGGCTTGCCTTCGTCCATATAGAGGGCCCATCCACCAAATTTGCCACCTTGACAAAGAATGATTCCATGGTCATTTCCATTTAATGAAACATCTGCAACAATTGTATTTGAAGTGTTCTTGACATTTAAAAATGTGTTCTCAAGAATACCTTCCATCCCTTGAGATAAAGTCAACGATTTTCTGTCGCCCATCAAATCAGGTCGTCCAGCAGTTGCGGCATTAAAGCGTTCGTATAATCTGTCATCTAGCGGATAAACATTGTTTGCAATCGCTTCTTTTTCAAACAGAACTTTCATCTCTTTTAGCTTTTCTGGATTTGCTTCTGCAAGGTCATTTACAAGGCTGAAATCCTCATCAATATTGTAAAGTTCCCATGCTTCTTCGGCAAATGTTCCTCTGGGCTTTCCTACCCACGGAACCATATGTACCACACGTGCCAACCAACCTTCGCTGTAGATCGCGCGGTTACCAAACATTTCAAAATATTGAACGGTGTGTCTGTCGGTAGCATCAATATCATTTAAAGAATAAATCATACTCACGCCGTCCATAGGGATTTGCTCTACCCCGTTTATTGATTTTGGAGCAGGTAAATTAGTAGCTTCTAAAACAGTTGAAGCGATGTCATTTACATGATGCCATTGCTCTCTAATTTCTCCCTTAGCTTCAATTCCATTTGGCCAATGCATTACCATTCCATTTCTTGTACCACCAAAATCAGCAGCCATTTGTTTGGTCCATTTAAATGGAGCATCTGTGGCGACAGCCCAGGCGGCGGTCATATGTGGAAATGAATTGGGACCGCCCCAATCATCAGCATGCTCCAACATACTTTCAATTGATTCTTCATCAAAAATACCGTTGAGGTGCACAAGTTCATTAAACGTGCCTTCAAGACCTCCTTCTGCACTTGATCCATTGTCTCCCATGATGTAAATAAACATGGTGTTTTCAAGTTCGCCCACTTCATCGATGGCATCAACCAATCTTCCTACTTCATTGTCTGTATGCTCAGCAAATCCTGCAAACGTTTCCATTTGAAGAGCGAATAAGCGTTTTTCGTCAGCACTTAGAGTTTCCCAATCTTTAATGTCAGAAGGCATTGGTGCCAGCTGTGCATCTTGAGGTATTACACCTATCGCCTTTTGGCGTGCAAAAGTCTCTTCACGAAGCTTCAACCAGCCTTGGTCAAATTGGCCCTTGTACTTTTCTATCCATTCTTTTGGCGCATGGTGAGGTGCATGAGTGGCACCAGTAGCGTAATACACCATAAATGGTTTATCTGGCGTCATAGCCTTTTGGAATTTAACCCATTCAATGGCCTCATTAGTCATATCTGTAGTGAAATGATAATCAGGGTCATCCCCTTTAGAAACCTTGGTTACACCATCAAATATTACAGGGTCCCATTGGTTTGTTTCTCCACCAATAAATCCATAAAACTTATCGAAACCAGAATTGGTTGGCCAACGTGTAAATGGTCCAGATACAGAAACCTCCCAAGTTGCAGTTTCGTGCCATTTACCAAATGCAGCAGTGCTATAACCATTCAGTTTTAAGGTCTCCGCAAAGTATTTAGCATTGTCAGGACGAATGCCTTGATTTCCATAGAATCCAGTTGCTACTTCCATAACAGATCCAACATTCATATTGTGATGGTTTCTTCCAGAAAGTAGAGATGCACGGGTTGGTGAGCATAGCGCAGTAGTATGAAAACGGTTAAAGCGTAATCCGTTATCTGCCAATTTATCGAAAGTAGGAGTGCTAATTGCGCCTCCAAAAGTACTCGTTGCTCCAAAGCCGATATCATCTATTAAGACGATGACAATGTTAGGAGCCCCATCAGGAGCTTCTATGCTAAAGGGCTCTGGTTTTTCTGCATCCCGAGCGTCCATAGTAGTCACATGTTCATGCGAAGGCGGTTGAATAGGTAATACAGTACGATCCATTTTGTATTCACCTGATGCAGCCATATCTTCTGATTGCTTATTAGGAGAATTACAACTTAAAATTACGCCACTAATAATGGCTACCGATAATAGTTTTACATTCATAATAATTGATCTTTTTTACAAGTTAGATCACTAATATACAAATACATAACTAATTATTTTATTTTAGCGCTTACATTAAATGAAAAATATATGCAATTAGAATAAAACTTTTACCGCTCCGATCTGTACCGACAATAAACTTTATTAAACACATTATTGGACGCCCTTTTATTCCACTTTTTTAATATCAGATAATTTCCATGACCCATCGAATACTTCTTTTTTAGGACCATACAAGGGAACTGTTGCGAACCATCCACTATTTGGAATAGTTTATACCTAACGGTACAAATAGATTTAAAAAAATATGCTCAAAATTGAACAATTTGATAAAAACGTAGCACTTGATAAGGCAATGAACCTATTTTGGTATCAAGGTTATAAGGAAACTTCCCTAACTGACTTAATCAATACATTAGGTATTAAAAAACAGAGTCTTTACAATACATTTAAGAGTAAAAGAACCCTTTTTGAAAAGTGGATAAGTGTTTACACTCTCACTTTCAACTCCTTTTTAATTTTCACCATGTTCATATAATTCATTGGAATTATGAGACTTGTTGAAAATGCAAAAGCCATAAAGAAATAAAGGTCGCATTATTATCTTTTTTCAATAATCCCTATAGGGATAGTCCAACGCTAAAAGAATTAACGCCAATCAGCGCCCCAATAATTAATTTCATCAGTTTTAATTCCGATCGTAATTTTTCTGATGTTTTGTGCTTTAAATCTTGTTTTACCATTTGATTTCGTTTGACTGAATTCAGAACTATTCCATAGCCTTTCTTTTTTTGTAATAGCTGTATAAAATTCCAACTGCAAGCACGCTCCAAAACAATCTAAACGTCCAAATGTTTACTTCAAAACCAAATATATCGGCATATTCTGAATTTCCAAAAAAGCTATAAATGACATAGGCAACTGCAATTATTCCGGCAATTAGTGTAATATTTTTATTCATTTTTAATTTAATTATTACGTCTTGTTTTGAGTTCGTTACGCAAAGCATGGCAACATTTGGTCTATGGTTTAGTGTCGTAAACTTTTTAAATTTCGATTGGGTGCGCCATTTTGAAATTTACTCAATTCCAAATTTGAGTTCTAATCAGTGTACGTTATCACGCCTTTTACTTGTCAAAAAAAAGGTTTTATTCAAGTTCCTTTTCGGTCTTTTTGTATTTGGCATGTTCTATTTTTTTCTTTTCTAAAATAGCGTAAAATCTGCGTGGCGATATTTTTAAGTCTTTAGTTATTTCGCTTACTTTTTTCTTTCTTTTTTTATAAAGTTTAATATTCTCGTTCACATCTTTATTGAAGTAATAGTCTTTCAGTTTGTCAATAATTTGTAATTCCGTTAAATTAGATGCACTTGCGTAAGTTTCTAATTCTGACTTGACTTTGGATAAATTCTGTTTCATAATTATCATTTTTAACGCGTCGCGCTAATGAATGCCAACGTTTGGCATAGGGTTTAGCTACGCTGCTAATTTCCTCAAGCTCGTTTTAATAATTGTCTTCGCCGGTTCGATTCGCTCGAGTGTTGCGAACGGCAAGCCCGTGTTTAAGGAACTAAAGTAATAAATAAAAACCTAATAGACCTGAGCGCAGCGAACAGGCGAAGAAAAATCCGAACGGATTTTCGTAAGTATACTTGTACAAGCAACCCGCCAGAATTACTCAGTTGGGCTGGTTAATTTTATAGCGTTTTACCTGCCATTATTTTTTTCAGAATCGTTTTTAAACACCATTAGCTTTAATGATTTTTCAGAATCTTCCAAAATCAAAATTTTATAATTCTTCCATTCTATCGCTAGTTCCTTCCCCTCATTTTTGTTTAGTGACATAAACGATATGGTCTTCTGCTCATTTTCTTCTGATAACGAAATAGTATATATATTAAAGGCATCTGTCTGATTTCCATTTATATCCACTGGCCATTCTCCAATATAATCTTCAAACAGAATTTTAAGATTTCCAATAACCGCTGTTTGACCCAAATCAATAAACATTGTGTTTCCAAAGTCTAATTTTTCAACCACTAACGCAACCTCCTTTTTATTGATTTTTAAATTAAAAGAATAGTTTTGATATGCTTTCGGATAGTTTGTTTTTTCACTATCAAGGGACGCATCACAACACCAGAGAAAACCAGAATATTTACTATTGTTTTTAACCACATTTAATTCTAGTTGAATATTTGGAGCGTCCTTATTGATAAGTTTTGATTGAATGAATAGATTGGCAGGTTCTATGACTAATGCCTCAAATTGAGTACTAGGATTTTTTCCAGTTTTTAGCGGTATTATAATGGAAGTATTTACGATTTTCTTTTCTGATTGCGCATATCCAGACAATTGAATGAATACAAGTAGTAGAATCAATATATTAATTTCAAAAATCTTCATTATTAGGAGCGTTTTATTGTAATGCAGGTAATTTCCTGTATTCAGTGGCTTTTAGCCATCTTTGCTTCTTATTCAAAAGGGTAATTTAGGGTTAAAAAAGTCTATTCCTTTTGAATGTCGTTATATAATAAAGCATTCCTGTTGTAGCCAATAAATGAATCCCAAAGCCCAAATAATTTATGCCTTTTACATAGGTTTTAT
>JAWUVW010000058.1:0-8863 GCA_034112185.1 Flavobacteriaceae bacterium | reverse complement strand
ACGATATTAAGTACTTTGGTTATTAAACTTCTAAATATTCGATTCTCGTGGACTTGGAATTTTAGATTTTATTGTTGAGCCCTAAGGTTTTCGAGAAACCGTGCATCCACCCAAAAAATATCTACATTTTCATATTCGTCTGATTCCATATTTCTACTAAAGAAAAGGTATTTACCATCTGGAGTAATACTAGGTGAAGCTTCCCAAGCATCTGTATTTATGTTATCACCTAAATTAATTCCATTACCCCAAGTACCATCTTTCTGTTTAAAACTGATATAAATATCAGCATCTCCATATCCGTTTTCTTTCTGAGCATCCCATAATAAATACGATTCGTCTGGAGCAATAAACGGGTGACTTAAAAAAGCACCAGTGTTTATAGTTTTGGGTAAGGCTTTGGGCTCTTCATATTTTCCATTGATTAATCGTGAATATCTTATTGGGAATGTTGAATCTCCCTCTTTATACGTGTCAAAATAGTAAGTTCCGCTAGCCGCTTCAGATAGCCTCATAATATACATAGAATCATTACTTACAATAGGAGGCTCAAGATTTTGTATTTTAGACCACCCAGAGTTCGTTTTTTTTAAATAACGATCACCTAAATGCATGGTGTTACCGTCTGGAGAAATTACGGGTCTTCCAATCCATGGAGAAGCAACAACTGATTTTTGCCATGTCTTTTTGGTTTCATTGTATTTGTATTCGTAAAAAGTTGATTTTATATTTTTTTCCCCTCTTCTTACAAAGTAAAATGATTTCATATCAGGTGTAAATGCACTACTATATTCATAAATTTCAGTAGAAACAAGTCCAGGTGCAAATGGAATAGGCATCATTCCTGGTGGCTTCTGCCCTAGATATGGGTTTTCTATAGTTGGGACGTCATTCCCTTTTGTCTGTTTTTTAGAATTACATGCTTGTAAAGAAAGGATCCCTACAAGTATTAATATAATACATGCTTTTTTCATTGTTTGCTTATTTGTGTTTCCAATTTATAAGTCCAACCCGCCAGCTGGCTCATTCGCTAAAAAGGTCTACAAGACCTTTTTTAAACGCTCTGCCCTATTTAGGCCTGAGGTTCTCAATAATCTGAGCATCTACCCAAAAAATATCCGCTTTATTATTTCCGTAAGACCTATTAAAGAAGAAGTATTTACCATCTGGAGTTATACTCCCGTAGGCATCTTCAAATTCTGTGTTTATTGTATCTCCTAAATTAATTGAAGGTCCCCAGGCCCCGTCTTTCTCACGAAAAGAAATGTACAAGTCAGCGCCTCCAGATCCACTTTCTCTTTGATCGTCCCAAATTATATAGGATTCATCAGGAGCAATATAAGGGTGTGCATTCCAATTTCCAACGTCAACGTTTAAGGTTTTTGGTTGTTCATATACGCCATTTATGAATCGAGAATACCGAAGTGGCCCTGTTTCACTTGCCTCATCGAAATAATACGTGCCATTAGATGAAGCGGTAAGTCGCATAATACGGAAGCTATTAAAAGGATCTCCAAGGCTTTTCTTTTCAGACCAACCAGAAGTAGTTCGTTCTCGATATTTTTTCCCCAAGTGCATCGTCTTACCATCAAGTGAAATAAATGGTTCGCCAGCTTTGGTTTCTACAAGTGATTCACTCCATTTGTTATCTATATATGTAACAACAACCAACGTATTGCTTTCATATTCTCCTCCTCTTCTGCGAAAATAGAACTCCTTTAAATCTGGTGAAAAGGCACAACCTGCCTCTCTAAATTCAGTCTTGATAATATCAGGTGCAAACAATACAGGGCGCAAACCTGGTGGTTTTTGTCCGAGATAGGTATCGACTGAAGGTATTGCAACTAAAGCTCTTGTTTTCTGTTTTTTAGGAGTACATCCATGTAAAGAAAGTAGCCCTACAAGGCCTAAAATAAAATACACTTTTTTCATTATTCAGACTTCTTAAAATAGCTTGTTTTTAATTTACTGATAATTTCAGTGCTCACCCAATAAAAGTTTGGGACTCCTCCTTCTTCGTTATATCTACTAAAGAATAAATACTTACCATCTGGAGTAATACTAGGGCATGTTTCAGCGAAATTAGAATTTATATCTTTTCCAAGGTTAATTGGTTTTGACCATGTGTCATCTTTTTTCTTGAAATAGACATAAATATCGCTTTTTCTTTGAGCATCTTCTTTGTTTCCAGCATTTACAACTAAATAATCTTGAGATGGCGAGATAAAACCGTGAAAACCAAATTCAATGCCAAGGTCTTTAACTTCGGGGAATTTGCCATTTTTATTAGGTGCGTAGTACATTTTTCGTTTTGACACATTGGTATAAAAAAGATCTCCGTTTTTCGCTTGGTTCGCATAAAAAACGAAATCTTCATTTATAGGGGAATCAAGTTGAATGGCATTACTCCAGGAATTCTCAAGTCGGTTTACAACCCAAGTTTTAACTGATTCTTTATGATGAGGCAATGTAAATGCGTCATGGGCCGTAAAATAAATCTGATCCCCAGTAAGATTCACAAACGGATGCATTTCTCCAACTTTTTTCCCTTTTGTGAAATTTGCTTTTTTGGGAGTTGTCCATTTTGTTCCTTCCAGTTTTGAAAAATAGATACTTGGGTCTTCGTCTTTTTTATTCGCTGAAAAATAGACTTCATCTAAGGTAGGCGAAAACGAGATTCCGTGCTCAGATCTTCCATTTATTGAAATAACTCCAGGAGCAAAAGCTTCTGGAATTAAACCTGGTCGTTTTTGTCCAAAATAAGTACGTTCTATAGTTGGTGAATCACTATTTTTTGATTTCTGATTTTTAGTATTGCATCCATTTAAAAATATAGCCAATACAAGTGTCAAAATAAAATATGTCTTTTTCATTGTTTTTACAAAAGACATAAGTACAATTATTCTCTTTTTATATGAGTTAACATTCTGTTAAACCTATTGTTTTACAGAATGTTAACTCTATAATTTCAATAGATCTTCTTTTTAATGTTTCATTATCTGTATTTCAAAAATTGATTCTCAATCAATGCTTTAAAATAGTGTCTTAATTAATTTTTGAATCAACAACAGATTCAAAAAGTTCGGTGATGTTATATTGAAGATGTTTTGGCGTCACATCTCTAAAATAGTCTAATAATTCTTTCGTGGTTGCATATCTATCTGTGTTCATTTTTAGTTTACCATCTAGAGTATTCCAATCGCTTATAAATCTTTTTAGAGCCAGATTAACCTTGTCTTCTCCAATCAGCTTCTGAAACTCATACATATTAATTGCACCTTTTGCATAATAGATATAATCCTGATTTTCAACTAATTCTAATGCAGGTTCTTGTTTGAACTCGCTGCGTTTTCCGTCTAAATATTTATCTTTCTGTATATCCAAAAATTGCTGTACTTTTTCTTCAGAATACTTTTGTTTTAAAACCATTATTGCAGCATATTGTGATAAGGTTTCTAATAGCATAAGTTGTCCTTTAACATTAGCAGCTTCTATTTGCATTCCAAACCATTGATGTGCCAATTCGTGTGCAGTGACATAAAATGCCATATCCACATCTGTTTCATCATCAATATCTAACATGAACCCGATAGCTTCTGAGAATGGTACTGTTCCAGGAAAAGATTGCGCAAATTCTGCGTAACGCGGGAACTCAAGAATGCGCATTTGTTTATATTGATAGGGACTAAAATTAGTGCTATAATAGTCAAACGAAGCCTTCATCGACTCCATCATTCTGTCTAGATTATAATCATGTTCTTTATGATAATAAATCTCTAAATCTACAGGTTTTCTAATCGTGCCAGATGTTGGCAGCCAAGTATCCTTTTTAACTTCGTATTGCGCTGAAACTATGGCATAAAAGTTAATCATTTGGATCTCCATTTTATAATGAAAATAGTTACGATCGTTTTCTTTCCAACTTTTTAATAGATTTCCAGGAGCGATAGCCGTTTGATTTTTATCTGTACCAATAACAATTTCAAAGTGAATACCATCGGAATCACCTCCAGATCTAGCATTAACTAATTCTTTTGGGTCTTCCCTTTCAGCCTTATTTGATCTCGTTGGTAAATTGTTTTCCACACGTTCATATTTATCTTGAAGTTCATATTTTTTAGTATATCCTAATGTTGGAAAATCATTATTTTTAAAAAACGTACCATTATTTACAATATCTGTATTAGAATGACCTAGCTCAAAGCCGGTAGTTGTTAAGGTCTGCTTAAAACTCATTTTTATGGAATCTCCAGCCTGTAAAGGTTGCTTTAATGTGTATTTATGATATTCAAATTCTGCATATTGAGTATCTAAAGTTGCACCGCCTTCAAAGGTTATAGACTCTAGGACGACATTTGTTTCTAATAATTTCTGAATGTGAACTTCATCAATAGGTGTATCATAGGTGTTCTTTAGAATATAAAAACCTTCAGCGGTATAATCTCTGGTTGTTGGATATAACTCTACTTTTAAGTTAACAGCGACTATTTTAGGCTGTGGCAGGTATTCAAACTTTTTTAATGTTTTCTCATAGCCAACTCTAAATGCTGTCTTTTCAGAGTTTGTCCAGTGCTTATTTAATATATTCGTATTGTAAAAAATATAACTACCAAGCATTATAAAAGAAGCAAAAGTAATTAGGCCTAATTTTATAATCGATTTACTAATTCGGTATTTACTTACTTTCAATCGTTTTATTAAATTAGTTTCTGTTCCTCTAACGGAAATAACTGATGCTATAATTAGTAATAGTAGCCCAAATAGAAACCAATAGCTTTTAACGAAGATATATAGTTTTAGAAAATGACCATAGCCATTCATATCTGAATACGTACCAATTGAACTACCTCCGAAGAAGTATAAATCATGGTCAAGCCCGAAAAGAGCCAAAGAAATGTTTAAGATAAAAAGTATTAAAGTAACTAGAATTCCAACAAATTTTTGATTGGTGATTACCTGCGCAAAGAATGAAACGAGTGTAAATAAAGCTAGAAATGGTAAGATTTCTAGAAAAAACCCATTGAAATACACCTGAAGATCATAATTGTAATAGCCATTGATGGTTTGAAAAAGGATTCCTGAAATAATCAAGGAAATAATAAGTACAACATAGATAAGTATGAGTCCAAGATATTTACCAGCAAGGTTTAAGAAATCGGACATCGGACTTGCGTCATAAATCAAGTTTAGTTTTACAGATCTTTCCTTCCATATCAATTCTCCAGAATAAAAAACAAGGATGATAAGAAAGAAATAAAAAGACATTTCCCGTAGTTCTTCTATAATAAAATAGGTTGCAGGATAACTGTCAACGTCATACACAGTTCCAAGATTCACCGAATTGATTAAAATTATAATCATCGCACAAATCACAATGGCCCAAAAAGAGGTTTGTTTGCAAATACTCACGAAGTAAAACCAAGAGAAATGCAGGAGTTGAGACCACTTCGATTTAATGCCATACTCTAGGCTGAATTTTGGAATTTCGATATCATATTGATAATCAATTTCAGACTCAAGTACTTGTGTCTTTTTCTTTTTAATACGTTTACTCCTAACCACGTTGAATTCGAATTTCTTATAACCAACGCCCAGAATAAGTACACCAAGTAAAATCCAAAAGAGCTTATTGTAGAGTAGTACTCCGTTAAATGGAATTGCTTGTAAACTTCGTTCTGCTCCTGTCCAAGTATCTGTTAGTAAAGAGAGTGTTGTTAAAGAAAATGGATCGAATAAGGCTTGCAAAAACGGATTGGTGATCGCTTTGGTTAACATAAATACTACGAAAAGGAAAATACCTTGTGTATACACAACCATCAATTTTCTGCTTAATGCGCCAGTTATAAAGAATAGACAAGCTCCAAAAAACAGAATTGGCAATGTCACCATTACAAATGGCTTCAAATAGGTCAATAAATTAAAAGCTAGTAAATGATCTGGTTGATGCCAAGGCATGTATTCTCCTAGTATCATTCCGAAGAAAACCCCACTAAACACAAAAAGTAAAACTGCAAAAGAACCTAGAAACCGGCCCAATAGATAATCTCGTTTTTTGATAGGATTTGAAAACATGAGAGATTCTATATTGTATTCAAAGTCGCGTAAAACGGAAACTCCCATAATCATAGAGGCGATTATCATGAAAAATCCAGTAATCACTCCCATGGTTTTTGCAATAATCAAAGGTGAATTCTTTTTAACCAAACTGAAATCCATTCCTTCATATACAAAATCAACGCCAAAAATTGAAAACAATAATAGAAAGACAAAGAAAATGTAAGTATCTGCTCGCTTTACCCGGTATTTTAATTCGAATTTAAATATTTCGTACCACATCGTTATGAATTTGATTTAAGGTTCGTATTACTACCAAAGATTTGTGAGAAATACACATCTTCCAAATCGGTTTTAACGGGAATGAAACCATCCCCAGGATTGGTATCACTAAGAATGTGTATGATTGGTTTTCCCAGAAATAGCTTTTCACTTATCACCTGGTAATTTTGCTTATAAGTTTCTAATTCAGACTTGACTATTGTTCTCTGATACACTTTACCTTCCAGCTCTTCGATTATTTTTATAGGATTACCTTTCAGCAGCACCTGACCTTGATTAATCACTGCCATATTGGTGCATAGTTCTTTTACATCTTCAACAATATGAGTTGAAAGTATCACCACAGTATTTTCTCCTAGTTCACTTAATATATTGTAGAAACGATTCCGCTCCACAGGATCTAATCCCGCTGTAGGTTCGTCTACAATGAGTAGTTTCGGGTTGCTAAGTAAGGCTTGGGCTATTCCAAAGCGTTGTTTCATTCCGCCAGAAAAACCTCCGAGATTTTGTTTTTTTACGTTATACAAATTCGTTTTATGTAAAAGCGCATTTACAACATCCTTACGCTCCCCTTTGTTTGTAATTCCCTTGAGAACTGCAAAATGATTTAATAATACTTCCGCACTTATTTTAGGATATAAACCGAATTGCTGGGGTAAATATCCTAGTACCTGTCGCAGCTCATTCTTCTGAGTAAAAACATCCAAATTGCCGAGCGAAATTGTTCCTTTGTCAGCTTCTTGTAATGTTGCAATAGTTCGCATTAACGTTGACTTACCTGCTCCGTTAGGTCCTAATAACCCAAACATTCCTGTAGGGATTTCTAAAGATATATTCTGAAGTGCTTTTACGCCATTTGAATAGGTTTTTGATACATTGTCAATTATGAGTTCCATGCTGTTCGTTTTTTAATTTTTAGTTCTTTAATTAGTTTGAAGTTCAATCCTAAAGTTGAATTATTATTCAGATTCACTAGTGTTTAATGGTAATTCTTCACCTGAAAGATTACCGCGAGAAAAGACACCATTTTGCCATAAAAGTATTTCACCCATGGTGCCACTTTTCATATTGGCATCTATCACTATTACGCGACCATCATAGTGCATCTCAATGTGCTTGTGCGTAGTGTGACCAACTACAATATTTGAGATTTTAAAATGGTTTAACAAGGCATCTATTTGCAAATCTGTAGCCAATTCCCCTTGAAAATAACCTCTATAGTAGATTGGGCCGTTTTGCCTGTGCAGAAAGTCTCCAACTTCATTGCGTTTTTCAGACATTTCACTTTCTACCAATTGTAATTTGAATGCAGTGTTTATGTCGTCTATAGATAAGCCTTTCGTTACTAAATCAGGATGTAATCCGCCGTGTGTAAATAGAATGTCATTTACTTTTACTAAAACTGGACGGGTGCGTAACCAATCTCCTAGAACAGTACTTTTATTAAAAAGAGTGTTGAAAGGTTTTTCTAAAATCTTACCAATTTCTATGTATTTTGGGTGTACCGAACGCAAATTCCCATTGAGCACCATAACATCATGATTACCAAGTAGCACATGTAACTTCCCTCCTTCTTCTTCCGCTTGTTTTTCTAAATCATATAAAAACCACAACACTTCGGTAACCTGCGGACCTCTATCAAACATATCTCCTGCAACCACAAAATGCCCGTTTCCAAAACTCCATTTCTCCTTATTATCAATAACACCATTATTTTTTAGGAGTTTTATAAATGTGTCATATTGACCATGAATATCGCTTACAGCTCCAATTTTGAAATTTCCATTGTACACTAGTTGTTTAACTTCCTTAGGCGTGTTATTCCATAGTTTTGCTTTCACCCCCTTGTATTCGATACTTTGAGAATCTTGAGAATTGATCTCTTGGGTGTGCGTTTCTCCTTTATATACCCAAATTGCAGTACGACCTGTTTCTGTTTGCATTACATAAGGGCCATCGCTAACACCTTGGTAAGGAACATTAAGAACTTTCAGAATCTCTTTAATGTTCTCTTCCTTCGCCAAATCGATAGCAGAATAATCATTTCGAATTTTTATGCTAGGATCTGCCCCATTGTCCACTAATAATTGAAGTGCCTCTGCGTCTCTCCCTTTAATAGCAAATACAATCGCTGATTGCTTTTCTTTGCTCATAAAATTCACATCAGCCTTATGCGTAATAAGTGCCTTAATAATCGTATGATTTTGATAAGCAACGGCATACATAAGTGGTGTTAACCCGTCCGTAACTAAATTAGGATTCGCCCCATTTTCTAGTAAATAGGTAGCTATTTTATGTGTTCTATCCTTTTTTATGGCAGTAAAAAGTAAGGTTGTTCCTTTGCCATAAAGGGCGTCTATTGCATTGCCTTTTGATAAAAAGGTTTTAACAGCTTCCACATTTCCAAGGGCAATCTCTTGTTGAATGTCAATTTTAGCGCCATTCGATGATTTAGTATAGCGCTTGCTTAACTGTTCCTGCGTTAATTCTCTGGCCATATAAAGCACCAATTGCTTGCCGCTTTGTG
>JAWUVW010000057.1:0-31369 GCA_034112185.1 Flavobacteriaceae bacterium | reverse complement strand
TTCATTGGTCTGCGCATTAACCCTAACGCTCCACCAATGAGTGTTATCCTTAGCATAAACTATAAGATCCCATGCCAATATTAAGGCGTCTTTACTTTTCACGTAAACCAACTCAACAGGAATATCTTCTGTTGAAATCCCCGCATTTGAGAACACATAGCTATTGACGTTACGCTCTAGCTCCTGTATATTTTGCAAACTCCCTAATTCTAATTGTGTTGCAACTTTCTGAATTGCCGCAACTGGAGAAAAAGAAGGTGACTTTGTATCAACTCTTTTGGAAAGATCATTTAAAAATTTATTTGCGTAGTAAACAACTTTTCCGTCTTTAATAGCAACGCTAGAAATAGCGTTAAAAACTTTAATCCCCTCATAAGTTTGATTCACATAAACCTGAGTTAAATCCGTATTTTCAGAATAATAGGCATTAGTCACCACCAAGCCTTCTGTATCTCGATCTTTAAAATTGAAATCTGACTTCTGGTCTTTTAGATAATTAGTTATCAATGCTTCATATTCTGAAGATTCAAGCTTATTTTGACCAAATAAGTGTGAAGCTGATACGACAATTAACAGCAGTATCAGGCATAAGTTATTATTTTTCATAGCAATTGTAGGTGATGGTTAATACTAAACCTTAGAAACTAATATAGATTTACATATTCGCTTTCTTTTTATCAAAAATAAGAAATGTTTAAAGATATTGAGTATTCATCGAACAACAACCAAATAATTAGCGTGTATTTAACTGAAAACCATGCATTTCACAATTTATCTACTTTTAATATTAGTTGCACGGTTTTTTTACTTCAGCATTAGACGAATTAATCTCGTATTTTTGTGTGGTGATTTCAGAGCATTTAAAACATATCAACCTCCCAAAAGATTTACGTCAACTAAAAGCTGAGGACTTACCTCAATTAGCTAGAGAGTTACGTGACTTTATCATCAATATCGTTGCCACAAAAGAAGGTCATTTAGGCGCTAGTCTTGGTGTTGTAGAATTAACTATTGCTCTACATTACATTTATAATACACCAGAAGATTTATTAATTTGGGACGTTGGTCACCAAGCCTATGGTCATAAAATACTAACTGGTAGAAAAGCAGTATTTGAGACCAACAGACAACTCAAAGGAATTAGTGGTTTTCCTAAACGTAGTGAAAGTGCATACGACGCTTTTGGAGTTGGGCATTCTTCGACTTCAATATCCGCAGCGCTTGGCATGGCAATCGCATCTCAACTAAAAAATGAAAACAGGCACCACATTGCTGTGATTGGCGATGCGTCTATTGCAAGCGGGATGGCTTTTGAAGGTTTGAACCATGCAGGCGTCACGGATGCTAACTTATTGGTGATTCTCAATGATAATGCCATTGGTATTGACCCAAGTGTTGGTGCCTTAAAACAGTATTTAACCAACGTCAAAAAAGGCACTCAAAAACAAGATAATATTTTTGAAGCTTTAAATTTCAACTACTCTGGTCCTATTGATGGTCATGATTTACCCCTATTACTTTCAGAATTAGAACGGCTAAAAACGGTAAAAGGCCCAAAGTTTTTACACGTAATTACAACTAAAGGAAAAGGGCTAAAACAAGCAGAACTCGACCAAGTAAAATACCATGCACCGGGTAAATTTGATGCCAAAACTGGAGAACTTGTTAAGAAATCTGACTCTAGCCAACAGCCTCCAAAGTATCAAGATGTTTTTGGTGAAACAATTGTTGAGCTTGCCTTAAAAAACAAAAAAATTATTGGTATTACACCAGCTATGCCTTCCGGTAGTTCTTTAAAATATATGATGGAAACCATACCAGATCGTGCTTTCGATGTTGGTATAGCAGAACAGCATGCCGTGACTTTAGCTGCTGGTATGGCGACTCAAGGATTAATTCCGTTTTGTAATATCTATTCTACCTTTTTACAACGGGCTTATGACCAAGTGATACACGATGTTGCACTACAAAACTTGCCTGTAATTTTCTGTCTTGATCGCGCCGGATTGGTTGGTGAAGATGGTGCTTCTCATCACGGCGTTTTCGATTTAGCGTATTTAAATTGTATTCCTAATTTGGTGATTTTTGCGCCAAAGGATGCTATTGCACTTCGTAATATTATGTATACGGTTCAATTGGGTATTGATTTTCCTATCGCTATTCGTTATCCTAGGGGAAGAGGTCATCTTTTAGATTGGAAACAACCGTTTACATCTATCGCCATCGGAAAAGGAATTTGTTTGAAACAAGGAAAACAAATTGCAGTACTTTCTATTGGCACTATGGCAAAAACCATTCAAGATGTCATTGCCGCTTTAAACCAAAAGGATGCTATTGGACATTATGATATGCAGTTTGTAAAACCTCTTGATGAAAACTTATTACATGCTGTTTTTAAGACGTATGACGCTATAATTACTATTGAAGATGGTAGCATAATTGGCGGTTTTGGAAGTGCTATTTTAGCATTCGCAAATACAAACGCCTATAAACAAACTATTCATACGCTTGGTATTGAAGATCAATTTATAGAGCATGGCACCACAAACCAATTGAAGCAACTTCAAAAATTGGATGCAAAATCCATTCAAACGAAAATTGAAGATTTACTCTTCGCTCTCGATAATCGCTAAATCAGTTTGATTTTCTGTATCTTCTACTGCAACAGTTTCAAAAGTTGATGGCTCTTCTCTTGGGTTCGAAATATCGTCTAGCATTAATAGGCAAGTCACTACAACCATGAAAATGACTAAGCCACCAAGTATATTATGTCTCATAAGTAGGTATTTATTGAGGGCTGATTATGAAGTAAATAAAAACTATTTATCGTTAAAAAACAAATTTATTCGATGAAATACATATTATAAAATATTTCCTTTCAACTTTTGATGCAATAGCATCGCATTCGTATCCGATAATTTTGAGACATAAAGACAAACGGCCATAAGGTTTTGATATAAAGAATCATTGGTCATTTTAACCGTTTCTGGTAACACATTTAACAACAACTTATCGTAATTAGACATATTATCTTCAAAACAATTAAAAGCCATTTTACCATATGCGTTAAATAATTGGTTCAAAATTTCGTATCCAGAAATTTCTTTATTAATCACTTCTTTCGACTTATAAACGTTCTTCACACTGATATCGATAATATCTTTTATCTGTGCTTTATATTTACTTACGTCTAGCAAAGCAGTTTCAAATTCACCGGCTAAAATAGCTTCTTCGTGTTTCATAAAAAGAGAAGCGGCTTCATCTATTAAAGTTCCAATAGCCAGAGCACGTAGATAACTTACACGATCTTCAGTCGTTTTTAATGCGTTGTAATTTTCGGTTTTAATTTTCCCTCTCACTAAATTAATGAGATACTCTAAGGCATATTCTTCTTGTATAAGTCCAAGGTTAATTCCATCTTCGAAATCAATAATAGTGTAACAGATATCATCAGCAGCTTCAACCAAAAATGCTAAGGGATGCCTCTGAAAACTTAAAGAATCCTCACTTCGCTTCGTTAAAGCTAATTCTGAAGCGACATCACTAAACATCTCTTTTTCACTTTGAAAAAAACCGTATTTTTTATCTGCGATATGGTTTGTAGGCTTTTTAGGCAAGGATTCTTTTGGGTACTTCATAAAGGCTCCTAAAGTTGCATAACTCAATCTTAAGCCTCCTTCTCTACCTTCTCGGCTTTCAGTTAAAATCTTAAAACCATTTGCATTCCCTTCAAAATCGCATAAATCTTGGTATTCTTTTTCAGTTAACTGCTTTTTAAACGGTGCACCATGACCCGCTCTAAAATAAGCGCCAATTGCTTTTTCACCAGAATGCCCAAAAGGTGGATTTCCTATATCGTGCGCCAAAGCAGCCGCAGCGACTATGGCTCCAAAATCATTCATTCTGTAACCATGTACATTTTCTAAATGTGGATGCTTTTCTAAAAGCAACTTCCCTACTTTTCGTCCTAACGATCGGCCTACCACACTAACTTCTAAACTATGTGTTAAACGGGTATGAACAAAATCAGTTTTAGATAAAGGCACAACTTGTGTTTTATCTTGAAGCCCTCTAAACTCAGATGAAAATATAATACGATCGTAATCGACCTCAAAACCCAAACGGGTTTCATCCTGCTCTTTTCTCAGTCTTTTATGAGTATCGCCAAAGCGTTTTAAAGAGAGTAATTGTTCCCAGTTCATAGTTCTAATTCTTTGAGAATGCAAGATATATAAATTGCCATAGAATCAATTACAAAAAACTGAGTTAGCTATCAGAAATCTCAATGTTATGCAATTGTTTCCTATATATCAATGCGCTTAATACTAAGCTAACAATAATCTAACCTTTTAGTCACAAATAATTAATTTTTGTATAACCTAGTTAAAAGCAAATCATAGTTCCTTTGCACCAGCAATATTTAAAAAAACAATATTGCCTATAAAAATTAAACTCATGAAAAAATTACTTTTAATCACGTTGGTAGCTTCTACACTAATTTTTACAGGTTGCTTTAAAGACGATGACACACCTATCATTATTGAGACAACTACAATAATAAATAATGGTCCTGATACTGGTGGTGATCCTTGCCCTATCGTTCCTGTTACAGGTGCTATCACTGCGAATACGACTTGGACCGCAGATAACATTTATCAATTAAATCAGAAGGTTGTTGTAAGTGAAGGTGTTGTCTTAACCATTAATCCTGGAACAATTATTAAAGGTTCTCCAGGTACTGGTTCTTTAGCGTCCGCATTAATTGTTGCAAGAGGTGCTACTTTAAACGCTCAAGGCACAGCTGATCAGCCAATTATATTTACATCTACAGAAGACAATATTACTTGTGGTGAAACTGCTGGAACTAATTTAGACGAAAATGACAGAGGTCGTTGGGGAGGTTTAATAGTTCTTGGTAGTGCACCTTGTTCTTTCTCAGGAGATATTCTTGAAGCTCAAATTGAAGGAATTCCTGCTGATGATAGTTTTGGTCTTTACGGTGGGACTGATGCTGCAGATAGTTCTGGTAGTTTAAGCTATCTTTCTATTCGTCATGGTGGCGCTTTAATTGGTGAAGGAAATGAAATCAATGGATTAACATTAGGAGGTGTTGGTAACGGCACTCTTATCGACAATATAGAGGTTATCGCAAACGTCGACGATGGTTTTGAATTCTTTGGAGGTACCGTTAACGCCTCAAACCTATTAGTGTGGTCTCAAGGCGATGACGCTTTGGATATCGACCAAGCCTATTCGGGTACAATTGACAATGCCGTTGTCGTATTGGGTGATATATCTGATCATGCTTTTGAAGTTGACGGACCCGAAGGAACTGGTTCTGGTGCTTTTACACTGCTAAATGTAACTATTATTGGGAATGCCACTACCGCGAACGGTGAATATGCAGATTATAGAAGTAACGCTCAAGGAAACACTTCTAATATCTATGCATTCGGATTTAAAGACTCATCAGATGTTGAGTTAGATAATGATGCTGTTGCAACCAATTACAATAATAGTCTGTTAACATTTGGTGCATGGGAAATTGTATTACCAACAGGCGTTACAAATGTTGAAGATGTTTTTGCTAATAAAGCAGAAACTGTAACGGTTACTGATTTTGGTTCTACTGCTACCGCTGTGACTGAGGGGTCTCAAACTGTTGGAGCAATAACATCTAACTTTAGCTGGACGTATGCAAATACAGCTGGCGGATTAGGTTTCTAAAAATAGTATTATTAACATATAAGCCCATTGTTTACAGAGTAAGCGATGGGTTATTCAAATTTTAATATGAAAATCACACAAAACGTTTTAACTTTTGTTTTCTTTCTTATGACTTGTTTTTCTTTTTCTCAAGGAAAAGTTACAGGTACAATCATCGATAATGAATTTAACGAACCAATGGCATTTGCAAATGTTGTTGTAAAAGGTACAAGTAAAGGTGTAAGTGCAGACTTTGATGGAAAATATGAACTTGAGTTAGAAGAAGGGACTTATACTTTAGTATTTTCTTTTGTTGGTTATACGACCAAAGAAATAACAGATGTCATCGTAAAATCTGGAGGTGTGGTAACTTTAGACATCCTTCTTGAGACCAACTCTTTAGACACTGTTGTGATCACAAGCTCAACAAAACGAAATACAGAGAGTGCCGTTTTAAATCTTCAAAGGAAGTCAGTCGTTGTGATGGATGGTTTATCTGCACAAGCCATAAAGAGCACTGGTGCTAGTGACCTAGCAAGCGCTGTTAAAAGTGTTCCTGGAGTTTCTATTCAAGGCGGAAAATATGTTTTTGTAAGAGGTTTAGGAGATCGTTATACAAAATCGATATTAAATGGTATCGATATCCCAGGATTAGATCCAGATAGGAATACGATTCAAATGGATTTGTTTCCAACAACTATTTTAGACAATGTTATTGTTTTAAAATCTGCATCTGCAGAGTATCCTGCAGATTTCACAGGCGGAATTGTAGATATTGTGACAAAAGATTTCCCTACTAGAGCAGAATACACATTATCTCTAGGGTCAAGTTACAACCCTGACATGCACTTTAACGATCGTTATTTAACATCTACGGGAAGTGATACAGACCTATTAGGTTTTGATGATGGCAGTCGTAATTTACCCATTAACAGATATCAACCAATCCCGAGTACATCAGAGGGTAAATTATTGTTAACAACCTTAACAAATAGTTTCGAAAAGGAGTTAGCCGCTAAGCAAGAAATGAGTGGTATGAATTTTAACCTTGGGTTTACATTAGGCAATCAGTACGATGTAGGTGATGATAGAATAGGCTATCTCGCATCTTTTTCATATAAAAATGAAACCACGTTTTTCGAGAATCGTGTGGATGGAGCTTGGATAAAAAACCCACAAGACCGCTCTGATAATGAATTAGTTGCTGCTTTAGATTCAAAAGGTTCTGAAGGTATTAACAATGTTATCTTAAATGGAATGTTAGGCTTAACCTATAAAACTGAAAAAGCCAAATACAAAGTAAATTTACTACATATTCAAAATGGTGAATCCTCGGCAGGATTTTTTGAACAAACCATTTCACAAGATGGTACTGGTGGTGGAATAGAACCCTTAACAAAAAATTCTATTGCATATACCGAGCGCTCTATTACCAACTTACTATTTACTGGTAAACATAGACTGAACAGTATTGATGACGAAAAAGCATTTAATCTAGAGTGGAAACTTTCACCAACCTTTTCTAAGGTAATGGACAAAGGTCACAGAATAACACCTTTACAACAGGCAGATAATGGAGATTCATTCTTATCGCCATCTGCAGCAACCTTTCCTATTCAGTTATGGAGACATCTATTAGAAGAAGCATGGGCTGGTAAAGCGGATTTCGACAAAACAGTTGAAATCTTTGGAAGACCTGCTAAGCTTAAATTTGGTGGTGCTTATACCTACAAGTTTAGAGACTTTAGCATAGATGATTACACCTTTTTTATACAAGGAAATCAATCGTTTATTGCAGATGGCAATGTGGATAACCTATTAGATTCGGCAAATGTTTGGAATCCTACAAGCGATGCTGGGTCCTACCTAATTTCAATCGATACATTTAACCCGATTGATGCTTATGAAGGTGAGCAGCATATAGGCGCCGCTTATTTTTCTGCTGAGTTTAATGTAACCGAAAAGCTTAAAACGGTTGTTGGATTAAGAACTGAGCTTTTTAAATCTTTCTACACAGGAACAAGAGATAACACTACGATTTTCTTTGATAGAGATTTGATTTTGGATGAATATGATTTCTTTCCTTCTGCAAATGTTATTTATGCCGTTAATGATAAAACTAATTTAAGAGCCTCATTTTCGCGTACTACAGCAAGACCATCATTTAAGGAAGCATCGGTATCTCAGATTTTTGACCCTATTACGAACCGCTTGTTTATTGGTAATATAGATTTAGTGCCTACTTACGTTAATAATTTTGACGCGAGATATGAATATTTTGGTAATAATGGTCAAATGTTTTCCATAAGCGGTTTTTATAAAGATTTCACAGATCCAATTGAGCAACTATTCTTTCTTAATGCACCATCTCAACTTACTGTCGGAAATTTGGGTAATGCTACTGTTTACGGTGCAGAAGTAGAGTTAAGACAAAACTTAGGCTTTATATTAGATGGCCTAGATAAACTTAAGTTTACCGCCAATTTTTCATTAATTAAATCTGAACTCACCATGTCTGATGCCGAATTTGAAGGCAGACTAGCAGGTGCAAGAGATGGCGAGACTATTGAGCGGGAAAGAGACTTACAAGGTCAGGCACCCTATTTAATAAACGTTGGTTTAAACTATAACAATTCGGATATAGGCTTGAATACGGGTTTGTTTTATAACGTGCAAGGCGAAACTTTAGAAGTTGTTGGTATTAGAGAAGTACCTGATGTTTATACAAAACCTTTCAATAGCTTCAATTTTACACTAAATAAATCATTTGGTGAGACTAAAAATTCTTCAATTAATTTTAAGGTAACTAACATTTTAAACAGTACACTACTAAGCGAATACGTTTCATTCGGAGCTCAGGACCAAATTTTTACTTTAAGAGAACCCGGGACAGAAATATCTTTAGGTTATACTTTTAAATTTTAAGGCTAATTACGCCGTTAGTAAACATAAAAAAGGCTTTCCGAATCGGAAAGCCTTTTTTATGTTTTACTTTGATATTTATTTATTTATTGCTACCAGCAACTTTGGTTTTGTTACCCCATTGGTTAACACTAACTATTTTAGAATCTATATAATCAACTTCTTTCAAAGAATCACCATCCCAAAAGAACCATTTCCCAACTTTTTTTCCGTTGTCATAAGTTCCTAATGCCACTTTATTACCTTGGGTATTGAAACTAGTCCACTCCCCTTGTAATTTACCATTGATATTAAAAGTGCCTGTTTGTTGTACTTCCCCATTATCGTGGTAATAAGTAGCAAGCGTTAAATCACCTTTTTTGTCTAGTTTTGTTTCTTTTTTATCCTGAGCATATGTAAAACTTACACTAAGTATTACTAGTAATATGACTATCTTTTTCATTTTCTTTGGGATTTAATTAATAATTACGTCATAAAGATATGATTTTTTTACATTAAAACAACAATTAGATAACATTAAGTTAACATTAGACATCTAAATAGTTGATTAACATTGTTTTGAATTTTATTACTAAAGCTTAATGATTAGTTAATACTAAGATTACACTGCTTTTAAACAACACCTTTATTTTTGTAACTGTCTTATAAGACGTATTAGTTTCGTATAATCTATTAGTTTTTGTCGACTAATTATAATGAATTCTAATGACTGCCTTTGGCCAAGGCAGTTTTTTTTATGCAAAAATTTAACATTAGGGAAACATTCTTAATTGAAATAATTAGGTTATTTGTAGCGACAAAAACTAATACCTATAATGAAAATTAAATTAATAGTAATAGCTATTCTTCTGTTAGCTATTACGACATTGAACGCACAGGTAACTAAAGCTCCAAAATTTGGCAAAGGTTTATTTAACCTTGTAGGACAAGATAGCTCTTGGACCATGAAAGTGGGCCTCAGGTTTCAATTTTTAGGCACAGCTTTAATGCAAGATGGAGAAAGCCCAGAGTCCGGTTTTCTAATCCGAAGATCTCGATTAAAATTTAATGGATATGCTGTAACACCTAAACTAAAATATAAAGTTGAGCTTGGATTATCAAATAGAGATATGTCTGGAACTTCGGTATTTACAGGAAATACACCTCGATATATAATGGATGCGGTGTTAAAATATAATTTTTTCGAAAATTTTGTGCTTTGGGTAGGCCAAACCAAACTTCCAGGTAATAGAGAACGTGTGATATCTTCGGCAAATATGCAGCAGGTAGATCGTTCAATACTAAATGCTAGATTTAATATCGATCGCGATATTGGTTTTCAATTAAGACACCATTCTACAATTTCTAAGAATTTTGTAATCAAGGAAATATTTGCACTGTCTCAAGGTGAAGGTAGAAATGTTGTAACCGGTAATTTAGGTGGCCATCAGTATACGGGTCGTATTGAGTTATTACCAATGGGAAACTTCACAAGTAAAGGGGATTACTCAGGTTCAGATTTAAAAAGAGAACAAACGCCAAAACTTGCTATAGGTGTTTCCTACGACCACAACAGTAATGCTGTAAAAACTAGAAGTAATCAAGGTTCTTACATGGTTACTGATACTGGTTTTTATGAAACCAATATTAATACCCTATTTATTGATGCCATGTTTAAATACAAAGGGTTTAGTTTAATGGCAGAATATGCTGATAGAGATGCTAAGGACCCTATTGCAAAAAATTCAGATGGTACTGAAACAGGGGATGTAGTGCAAGTAGGCACAGGTCTTAATATTCAAAGTGGGTACTTATTTAAAAATAATTGGGAAGTATCCGGACGATATTCTACTGTAGAATTAGATAAAAACATCACTGGTACGATGCCAGAAAATCAATATACACTTGGCCTTTCAAAATTTATAGTTGGACATAGCCTAAAAGTACAAACGGATGTTAGTCTTATTGATGTTGCTAATCTTGGAGACCAGGTTTTATACCGTTTACAGTTTGATATACATTTTTAAAAAAATTAACACTGAGATAACACAGAAATCAGCAACTCCACTGATATTTGCAAACATTTTTTAATTGAAAATTATGGATAATATTTACTTATTAATGTTAATTGCCATCACAGTTTTAGCTGTTGTCGATATTGTTGTTGGTGTCAGTAATGATGCTATTAACTTCTTAAATTCAGCTATTGGTTCTAAAGCCATTTCATTAAGAACAATAATGATTGTTGCCAGTTTAGGTATTTTTATTGGCGCAGTGTTTTCTAGTGGAATGATGGAAGTCGCGCGGAAAGGTATTTTTGTCCCTGCACAATTTGAGTTTGGGGAGATTATGCTCATATTTATGGCCGTAATGATAACTGACATTTTATTGTTAGATTTCTTTAATACGCTTGGCTTACCAACATCAACTACAGTTTCGATTGTATTTAATTTATTAGGCGCTGCAGTAGTAATGTCTTTAATTAAGATTAGTAATTCTGACTCTCAAACCTTCGCGGATATAGCAACCTATATAAACACTGAAAAAGCGATTGAAATCATTACTGGTATTTTAATGTCTGTAGTCATTGCTTTCTCTGTTGGTGCTCTCGTACAGTGGGTTTCAAGACTAATATTTACATTCAATTACGAGAAAAAAATAAAGAATTTTGGCGTTATCTTTGGAGGGGTAGCATTAACGGCTATTACTTATTTCATATTCCTAAAAGGTTTAAAAGGAACGCCTTACTATAAAGAGTTAAATAGTCTTGTAGAAGGTAATGAGGTTTATATAGTATTAGGGAGTTTTGTTTTTTGGATGCTATTTTCATTTCTATTTGAGAAACTGACCAAAAAAACAGTTTTACTTGTCGTAATCGCAATAGGAACTTTTGGATTGGCCTTAGCCTTTTCTGGTAACGATTTAGTCAACTTTATCGGTGTACCAATGGCCGCCTATCATTCCTATGAAGCTTGGGTTGCCGGTGGTATGGATGCAACGATGTCTATGGCGGTATTAGACAAAAAAGTACCTGCTGAACCCTTACTACTTTTTATAGCAGGAGCTATAATGGTATTGACACTATGGTTTTCTAAAAAAGCAAAAACTGTTGCAGAAACAGAAATCAGTCTTTCTCGCCAAGGTGATACACACGAAAAGTTTGAACCAAACAGACTCTCTAGATCGGTTGTTAAAGGCTCCACACAATTGTCTAATTACTTTGGTGTGATTGTACCTAAATCGATTTCAGATCGCATAGGCAAGAGTTTTGAAAAACCAAACTTTACAATGACCAAAGACCAAAGTATAGATGCTCCGGCATTCGATATGATACGTGCTTCGGTTAATTTAATGGTAGCAGGCGTATTAATTGCTATTGCTACATCTATGAAGTTACCTTTATCAACTACATATGTGACTTTTATGGTGGCAATGGGTACATCTTTGGCTGACAGGGCTTGGGGTAGAGAGAGTGCTGTTTATCGTGTTGCTGGTGTATTGAATGTAATTGGCGGATGGTTTGGAACTGCAATAGGTGCTTTTCTTGCCGCAGGTATTGTTGTATTCTTGATTAACTGGAATCCAAGTGTTATGATACCAATATTACTTCTGTTAACTGTTATTTTACTCTACAGAAATTATAAGTCTCACAAAAAAAAGTCAAACAAAACGGTTGAGGAAGACAGTCTAAAAAAGGCTGAAAGCAGTTCTATACAAGGTGTTATTCTTGAAAGCGCAGATAACATGGCTAGTGTCGTAAAACGAACTAATAGAATCTACTCAAATGCTATTGTTGGACTCGCTAGACAGGATTTAGATTTACTTAAAAAGAGCAAAAAACAAGTCGTAAAATTAACCTCAGAAGTTGATGACTTACGTGATAATGTGTTCTATTTTATTAAAAACTTAGATGAGTCTAGTGTAGGAGCAAGTGATTTTTATATTAATATTTTAGGATATCTTCAAGATATGACGCAATCTTTAGAATATATCACTAACGTCAGTTACAAGCATATTAATAACAATCATAAGAAACTTAAGTTCAGTCAAATCAAAGAACTAAAGGAACTTGATGATAAGCTAGAGATTTTATTTGAAAATACTAGAGTTGCTTTTAAGTCCGAATCGTTTGAGCAAATCGGGGCTATTTTAGATGAACGAATTGAAGTTTATAAATTAGTAAAAGATAAAATTAATAAACAAGTTTCTCGTACTAGAACTGAAGAATCAAGTCCTAAAAATACGACGCTATATTTTAGTCTATTATTAGAAACTAAAGATTTAATTAAATCAACAATGAGTTTATTAGAAGAATATCATAATTCTTTTGATAGTTCTGTTGAACCTGCAACAATTACAGTTACAGATGAAGTTGTAGAACATCCAGAAGCTTCAGAACAAGTCGAGTAAAACAATAAGCTTTTAACCTGAGTTCGACCTAATATTTGTTTTCAGTTTGAATGAATTTTTATTCAATTTGCAGTTATAATTTTAAATGACTAACCCGTTAATTTGAGAAATTATGACACTAATTGGGAAAAATTCATCAAATCTTTTAGAAACCCTGATAAAATTTTAATCTTCAAATCTCACCTTCTCTAAGGATTCTGAAAGTTAAATCTTAGGTTGAACTCAGGTTATTAATCAATTTTAAGCCATCATAATAATGATGGCTTTTTTATTTGGTTAAAGCCATTAGAAGAAACCCTAAAACAGCACCTATAATAATTGTCCAAATCGTACTTATTTTGGTTTTAAAAGTAAAAAATACAGCGATTAAAGCAATTAGAATACTTTGCCATTCGATAAGCGTCTCTTTTGCCATTACAAGTAATACTGCAAGCATAACAGCTACAGCTGCAATATTTACAGAATCCAAAAAATAGCGGAGTAGTGTTGACTTACGCATTCTAGGAATAAATGGATTAAGGAGCAACACAAATACGAATGAAGGCAAAAATATTCCTATTGTAGCGACCAGAGCACCCGTAAAGCCTGAAAGTTGATACCCAATAAAAGTTGTGGTAGAGAGCACTGGTCCTGGTGTAAACTGACCTATAGCGATCGCATCAATAAGCTCCGCTCTAGATAATAAGCCGCGAGTTACCAATTCCGCATCTAAATAGGCAAATAAAACATAACCACTGCCATAAAGAATAGCACCTACTTTTAAGAAAATTAAAAAAAGTTTTAAAGTCGATACCTTAGCTATGATACTCTTAATTCCTAAGAATAAAAGAAATGGTGAAATGGTATTAAGGTTAGATATCGTTTTAGACTTTAAATAGAAATATACCATCCCTAAAACACCCGCTGATACTAAAGCAACAACTTCATTGACACCCAAAAGACTTGCCGCTAATACTAATACGCCGAGAATACTGAGCTCCGTACTTTTTATGGCCTTTTTACCTAGTTTTAAAATGGCTCCTACAATAATAGCCAAAACAGCAGGTTTTATGCCATAAATAAAGGGTTCTACCTCTGGAAGTTGTCCATATTCCACATACAAATACGCTAAAATTGCTGTTATGACTGTAGCTGGAATAATAAATGCAATACCAGCAACGAATAAGCCTGCTTTACCAGCGCGTTCATAACCGCAATGCATTGTCATTTCTGTAGAATTTGGTCCAGGAATTAAATTTGTAGTTCCTATGAGATCTAAGAAATAATCTCTCGTCATCCATTTACGTTTTTCAATGATCTCATCTTCCATCATTGCAATATGGGCCGCTGGCCCACCAAAAGCAAAACAACCTAGTTTAAAAAATACCTGTGCAACTTCTCGCAATTTTTGGTTCATTTTTTTATAATTATCGCTAATAAGGGACAGATTTAAGATACTAACTATCTAAAAGAGAATCTTTTTTGCCATAGAGTAAATCGGCAACATCTATTAAATTATCAATCATGTCATTTACATTATCAAAATCATTAAATAAAGAAGATGCCATATCCACTGAAATTAAATCCTTTCTAATTAAATCATCTATTTCAAGATTATTAGAATGGATATTAGCATTTGCCTCCTTTTTTAATTCCACTAGTTTTCTATGATAAACTTTATTTTCTTTCTCAGTTCTAAAGAGGTGAATAGTTCGTAATACCTTAACAACCTTATTACGTATTTTATCATATTCTTTTTTAATGTATTTATTTTCTGAATTTAAATATAACCCAACATTTCTACTTAATTCACCTGCATCTCTAAGTATTTCAACCATTTTTCTATTAGCCACCTTCAGTTCTAATAACTCATTGTTTTGGGTTTCTGTTAGCTTCAGAGTGCTTTGTGTTTTTGTAGCGTACTTAATAATTTCACCATAAATAGTTTTAACTCGAGTGGTATATAATTCTCTTACGTTTGTATCAAATAGCACATTCGATTTTTTAATTATCTTTTTAACCTTTACATCAGATTTTATATCTGTTCTATGGATATTTAAAGCATGTGCTACAATTTCAAATATGGTATTTTTAAAAAGGTATTTAGACTCTTCAATTAGCATTGAAATAGCGGTCTCAGGATATTTCAAGACGCTTTTTGTTAAGAATTTAGGCTCGTCTATTTCCTTTTCCTCTTCCGCTTTTTCTGGCACTAATCGCTGCACTAAACTTGAGATAGGCTTTACAAACCAAACTAATAAGAACGTATTGGCAATATTAAACGTTGTGTGAAATAAAGAGATCGCTACGGGAATTGCCGCTGCGCTCAGGTATGGTGATTCTGAGCCCATATATACACTCAACCAACTTACCCATTTTAAAAAAGGGTAAAACACTATTAACATCCATAAAACACCTATAAGATTAAAAACTAAGTGTGCTCTAGCCGTTTGTTTTGCTTTATAATTACCAATAATTGCTGCTAAATTTGCCGTAATTGTTGTACCAACATTTTCACCTAAAACCATAGCTGCCGCCAATTCAAAAGGAATCCAGCCTTGCGCTGTCATAATTAAGGTCAATGCCATAGTAGCACTAGAAGATTGAATAACAACCGTTAAGAGGGTCCCTATCAATAAGAAGAGGAGAATAGACAAATATCCTAAATCCGTATAACGCGATAAGAATTCTAATAACTCAGGGTTATTCTTTATATCTGGCATAGCCTCTTTAAGAAACTGAAGCCCAATAAACAATAGAGCAAAACCAATTATAAAGCTTCCCAAATTTTTTAGTTGCTCTTTTTTTAGAAACGTAAAGCCAAAGCCAAAGCCAACTAGTGGTAATGCAATGGTACTCATGCTTACTTTAAAACCCAATATAGTAATCAACCATGCTGTTATCGTTGTACCAATATTAGCTCCCATAATTACACCTATAGACTCAACTAAAGTTAACAAACCGGCATTAGCGAAGCTTACCACCATAAGTGTTGTTGCAGACGAAGATTGAATAACCGACGTAATAAGAAACCCAGTTGTGATACCAAAGACGCGGTTAGACGTCATTCTAGCCAATATAGAGCGCATTTTATTACCTGCAAGTAACAAAAGAGCATCGCTCATAACTTTCATACCAAAAAGAAAAACGCCTAAAGCTCCTATGAGTTGTAATATTTCAGTAAATCCGTATTGCATATGTATTTCTCTGTGCTATCAAATTACTCTAAAGAATTCAGAAAAAAATAAAAATACTATAAAATCAAAATAATATTTGTTTTTCAACATCTAAAAATTAACTTTCTTCGTATATGACTATGTATTGACCTAATTAACCAAAAGACAAAACATGAAAAAATTTTCAATCCTATTAGTAACAGCAATTTTATTAAGCTCTTGTGTTTCAAAAAAGAAATACTTGGCCTTAGAACAACAAAATGGTGAAATTACAAGTGAACTTACTAAAACACGTTTAGAAAAAGAAGAGTTAGAAAACAAGTTTGCCGCTATAGAAGCTCGTGTTAGCGACTACAATTCTAAGATACAATCTTTAAACGAGGATGTTGAAGGATTAACAATTGATAATAAAGCAAAATTTCAAGTTTCTAAAGATGGTACTGTAGCCTCTGGAGCGAGCAAAGAAAAAATGCGCGAAACGCTAAGAAACGTAGATCCCTCTAAATTAGCAGGAGCTACGACATTAAAAGATTCAATGAACTTAGCTGTACAGTACAATCTTAGCAAAGCTATTGACACTAGTGACCTTAACGAAGATGGTGATATCGTAGTAGATATTAATGATACTGTTGTTATGATTTCTATCGCAGATAATATGTTATTTAGTACTGCTAGTTATAAAGTAGGAAATAAGGCTGATGATATATTAAAAAAATTGGCTGACGTTATTAATTCAGAGCCTAGCCTAGACGTCATGGTTGAAGGCCATACAGATGCTAGAACTATTAATACGGACAAGATAGCTGATAACTGGGATTTAAGTGTCTTACGTGCTACGTCTGTAGTTAGAAAATTACAAAAGCAATTTAAAGTATCTCCGGAGCAATTAATTGCATCTGGTCGCAGTAGCTACCAACCTTTAGTTGATAACGATACTCGCGAAAACCGTTCTAAAAATCGTAGAACTCGTATTATATTAATGCCAAATATTGACAAGTTTTTTGCTTTAATGGAAGCAAAATAATCCACAGGTCTAATTAACTTACTAAAAAAGCATCCTCCCGTAAAACTCGGCATTGGATGCTTTTTTTATTTCCAAATTTGTACTTTGTAGCAAATATTAAAGTCCAATGAAATCCATCTTAGTTATCATCTTCTTTGCGCTTACATTACAAGGAGTAAGCCAAAACCTCACTTCCAACCAATTATTAGAAAACGCTATTAATTATCATGACCCTAGTGGTAATTGGAAAAATTTCAGTGATGAATTCACTGTGATTATGACAACTCCAAACGCAGCAAAACGCACAAGTGTTATCTCTATTGATTTGCCTGCAGAATATTTCAGTGTAAAAGCCACAAAAGATACAGTAACTACTACGTATAGATTAGACAAGGGTATATGCGAAATGCGATACAATGGTAAAGTAGTGGACAGCATTGTAGCTAAGGAAAAAGAGATGGACTGTAATAGAGCCACACTGTATAAAAACTACTATTCGTATTTGTATGGTTTGCCAATGAAGTTAAAAGATGCTGGCACAATCCTTAGTGACAAAATTGAAAAGAGACCCTTTAAAGGCAAAGATTATCTGGTTTTAAAAGTGACTTATGATGCAACCATTGGTAGTGATGTTTGGTATTTCTATTTTAATCCAAAAACCTATGCTATGGAAATCTATCAGTTCTTTAAAACAGATGGCAATGGTAAAGAAAAACCAGATTCTGGTGAATATATCTTACTTTCTGAAGAAGCCGTCGTCAATGGCATTAAAATGCCGAAAGTGAGAGCTTGGTATTATAATAAGGATGATGCGTATTTGGGAACGGATAGTTTGGTTGAAGACTAGATATATATATTTAAAGAACACATGAGTAATATTTACTGAATTTTAACTCTATCAGATTTTTTTATATTAGACAGTATTTCTGTATAAATACCGTCAGAAATTCCGACTTCTACTTCAATTTCTTTAGTCTCGTCATTTACACCTATTAATTCGATAAAAGATTTTCTATTCTTATAGATTATATTTTTTTCTTTTATACTTAGTACATTATTTTTTTGTTTTAACGTAAATTCTGCCAAACCTGTGTAACCTGGTTTAATATCAAAAACAGTATCCAAAACTATTGCGTTTGCCAAATAATAAAAGCTGTCGTCGCTCTTAATTAAAGGTTTCAATTCTTGAAGTTTAGCTTTCACCAATTTGTTGTTTAGTGCCTTTATGGCGATACTAAAAGTGTCTCCAATTTTTACATTTGAAATATCCGTCTCAGTTATTTCAAACTCGTACATATAACTACTGGTATTTACAATTGTGGCTATTGTATTTCCATCATTAAATGTATTTCTTTCAGTAACATTCACTCCCTTTTTAACTAATACGTTTAAAACCTCCCCATTAATTGTTGCTTTTACAATATTTGGTGATTCATTAATGTTTTTCGAATATCCACTTTTCGCAATGTTGAAATTATTTTGAGCATTGGAATACTCAATTTTAGCAAAATTCAATTGTAGTTCTGTTACTTCAAATTCGCTTCTTGCGATAACGCCTTTACTAAATAATTGGATATTTCTATTATGTTCTATTTCCTTTTGTTTTAAGTCTGCAGAAGAAATTCTTAATGCTCTTTTAGTACGCTCTATCTGTTCAGGAATTGGTATAATTCTTAGTTTAGCAATTTTATCTCCTACAGAGACCTTATCTCCACTTTTTATATAAACTGAATCAATAATACCAGATATTTCAGGTTGAACCATAACCATCTCAAATGGCTTAAATTTACCCAAGAAAAAACTTGTTTTACTTATGTCCCTATATTTTGGTGACTCGCTAGGAATTGTTTTTTCACTATTCTTAAAAGAAATAACAGCCAACACAGCTCCTAGTAACAGTATTATAAAAACAATCATTCCTTTATTCATTTTCCTATTAGTTATTTAATGATCTAAGTGCTTCAACAGGTAATATTTTTGAAGCTTTTCTTGCTGGTATAATACCTGCAATACATCCTGATATAATTAATAAAAGGATGGCTGACAAAATAATATATATATTAATGTCTAAAATAAGAAACTCATTATTACCACCTGTTATTTTTATATATAAGTTGATTAAATAGATGACAATAAAGCCAACTATTAAACCAATAATTCCTGATACTAATGTTATAATTAAAGACTCTACTAAAACCATTTTTTGAATAGAAAATGGCGTAGCTCCTAGTGCTTTTCTAATACCAAATTCCCCAATTCTATCTTTAACAATAACGGTCATTATATTAAATATGCTAAGCATGCCACTTATTAAAAAAGAAATACCAATAAACCATAAAAATAAGTTTATTGCACTAAATAATGTATTAAAGGACTTTAATGTATTCTCAATATTATTGAAAAAAAATGCTGTTTTATCTTTTGGGTTTATTCCTTTTTTATTGGCCAAATAGACTTGCAACGTTTTTTGAAATTCTTCCGTATTGACTTGTGCTTTCAACGATAAGATAAACTCACTAAAAGTGGTTTTAGAAGTTATATTTAGTGCATTTTCATAAGATATGTAAGCATTATAACCAGAATTATTAAATAGATTATCCTTTTCTGTTACACCAATAATTTTATAACCAACATTGTTTAAGAAAATAAGTCGCCCAACACAGTTTACATTATTAAATAAATTTTTTGCTACATCATAGCCTAAAACAATAACTTTTCTATTAGCGTCTTTGCTGTTAAATGTTCTTCCTTTATTTAGTTTTAAGGTTTTAATGCTAAAATAATTTTCATTAATGCCTTTTAACGAAAAACGATTTATCTTTTTTCTTTCAGAACTAATATTTGGCAATTGAACATTTACAACAGGTGAGATATTCTGAACATTATCGAAATTTGCTGCAATATTCTTAACGTCCAGCATATCAAAGGTGATTAGTTCTCCTTTTGTAACATTGATATCAGATATTGAAGCTTCACCAGAAAAAACCTCAATGGTCTTAACCGTATAATCTGCAAAGATTTTTTTAACACCATTTTGAAGACCTTGACCTGTACCAACTAATAAAATCAGTAACATAATTCCCCAAGCAACAGTAATACCAGCAATAACACTTTTGTCTTTATTCTTACTTACAGCACTTAAAATTTCAGGGGTTTTAAACATTTTTAAGTCTCTTTTAGTGAAATCACTTTATCCTTTAATGTATAAGTGTTACCTAAATTATCAGAAGATAGCTCTTCATTATGTGTAATAAAGAGAATTATCATATCTTTTTTAATTGTATTTAAAAGTTCTAAAATTATATTCTGAGTACCTTTATCCATTGAAGCGGTTGCTTCATCTAAAATTAAGACTTTCGGTTCTGTAATCAACGCTCTTGCAATAGCTATAATTTGTTTTTCACCTCCAGAAGGTGTAACACCTTCTTCACCTAAAATAGTCCAATAAGAATCTTTGAATTTAGTAAACATATCATCTACTTGTAAATAATCTTTACAGAAATCAATAATTTCATCTTCTGGTTGTTTATCATTTAAAGCTATATTATATAATATACTATCATTAAAAATCTTTATGCTTTGAGGTACATAGGCTATTTGATTTCTCCAGTGTTTTGTATCAATACTTTGTAGCTCATATTTATTATTTATGCTAATAGTACCTGAATTTTGATTATAAAATTTTAAGAGCAACTGTGACAATGTACTCTTTCCACTCCCGCTTTGTCCTTTTAGAAAGGTAATTTGTCCTTTCCCTAAGGTTAAATTTGCCCTTGTGATTAAAAAATCTTGTCCAGGATAAGAAAACGATAAATCATTGATAGATATTGTATGTATATCTTTAACCTCTTGCAGATTAGACATAGCAGCATTCCCTTCTATATCATTGCTTCTTTGAACAAAATCGAACATACGCTCTATAGCTATCTTACTTTCAAAAATCTCAAAATTAAGTTGAACGATGCCTTTAACACCTCCAATAATCATAAATATTAAAGAAATAATAGCAATTAAATCACCAACTTCAATTACTCTATTAAAAACTAATAAGACGGCATAAGCTATACCAGAGGCACTAATAATTGTACTAGAAACTTCAATTAGTGTTCCTTGATTTATATCGTATTTTACGAGTTTTAAAATTGAATTCTGAAAAGATTTGTATTGGATGAAATTTTTCTTAAAATAGAAACTTTCTTTATTAAATACTTTTATGGTTTCTATACCGCTTATAGTGTCTATATAATTAGATTCTGTTTGTGCGTAATCCGAAAACATTTTGTGCTGCAACTTCTTTATTTTAATGTTAAAAAGCCATGTACACAGGTAAAGTATCAAAAATGAAGCTAATACTATTAAAGCAACATCAGATGAATAATAAAATAAAAAAACAACTGCTATTAACACCACAAAAACCTGAATAAATGAATCTGCAATAATTGTTTTGATATTTCTTTGTATACGCTCAGTATCATTCATTCTGGCAATCATATCCCCTTGCTTTTTGCTATCAAAAAACACTTTAGGCATTTTTAGTAGTCTCTTAAAAAAGAATCGAAATATGCGAACATTAAAATTATAAGCCTGTTGTATTAACACCATAGACCTCATATAATTAAGTGCAATAGTAATTAAGAGTAATGCAAACCATATCGATAGTGTTTTAAACAATAAAGCCAAACTTCTTGAAGGTAGCACTACATCAATAAGTTTTTCAGTAAAAACCAAGGTAGTCATATTGAGTAAAGCTATAACAACACCCAAAAACACAGCAGAAATATAATATGATGTATCTTTTTTCATCATATCTAATACCCATTTAAAATAGCCTCTTTTTAAGGTTGTTAAAGGCTCTTTATCATATTCTTTTTTTACTATGAGGATATAACCACTTTTCCAGATGTTTAATAATTCTTCCTCAGAATAGGTTAGTAATCCTATAGCTGGATCTGCAATTGTAAATCCTTTTTTAGGGTCATAGTCGAAGCACGTTAGATAATGTAAAAAACCATTTTGTTCTACATGAAGAATAAAAGGTTCTTTTATTTTTTTTATATCTTCAATACTGGCTTCGTAGGCTTCTGAGAACAAGCCGATTTTCTCTGAGGCTTGTATTAAACCTAAAAACGTAGTGCCTTTAGAGTTTGTACCACTTATTTCTTTAAGGTATTCTAAATTAGCGTCTCCTCCATAAAAACGAAGTGTCATTTTTAGACAGGCACAACCACAATCTTTTTGGTCGTGCTGCAAAACAATATGCTTTTTGTACTTACTAATCAATTTGGGCTGCTTTAATATACCTTAATATTGATTTTACAGGGATGTCGTCATTTATAATTTTAATGAGCTCTTGTTTGGTGTTGTAAATTAAATAGGTTGGTGTACTAGATTCATTAAACAGTTTGTAGAATTCATCTGCGTTACTTTGTAGGAATTTAATATTAGGAATTTCTTCTAAGTTAAATTGCTCTCTATAAGCTTCAATTTTTTCTTTGGTATTATGAGAGACAAACAATACCTGAGAACTCGCATGCAGTTTTTTGAATGTACTAAAAATTTCTCCAGATTTTTCGCAAAGACTACAATCTGGGTCATAGTAAACTATTATAAGACTCTGATTCTTTTCTAAATTATATTTAGAATATGGAACGGCGTTTAATGTAAAGAACTCAAACAAGGGTAACTTATCACTGCCTGTTTTTGTTATATCTGTTTTTTCTGTTACTGCTTGTTCTATTTTTATTGCTTTATTAACAACGACAAAAATAATAGAGAATAAACCAATAACTATAACACTAATTATTATTTTTCTCATTTAAACAAGATCAAATAAGTACCAAAACACGGTGTTATAGAAAAGAAATATTATAGTATAGGCTAGATAAGAATAGCCAATTAAAATTCTTGTTTTAAAATTTTTATACAACACTCTAAGAAGTAAGGCTACAAGAAGCGGAAATATAAGATATACAAAGCCTGTTTCTGATACTATGTCCCATAACCATTCTGGCGAAGTTTCTTTATTGAAAAGTTTGCTTAGTTTAAAATACTTTCCAAAATTTTGTATATCTATCATTTCATAGCTTGTCCTAAATATCAAAAAATAAATAGCAGAAAATAAAGCAGGAAGATAAAAAACGACATAACTAATTAATGCAGCTTTTACTATTGAAGCAAACTTAATGACATGTAATCTTTTATGAAATAGAATTAAAATCAAGAAAGTTGAACTAAAACTTAATACAACTAAAAATAGGGGTACGAAAATAGATATAGAGTCCACATAAAAATAATCCCATCCGTAAGTTGTTGTATCTTTCTCATCATACTCAAACTGTTTTAATTCGTCTTCAAATTCAGTTAAGTCAATATCTAAGTCCTTAAATTCATCGTACTTAGTTTCATATTTCTCATCTAAATATTTTAAATATACCTCATCACTTAAAACAATATCTGTTGAAATAAATGAGATGATAAAATATAACACCATAACGAGCAATGCAATTAAAAACACATTACTATCTAAAAGTTTTTTCATTCTTGCTCAAATTGTTTTTCCAAACTTACCTTCTTTTCTAAATCTTCAATAAGCTTAATCTCTCGTTCACTCTCTAAGAGCGTATTAAAATTATTCCAAAACGTAGAATTATATTTTCTAGAAATAAAGAGATTATCATCCCATACCTTATTTAGATATTCAGCGACTATTTCATCCGATATAATATGTTCATTAAATAATATCTCTTCTTTAGTAAAGTAGTGCAGCTCTTCATTAATTATAGTTCTCTCTGGATCCAATCCATCTAAACTCTCAATGAATCTGTTTCCTTTTGGGGTAGTAAGCGACAAATATTTTGGATACATTTCTCCTCGAAACTCAGAAAACTTAATGTGATATATCGAAGCAATTTTTGACCCGAAGACCTTGCTTTGTAATGTATTTTCCCTTGTGTTTTCTACTAAACTATACTTTAATTCAATAATCGCAAAATCGGTGCTTCTGATATAAATCCAACCTACTGGTAATTCCTTATTTTTCTTAAACCTGTTTAAACTCGCAGGTGGATTTTTCGGAAATAGCTTAATCTTATAAACTTTTATATCATCTTCTAATAACACGGTATCTAATTTGAATGCATGTTTTTTGAGTATTTGATTATCTAATACTGAATTATTCCTACCAAAATATCTCAATTTATTGTGATCGGTAGATAATAAGCTATAGAAAAATGGTTCTTTCCACCCTCTTAATGTAAAAACATTATCGTGGTAATTAATTGATTTTTGAATTTCACTTTGCGGAACATTTTCTAAACTAAAATTTTTGCTCCATACACTTCGATTAGATTTACCAAGAACATGTTTTGAATAAAACTTATAAGCAGATAAAGTATCAACATATCTATTATCAACACTTTTTCTCACCTCTATAATATTTGTTTTAATATTTTTTGGGTGTTCATTAAAACCAGGATCATATATTTCCAATGCTGCTTCAACTAACCATTTGTATTCTTTTTTAGTTTTTTCTGTATGCCTTAAAAAAGCTTTTGAGATAAAAGGGTCTTTCGGAAAGTTTTTATTGTAATTTTTAAATGCCTTTTTTACAATAGATTCAACATCCAACTTTTTGGAAGTTAGAACGACTTCGTCTAAATTAACAGCACTTACCTTTAATTTAATATCATTAGAAGTTCCAACTTTTAAATTCGATATTTTTATTTCGACCGTCTTATATCCTAGGTAAGAAATGACTAGAGTTTCTTCACCCAATTTTTTAGGAATATAAATTGAGAATTTACCATCTGAGTTACTCATTACGCCTTTACTTGTGCCTCTGACATATATGTTTACGTATGCCAAAGCCTCACCAGTTCCAAAATCCACAACCTGTCCTTCAATAAAAATTTCAGCACTCAATTGTTGACAGAAAAAAATAAAAAATACTAAGCATATTTTCATATTATAACGAATTTTAAATTCATAAAAACAGAGAACTAAATAAAAAATTCAGTTCTCTTTTTAGTTTTAAGCGTATAGTATTAACTATCTATTATCCGACACAACCAAGTTCATAATATCTTCTAGCATTTCTACTATAATCACGTCCTTTTTCATACAGTTTTTGTAATCTTGCACCAATCCTATCGCAATCGAATCCTCCGATAATTTCAGTTGTAGTTTTCAAATCTAATTTTGTCATAATTCCTAATATCATAATTTACACCTACTCTTTTTTAAGTTTTTCGGCTTCCCCTTATTAGCTAATACTCAAAGATCAAAAATTATTGTCCTATATCTAAATAAAAGTGCTCACAATGAGTGAGCGTTTTTTTGTTAATGTAGAGATTAAAGTCAAACAAAACCGATTTCTTTAGCCTTAACTATTTAGATTACATATCCACTTATATGGTTTTTAAAGAATATCAATGTAGTCGCCTTCTTTCTTTAGTTCCAATGTGATTAATGGTATAACATCTACCAACTTTTTCATTCCTGTTCAAACTGTTTTATCAAACTCATCTTTTTTTCTAAATCAAGCCTCATTTTCAGATCTTCTTTACTTTCTAAAAGAATGTTGAAATTATTCCAAAAACCGTCATTGTAAGGCCTTTCTTTGAATAAATCATCATCCCAATTCAAATTATTATATAACGAGTTTATCCTTTCTGAATCAATAATTAATTCAGAAAAAAGTATTTCTTGTTTAGTATAATAGTACTGATCTGTTTTACTGCGAATTGAATCTTTGTCATATTTACCTGAAGAGTCGGGTTTAAATGAGACATTAACCATTTTAGGAATAGTACAAGAAAAATACTTTAAATACATTTTACCGTTATATTCAAAATACTTTAAATTTATTGAAGACATCACGTTAGTACCAAATAACATTTTATTTCTCAATTTAGCATCTTTAGATGCTGCAATAATTGAATAATCTAGTTCTTTTATAGCAAAGTTATCTTCATATATGTATATCCATCCGACGGGAGCGTAGTGTTTTTTTAAAGTAGAATTTAATTCTATCATTTCTTTATTTGGCGTTATTTTTATTTTGTACACCATTCTACTGTCTATATGATACGTAGTATCTAAACTAAATGTATGTTTTTCGAGAATATCTTTGTCAAAAATAGATTCAATACTATTAAAATTTCTTATTATGTTTTTGTTTTTAGAACTTATAGCATACGAGACGTCTTTATACTCATTAAAAACTTTATCTAAACCATTTATTTTTCTGTCGTTATACTTAATTCCCTTAAGCAATTCTTTTTTACTAACCGTGTCAGCAATTTTCATTCGTTTTCTTTTATTTAAAATATTATAACCCGCTCTTTTTGAGTCTATTAAATATGATAAATATAAATATAAGCTATCGACACTTCTATTATCAATGCTTTTTCGAGTTTCATTTATGTGGATTTTAATATTTGAGTTTTCATTATACAGAGAATTATCATGTAAAGTGACCGAACTTTCAATTAACCACTTATACGCTTCTCTATTCCTTTCAATATGCCTTAGAAACCCATTAGAAATGTAAGGCTTATTAGGAAAATTGGTTGTATAATTTTCAAATGCCTTCCAAACAATTTCGCTTCCAAGAAGCTTATGGCTTTTTGACAAAAACACCTCATCTAAAGCAATTTCATGAGGAATTAATTTGATTGAAAAATCAATTTTATCATTATCAAGCGATAATTTTGCGGTTTTATATCCTAAAAAACTAACAACCAAGCTGTCTTTACTTTCGCCGTTACTAAAACTCTTAGAAAAGTTAAGTACAAATTTACCATCCTCATTCGTAATGGTTCCTATAGTGCTATTTTCTATATAAATATTTACACCATCGAAAGGTTTTAAATTTGTTGCATCTATAACGGTTCCCGTAATAAATCTTTGTCCAAATAAAACATTTGTAATAAAAATGTAAGTAATAATAAATAAAGAAAATCGTTTCATTTTGAAATTATATTGATTGATAAAAAAAGCTAAAATGACTTATTATTTTCCGAATTAAAATAAAAAAGATCTATATACAATAGACCTTTTTTAATAACATAAAGAAACATGAAATTATTAATCATTGGTGCCTATTGTATATTCTATTTGCTCTACCACAATGTCTATTTCCTGCTGTACCAGCACTACACAACAATGTCTGCCTTAACCATCGTGCTGTCCAATCTCCTCCAATAATTTCACTTGTCGTTTTTAAATCTAATTTTTTCATTATTAAAACATTATAATTTACACCTACTCTTTTTTAAAGTTTTTCGGCCTCCATTTAACTAGCTAACACATAAAGATGGGAAATTATTATTTATTGCTTTAATAAAAACGCTCACTTATAGTGAGCGTTTTTATTAAATAACACATTTAAAGCTAAATGAAACCTATATCTTTAGCCTTACCAATTAGATCCCTATCGCTCTTAGAATGAATATCAAAGGCTTGTTTAAGTAATCGCTTTCTTTTTTCAATCCCTGTTTTTGTTAATGGAATAACATCCACTAACTCTTTCATTCTTGCTCCATTAGAGATTTCGTGAAGTATTCTTACATCGATATCATCTAATACGATATCAGTAGATGCTTTTTTTCTTAATAGACTTCGTAAGGTTTTACTGTAATAAGTATCATTTGAAAGTACGCGCTCAATCGCTTCAAGTAAATCGGTAAAACCGATGTCACTTTTTACCAAAAAACTATCTGGATTAATAGTCTTAAAAATATTATTAAGTCTAAAGTTATCATTGAGATTGGTACAAACAATAATCTTAATTTTTGGATATAGCGCTTTTATTTTTACACCAAGGTGCTCTCCTGATAATATTCTTTTATCCTTTGAAGGTGGTAATTGTATATCTAAAAACAATAAATCTAAACTACCTTTAACTAAACATTCCGTAGCTTTTTTTAATCCCTCGTCACAATTTTTGGCTTGTGTTATATTAAAATCGATATCTACTAAGGATTCTTTTAAATAGTTTAGAGCATTTAAATAAGCATCAATGATGATTTGATGATCTTCAATAATTAATACGGTATAGGTTTTTTCCATAAATATTTAGCTTTAATTTTCAAATTAAGGGTTATTTGAAAGGTTGCGATTAAAAGCTTATAGGAATACTATTACAAATATAAGAATTATTAATTAAATGTGTATCGTGGTCATTTGGGTAAAGACTTTTGCTATTATAAATAATTTTTAACGCTATGACTAATAATAGTCTGATAGCTTGCTACTATATTTTAGCTGCCAAAACCTATGCCATGGAAGTCTATCAGTTCTTTAAAATAGACGATTCTGGTAAAGAAAAACCAGATTCTGGTGAATATATATTATTGTCTGAAGAAGCTCTTGTAAGTGGCATTAAAATGCCGAAAGTGAGAGCTTGGTATTATAATAAGGATGATGCGTATTTAGGTACTGATACTTTGACAGAAGAATAAAAAAAGCATCTCATAAATGAGATGCTTTTTTTTATCCTATCTTAAATCTTTCGTAATAAAGAGCTACTGCTGTAAGGAACTTGCCCAGACGGAATCCATCTACAGGTATCATTTAAATGCCTAACCTGATCATCAAAAAATATCTGTGCTCCAAATGACTGAAGTACTTTCTCTTTGGATAAACCACCTAAAAAATAAACTTCATCAACGTATACACCCCATTTTCTTAAAGTCTTAATAACTCTTAAATGAGACGGTGCATTTCTAGCTGTTACGATTGCAATTCTTAGTTGAGACAATTCAATACTAGTTGGAAGTTCAGATTGTATTTTAGATAATTTTTTGATTAAAGAGGCAAATGGACCTTCTCTTAATGGTTCATTTTCATGTTCTTGTTCAAATCGATGAAAAGAATCCATACCTTCTGTTTTATATCTGAATTCAGACTCTTCAGAAAATAAAACAGCATCTGCATCAAATGCTATTTTAACTCTAGTATCGATATTTTGATAATTTACAGGGTTTGGAAAAATAGTTGCTGCTGCACATAAATTACTATCGATTACCATTTGTACATCTGCCTCATTTTTTGATAAAAATAAATCTATACTAAAGGCATCAATCAATTCAGCATTTAGTGGCTCTCCGCCAGTCATTGCCATTCGTGTTATATCTAATTTATAATTTTTCAAAGAATTTAGTATCCTCATTCCCGTTTCAGGGCTATTTTTGGACATAACCACTACCTCGAAAATTTTATTTTTAGATGTTTTATTTAAAGCTGAGTTCAACCCATAAGTGCAACAAGTTTATTGTTTAGGACTTCAATTGGGTTATTGTAATTAAACTTCCTTATAGGTCTGTAATTTAATAATCTTTCTACTTCTTTTATTCTCTTATCAGTAATTTCTCTAAGATCGGTTTTCTTTGGAAAAAATCTTCTAATCACGCCTATTCTATTTTCTACAGTTCCTTTGTCCTGTGAGGTATATGGTCTAGTAAAATAAGTTTTTACGTTTAGATCTTTAGCTGTTTTATGGTGATATGCGAACTCTTTACCATTATCAAATGTGATTGTTTTTACCCAACAAGAACTAAAATTAGTTAGCCTCTTATTCATTTTTTCATAGACTTCATCTGCATTTTTGCTTTTAAGCTTTTCAATCATTGTTATTAATGTTGTTCTATCTGTCATTACCAATAGTGCTGATTTATGATTACTACCCATCATCAAATCAACTTCTATGTCTCCAATACGAGAGCGTTTCTCTACTACTTTTGGACGTTGATCTATACCAACTCTTCCCGTAATCGCTCCACGTCGATCCTTTTTATTAGTACGTTTTTGTCTACGTCCTGTATGGCGTAAGTGTTTGTACAGCTTTTTGTAATCTGCGTGATCTCTATGATTACTGTGTTTTGCCATCCATATCCATTTGTAGATAGTTTCATGGCTTACACATTCTTCAGATGCTTTAGATAATCGTTTAGCAATCAGCTCTGGACTCCACTTCTCATATTTTAGAAGACCTTCAATACGTTTTTTTAGATGCTCACTTAAAAGCACTTTCTTTTGCTTATTGGAATGCCTAAAATCTGTCTTTGATTGGGCGTGTTTACCAATGTATTCTCCAGCTGTTCGACCACGTTGAGGAATATTTCGTTTAAGCTCACGACTAATTGTGCTTCTATGAACACCTATTTGTTCTGCTATCTTTATTTGGGTTAATCCCAAATTAAATAGCGTTTGAATTTGACACCTTTGAAAAAGGCACAATTGTTTATAATTTTTCATGCAAGACGAATATAAATATTGAGCCTAAAACAAATGGGGCTAGCCCCATCTGTTTTAAATATTCGTGTTGCACTTATAACTTGAACTTAGAAAATTAAGAATATTCTTAATTAAATAATAAGCTGAACCAGGTTTAAGAGGAATATCTTCAGTTTCTAATTGATATTTTCGATATTCCTTTATTCCTTTTTTTTCAAAAATTAAATTTTCTTCTTCTAAATCAAAGAGTGCTCTTGATGATACTCCTATTACTAATACATTTGTTAAATCTATTGCCATAAATATTAATTGTTTTTTTGTGCTCTAAGCACAATTGTTAATAAATTAAAAAATAGCAGAACATTATTTTTGTCAGGAAGATATCAATTCATTATTTTTGAAAATGAAAAGGAGGTGAGGTTTTCCTCAATCTTCTCTTTTATTTTTTTGGCCGACAAACCAATTAATAATTATGACAAAACGGAGATGTTCTGCAAAACATCCCGTTTTTTTTTACCTCTATTTTAACTTTTAAGGTTAATATTCATTTAAAACTTATTCTGTTTTTCTAAAAAAAACCAACCCTTTCGAGTTGGTTTTTATATTAATGGTTTTTATTTACCCTTCACAACTCACACAATCTTTCTTTTGCTTAAACTTCTGAGCCGCATTCATACTGTGTTGGTAGTACAGTGATTTTACGCCTAACTTCCATGCCGTCACATAAATCTTATTTATTTCTTTAACGGGCATATCTGGATGTACCATAATGTTTAAGGACTGTCCTTGATCTATATGGTTCTGTCTATTCGCTGCCTGATAGATAAGCGTCATTTGATCGATTTCAGAATAGGTTTTAAACACCTCTCTTTCGTGCTCAGTAAGCCCTTCTAAGTGCTGTACCGATCCATCGTAATCTCTGATACTTTTCCAAACCTCACTTGTATCCATGCCTTTT
>JAWUVW010000056.1:0-21399 GCA_034112185.1 Flavobacteriaceae bacterium | reverse complement strand
CATTCCGGCTTCACCTGTTAATGTGATACGTGAAGATTCTGAAAATGAAAACATCTTATATTTAGGAACAGATAATGGCGCTTATGTTTCTTTTGATTTGGGGAATTCCTGGAATATATTTTCAAGCGGCGTACCAAATGTTGCAGTACATGATATTGTGATTCAGCCTGAAGCAAAAGACCTATTATTAGGAACACACGGCCGAAGTATTTATAAAGCGAATATTGGGCCACTACAAAAAATGAATTCTGAGATAAAATCAAAATCAGTCACACTTTTTGAAATGAGTCCAGTAAAACATTCTAATCGTTGGGGAAGTACTTGGAGTCCTTGGTTAGATGCTTATGAGCCAGAAGAGACCATTCAGTTTTATAGTAATGCGGCAGGTAAGAAGACGATTAAAATTCTATCAGAAAATGGAGCCGAATTAAATAGTAAGACAGTAGAGGCAGACAAAGGTTTTAACTATATCGATTACAACTTAGAATTAACTACTAAAGGTCGAAACGCCTTGCTAAAAGAAAATACAAGCATCGATATTAATGAAGCCAATAATGGAAAGTATTATTTACCAAAAGGTATTTATACGGTTCAAATAGATGCTGTAAAAACGACCTTGGAGATTGAGGCGCTGAAAGCTAATTAAACTCATTCTAAATAATTTAATTATAATACAGCGCAGTTGGGAATACGCCAATTGCGCTGTATCTTTGTAAGACTAACAATAAAGATTAAATCTACAATGAGCGGAATTCTAAATTCGTCGATTGGAAGAAAATTTGCCATGGCACTTTCGGCACTCTTCCTAATGGTTTTTTTATTACAACATTTTGCGATAAATATACTATCAGTTTTTAACCCAGATACTTTTAACGAAGCCTCCCACTTTATGGGAACGTTTTGGGCAGTACAGTATTTATTACAACCAGTATTAATATTTGGTGTGATTTTTCACTTCGTTATGGGATTTGTTTTAGAATTTAAAAACTGGAGTGCGCGTAAAGTGAGCTATGCAAAAACTAATGGTGCTGCGAATTCATCATGGATGAGTAGAAATATGCTTTTAACTGGTGCAGTAGTATTAGCTTTTATGGTACTTCACTTTATCGATTTTTGGATTCCAGAAATTAATATAAAATATATTCAGGGTGATATGTCTGGTTTAATGGATCCTAACGTAGCAGAAAGTGGTTTAAGATACCATGAAGAGCTCGTTCATAAATTTGAAAATCCTTTCCGTGTTGGAGCTTACGTAGTAGCATTTGTATTATTGAGCCTTCATTTATTGCATGGTTTTAGTTCTGCATTTCAATCTGTGGGAGCAAATAACAAATATACGAAAGGGTTAAAAGGATTTAGTAAAGTCTATGCAATTGGGATTCCACTAGGATTCATTTTTATTGCATTATTTCACCACTTTAACCACTAAAAAACAGCTTGTATGGCTTTAGATTCTAAAATACCAAAAGGACCACTTGCAGACAAGTGGACAAATCATAAAAACGAAATTAACCTTGTTAATCCTGCCAACAAGCGTCTCATCGATGTTATTGTTGTAGGAACTGGTTTAGCTGGTGGTTCAGCTGCGGCAACGCTTGCAGAGCTTGGCTATAATGTTAAAGCTTTTTGTTTTCAAGATTCACCTAGACGTGCGCATTCTATTGCAGCACAAGGCGGCATTAATGCGGCAAAGAATTATCAAGGAGATGGCGATTCTACATACCGTTTGTTTTATGATACCGTAAAAGGTGGGGATTATAGGTCTCGCGAATCAAACGTTCATCGTTTAGCTGAGGTTTCTACCAATATTATTGATCAATGTGTGGCTCAAGGTGTTCCTTTTGCTAGAGATTATGGAGGTTTATTAGATAACCGTTCATTTGGTGGTGTGTTAGTGTCACGTACATTTTATGCTAAAGGACAAACAGGTCAACAGCTATTGTTAGGAGCTTACTCTGCAATGAATCGTCAGATTGGTCGTGGTAAGATCAAAATGTACACGCGTCACGAAATGTTAGATGTGGTTATTGTAGATGGTAAAGCGAGAGGAATTATAGCACGTAATTTAGTTACAGGAGAGATTGAACGCCATTCAGGACACGCTGTTGTTTTAGGTACTGGTGGTTATGGTAATGCATTTTACTTATCGACTTATGCCATGGGTTCCAATGTAACAGCCGCTTGGAAAGCACATAAGCGTGGGGCATATTTTGCAAATCCATGTTATACACAGATTCACCCAACATGTATTCCAGTTTCTGGAGACCATCAATCTAAACTGACCTTAATGTCAGAATCCTTAAGAAATGATGGCCGTATTTGGGTGCCAAAACATAAAAAAGACGTAGAAGCTATTCGTGATGGAAGTTTGAAACCTACACAATTAGCAGAAGAAGATAGAGATTATTACTTAGAGCGTCGTTATCCTGCGTTCGGTAATTTAGTACCACGAGATGTTGCCTCTAGAGCGGCGAAAGAACGTTGTGATGCAGGTTATGGCGTTAATAAAACTGGTGAAGCGGTTTATTTAGATTTTGCCGAAGCGTTTATGCGTTATGGAAAAGAACAAGCGCACGTCAAAGGGTTAGATGAAGATGATGATGCTTTAGTTAGGAAACTTGGCCAAGAAATCGTTAAGAATAAGTATGGAAACTTATTCCAGATGTATGAGAAAATTGTAGATCAAAATCCTTACGAAACACCAATGATGATTTATCCAGCGGTGCATTACACCATGGGTGGTATTTGGGTCGATTATAACTTAATGACGACAGTGCCTGGTATGTATTGTATTGGAGAAGCCAATTTTTCTGATCATGGTGCTAACCGATTAGGAGCATCTGCGTTAATGCAAGGACTAGCTGATGGTTATTTTGTATTGCCATATACTATTGGTGATTATTTAGCTGATGATATTAGAACAGGACCAATCTCAACAGATTCAAAAGAATTTGAAGACGCTGAGAAAAGCGCCACTGAAATTATAGATAAGCTAGTAAATAATAATGGTACGCATTCTGTAGATTACTTCCATAAGAAATTAGGAAAAATCATGTGGAATAAATGTGGTATGGCTAGAAATGAAAAGGACTTAAAAGAGGCGATTGTTGAGATTGCTGAATTAAGAGAGGAATTTTGGAAGGATGTTAAGATTCCTGGTAGAGCCGATGAATATAATGAGGAATTAGCGAAAGCAGGTCGTGTTGCAGATTTCCTAGAATTGGGAGAATTATTTGCTAAAGATGCTTTAGTAAGAGAAGAATCTGCAGGAGGACATTTTAGAGATGAATATCAAACACCAGAAGGTGAAGCAATGCGTCGCAAAGAATTCCAATTTGTATCTGCTTGGGAATACAAAGGAGAGCCAAAGGATGCTGTGCTTCATAAAGAAGACTTAGTGTACGAAAATATAGAAGTTAAAGAGAGAAGTTACAAATAAAAAAGAGCTATGAATTTAACGTTAAAAATATGGCGTCAAAAAGGCGCTAACGATAAAGGAAAAATAATTGATTACGCGATTGGTGATGTGTCTCCGGATATGTCATTTCTAGAAATGTTAGATGTCTTAAATCAAGACCTTATAGAAAAAGGAGAAGAACCTGTGGCATTCGATCACGATTGTCGAGAAGGTATATGTGGGTCTTGTTCTATGTTTGTTAATGGACAAGCTCATGGCCCCGATTCTATGATAACGGTGTGTCAATTGCACATGCGGAGCTTTAATGATGGTGATACTATTTATATAGAACCATGGAGAGCAACAGCTTTTCCTGTAATTAAAGATTTAATTGTAGATCGGTCTGCTTTTGATCGTATACAACAAGCGGGTGGTTTTATATCTGTAAATACGTCTGGAAATACGCAAGATGCAAACTCTATTCCTATTGAAAAAGAGAATGCTGATAATGCTTTTGATGCAGCAACATGTATTGGTTGTGGTGCTTGTGTAGCGAGTTGTAAAAACTCTTCTGCTATGCTATTTGTGTCTGCTAAAGTGTCTCAATTTGCATTGCTACCTCAAGGCCAAGTAGAGGCTACAGATCGTGTTTTAAACATGGTAAAGCAAATGGATGACGAAGGGTTTGGAAACTGTACCAATACAGGAGCATGCGAAGTTGAGTGTCCTAAAGGCATCTCTTTAGAGAATATTGCGCGTATGAATAGAGAATATTTGTCTGCGAGTTTTAAAGGCTAAAAATTAACACATACTTTATGAAAATCCTAGGCATTAGCTTAGGATTTTTTCTTTTATTTGAAATCAAATCCCTAGCATGAAAATAGTTACAAATACCCTAACATGTGTTCTGTTTTTCGTAACGCTTAGTTACGCTCAGAATAAGCAGACAAAATTTAATGAAGACGAACTTTTAAACCGATTAGAAATCTTAAGTTCAGATAAGTTTGAAGGTCGTAAAACAGGAGAAAAAGGCAATGATGCTGCCAGAGCCTATATTATTAAAGAATTTAAAAACTTAAACGTATCGGGTTTTAATGGAAAATATGAACAGCCGTTTTCATTCGAAAGTAGAGGTGAAAAATTTAATGCTAATAATATTTTAGTTGAGATTACAGGAACCCAATTTCCAGATCAGTATATCGTTATTAGTGCACATCACGACCATCTCGGTGTTTCAGAAAACAAAATATACAATGGAGCAGATGATGATGCTTCTGGTGTAGCAGCTTTAATTAGTTTTGCTGAATATTTCACTAAAAACCCACCAAAATATTCTGTAATACTAGCCGTTTTTGATGCTGAGGAATTAGGATTAAAAGGCGCTAAACATTTTGTTGCTACTTTTAATACTAGTAAAATTTTACTCAACATTAATATGGATATGATAGGCCGTAGCGCTAAAGACGAATTGTATGTTGTTGGAGCACGTTACAATACGTCACTTAAGACATTGATAGATGCTTTCGAAAACCCCACATCGTCAAAGTTATTGCAAGGCCATGATGGAACAGATGGAAAACAAGATTGGACCATGTCTTCGGATCATGGCCCATTTCATAAAGTAAAAATCCCATTTTTATATTTTGGTAACGAAGACCACGTTGCTTATCATAAGCCTACAGATATTTTTGAAGATATAACTCCAGCATTCTATAAGAATTCTGTGAAGATTATCCTATCGATAATTGAAGTCATTGATTCTTCAGGATTATGAACTCATCTCGACCTTTTGTTTTAAACCGAAAAGTTTAGCTTTTGTTCTGTAATGCATCTGTATTTTATCAATATAGCATCGCTAAGCTTATAAAAAAGAGCGAAATTAGAGTGCGAAATGGAAATTTTGAAGGTCAAGGAAAGAATTAAGATGAGTTCTATAACAAAAAATTTTATGCAACAGCAAGAGTCGTTTTATAAAGCACAATTAGAGTTGAATTTAGCAGCGTCTAAGCACATTTTTAAGCAAATGAGTTTGTTGAGTGTTCTCAGGCTTTCTGTTTTTGTAGGGACTTGTTTCGGTATATACTTAAGCTTTAACACGTGGCAAATTGCGTTAGGGATAGGTGTTTTAGGCATAGCGATTTTTCTGATTTTACTATCGCGCTACACGGATTTAAAATCTAAGCGCGCCCTACATAAACGTCTGGCTATTATTAATGACGATGAGCTTAAAATTGCAACAGGGGATTTTCATAACAGACCTGATGGGGCCGATTTTCAGAATCCCAAGCATTTTTATAGTCTAGATATTGATCTCTTTGGAATAGGCTCATTTTTTCAATTTATAAATCGAACGACGATAAAAGAAGGTACAGAAAAACTTACCGAAGAATTACTAGCTAATAACATCTCCAATATTGAAACGCGACAAGAAGCGATTAAAGAACTTGGAGCTTTAGCTCTATGGAGACAAAATTATTCTGGAGTGGCACAAGGTGTTGAAGTTAAACATGAAGCGAATTCCATTATAAAATGGCTTAAGGAGTATCAACCTTTTTTAAGTCCATTACAGTATTGGCTGACTATAGGGTATAGTTTAGCTTCGGTTGTAATTTTAATATTTGGAATTACAGAGATAGTTTCAATGGCTTTTACAGGTTACAGGTTATTATTCTGGTTAATCGTAGGCTTAGGAATTACAGCGATATATTTAAAGCGCATTAATAATGTCGCTCAAAACACAGAAAAAGCAAAAGATACCTTCAGACAATACGCCTTGTTATTAGAACGGATAGAAAATCAAGAATTCAAATCAAAATTACTAAAAGACCAACAACATAAGATTCAATCTGAAGGCTTAAAAGCGTCTCAAATATTTTCAAAATTCTCGAAAGCTTTAGATGCCTTAGATAATAGAAATAATTTGATTTCTGCAATATTCGGAAACGGACTTTTGCTTTCAGATATTAGACAAACCTATCATGTAGAACAGTGGATTACTAAATATGGGCATAAGGTTGAAGATTGGTTCGAAGTCGTCACTTTTTTTGATGCCTACAATAGTTTAGGTAACTATGCTTTTAACCATCAAGAGTTTAGTTACCCTAAAATCACGAATGAAGCCACTACAATTTTAGCCGAAGCTTTAGGACATCCTTTGTTAAATTCTAAAAAACGGGTGGATAGTGATTTGGTATTGGAAGAAGCGCAATTTTTCATTGTTACTGGAGCCAATATGGCAGGGAAGAGTACTTTTTTAAGAACGGTTGCACTACATATTGTTATGGCAAATGTTGGATTGCCTGTTTGTGCAAAGGAAAGCAAGTACAAGCCTATTAAGTTAATTACAAGTATGCGAACCACAGATTCTTTAACTGATGATAGTTCGTACTTTTTTAGCGAATTAACACGGCTTAAATTTGTAGTTGATACGGTTGATAAGGACACTAACTATTTTATAATTTTAGATGAAATCCTTAAAGGAACGAACAGCACAGACAAAGCGATTGGCTCCAGAAAGTTTGTAGAAAAGTTAGTAAAACTTAATGCCACAGGAATTATCGCTACTCACGATTTAAGCTTAACAGAAATTGAAACCGAATTAGAAGCCGTAAAGAACTACTACTTTGATGCAGAAATTATCAATGACGAGCTTTATTTCGATTACAAGCTAAAACAAGGCGTTTGCCAGAATATGAACGCTAGCTTTTTGTTGAAGAAGATGGAGATTGTTTAGTGACATTACTGTCACGATGAGTGCAGTCGAAGTGCAGGTAAGATGAAGATTTTTGAGATCCGTTAGGTGCTTTGATTGCTACACTAGTTTCAAAATCAAATCTGACAACGCTGCTGATAAAAAACGAAAAACCCTTTCTATAAATAGAAAGGGTTTGAATTATTTAAGAAATAAATTTCCTAAGCCTCAAAAGGCTCAATAGAAACGTAAGATCTGTTATCTTTTTTCTTTGTAAATTTTACAAGACCGTCAACTTTAGCATGTAAAGTGTGATCTTTTCCTTGGTATACGTTTTCATCTGGGTGATGCGTATTACCACGTTGTCTTAATATGATATTTCCAGCAATAGCAGCTTGTCCACCAAATATCTTCACGCCTAAACGTTTCGATTCTGATTCTCTACCATTCTTCGAACTACCAACTCCTTTTTTATGAGCCATGATCTTAAGGTTTTATAGTGTTAATAATTTAGCTTAATGCAGCAATTAAATCAGCTTTCTTCATAGAAGAAATGCCTTCGATTCCTTTAACTTTAGCCATCTCTTTCAATTGAGCTACAGTCATTGCACTCAAATCTTGAGTTAATTCTACTGTTTTCTCTTCTTGCGTTGGAGTGACTTTTTCAGCTTTTGGAGCAGCCGCTTTCGCTTCTGCTTTCGGTTCAGCTTTTTTAGTTTCTTTTTTCGGAGCATCTTTTTTTGCTCCAGAAGTAGTAATACCTTCAATTACGATTTCAGTTAAAGATTGTCTGTGTCCATTCTTAACACGGTAACCTTTACGTCTTTTCTTTTTGAAAACTATTACTTTGTCACCTTTAAGGTGCTTCAAGACTTTTGCACTTACTTGTGCTCCGTCTATAGCTGGGGCGCCTAAAGTAATATTGTTACCATCTTCTATTAAAAGAACATTGTCGAAAGAAACTTTCTGACCTTCTTCAGTAGATAAACGGTTAACAAAAACTCTTTGGTCTTTTTCAACTTTAAATTGATGCCCTGCTATCTCTACAATTGCGTACATAGCGTAAACGTTTTTATTAATTTGTTTATAATATAAATGCCTTCCTTCTCGGAAAGCGGATGCAAATATACGCCTATATTATTAATTTACAAACGTTTTAATGGTTTTCGAGTGGTTCATAAGAGTGTTTGTTAAGGGATAGAAATGGCATACCAAGTTTGAGGATAGCTTTAAGAGCGTTTTTATATTTAATTATTTTAAAATTAACGTCTTATGCCTTATTTTTGTAGGACTTTATGTAACAATTGATCTATTTTGTAGACAAATACAAAAACAATTTAAATTTAAAACACACTTAACAATGAAAAAAAGCTTTTTTACTCTGGCGCTTTTATTGCTTGTTGGACTTCACTCCAACGCGCAGAAGGTAGAATTTGAGGAGTACGATTTAGACAATGGTATGCATGTTATTTTGCATCAAGACAACACAGCTCCGGTGGTTACAACAGCGGTTATGTATCATGTAGGTGCAAAAGATGAGAATCCAGAGCGTACTGGTATGGCTCACTTTTTTGAGCACTTATTATTTGAAGGAACCGAAAATATTGAGCGTGGCGAATGGTTCAACATCGTTGCTGCAAGCGGGGGTAGTAACAATGCCAACACTACAGATGATAGAACGTATTATTACGAAGTATTTCCTTCTAATAGTTTAGAGTTAGGATTATGGATGGAATCTGAGCGTTTATTGCACCCAGTGATCAATCAAATTGGTGTAGATACTCAAAATGAGGTTGTAAAAGAAGAAAAACGTTTACGCGTAGATAATAGCCCTTATGGTAAATTTATTGAAAACGTGAAACTAAATATGTTCAAAAAACACCCATATAAAGGAACTACAATTGGTAAAATGGCACATTTAGATGCGGCGACTTTAGAAGAGTTTCAAGCCTTCAATAAAAAATTCTATGTACCAAACAATGCTGTTTTAGTTGTTGCAGGGGATATTGAAATTGCTAAGACTAAAAAAATGATTCAAGATTATTTTGGTCCAATTCCAAGAGGTGAAGATATTATTAGGAATTTCCCAAAGGAAGATCCAATTACCGAAACTATTAAGGCCGAAGCATACGACTCTAATATTCAGATCCCGGCGATTATGGCAGCTTACAGAACGCCAGCTATGACAGAAAGAGATTCTTATGTTTTAGAAATGTTGTCGAGTTACTTAAGTAGTGGTAAAACATCTAAGCTATACAAGAAAATGGTAGACGATGATAAAATGGCCTTACAAGTAGGTGCTATTAATCAAAGTCAAGAAGATTACGGTACTTATATTTTATATGGCTTGCCACTAGGAGATAATTCATTGGAAGATTTGTTAGCTGGAATTGATGCGGAATTGGTGAAAGTTCAAACGACATTAATGTCTGAGAGAGATTACCAAAAACTTCAAAACAAGTTTGAAAACAATTTTGTAAACGCGAATTCTAGTATTTCCGGTATTGCAAATTCTTTAGCACGTTACCACATGTTATATGATGATGTAAATTTAATTAATAATGAAATTAATATTTACAGATCCATAACAAGAAAAGAAATTCAGGCAGCTGCAAAGAAATATCTAAACCCAAATCAACGTCTAGTTTTAGAGTATTTACCAACTAAAAAAGATGATCAATAAGATGAAAACTAATTTTAATATGAAAACTAAAATAACTGCATTTGTCGTATTGTTTTTAATGACAATGGGCGCTAATGCACAAATAGACAGATCTAAACAACCTGAGTCAGGTCCAGCTCCGAAAATCACCTTGGAAGTTCCAGGAGAATTTGAACTTGAAAACGGGATAAAGGTTCTTGTTGTAGAAAACCACAAATTACCTAGAGTATCTTATTCTTTAAGTATAGATAATAAGCCAATTTCGGAAGGAAATAAAGCAGGCGTTTCAGCCTTACTTGGAGCGATGCTAGGTAATGGAACTTCTAGTATTTCAAAAGATGACTTTAATGAAGAGATTGACTTCTTAGGGGCGAGTTTAGGTTTTGGACCACAAAGTGCTTTTGCTAGTTCTTTGTCTAAATACTCTGACCGCATGGTTGAATTAATGGCCGATGCAGCAATTAATCCGTTATTAACGAAAGAAGAGTTTGAAAAAGAAAAAGAGAAGTTAATAGAAGGTTTAAAGACTCAGGAAAAAAGTGTTGATGCCGTTGCAGATCGCGTTGGAAGTGCCTTATCTTACGGAATCAATCACCCTAACGGTGAGTATCTGTCTCAAGAAACGGTGAACAATGTGGAGTTTGAAAATATATTAAGTTTCTATCAACAGTATTTTAACCCTTCTAACGCCTACATCGTTGTTGTTGGTGATGTGGATTTAAAAACCGTTAAGAAACAGATTACAGCGCATTTCAGTAAGTGGGAAGTAGGAGCAACAATCGAAACGACGCTGGCAGAACCAAGCCCTAATGTACAGTTTACGCAAATCAATTTTGTGGATATGCCAAATGCGGTACAGTCTAATATTTCATTGACTAACAATGTAGAGCTAAAGATGAATGATGCCGATTATCATTCTGTATTAATCGCTAATAAAATATTAGGTGGTGGTTTTAGTAGTTACTTAAATATGAATCTTCGTGAAAAGAATGGGTATACATACGGAGCACGTTCTAACGTTGGCACAAGTAGATATAAAGCGTCTCGTTTTACAGCGGGTGCAGCGGTAAGAAATGCCGTTACTGATAGTGCTGTTGTCGAAACACTTAAAGAAATTACGCGTATTAAAACCGAACCTGTAGATCCTACGGATTTGGCAAATGCAAAAGCTAAATATGTAGGTGATTTTGTGTTGGCTCTAGAAAACCCAGAAACAATCGCAAGGTATGCCTTGAATATTAAGCGGAATGATCTTCCTAGTGATTTTTACACAACGTATTTGGAGAAAATCAATGCGGTTACTGCAGATGACATAACACGTGTTGCCAACAAGTATTTTAAAACTGAAAACGCACGTATTGTTGTAGTAGGAAAAGGAAGTGACGTTTTAGAAAATCTTGAAAAAACTGGAATTCCTATAAAATATTTTGATAAATACGCGAATGCGATAGATAAGCCAATTTTTTCTAAACCTTTACCAGAGGGTTTAACTGCTGAAACGGTAATTGAAAATTATGTGACTGCAGTTGGTGGTGAAGAAAATTTAAGAAAGGTTAATTCTACTTTGATCAACGCAGATGTTACAATTGCTGGCGCGCCATTTACCCCAAAAGCAGTAATTATGCAAATGTCACCTAATAAATTCTCAATGGAACTAACGGCAGAGGGTATGGGAACTTTAATGAAACAGAGTTTTGATGGCGAAACCGGATATATGGAGCAACAAGGAAGAAAAATCCCTATGGATGATGCAGCTCTGTCTACCAGAAAATCAACGAAAGGACTGTTTGAAGAGCTATTTATGGAGGCTGCAACTATGGAGTTAGAGAGTATGACCGCTATCGAGGGTACAGATGTTTATAAGATTAAAGTAACAAAAGATGATAAGTCATCTTCCAGATATTACGATGTAAACACTGGATATTTACTAAGAACTGAAGAGGCGACTGAAGCTCAAGGACAGTCTGTGACAACGACTACGGATTATTCTAACTACAAAGCTGTAGGTGGTGTAATGATGCCTTATACAATGAAAGTTACTTCTGGGCCTCAGGTTCTTGTCTTTGAATCTACTGAAGTTAAAGTTAATGAGGGTGTTACAGATGCTGATTTTAATTAGAGACGAATAGTATTATAAATTAAAAGACCGAAGTGAAAGCTTCGGTTTTTTTTATGTCTTACGTTTATGAGATAAATAAACACCAACCAATATAAGTAAGGCTGCTGAACCCTGAATAAAACTAAAAGCCTCACCATCTAATACGCCCCAAATTAAGGCGACTATTGGCATAATATAGGTGACCGAAGAAGCAAAGACTGGAGTGGATATCTGAACAAGCTTAAAAAAAATGACTTTAGCCAGAGCTGTACCAAGAACCGAAAGAATAGTGATGTATACTAATGCTTTAGGTAGCGCCGGATTATTAAATGTTTCTAAGCTAAAAAAATCAGTAAATAAAAGTACAATCAGTGCTGGTATCACAATGAAAACATAATTCCCAGCAGCAATAGCTAGGGGCTTTACATGTTGTAAATAACGTTTTATAATATTGACGTTTGCCGCATACATTAGGGTAGAAGCAATCACAAAACCAGCATACACGTAATTTTGATTTGGGTTTAACTCTGAACCTTTAAGAATTAAAATTGAAGTTCCAATAAAACCGACAATGACGCCCAAAACTTGTCGTTTTGTAGATGCAATTTTAAAGACCGCAAAACCTAATAAAATCGTATTTAAGGGGACAAGCGAATTTAGTATCGACGCTACAGCACTATCGATTTCAGTTTCAGCAATAGCAAAAAAGAACGATGGAATAAAAGAGCCTAAGAGTCCAGATATGAGTAGCCATTTCCATTTAGACTTAGGGATTGTTTTTAATGTATTATAACCGAACGCTAAAAGAATCACCCCCGTTATTATAGTACGTAAAGCACCAAGTTGATATGGAGTAAGTCCTAAAAGTGATTTCTTGATCAAAATAAATGAACTTCCCCAAATCAGAGACAGAATTAGAAGGTAAATCCACTTAATACTAAGGTTTTTCATACAACATATAGGTAAAATAATCACAAAAATCGTTAATTCTTAAGCAAGAAACAGCAATATGTATTAGATTTATCAGAATTCAAGAATTTTAAATTATGAAGACCTTTAAGAATATATGTATTGTTGCTATTATGGCCTTAGTTTTTACATCTTGTAAAAATGAAGCACAGCCAGAAGTTAAAACTATAGACGTAACCAAAAAAGATGTTGCTCAAACTTTAGATCCTAACGCGACTTATGCTAAAGTAGAATTTAGCATTGATGGAATGACCTGTGCTATGGGTTGCGCAAAAACCATTGAGAAAAAAATGGCCAAAATGGAAGGTGTAAAATCTGCTAAAGTCGATTTTGATAAGCGTTTAGCTATGGTAGAATATGATGAAGCGAAAGTAACACCATCATCTTTAGAGAAAACGGTTAGCAAAGTGGCTGACATTTATAAAGTTAAAGACATGCATAAAGTTGATGACTTTGGCGCTGAAAAGAAAGTATGCAAAGCAGATTGTAAAGAAGCATGCTGTGCTAATAAGACAGAAGCGGCGGAAATGGCTTGTAAAGCAGACTGTAAAAAGGCCTGTTGTAGCGAAGAAAAAAAGGCTGAGTAAAACATAAACACAGCTTTAAATAAAACATATAAAACACTAGCCATTTGGCTGGTGTTTTTTTAGTGTATTACATGAATTATTTTAAGGTGTATTGGTGCTATACCACTTGAAGTAAAATAAAGGCAAGTAAAAAGCATCCAAAAGGGAGAATCCATAACAAATATATAGAGGTTGGTCTTCCTTTTATTTTGGCATTTAATACAATGCGCTTTTTACCGTTATACCGCATCCAATTCTTAAAGACCACAAAAATGGCGACCAAAGCAAAGAGGACCCAAAATTTAGTAGAAGACATTATTAAGAGCTTCATTTGGTTGGCAAACGCCAAAAAAAAGGCACCCAAAGCAAGTATAATCGATAGCTCTAAAAAATTGATATAGAGCAGGGCGATACCAAGACTCTTTTTGCCAAAAGTCTTTTTATAATAATTGAAAATAGAAATGTAAAATTGATCTAACATAGTGTTGTGATAAAATAAAAAGCCACATCTTATTAAATACAAAGATGTGACTTTTATAGCTAGTATAATATATTAGTTACCTGTAACTTCTATATTATCTAAATGATATCTTGTTGTTGCACTAGGATAAGACCCTTCATAGAAGAAACCGAACACAGCATTACCATCAATACAAGATATATTTACTGGGCCAACAGTTTCAAAGTTGCCAAAACCACCGCTTGGACCAGAAGGTATTGTTGCATCTAAAATAGACCATGTTGCCGTTGTTGGGTCACCAGCATAATCCGTAGAAACCCATGCCGATAAGTTGGTGCCGTTATAATAGTTGGCTTGTATATCGAAAGAAAGCGCTTCTCCTATGGTAGCGTTCATATTAATTGCTGGAGTTATTAACCATACATTAGCCTCTACATTATCTGAATTAATGGCAGAAACTTGCGCATAGAAGCTGTCAAAACTACTAATAACCCATTCGTTATCAGTACTGCCGATATTAATATTGTCCCAGCCTTCAGATTCGAATGTTCCAAAATTTTCAAAATTTTCTTCAAATATTGCAGAACCACCACCAAAAGAACCTGTACATTCTAAGAAATCCGGGTCACAACGATCTGAACTATCAAAATTGACATCTTCAGGAGTGTTAACGGCGATATTAAATGTATCTCCAAAGAAATTTTTAGTTAAAATAGCATCTATAGAACCTCTACCAGACGGTAATGTTAAACTTTTAAAATCCGCAAATGTACTCGTGCTAAAGATTACAGAAGAAGATGACGCACAACTTTCTAAAAGACGTTCGCCATCAAATTCATCTGAAGCTTCAGCAGCATAGCTTAGAGGTGAATCTCCAGTGGCCTGATTTCTATTAAATTGTGCATCTTGTAAGTGTACAAATAAATTTGTTTTATCATCGGCGAAATCAGCAAAGGCTAATGGAAGTGGCACCAAAGTTTCTTTTACTGAAGACCTTAAGATAACTTCGGTTTCAGAACCAGATGGTATTTTATCAACTTGGTTACCATTTAAAGTGCCAAGTGTTAATACACCATTGGTGATACCAGAAGATAATCCGTTAAGTTTTATATAAACTTTTCTGCCAGCTTCATACCGTACAAAAAGGGGGTTAACATCAATCAATAATTTGATGCCAATTGTTGGGTTTTCTGGTTTATCTTGAATAACAATTTCTTTAAAGAAATTTCCGCCTTCGTCAGTAGAAATAACAAAGCCTACCATAAATTGATCTGTCTCATTAAAGGTGTAAGAATAGGTTGCATCTTCATTTCCATAGTCTAAATCACCACCTTGTTCTTGCGCTAATTGACCCGCAACACTGCTGATTTGTACAAGTGCACTTTCAGGTATATTTGGTTCGTTAATTGAAACATCGGGGGTATTATAATCATCGTCTTGTACGCAGCCATTAAGTAAGACTAAACCTATAAGAAGCCGTATTAATTTGTTGATTTTTAAAGTTTTCATGAGAGTCTTTTTATTTTTTATTTCGGTAACATGAAATCTATCCGATTTCATTTTATAAATTTTATTGTGTTCGAACAGAGCTTTATTAAAATCTTACATATACGTTAAGGTAATATGTGGTGCCATTACCATAAAAATAGCGATTACCAAATACAGGACCGTTGGCATTGGTTTGCTCTTCAATCTGACTTCTATAATCTACACGTCGCGATTGTTCAAATCCACCCGTTCTGAATTGCTTATTGAGTACGTTATTAATAATGGCAAAAAAGCCAACGAAGTAATCTTTAATCTTCCATGATTTTCCACCGATAACGTTTACTAACATATAATCCTCAAATTGCTCTTGCTTTAATAGGCGTTTTGCAACAGCTTCATCATAATCGTTAAATGTATTTCCACTAATATTTATTGATCCGTTATCATTCGCATTAGTGAAGTCCTCTTCACTCAAAAGATCTGGATCGGTTGAAAATGCACTAGAACGTTTTAAAGCACTGATGTCGGTATAAGCATTAGAAAAGAAGTTGCTGGTAAGACTAATATTCCAATAGTCTGGATCTCTATATTCAAAACCTATTTGATAAGCACGTTCTGGTCCGCCTGCTACGTGGAGGTCTTTTAAAGCCGTTGTGCCGTCTCCGTAGGTTAATCGATCGATATTTCTTGGACCCAATTCTGCATAAGTATAATAAACGTTTGGATTATTAGCATATGTATATTGCCCTATTGAAGCCGCCGCTTTTAATTTAATAGTTGGTGTAATTTGAGCTTCTATACCAAGTTCCGCACCAACATGACGTTTTTCTATATGGGTTTGTACTTCTTGTAAAAAGTTATTACCTGCACTTTCAGCAAAGAAAAATCCGATATCTGTGCCATTCTGGAAACCAGAGAAGAAACCCGTAAGACGCGCTTTTACGATAGGTGATCTAAAAATGTAACTGGCGTCAATAGATTGAATAGTTTCACTTTCTAAACCAAACACAACTTGATTACTTTGTCTTGCATTGCCAAAAGAATTTCTAATGGTTGGTGCTTTTGTAAAGTAACTCGCATTAACATCAATAAGATGTTTACCCGTAACTTTATAGGTAAATCCACCTTTAACCCCATAGTTTGAGAAATCCAATTTTTCACTTTTACCAAAAGAATTAAAATCGCCCTCTCCGGCATAGTATCCGTTTTCGTACAAGCCATTTCTTTGATATGCGGTTTGAGAGATTTTAGCACCAATATAAAAGTCGATTTTATTATATTTAAACTGGGCTTGCGCAAAAGCACTAATATCATCAGAATTGATGTTGTAGTTATATTTATAACGATCACCCTCAGTTGCAATTCTATTGGGCGTTCTTATATTACTTTGGGCTAAATTATTTAATAAACCAAAACCTTGACCGTCTTCGGCTTCAGCAAAAGCATCAATGTCTAAATAACCAGTACCACCGAGTAAATCTTCGATACGTGCGTAATTTTCACTATTTAATTGCCTGTAGTTAACCGAAGCATTTAATCTAATATTATCTGCCAAATCAACATCAAGTATAGAATTAATACTTATTTGAGAATCGTCTGTAACATCAGATTGTAAAGCATAAATTGAATTTCCGCCATCAGCTCTAACTGTTGCATTACCTGTATATAGATTATTCCAATTTAATTGACCATCATTTACAAATTGTCTTTGTGCTATGAAGGCTTGTTGGTAATCGTAAGCCGTTGGGTTGGCCTCTTGTAAATGAAAACTCGGTAAATTTTGATAATACTCTGGTGTCGGATTCCTTGCGCCACCTAGGTAAACATTTTCGCCATTAATCTCAACCAAGCGCGATCCATTGTTATCTATTCTTGTATTTGCAATTTCACCAAATTGGTAAGCCACATTGGTATTTAATCTTATTTTAGAAGAGATTTTCCAAAAATGGTTTAACATTAAGATTGGTTCTTCAATTTTTCTAACTCTAGAATTCCTTAGATCACCTTCTACTTCACCCCAAAATGGATTGTATTTACGGCCTTTAAGTTTAAACACTTCTTGAGTTATAGCGGTAGAACGTCCACGTCTGTTTTGAGCATAAATACCTGTGAAGTTGATACTATGCTTTTTATTGATTTGTTTTTCCACAGCAATAAAAAAGGAATTGGCATCATATAAAGTACCATCGACATAACCTTCATTTCCATAGCGTCTAGATCCTAAAACAGCATACGACCATCCGCCTTCTAATACACCAGAATTATAACTTGCCATGACTCTACCACTATAACTTCGGTTCGCAGAAGCATAAGAAATACGACCCCCTTTTCTGTATGTTGAAGCGCGCATAATAATGTTGTTTGTGCCAGCGATATCGCCAAAGGTGTAATCGTTAGCAGATATGCCCATTGAGAATTCTTGGTTACGTTGTACATCATTTACACCGCCCCAATTTCCCCATTGTGGTCTTCCGTTAAATTGTTTGTTCATTTCAAGACCATTGATAAGAACTTTACCATTGGCATTGTCTAATCCTCTTGGTTTAAAAAAGGTAGCGCTAAAATCAAACGCTGCCGCATTTAAAAATACATCTCTAGAGGCTTGTAGTAAACCAGAAATGTTGTCTGTTAAGCCGTCATCCTCACTATTTAAATTATCATCTGAAATTGAAATAATGAATAAATCATTTTTGTCGCTTTGATTGTAGTCTAAGGTCATGCCGCTGATAGCTACAGTTTGGCCTTCGTTTACAATGATTGGATAACGTTTTGTAACGTAGCCTACGATTTCAACTTTTAAAACTTGCTCACCAAGTGGCAGGTTTTTAGTAAAACTGAATTCGCCCTTAGTATCGGTCCTTACTGTTTGTCCGGTTTCTTCAATAGTGATGGTTACATCAGGAATTGGGTGCCCTGTAGTTCCATCCAAAACACTTCCCTTGACGATGGTTTGCTGAGCAAAACTTGTTAATGAGAAGGCGATTCCGAACAGAAAAAGTAATGAACTCTTTTGCATGCCTAATTATAAAATTGATTGTTAGAATCTTAAATACCAAGTATTTAGAACACCTAAATGTACGTATATTCTAATAATTACATACTTTTGACGAACAGTATGCTAAGAATTTTATGATTATATTAAACTATAAAATGAAATGCTGTTAAAAAAAATAGAATATTGTAAAAATGAAAATTATCGAAATTTTACAAATTGCTTATTTAAAACAATAAAGAACTACAAATGAAATTTATAAAATTGGGTGTTGTTTTACTCACATTCGTATGTGTTTCGAATGTTTGGTCACAAGAGGAAAAACGATTTAAAATACATACGTTAGCGTTTTATAATTTAGAAAATTTATTCGATACGATTAATGATCCATTAAAATATGATGAGGCCAGCCCAATGATGGAGATAAAGGCAAATCGCTCTGAAGTTTACAAAAATAAAATTAAGAATATGGCTCGCGTAATCGCTAGTATTGGGAGCGATAAAGCAAATAATTCACCCGCTATAATTGGAGTATGCGAAATAGAAAATCGAGAGGTGTTAGTCGATTTAGTTAATGATCCTTTATTACTAGGAAAAGATTATGGGATTATTCATTTCGAAGGGCCAGATAGAAGAAGTATAGATGTGGCCTTGTTATACCAAAAGGCTTTATTTAAACCAATGGATTCCAGACCACACGAATTACTGATCTATGATCGTTTAACCAGAAAACGAGTGTATACGAGAGATCAGTTATTAGTGACTGGGAAATTAGATGGTGATTTAATCCATATTTTAGTGAATCACTGGCCATCTCGAAGTGGTGGTGAAGCAAGAAGTAGATCTAAACGAGTTGGTGCAGCACAATTAAACAAACGTATCATTGATTCTATACAGTCTGTTGACCCTTATGCTAAGATTTTTACCATGGGAGATTTAAACGATGATCCAACTAATGAAAGTGTAAAGAAAGCCCTGAATGCAATAAAAAATAAGGAAGATGTCCCATTAAAAGGGATTTATAATCCTTTTGAAAAAATGTTTACAGAGAAAGGTTATGGTACAACAGCCTACAGAGATGCTTGGAGTTTGTTTGACCAAATTATGATGACCCAACCCTTGTTAGAGGAAGATTACACCTCTTACAGGTTTTGGTTGGCGGGTATCTATAACAAAGCATATCTAACTAATAAGCGCGGACGATACAAAGGCTACCCTTTTAGAAGTTTTGCAGATGGCGGTTACACAGGTGGCTTTAGTGATCACTTTCCTGTTTATGTGTATCTTATTAAAGAGGTGAAAGACGAAGCTGTAACAGCAGAAAATTAGAAGCCTATCTTAGTGATATCTTGTAGTTGCACTCGAGGCAGACCCTTCATAGAAGAAACCGAACACAGCATTACTATTCCCATGGAAATCAGAATCTCCCTTATAAAAAGCCTCAATTTATTGATGCTTTTGTTTTGCAATTTTAGCGGTCTGGACGGGACGCGAACCCATTTAATTATCTAATTGAAATACACGTGTTTGAATACCTGTAAATTTAAATATCACGTCTTTATGCAACTGTTGTTCTAATAAAAACAGATAGGGTTATGGGTAATTTCTCATCCAATTTACGAGGATAAAAATATTTAGGAAATGATTAGATCAAATAGTTTAACTTGCTTTTCGTCTCAGTACATTCTATAGAATTCTCATAGTTCTATTTTTAGAAAATACGTAGAACTACGTATAAAAACACTTACCTTTTTTCTCTAAATTTGGAGGTAGAGACCTAAAAGGGCTAAACGCAATGTTGTTAGCCAATTGTTGCCAACCATTTGAGCAAATCATGCAAATAACTAAAAAATTGATAAAAAAGACTAGACTGTAGAAAAACCGATTCTGAAAAAAGTATTATAAAATGAATAACGAACTTATTGAGCAAAAAAGCTGGTGGAAACGGAATTGGAAATGGTTCCTTCCAATAAGCGGATTAATTGTCATTTTGATAGTGATATTTTTCTCATCTGGAATGAGCGGAGCAGTAACTAATCTTGCTCAAGCTTATGCCGATACCGAACTTTATGAAAACGCACTCGAAAAGGTGAAAACTGACCAAAGAGCAACTGAATTGTTGGGAGAGATTGAACCGATTGATAAACTTGCGATTTTAGAGGGTTCTATTGGATATTCCGATGATAATAAAACTGTCAACTCATCAATCCGACTTACAGGTGAAAAATTAGTGGCACGCATGGACATAACTGCAACCCGAATTAATAACAAGTGGAATTATAAAAAAATCAATGTACGAATCAAAAATCCGCCTGAAAAAAGACAGATCATTGAAATAGTAAAAGCGGAATAAAAACGGTTGGCAACACCGTGTATAATTAATTGCTTGGGCAAGTGCTTATTTGGAAAATTCCTTCGGAATTTTCTCAGGTTAGTATTTGTTTACTAATTTAGTTGCTTAAACACGCAACTAACCATACACAATCACGTTAGCGACAATGCTGACCCGTCCTGAATAAAGGCTACATAATTTTAAACATTATGTATAGAAATGACAAAGTCATTAGACGTTACAGTGAACCTTTTAAATTAAAAATTTTAGCCGAACTTACGACAGGCAAACACACAAAGAGTGAACTTTGTAAACTCTATTCCATTGCACCTACAACAGTAAATGTGTGGATTAAAAAGTACAATCGTAAAGACTTAATGAACACTAGAGTAAAAGTGGAAACTAAAGACGAAATATCTAGAATTAAAGCACTTCAAAAAGAAATTGAACAGCTTAAAAAACTACTATTAAAAAAGGACTTGGATGCTATGGTACAAGATTCTTATCTAGAAGTTGCAGCTGAAGACCTAGGATATAAATCTGTTAATGAGCTAAAAAAAAAGCTAAGTATAAAGCCTTAATCAAAGCCAAAGAGAAATCTAAGGGATTTGCTTCTTTAACAACTATAACACATTGTTTTGGTCTTAAACGTGATGCCTATTATAAGTATAAAAATAGAGCAGACAAGCGTAATGGAATAGAACAGCAAATTATAAGCATAGTAAAGAAAAGACGTAAATCCCT
>JAWUVW010000055.1:0-12027 GCA_034112185.1 Flavobacteriaceae bacterium | reverse complement strand
AGCAGAATTCCCTACGGTTTGAATTTTTTCTAGTACGCGCTCTATCTCGCTAGGAACGTAAGCATCTTTTGGTGATTGAGCAGAAATTGATGTTGCGGACAACATAAATAATAGCATAACCAGCATGCTAAGTGTAGTTTTTTTCATAAAATATGGATTTAATTAAAACTGAAATTACAAAAAAACATCCTTTTATCGAAGTAAAGAAATTTAATTAAAAATAGGAAATATTTTAAATTTTAACTCTTATACACCTAATCCCCTAAAAAAAAGCAACTTAACCTTATTTATCACTATCTAAATTAAAATCGTTGTCTGTATTTGTATATCTGTCTCATTTCTTTTATCAATATTACTCTTGTGGATTTAGGTAGTTTCTATTGAATTCTCAGTTTCATCAACAACTTCAATCGTCTGCATTTACTTCTTTAAGCACCTCTTATTTTAAGGCAGAGCTACTGACTAGATTTTCTTGTTTATACTATCACCAATTTCTAATAACAATTAAGAGATTAACAACTAGATTATGAACTATTTACTGAAAGAACGCCATTTATGTATTGGGAATTTACAAATCAATATAAAAACAAGAAAAATAATTCGTTAGGAAAAGTGCAGGTCTCGCATTTCTACATAAGAGGTCGTTAATTTTTAATAAAAATTATCTTTCAGATATAAAAAAACGAACAATTAAAAAAGTGTATTAATCCATTACAAACTTAAAACCTGCAGATATAATACTAGCGCTAAGCGTATTATCCCTATCGTAATAGGTGTGCTTTAGGTCAATACTTTTTAAACCAAATTTTGAAATATGAAATTTTGTAAAAATATCGGTGTAACTCAAACCAAAACTATATTGGTTAGCCGCATATTTTGATAAATCATAATCTGATGTGTAAAATTCATCTGTAGCTAAATGTTCTTCATATTTGGCAAAATGATCGGCTGCCGATTGATTATAGAAACGATATGATGGGTAAAGCGTGAATTTATCATTAAGCTTTATGGGCACTTCTATACTTGCCGTATGGGATTTAATTCCCCAATCATCAGAATAGTAGCGGTAAAACGTTCTTAAAACAAAGGTTTCGTTTATATAATAATTTAATCTTCCTCCAATAGCAATTTTTAGTCTAGAATCTGGCAGACGCTCAATAGCATCTGCGAGCTGAAAATTCTCAATAAATGAATCTGCAACATCACTAAAATACACACGCTGAAATGGTGTAGATAGCAATCCATCTTGTTTAATTACATCGAGTGATACTGAGCCTTGTAGATTCTTAGATACGATCTGCGAGAAGCCAATTCCAAGCGCATAGGAATTACGTCCTTCATCATTAAACGCTTTAAAGTTAGGATTATAATTAGGGTTTCCTGTAATTGTGTTTTCCGCGAATAATGAATCACTTAATCCATCACCGCCTTCAGCAAAAGGCCTTAGTTCTATGGGGTAAATCGCATTCCAAGTATCTATGAAAATAGTTGTACTCATGGAGAGTTCTGTATTCTTCTCGTTCAGCAACTTAGTATAGCTACCGCCAACACCAGCGGAAAAATAATCATATTCAGCCGAGACTGATAATTTAGCCGTCCAAATATCGTTTCTATCATCAGAACTATGACTCTAAACACCGGTTATATTTGCCCATAAATCTGACTGAGAGGCACCAGAACTAGCTACAAAAGGATCTGCAAGGCTATCTCCATCAAACGGATCAACGTTGCTAGAAGACGCGGAAGTATAAGCTGAAATCCCAGCATCAATGGTTAAAATATCATCATCATTTAATGGAATTGACACAATAAATGCAGCGGTTACATCGGTTAATTCTTCAGTCCCTAAGCCTCCACTTACAGCGGCGTTATCGCCATCTTGTGAATAGTAGCTTGACAGAAAGTCAATTTCAGTTGTTTCTAAAACTCTTTTCTTATAGACTTGCGTAGAATCTTGAGATTGCCCTATGGCTAATTGTGTCGCTATAAGAGCAAAAAAGATTAAACCAAATATTTTCAAAACGACGTATTTAGATCTAGTTACAACCACAACCACCACCTGTTTTACCGCCATTTGCGCCAACTGCAGCTTCTCTATACGAGTGGAATGTTGAGATGTTTCTATCCGCTTTTTTGGCAGCTAATACCATATCTGGGTCATTCAAATTTACTTTATCATATTCTTTAACCGCCACACAGGACGTGAAAAAAGATAAGCACATAGTTAACATTATAAATTTTTTAATCATCTGAATTGATTTTAATATGGTTAGACATAAAAAGATTGCCCTTTTCATCAATAATAATACATTCTATTTGTGGTAATTGATTGATTCTATTTAATCCAACTTCTTTTCCCATAACAAAAACAGAAGTGGCTAGCGCATCAGCGAGTTCAGCTTTAGGCGCAAAAACAGTGACACTAATAATCCCTGTAGAAGGAAAACCTGTTCTAGGATCAATAATATGAGAATACCTTACTCCATCAAAGGTTACCTGCTTTTCATAGTTTCCAGACGTTACAACGGCACCTTCTTTAATCGGCAAAAGACCAAAAGCTTTTGTTTTATCTAAAGGATTGGTAATAGCAACTTGCCATTCTTTTCCATTGGTTTGTTTCCCCCAGGTATTCATATCACCAGAGGCATTTACGATACCTGCAACGACCCCTTTCTCCATAAGTAAAGTCTTAGCTTTATCTGCAGCATAGCCTTTACCGATAGCTCCAAATCCTATTTTCATTCCTTTTCGTTTTAGAAAGACAGAATTGTTAGAAGCATCTAGAATTACGTTTGCATAGCCTACCTTTTCAACTGAAGCTTTTATATCTTCTTCAGAAGGCATTTGTTTCATGCTACCATCAAACTTCCAAATCTTATCCATTGATGCGTATGAAATATCAAAGGCCCCATCTGTGAGTTTAGAAATACCTATTGAACGCTGTATGAGATTAAAAAGTTCTTTATCAACTTCTATGGGTTTTATGCCTGCATGTCTATTTATTTTTGAGGTTTGAGATTTTTCATCCCAAGAAGAAATCAATTTTTCTATTCGCGCTATTTCAAAAACTGCCGTATCAATATATTTGTGCCCTTCTATTGAATCTTTAGCAACCACAGTTATATCAAAACGACTACCCATAAGCTTTATAACACGCTTATATGTTTCTTGTGATGCCGCTGAAAAACTTAAGAAAAGCACGAACCCAAATACAACTATCTTTTTCAAATGTCTATTTTTTGTAGGATTCTAATAATTCAATATACGCTTTAGGCGTGGTCTTTTTATATCCATTTTCACTTAGAACCTTGCCATTTCCGTCAAGCATAACGACATACGGAAAGTATCCATTCTTATTATAAGTTTCTGCTAATTGCCTATTATGGTTTTGCTGGTCTTCATTCAAGGCGTTCTTCTTCCGTCTTGGGAAGTCCGCCTTCAGCATAATAAAATGGTCCTTTGCATATGTTTTAAATTCATCTGTACTCCAGATTTCTTTATCTAATTTAATACAAGGCGCACACCAATCTGAGCCTTGAAAAACTAATACAATTGTTTTATTTTCTTTCTGAGCCGAAATTTTTGCTTTTTCAACGTCTGTAGTCCAATTTTGAGAATTTGCCGTGACTACCGCGAATAACATGAGGGCTAAGTATACAACTTTAAGCATTCTAGAAGGATTTATATGAGACCAATTTATTCATTAAACGTAAACTAATACAGATACTTACATTGATATTTATCAATGTAAGTAAGACCTATATAAAATTTGCTACTTTAACCAGTCCATTGTAATCCTTAATAAAAATACTACTTCGTTTAGATGTAATTAAGTGTTCTTCTTTAAAATCTTTCAGCATTCGGACTAAAGACTCCTTTGCTGTGCCAACCATACTTGCTAGATCATCTCTATTTATTATGATTTCAGTCTCGGTCTCTCCATTGACTTGAAACTTACTTTCTAAAATCAAAAGGTTTAATGCTGCTCTTTCTCTTACCGTATGTTTGGCGAGCATTTTTGTAGCGTTAATAAAAACTCTAAACTCATGACTTAAGTTTTTTAATAGACGCTGTGTTAGAAGATGAGAAGAATTTACAGCATTTAAAAAATCGTGTATTGTGATAAAGTCAATTTCCGAATCTAAAAGTGCAATTGCCGAATCTGGGTATAACTCTTCACTTAGAACGGCATGATAACCCAAAAATTCCTTCTCCTTGCAGATGTAAAAGATGTGTTGTGTTCCAAAATTAGTATGTGTAATCTTCTTTACTTTACCTTTTCTTACACGATAAATACCTTCTGGCTTCTTTCCTTCAGTAAAAATAGACTGGCCAGCTTTAAAAGAAGTTGTGACCCTATTAGCCTTAATTATCTTGCAAACAGCATCAGGTAATCCAACTAATAAATCTTGGTTATTAAAACTATATTGATTAATTAGTAAATCCTTTGCAGTCATAGAATCATCATTATTTTAATGCCATTGATCTAAGTCATCACTTAGATTAGCCTTATTAAAACAAGGTAATCTGCCCTTCATCTTCCAGTCCTAATAAATCATCATCTTCCTCAGAGTTATTTTGCTCTTTTAAGTCTTCAGACTTAGAAGCCGACTCTGAAGTCACCAAGGTTTCACCAACAACTTCAATCTCATCAGCAGGTACTTCTTCTGGAGCTTCATAAGGTAATGACTCTAGCAAACTTATCTGATTAATTTTATCTTTAGTCAATTGATTTCCATGAGCATTAATACCTTTTACTGAAATAAATTCTTCAATATCAACTTCCATATTAGGCTTGCGCTCTTTACTGCGTTCTTTCGTAAATTCTACGTCTGCCATCGGTCGCCAATCGGTCGAAACTATTTCTAATTGCGAATCTGAATGGTCCGTAATAAAAGATTCCTGTTTACCTTCTTGTTCGATTAAAAATCGCTTAACATAATAGCGTTCTTTTTCACCATCGTAATAAATTGCTGAAATCGGTTTTTTAGGAATCCACTTTTCCATCACAATCATATCATTATCAAAATGCGTCGTTAGTTCTGGAATAATCGTTTTCACCAGTCCAGATTGCGTGATAATTAATAAACGGTCCTCACCTCTAAATTCACCAATCAACTCCCCTCTTTCATCCACATTAAGACGCTGCACTGTATCATCAAACCAAATCTTACGCGGTTTTAAGGTGGACACTCCCTTTTCTTTGAGTTCTACACGTTTAATAGCATATTTAGTAACCTGATTTCCCTTAGACGTTCTAGCTTTAATAAGAATATCTGCAAAGTCTAAGTCCCATTTCAATTTCTTTATACTACCAACTTGGCGTAACATTATAGTGACCACTTCAGCTTCACCATTAGGATTGGCAGAAAAATACCATAAATCAGAGCCCTTACTGCCATTGGTTAAATCGTATTCACGATCTCTCGTCATACTCGTAACCGCAAAACGCTTCACATATGACGGACCACCTTTGCCATCACGATAAATCATATTGTAAACCGTGCGCTTGTCTTTTTTCTTAAATACCGCAACATGAATAATATGCTTTCCTATAAACGTTTTAGAATCTACTTTGGTCACCATCATTTTACCATCGTTGGTAAATACGATAATATCGTCAATGTCACTGCAGTCACAAACATATTCGTCTCTCTTCAATGCTGTACCAACAAACCCCTCTTCTCTATTCACATAAAGCTTTGTATTTCGGATCACGACTTTAGTTGCATCAACATCCTCAAAGATTCGTATTTCGGTTTGACGCTCTTTACCTTCTCCATACGTTTTCTTTAGTCTTTCAAAAAAGGCTATAGCATAATCAATTAGGTTTGCTAAGTGATGTCTTACTTCTGCTATCTGATCTTCTAAAGCGTCAATTTTTTGTTGGGCTTTATCGATATCAAACTTCGAAATACGTTTAATTCTAATTTCGGTTAAGCGCGTAATATCCTCAACGGTAATACCGCGTTTTAGATGTTTTATATGTGGCTGAAGCCCTTTATCTATAGCATTAATAACGCCTTCCCAAGTTTCCTCTTCTTCAATATCGCGATAGATGCGTTTCTCTATAAAAATACGTTCAAGTGAAGCAAAATGCCATTGCTCTTGAAACTCACTTAGTTTAATTTCTAACTCACTCTTTAAAAGAGCAACCGTATTATCCGTAGAACGCCGCAACATCTCTGTTACGCCTACAAAATAAGGTTTGTTATCCTCAATAACACAGCCTAATGGAGAAATAGAGGTTTCACAACTTGTAAAAGCATATAAAGCATCAATAGTTTTGTCTGGAGATAAACCTGAAGGCAAATGAATTAATATTTCGACCTTAGCTGCTGTATTATCTTCAATCTTCTTAATCTTAATTTTACCTTTATCATTGGCTTTTAAGATAGAGTCTATAAGAGATGATGTTGTTGTCGCAAAAGGGATTTCGGTGATCACTAAACTATTTTTATCGCGTTGCGAAATCTTAGCCCTAACACGCACTTTACCACCCCGTAAACCGTCATTATAGTTGGTGAAATCTGCAATACCTGCCGTCGGGAAATCTGGTAAAATCGTAAAGCGTTTCCCTTTAAGATGTTTTATAGAAGCCTCAATAAGCTCAATAAAATTGTGCGGTAAAATCTTTGTCGATAAACCCACTGCAATCCCTTCTCCTCCTTGTGCTAAAAGCAACGGGAACATTACAGGTAAGTTTATAGGCTCCTTACGACGTCCGTCATATGACGCTTGCCATCCGGTGATTTTAGGATTATATACAACATCTAAAGCAAACTTTGAGAGTCGTGCTTCTATATAACGCGATGCCGCCGCTCTATCGCCGGTTAAGATATTCCCCCAGTTCCCTTGGGTATCAATCAATAAATCTTTCTGACCAATCTGAACCATGGCATCAGCTATACTCGCATCTCCATGAGGGTGGTATTGCATCGTATGACCAACAATATTCGCTACTTTATTGTAACGTCCATCGTCTAAATCTTTCATAGAATGCATTATACGACGCTGTACAGGTTTAAAACCATCTTCGATTGCAGGCACAGCACGCTCTAAGATTACATAAGAGGCATAATCTAAAAACCAATCTTTATACATTCCGGTAACCTTAGTTATGGTTTCTTGGTTACCAGCATTTTCATTTAACAACTCATCATGTTCTTCTGACATCTTCTATGCTTGATTTTGCTTTCTATTCAGTTTTATGGTCTTATTTAAAGATTGCCTTATATACTTCAAACTTTTACGTTTTACCAAAGTGACGTTGAAACGCTCTTTTACAATATTTCCATCTTTATTTTTAATCACTATGACCAAGGTCTTATAAAAAATAAAATTTTTTATTTTAAAACCTACGAGCTGTTCTTTAGAAAATTCGAGTAAGGTCTTTCTGTAATTTAAATAGTCCGTCAGAATCAAACCTTGATTAAGCACAATTATTTTATCACCATCACTATCATATTCAAAATGTCTGGCAACATAATGAAATATAACCATGACGCTAAAACATCCTAAAAACAGGAAGAGGTTACTCGTTACAAAAATTTCTAACGAATTAAAGACTGTTGCTAATAAAACTGCAAGGACTATCAATACAAAATAGACAGAAATAACAGTGGTTTTTACGTTTCTATTATCGGTTCTCATAAGGTGTCTTCAACGATATCAAGTTCAACTTTGAGGTTATTAATTATAAACTCCTGACGCGTAGGTGTGTTTTTTCCCATATAGAAGGATAACAGTTCTTCAATAGACATATCCTTATCTAACATCACAGGATCTAAACGAATATCATCACCTATAAAATGGACAAATTCATCTGGCGATATTTCACCTAAACCTTTAAAACGGGTGATTTCTGGTTTTGGTTTTAATTTTTCCATGGCATCTATTCGTTCTTGTTGCGAATAGCAATATATCGTTTCCTTTTTATTTCTGACGCGAAACAATGGCGTTTGAAGTATGTATAAATGCCCTTCTTTAATTACTTCAGGGAAGAATTGTAAGAAGAATGTAATGAGCAACAATCTAATATGCATACCATCGACATCAGCATCCGTAGCAATCACGACATTATTATAACGCAAGTCTTCAAGGGATTCTTCAATATTTAAAGCCGCTTGTAGCAGGTTGAATTCTTCATTTTCATAAACAATTTTCTTACTTAAGCCATAGCAGTTTAACGGTTTCCCTTTTAAGCTAAAAACTGCTTGTGTATTCACATCACGTGATTTAGTAATACTTCCTGATGCCGAATCTCCTTCTGTTATAAACAAGGTCGATTCTAAATTACGTTCATTCTTAGTATCACCAAAATGCACACGACAATCGCGTAATTTTTTATTATGAAGATTCGACTTTTTAGCGCGGTCTTTGGCCAACTTTCTAATACCAGACAATTCTTTACGCTCGCGTTCAGCTTGAAGAATTTTACGCTGCATCTTTTCTGCTGTATCCGGATTCTTGTGTAAGAAGTTGTCGAGATACTTCTTTACAAAATCATTGATATAGGTTCTAACTGTAGGCAACTTGCCTCCCATATCTGTAGATCCTAATTTTGTTTTTGTCTGACTTTCAAAAACAGGCTCCATTACCTTTATGGCAATCGCAGTCACAACGGACTTTCTAATATCGGACGCCTCATAATTTTTACCGTAAAACTCCCTAACGGTTTTTACGATAGACTCTCTGTAGGCCGCTAAATGTGTACCCCCTTGGGTCGTGTTTTGCCCATTGACGAACGAATGGTATTCTTCACTGTATTGGGTTTTACTATGTGTAATCGCGATTTCAATATCGTCACCTTTTAGATGGATGATCGGATACAGCATGTCTGATTCGTTAATATTTTCAGACAGCAAGTCCTTTAAACCATTTTCACTAAAATATTTTTCACCATTAAAAACTATAGTTAATCCAATATTTAGATACACATAGTTTTTAATCATTTTAACGATATACTCGTTTCTGTACTTGTATTTTTTGAAGATTATTTCATCTGGAATAAAACTAACCTTAGTTCCTTTTCTTCGAGACGTATCATCTAACAAATCTTGATTGGTAAGATTACCTTGTTCAAATTCTGCAGAAGCAGACCGTCCATCTCTAGTAGATTCTACTCTAAAAAAAGAGGATAATGCATTAACCGCTTTAGTCCCTACGCCGTTTAAACCGACTGATTTCTTAAAAGCTTTAGAATCGTACTTACCACCAGTATTCATCTTAGACACGACATCTACGACTTTACCTAAGGGGATACCACGACCATAATCTCTCACAATAACACGCTCACCTTGTACAGAAATTTCAATAGTCTTACCAGCTCCCATAACATACTCATCGATAGAGTTGTCTAATACTTCTTTTAGAAGGATATAGATACCATCATCTGGAGACGAGCCATCACCTAACTTTCCGATGTACATACCAGGTCGCATTCGGATGTGCTCCTTCCAATCGAGTGAACGTATATTATCTTCAGTATAGTTAGACTGTTCTGACATAGAAATAGGTAAAAATTTAGATGAAGGGCTAATATAAGACTATACCATAAAAAATGGAATATGGTTTGGGTAAAGTAATTAACAATAATGCGTTGAAAATGTTGAGAACATTGGTATTCGATAAATTTAGTCTATTAAAACTCCCTGAAGTGTATTAGCAACTATATCTCTTTACTTTTTGAAACCAATAAAATCCCTAAAATCACAACGATAGTTCCAACGATTTGCAAAGCCGTTAAGCTTTCGTTTAAAAAAATAATAGCAAGGATAATTGTTGAAATTGGTCCAATACCAGCAACAACTGCGAAGTTCGATGAATTAATTAATTTAATGGAGATAGACACTAAAAATGAAGGAATAACAGTTGCAAAAACTGCAATTCCTAAACCCAACAAATAGACTTGCCAAGGAAAATTAAAAAGATCTACTTGAGAGAAGATCCCATAATGAATAAACACACAAATACAAGACACAAGCATCACATAAGCGGTAAAACGCATCACACCAAATTTTGGAATCAACCAACCACTACCTACTAAATAAGAGGCATAGGTTATAGCACTAAGTAGCACAAAAAAACCACCGACATACGTATTAGTGCCAGAGACTGAAACCTCACTACCAAAGGTGATTAAAATGCCAATATATGTAATGAATATGGCAAGTTTTTGTTTTTTAGTAATACCCTTTTTAAGAAACCATTTATTAAATAACAGCACAATTGTCGGATAAATAAAAAGAATAATGCGTTCTAAACTCGCCTTAATATAGCTTAAGCCAATAAAGTCGAAATAACTTGCTAAATAATAACCTACAAACCCAAAAAAGACAAGCCAAAGATAATCTTTCCGTTCTGTTGGGTCTTTCTTTTCACGTCTATAGACATAAGCGATTGCTAAATAGAACGGAAACGCAAACAACATTCTTAAGAGCAAGATGCTCAACGGATCTATATTGTACTGATACGCTAACTTTACCATTACAGCTTTAGAGGAAAATAGTACAACGCCTATAATGCCAACTAAAATACCGTAAATAAAAGTTTGCTTAGATTTCATATGACGAAATTAAAGCTATAGTTTTTATCTTAAAATTAGGAATTCAAGAATTACGATGTTCAAGGGTTGAAACCTCCCTCTGCTTTCTTTCATTGCTAGGAAATAGGAACGAATGACGTGGCAATCTGTTTATTATGAATAACCAACGAACAGATTGCCACAGCTAACAAAAAAGTTAGCTTCGCAATGACGTAACTTATCTAGGTTCTTAGTTTTAACAGCAAAGCGGTCTATGTTCAATTTACGTCTTCGACAAACTCAGACTGACAATCTAACTATCTAAGAATCGAAAAATCCAAACTACACATTAAACAAGAAATGCATCACATCACCATCCTTAACAATGTAATTTTTCCCTTCTACTCTCATTTTACCAGCTTCTTTTACCTTAGCTTCACTTCCGTGTTCTACGTAATCTGTATAAGCGATAACTTCTGCTCTAATAAAACCTTTTTCAAAATCGGTATGAATCACGCCTGCAGCCTGTGGTCCTGTAGCACCAACATTAACGGTCCATGCTCTAACCTCTTTGACACCTGCTGTGAAATAGGTTTGCTGATTCAATAGTTTATATGCTGAACGAATTAGCTTCGCTGAGCCTGGTTCATCTAAACCAATATCAGCTAAAAACATTTGACGCTCCTCGTAATCATCTAATTCTGCAATATCGGCTTCGGTACCTACTGCTAAAACTAAAACCTCAGCGTTTTCGTCTTTAACAGCCTCTCGTACTTTCTCTACATATGCATTACCGGTTGTAGCAGCAGCTTCATCAACGTTACAAACATACATTACAGGTTTGTCAGTAATAAATTGTGAGGGTTTCACATAATCGGCATAGTCTTCATCAGAAAATTCTAAGGCTCTTATAGAAATACCAGCTTCTAAATTTTCTTTGATTTTTATAAGTACCGCTTCTTCTTTTTGAGCGTCTTTATCCCCTGTTTTAGCGGCACGCTTTACTTTTTCTAGTTTTTTTTCTGCCGTTTCTAAATCTTTCAGTTGCAGTTCCATATCAATGGTTTCCTTATCTCTAATAGGATTGATATTACCATCGACATGAATAATATTATCGTTATCAAAACAACGCAATACATGTAAAATCGCATCCGTTTCTCTAATATTGGCTAAGAACTGATTTCCTAAACCTTCACCTTTACTCGCCCCTTTAACTAAACCTGCAATATCAACGATTTCTACCGTTGCTGGCATTACACGTTCTGGGTTTACTAATTCTTCTAGTTTCTGTAATCTTGGATCTGGTACGTTCACCACGCCGATATTAGGTTCTATGGTACAAAACGGAAAGTTGGCACTTTGCGCTTTGGCATTAGATAAACAGTTAAATAAGGTTGACTTTCCTACGTTTGGTAATCCTACAATTCCAGCTTTCATATTCCTATCCCTAACCCTTTCCAAAAGAAAGAGAATTTTTATGGGTATTTAAAATTAAACATATA
>JAWUVW010000054.1:0-56268 GCA_034112185.1 Flavobacteriaceae bacterium | reverse complement strand
ACCAGAACTTGTGAAGGTTTTTTCAATGGATTGGTTACTGCTTAAGACCTGATGAGTTTTAAAGAACTGAATCGGGAGAAAAGGAATCTCTTCAATTTTATTTATATCTGAAGGATGCTTATAAAGTAAGTCGCAAAATGACCTATACACTGGGTTATTTTCAAACTGAAATCCAAAAACATCTAATGCTAAAGCCTCGAACTCAACATGAGATTTTATATTAAAAATAGCGTCTTTACATATCATGATGCAAAAATATACAAAGAAGTGATTTAAACTTTTTCTTTTTGCTGCAAATTCATCTTATTTCACCTTGATATCCAATATTCAAGATACCGTAGGTGAGGTTATGCTATTCAAGTCAGGTATCATCAAGATAAAAACATCTATATTTTTGGCTTTAAAATAAAAAGACTAATTCACTTTTAAATTAAAAAGCGTTGCCTTTTTTTAGACAACGCTTTGTTACAACAAGGGTTAATATAATCATCTAACCACTAAATTTTTGGTTACTGTAGCATTATTTTGAGTGATTTTCAGGATGTAAACACCAGGATTTAAATTTGAAACATTCAACGTATTATTGGTTAATGTTTCAGTCATAACCTGTTGACCTAAAGTGTTAAAAACTTCTATTGTGATTAGTTCAGTGTTTAACGAAGAAATAGTGACAGTAGCTGTTTGAGTTGGATTGGGATATAATTTAATCGGTAGATGATCTTCAAAAGTAGCAACAGAAAGGAAACTCGGTAAAATGTATTGTAAGGCATCATTTGCCATAAGTTGTGGGTCGTGTCCAACCCCTGGAAGTTCCTGTTTTTCCCAATTAAAAGGTACAGTCATACTTTGAGCTTTTGCTTGACTGGTATTAAAAAAATACTGTCCTCTTTCCAATCTATGTATGCCTTGTTGAGCGTCTACAACAGCATTGCGTCTTAACCCTGAATTTGGATCATTATCATTTTGACCTAAATGCACAATTAATTTTTTTGAAAATGCTGTAGTTAAGTCTTCATTGGGTAATTGTCCGTTATCAATTCCGTAAGGAAAACTCACTCCTGTTTCCGAAACGGTATACCAACCTGCATTAGAGCACACGGCAGTATTTAAATTACTATTAGGTAAATACATGACAAAACGATGTAAAAATTGTGCGCCTCCAGAATGTCCCCAAGCACTATAGTTTTCTTGCGTTCCTGAAATAGCAGCTTTTATGTAATCAAACAAAGGATCTAGGGTTGAAAATGTCCATTCATTTTTATTATTAAAGGTTTCTGGACTTGGATTATCTCCATCGTCAAAGATATTGGCCATTAAGTAATTATCTCCTAGTCCTGGATAATTTGAGCTCGAAAACTCTGGTGCAAAAACCATAAATCCATGAATATTTGCCATATCTATCCAATAATCTCTATGATTATCACCATCTCTTGATGCCCCATGAAATACCATAAGTACTGGCATCATTGCTATATCTGCATTGGGAATATGATAAAAAACCTCTACAGGTGGTCTATTCAATGGAGATTGAGGTGTAAAAATAAAGGCGCCTGTTGAATTTTGTGACAGTATTTGCGAATGACCACAGACACCACAGCTAATACAAATTAAAAGCCAAAGTCCAATTCTTAGCATTACAAGGCGATTTGAAATAAAAGTTCAAATTGATTTATGCTTTCACCAATTGACGGATTAATAACACTGTACGATGCCTGTAATTTTAGACTATTGCCATAAAAATATTTTGTAAATCCAAATGTCGTCGCATTAAAATCATTTAAAACTGACAGATTATTTTCAAATTCAGGGGTAGACGCATTATAGCTAAGGTCAAAACTGTATCCGTTCTTCGTGACATAGCCGAGCTGAAAATTGTAGCTGTCACCCAGAGCAAGGAATTGGCTTATTTGTCCGGGAGCTAAAATTTCAGTTGCACCTTCATCAATATAGACTTCATCTATACCGGTAGCAGAAGCGTTAGCATATTCTGCTAGAAGTGAAAAACCCTTGTATTTTGCGAGTAAATCAACATAGAATTGACTATAATCTGGAAGGTTATTGATGCCATTGGAATCGTACAAGAAAAAATCACCATGACCTTCTCCCGTTGGCCCACTTGCACCGTTATTTTGGCTACCAGCGATACCTAGGACAAATTTTAATTTATCTTCTCTTTCTAAATCTACACTTGTTAATTCATTCCCATCCTTAAAATAACCCAATGGGTAAATATCTAAACGTCCACCAACTTTTAAACCACCAATATCTGAGTCTCTAGAATCTTCACCAAAGGAATTACGACCGTCGCCTGAAGTAAGCGCAGCCATGGGAGCAATGCCAATACCCGCAAATTCAAAATTAGATTCAACAAAAACACCAAATTCACGACCGGTTTCAGAAAGAGTTTGGCTCAAAAAACTCCTGTTAGCGAATTGAAGCCTATCCTCGCGGTATAACATTTCACGGTTATTAACGAAGGTTTGTTTTTGTCCGAAGCTGATTTTCACTTGCTCAACGGGCTCATAGGCTAACCAGGCATCCATAAGAGGATTAGATAGGCTAAAATCCAATTGAATAAAAAAGGAAACTTTTTCTTTTAAGGCATTCCCATCAAACTGTAGGAAGGTTCGTTTAGACCGAAATTGATTGACATCGTCAAATCCTTCGGTGCTTTCATTTAAAAATCCAGGTTGAATAAAACCCGTTACTCCAAAATGGTAATCACCATCATTAAAGGAAAAATCCAAGCCACTACCTAATTTGAAGTTAGCTTGATTCTTTGCCGTTTCGGTTTCTGCACCCGGGTCTTGCTCTTCATATTCTTGTTGAGCATTAGCCAATGTAGTTAAGCCAAAACAACATAGTAATACTAGTAAATGGCTGGTCTTTATGTGTTGTAATCGTTTCATATCGATTTAGTTTATTGCTCTTAATTAAGTAATCTATAAATAGGTAAAGTGTCTCCTTCTTTAGTTTTAATAATCCCAAAACTTACTAAGCTGTTTGGAGCTTCCGGCTCAAGGATTTCTGGCACTATATTAGCTCTACGTTGATTCATATAAACTAAGGCTGTACCTTTTGGAAAACTGACTTCCTTTGTCCTTAAATCTACACTTACAGTTTGAAGTTTCATTTTTTCGTACCTGATGGGTTTTGCACTGTAATTATCAATAAAATAGGTTTCTACGTCATACTTTCTTTCATTTTCTAGATACGCAATGTCAACTCCAAGTATGGTAAGTTTATTAATGATATCTGTTCTGTTTGCATCTATAATGTAGGCTTTAGGCCGTTTTCTTGTTAAGGTTGAGTTTGCTTTTTCCGCGTCCCTTTTAGTCAGATTCATTTCTATGTATTCATTACTATCTAAATCTATAAATGAAACATCGTCTTGGTAAACGCCTCTTTTGTATTCAACAACAATATCGTTTTGTTGCATGTTGGCTTTTTCAATTTCATCTTTAATTAAAGCTCTATTTTCCGTAGCTGTTTTTAGAAAGGAAAGTGCAATTAAAAATCCAGAATGTATTCTTCTTTTAAAAGATGTTTTTCCTAAGCCAACACCTCTAATTTCTATAAGAGAAGAGATGGTGTTTGTTAAGGCAGTGTTTGTAGCAAAGGACCTAGAACTGATGGAACCTTGGTTGATATGTATTTCACCATTAACTTTAGTTGTTGAGATGTAAGGGTGATGTTTATAGTCGAAAGCATCTAAACGTTTTCTAGCATTTTCAATAAATAAGGTCTCTGTAAGTGCTCTTAAATTCTCAGGAATATTAAGATTACTACTGCGTAAAAACATAACATCGTACATGTTGGTAAGTCCAAAGTCACCCATTCGGGCAAAATCTCTTCTGTAAGGTCTGTATTCATGAAAATCTACAGATACGTCTGGATTAAAGTCGGAAAATGCTTGTTTAATAGCAATACTTTCGGGTGCCATAAGTTTGGTGTGGTCTCTGTTAAGATCCAATCCATTTGCAGCGTATCTATCATTTTTTAAATACCCATCTATATTAGCCATGGGCACAATGGCCAAGTCTAAATATTCAATTAACTTTTCGTTAGAATTATCATTTAATAAACGGTCAATTAAATACAGCATAGTTTCTGTACTAGCCGATTCATTACCGTGCAGCCCTCCTTGCATCCAAACTTTAACCTTCTGCTTTCCGTTGGGAGAATTTATTCGAATCATTGGTATATCTTTTCCCTTTTGGCTTTTGCCAATAATAGAAATCTCAATTTTATCAGGATGGCTGGTTTTAACGGTATTTAAAAATGCCATTAACTCTTTATAATCGGTAAATCCTCTCTTTTTTTGGAGTGCTGGCGTCGTGTTTAAGATGGCTTCGCTATCAGGGAAAAACTTCGCTGTTATTTTTTTAGATTGAGGACTAAACTGAGCATAAGCATTTAGACTCAAGAGGGTACATACTAAAACAATTATATTTTTCATTTTAAAAGGCTACGGTTAAGATTAATCTAAATAATTGTTCATCACCTGGTAAAACATTACCATTATTGTCAAATATTCCAAACTCCCCTGCGTTTATCCAAGTATAGGACGCTTGAATTTTGGCACCATAACTTCTCGATAGATATTTACTTACACCAATGGTGTAATAATCTGGTCTATTAAAAAATGTGGCATTGTTAAGAAAGGAATTAGTGTCTGAGTTGATATGGGTATATCTGGCATCTATAGAAAATCCATTTTTAAATAGGTAACCTGCCTGAATATTATAAGCCTCACCGAGCATTAATTGTCTTTGAACATAGTCTTGTGGGGTGTAATCCCTAAAATCACTCGAGGTCGGATCAACACGGCCTCTAAATCGGTCTGTCAATACATTGATATCATCACCAAAAATGTCATTTCTTAAATTGATATCGTTTGCAATATTGGTTACAAAACTTTTATGATACTCACCCAATACCGAAAATCCTTTGTATTTAAATAAAAAGTCAATACCAAACTTTCCATAATCAGGTAAACGCTCTTCGCCGTCATCCAATGCACCATTTCCATTTAAGTCATTTAAATAATAGATCCTTCCACTATTTCTTCCTCTTCTACTGGTAATTCCGTTATTATAATTACCGGTAACACCAACGACAAGTTTAGGCGTTAATTCTCTCACAACGTCAGCTTGTCTAAATTGCCCAAAATTGGTAAATAACCCAAAGGGTAAAAAATCCAAACGTGCACCGTATTTTAGTCCGCCTAGGTCGTTCGTAAAAACATTAGCACCATCTCCATTTGTGATGGTTAAATAGGGTTTAAGATAGGTGCCACCTCCGGTTCTAAAGGTTCCCTTTGCAAATAGCCCAAATTCTCTAATACTTGCGAATGCTGATGTTAATCTACTGCGTTCAGGAAGTTGAAGGGCATTGGAATTCATAAACAATTCACGGTTATCGGTATATGTGGCGCGTTGACCGAATATGAACTCTATACGTCTTGTTATTTTATAGGAAATGTAAGCGTCTAGCAGAAAGTTTCTTGCATCGGTAACGTCTCCTTCGCGTTGAGCTTCGTCTTGGCCTGCTAAATCGACTTGTAACCTATAACCAAATCTCTCATTTGCCGATCTGCCTGAAAACCTTAAACGCAGTCGTCGCATTCTAAATCTTGTAGCGCTCGGTATATCCGAGTCTTCATAAATCTCGGTTTCCATAAATGGTTGGATGTACCCTTGTATCCTAAAAGTACTACCGTTAACATTAGTAAAATTATAGCCTTCTCCAAAGGTATAGGAGCTCAGCTTCGTGTTTTGAGCAAATTGGTCTGAGAAGCTCAAAATGGCCAACACGCTAAGAATTATTTTAAAAACATTCATGTTCATATTTTTGTGCCTATTATTCAAAATTTCCTTTTACAATAAGGTTTCCATTGGCCATCATATGCTGGCCTTTAGCAAATACGTCGGTTAGTTTAAGATCTTCTGTAAAACAGCATAAATCGGCATCAAAACCAACTTCTATTTTACCCTTATGTTTTAAGCCTAAATTTCTTGCTGGGTTTGTGGTAATCAGTTTGAAGGCTTCTTCGATAGCTACTTTACCTTCTTTAATTAGCAAAATGACTTCCTTTAGGTTTTGATCGAATGGCGCTATTCTTACGCCAATAGCATTTCCGTTTTCATCAAATTTTGTTAAACCTGCATGACCATCTGAGCTAAAGGTCATATAATCCATATTTACGCCTTGTTCTAGGGCGTATAAAACTGATTTGTAGGGAGCCGTGTATTGTGAGGCACCAGTAGTGATATCAATAATACCTCCAAGTTTTGCAAATTCTATCGCTTGGTCAAAAAGGGCTTTGGTTCTGCCAACATGTGTTGGTGAAATATGCTCAATAGGAAACTGGTATTTTTGAACCAACTCAAATAAAACATCCATTTTGGTATCTAAATTTCCGAGGTGAACGTGCAGAATTCCTTTTTTGTTCCCAATCATACCACCAACTTTGACGTCTCTTAGTTTTCTAAGCAAATCCAAAGCAGTCGGGTAGGAGGACCTAATGTCGCTAATGGCAATTTTACACCCTAAAATTTTATCGATAAAGATCATATCGGATTGTATGCTTTCTGTGATGGTCACAGAATCTAAGCCATAGTATCCGCAAAGCATAAACGCAGAAATCCCGTCCTGTTCAAGCGCTTTCACTTTACTGTAAAGTGATCTTATGTTACGCGCTTTGCCGTCTGTACCGAGCAAGCTCGATACTGTTGTTGTGCCACAAGCAATGAGTTCACTCATATTAATTTCTGGTGTCATAGAGGCAAAACCATCTTTACCACCAGCACCTATAACATGTATATGTTGGTCTATTAGACCAGGAGTTACTATTTTACCTTTTGCATCCCAAACTAGAGCACCATTTTTATAAGAATCTAAATTATCTGCAATAGCAATAATTTTAGAACCTGCAATTAGAATATCTTTCTTTCCTAATTGCTTAGGTGTGTAGAGCTGTGTATTTTTTATTAATTTAAGCATAGCGTTATATAAAATGATAAAGTAACATTACCAATAAGGCGACGACCAAGGGTATTATATTTCTTTTTACGATAGCGATGGTTGAAACTTTTGCAATTTCTGCTGTGGCAATAATGACACCAGCTATTGGAGAAACCGTTCTACCCATAGATGCGGATAATTGCATTGGTAAAATCATTGACGTGCTTTCGACACCTAATGTGTTTGCAATTTTTGGAACTAAAGGGCCGAAGGCAAAAAAGGAAGCATTACCACTACCCATAAGCATTGATGCCATAAAAATCATGATGGTCATTAGCACTCCGATACCAATTGCACCAAAGCCTAGATTTTGTGCTAAATCTAGCAGACCATCAATAAATCCGAGACTAATGAGCCCTTTTGCAAAAATATCTGCAGTTATAATTAAGGTTACTACCGTTTTAAAGATATTTCCCATACCATTCCAAAAGGTTTTCAGCGAATCAAAAACTTCTTTTATCTTTCTTTTTCTAATAAATTCACAAACTAATGCAATAAATAGGCTAATAAACATAGCCGTTGTGGTGTCTAGAGAAATCGGTACGCTAAACAAATTAAAGATTTTAGAAAACACGATCAAAAGTACAATTGGCAATATTGGAATGACTGCATAGATCAAAGGTGCTTTTAGTTCCTTTTCCTCCGTTTTATGAACTTCCTTTACAAAACCACTCTTTTTGTCGTAGTAACGATTTACGATGTAATACGTAATCATCATGACGATGCTCAATGGCCAAATCAATTGGATTTGATAGTTTAAAAAGAATACTATAGTGTCTATATCTGCAATGTTGGTTGCACTGGCAGTAATCGCAGATGCAGGTCCAACCCCAAAGGCTGTGGTTGCTGTAATAACAGATACAGCAGATAATCTACTCACTCCTAAATTCACTAGAATAGGAAATAAAGACGCCATTAATAGTAAGCCCAAACCTGCAGCAGATGGTATTGCTGCAAATAATATTTGACCAATAGGAATAACTAGTGAAGCTGCGAGATAAGGTTTCTTTTTGAAGAATTTTAAGGGTTTCATTGCTACATAAACAAGCGCATCTGAAGCTCCTATTTTATCAATATACGCAACAAAACCACCAATAGCCATTATCATAAGGCCAACGCCCGCATTCGTCTTACTAAAGGATTCTTTTATGTAGCGAAACAAGTCAAAACCTGAAAAGCCTGTTGGATCTTTTAGTAAGGGTAAATTATAATTTAGCAGTTTCGCAACAATGAGCATTAGTAATCCAGAAACTAATAATACAGCATGTGGATTATACTTTTTTAATAAGAGGCTTCCAGCAACAACGATGAATAATAGTGATATTATGGCTCCTAAATGGCTCATTAATTAGTTTTAAATTGATTAAAATGAAGCTCCGTCAACTTTGGTTCCTGGTGAAAATAGTACTCCTTCGACGACATCTGCATGTTGAACAAAGTCTCCTGTAAGATCTGGATTTCGTGTATATGATTCATTCGGATTCGCTGATAAAGGATTAATATCGAAAGTAAGCACTGTATTCCCAGAAGCATCGCTGAGCGTCACTAAATCGCCTGCATTGCTCATATTTATTTGCCCTTCTGAAGCCGTTTGTACTAAAGCACCTCCAAAACTTCCTGTTGGCGTGCCACCTCCAAATAGGACTAAAACTCCATGAACTGGTAATACTGTTCCGGCTGGAAACGTATGCCTTAAAGCGGATGTATCAGAAATCGTATAACCACTGAGATCTAATTCAGGACCTGAATTGAAAAATTCTATAAACTCATCTTCATTGGCATCTCTAATACCATCTCTATTTGCATCGCCGGCATCACCAGAAGCCGGATCGTAAAGCACTTCATTAATTAGAAACCCTAAGAAAGGACAACCATTATTTTCAATGACACCAGCAAGGTTTGGACAGTCATCCTCAGCATCTAATAGACCGTCACCATCTGAATCGGCATCATCATCTTGCAACGTTATCGTAATATCAGTATTAGATAAAACAATGGCGTTAGAAACATTGCCTAAACTTAAAATAATGGTTTCGCTTCCTTCTACAGTCGTATCTTGAACTCCTGTGATAGTGATGCTTCCAGATGCATTTCCACTGTTAATTACAATGTCTGACGCACTTAAAATATAATCGTTGGTAAGTGTGGCTGAACCCGATATACTTAATGGGACAATAACTTGGTTTGGCGAAACTGCATTTAATTGTGCAGTAACTGTAATAACACCATTTGCTTCATTTAAGTTGGTTTCACTTACCTCTAATTCTAAAGCTGGTAATATGTCTTCAGTTGAACAAGACATAAAATATAACGATAGGCATAACAGGCCTACTTTTCTTAAGAAGTGATGCGTATTCATTGGACAATGTATTATAAGATGAAACAAAAAAGCACTTTTATTTAAATCGTAAAAGTGCTTTGAGTTTTGAAAATAGCTCTAGTTTATTAGTATTTTCTTGTTGATGGTCTTATTGTTCTGACTGATTTTCAAAATATATAATCCTGATTTCAATAAAGAAACATCTAATCCGTCGTTATTGGATAATGTGGCATTTCGAACCTGCTTACCGAGAATGTCAAATACGCTCACTTGGATCGTTTCTGAATCATTACTTCTAATATTGACGTATCCATTTGTTACTGGATTAGGATATACATTAAAACTACTATTACCAAATTGATTTATAGATAATGTTGGTCCACTGATCAGTGTTCCTGGTGAAAATGCTAAAACGGCATTGGCATCTGTGTGTAACGTAAAATCTCCTGTAATATCTGGATTTCTTGTTACAGATTCATCACTAGAGTGACTGATTCCGGTATCAGAACTCACATATATTAAAACAATAGCATCGTCTGTATTTCTAATAGTTATAGTATCGCCCGAATTAGATAAATTTAATTCTGGTTCCGTTCCTTCTGAAGCCTTTTGAATTATGGCATCACCAAAGTAATTAGGCGCAGTATTAGGTGTTCCGCCACCAAATACAACTAAAAACTCATTTGCAGGAATTAAAGATGATGGAGGAAAAATATGTCTGACTTCAGTCGCATCAGAAATAGTGTAACCACTAACGTCTAAAGGTGAACTAGAATTATTATAAAATTCAATAAATTCATCTTCAGCGGCATCTCTTGTTCCGTCCCCGTTAGCATCTCCTTCTATAACATCAGTAGTTCCTGCATCGTCAGCAGCAGGATCAAATAAGACTTCATTAATAATTAACGGAATACAACCTGGACTATCTATGTCTGTAGCTAACGCGCAGACCCCTCCGTCAGCAGTGTCGTTTACGGTTACGGTTATATCTGTACCTTCTGAAATACCTGTAATTGTAATTGTTCCAGATGCTACAGTGCTAGGGTCATCGCCCCCTAAAGTACCTTCAGACGCCATTATAATAAAAGTATTGCCATTATTTGCTCCTGTAAATTCTATAGACGCTGTGTAAGTATCATCGGTAGCTCCTGATGCTGTGGTATCGCAAGTAGCCATTGCACTGACAAGTACTGTCGTACAGACGTCGACTGTGGGTGTCCATCCAGAACCAGAACCTAAAGGATACGTGCCTCCTAAAGTATTAAAATAAGTTTCTAAATCAGAAGTTCCAGAATTTTGGCAAGCTGTAAAATCATCTAAAGCATCTTCTGCTGTAATGACCCAATCAGCAGGGTTCCAAGTACCGAGATCAGGGATTCCTGATAATCTGGTTGCTATGGCATCATTATGGTTCCAGTTAGATTCCGTGTCATCGTCTGCATCAGTGTCTGTTCTACCAAACTGACTTACAATCGCACCATTTAAAACAATTTGATAGCCATCGTCTCCGTTAGTTGAGGTGCCAACCACTATTGTATTTGAGGTATTGAATGTAGCACTAGGAAATTCAATCTCCATTAATGGTATATCCCTAGTGATGTATACAAAAGAATCAGTGACAGTTCCTAAAGCCGAAATATCTATCTGACTATCGGCCCAAGCACCTCCATTTTGCATGTAATTTAAAACGACCTCTGTAGAAAAATCTATAGTACCATCCACATATAATTCGACCGTTTTTACAAAAGGGTCTGCACAACCAGTCTCGATGACTTTGGTTATGGTAACGTTCTGGGCGAGCCCAGTAAGTCCTATTAAAAGGGAACATAAAAAGTAAATTTTTTTCATAGCTTCAAATTTTAAGAATAGTTAAATACTCTCAAATTTAGCCTGTTTCAGAAAAGATATTAAATACCAATTACAAAAAAAATTAAATACCAGTTAAAAAAAATTTTAATTTTGATATCTTACACAATACCTTGCATTGCTTGGACCTTTTTTTTAAGAATAGAAGGTCTAACCGACGCATAGCCTAGTATAAGTCCTTTTTGTATAGGCCCCTCTATGTAGCATTTACTTAATGAAAAAGCAGATATGTTTTTTTTCTTCAGCTGTTCTACAACCCTTTTTTCTTCTTCTATATTGATGTCTGTTTTAAAAAGTGCTAAGACATGAAAACTCGAAAATGGCTTTTCTTGTATCACCATGTTTTGGCTAATTGCTTTGAACTCGGACTTAAATAAATCATGTCTACTTTTGGCGACTTCTATGCTATTTTTTATATGTTGGTATAGATAGTTTTTTTCAATAAACTGATTCATTACGACTTGAATGGACGGAGACACAAAGCGATGCGAATGTTCTTGCAGTGCCTGCACCACATTAATTAAATATTTGGGCACAATCATATAGCCTAATCGGATTGAAGGATGCAATAATCTATTAAAAGTACCCATATAAATGGTTCGGCCTTCTGTGTCTAAACTGAAAATGGGAGGAAGTGTTTCTATAGTATTTGCAATTTCATTTTCATAGTCATTTTCAATAATTAAAGCCTTGTACTTTGAAGCCCATTTTAAAACATCTTGACGGCGTTTTAAAGTCATTTTTACGCCTGTTGGATAATGATTAGACGGCGTTAAATGAATAAGTTTAGGTTGTTCGTTTAAAGTTTCTATGTCGTTAATAGCGATACCTTCGTCATCTAAAGAAACTGGAATTAGTTTGGCCTGAGAACTCTTAAATACCGAATGTACGTTCGGAAATATTGGATTTTCTAAAACTACTGCATCTCCTTTGTTAATTAAGGTATTGGCTATGAGATATAATGATTGTAATGAGCCCGAAACAATAACGATTTGTTGGTGGTTACATTTAATATTTCTACTAATATTGAGGTAATTACTGATACTTTTCTTCAACTCTTCTAAACCTGTAGACTGCGAATACGACAAACCAGAAGATTTAATATGCCTCCAATAGGCATTCAATAATTTTTTCCATTGGTTTACAGGAAAAACATCTAAAGGAGGTAAACCTGGTCTAAATGCCAAATTATTATTTGGAAGTCTGTTAATTAATGAGATATTTTCTAAATAAGAGTGGCCTTTTTCAGAAATACTTGGATATGAAGTATCCTTTTGAGAGGCGTGATTTTTTAAATCGAAAGGTTTAATGCTCGAATGCTCGTAAATCACCTTATGCCCAGAACCTGTTTTAGAAGCAATTAACTTCTCTAACTGCAATAGTTCATACGATTTGTTAATAGTTGTTCGAGATAAATTGAGTTCGTGAGCCAATACTCTAGTTGATGGAAGTGACCAATTATTGGGTAATTCCTTTTTTAAAATACACTGTTTAATTGCTCTGTAAAGCACAATGTATTTATTAAAAGGCTTTACTTTTTCTTGTATAAGGCATTCATTTTTAATTCTTTCAATTACAAATTTATAATTGGTATTCATTAAATTTAATTATTGGTATTATAAAGATACTGGAAACTAAGCGTAATTTAGGCTATTAATTGAACTATTATGAAATGGAGAAGCCTTGTTATAGTTATAGGTCTTATTGGTTTGAGCTGCAGTGACGATTCGGAACGGTTATCCAATTCTGCCGAAACATTGAATGAAACCACCACGGGAGCTGGATTTTTCGAATATTCAGATTATACTCCTTTTAATGGTCGGGTTTTGAAAATATATTATTACATCCCTCTAAACGTCAATACTAATAGTGAAATCCTTTTCGTTTTTCATGGTAACAGCCGCAATGCTAAAGATTACAGAGATGCGATGATAACAAAAGCAGACCAGTATAATTTTATTGTAATCACTCCAGAATTTTCAATAGATAATTTCCCAGGTGGTGATGCCTACAATCTAGGAAACGTCTTTACCGATGGCGATAATCCATCTCCTTCAACTTTAAATTCTGAAGACATGTGGACGTTTTCCGTTATTGAACCTTTATTTGATTATATTAAAGACCGTATAAACAATAATGTTCTGACTTATCAAGTTTTTGGACATTCGGCAGGTGGGCAATTTGCTCATAGGTTTACGATGTTTAAACCAAACGCGCGATCTCATAAAATAGTGGCTTCGGCTTCAGGATGGTACACAGTTGCTGATTTAGAGGTCACATTTCCTTATGGTTTTTTGGCATCTCCTTTAGAAAATATGGATTTATTAGCTTTGTTTCAACGAAAGTTAATAATACAAGTTGGAGATTTGGATAATAACCCAAACGCAGCTGGTCTAAGACATAACAGTTTTGCGGATATGCAAGGTTTAAACCGCCTGAACCGCGCACAATATTTTTTTGATAAGGCATCTACCTTGGCAAACCAAAATAATCTAGAATTTCGCTGGGAATTACAAATACAACAAGGGGCTAATCACAATTATGAAATAGCCTCTCAAAACGCAGCCGATTTAATCTTTAATTAAAATTTTTATGCAGCTAACCAAGCAAAAAATTGGCCTTTTTTTAGGGCCTATAATGTTTATTGTAATTCTACAATTCTTCCATCCCGAAGGTTTAAACGAATCTGCCAATTCAGTGCTGGCATCTGCTGTTTGGGTGGCGATTTGGTGGATAACGGAGGCTTTACCTATCGCTGTTACGGCCTTGTTACCAATTGTACTATTTCCTTTAAGTGGTGGTTTAAGCCTAAGCGAAACAACAGCTTCTTATGGTCATAAATATATTTTTTTATTTATAGGGGGTTTTATTTTGGCGATTGCCATAGAAAAATGGAACCTTCATAGACGTATTGCGCTTAACATTATAAAACTTGTAGGGACTAATATGGTTAATATCATACTTGGTTTTATGATTGCCACAGCTTTTTTATCGATGTGGATCTCTAATACGGCAACTGCTGTAATGATTTTACCAGTAGGTATGGCTATCGTGGATCAATTAAAAGATAATCCGTTGACCATTGGCAATGAAAACCAAATTTTTGGTAAGGCGCTTATGTTAGCAATTGCCTACAGCGCTTCTATTGGAGGTATGGCGACACTTATAGGTACGCCACCAAATTTAGTACTGGCTGGTGTGGTACAAGAAACTTATGGTGTTGAAATCTCATTTTCGCAATGGTTTTCTTTTGGGTTTCCTATAAGTGTATTACTATTAGTTATCTGTTGGTTATATCTGACACGAGTTGCTTTTAGATTCAAACAAAAAACTTTTCCGGGAGGAAGAAATGAAATTAGAAAACAGCTCAAATCTCTCGGAAAAGTGTCCTATGAAGAAAAAGCAGTACTTATCGTTTTTGTGCTCACGGCCTTTGCTTGGATTTCAAGATCTTTCTTAATAAAACAATTTGTCCCAGCCATAGACGATACTATTATTGCGATGACGTTTGCCATTTTATTATTTATAATTCCTAGTAAAGAAAACGGCAAAAAAATTATAGCTTGGGAGGATGCCGTAAAATTACCTTGGGGCATATTACTGCTATTTGGAGGAGGTATGGCTTTAGCATTGGGATTTGATTCTAGTGGTTTGGCATTATGGCTTGGGCAGCAAATGACAAATCTTGAAGCACTATCATTATTTTTGTTGCTATTTATTCTCATAACAGCGGTAAATTTTTTAACGGAAATCACTTCTAATTTAGCAACAACAGCCATGTTATTACCAGTATTGGCGCCATTGGCGACCATATTAGATGTCCATCCTTATTTTTTAATGGTAGGCGCTACAGTAGCGGCATCTTGCGCCTTTATGTTACCTGTTGCCACGCCACCTAATGCAGTTGTATTTGGTTCTGGCTATCTAAAAATAGAGGATATGGTAAAAAAAGGAGTGTGGATGAATATTATATCAATTATTTTACTCACAGTAATCGTTTACTATGTTTTGCCTTTACTATGGGACCTATCTTGATAAAGATATCTAGTCTCAAGACTGTATTATGTCATAGAAGGGTATGTTAGCGAATTGTTATCAATTCAAAATCAGTATGAAGTTAAGGTAGATATATTTTATATTTACGAAACCTTAAAATTGCTTTTACATTGAAAAAGAAAGACATTAAAATATTATTGGTTGATGATGAACCCGATATTCTAGAAATAGTTGGTTACAACTTATCTGCCGAAGGTTACCAAGTTATTACAGGTAAAAATGGAGTTGAAGCGGTTGACAAAGCAAAAAAACACAAGCCTCATTTAATTATATTAGACGTTATGATGCCTGAAATGGATGGTATCGAAGCTTGTGAGCGTATTAGAGAGCAAGCCGATTTAAGTGAAACCATCATCACCTTTTTAACCGCTAGAGGTGAAGATTATTCTCAAGTTGCTGGTTTTGATGCGGGTGCAGATGATTACATCGCAAAGCCTATTAAACCCAAGGTTTTAGTGAGTAAAGTCAAGGCATTGTTGAGACGCCTTAAGAGTTCTGAAAATGAGTTAGATGCTATACTTAAGATTGGAGATTTAGTGATTTATAAGGAAGAATATAAAATTGTAAATAAAGGGGTAGAAATCACTTTGCCTAGAAAGGAGTTTGAATTGTTATCTTTGTTAGCAACCAAGCCTGGTAAGGTATTTAAACGCGAAGAAATTTTAGACACAGTCTGGGGACATGAAGTTGTTGTTGGAGGCAGAACCATAGATGTACATATTAGAAAACTTCGTGAAAAAATAGGAGATAAATCCTTTAAAACCGTAAAAGGTGTTGGCTACAAGTTTGTTGACTAATGCAAAAAAGTAATTTTAAGAAAACTTATAAATTCGCAATTCTTACATCCCTGTACGTCACGTTTTTTGTGACACTGTTAGTGGGTTTGTTTTTGTACTACTACCATACGTTTAATTGGCAGGTTATTTTCTTCCCTTTAATTTGTTTTTCATTGTGTTTTGTGATCGTTCAATATAGAGTAGAGCGCTTTATCTACAGACGTGTCAAAAAAATATATGATGATCTTACCCTCTTGGAATCTCGAAGTTTGAGGCAGCAGCCCATAACTACAGATATGGGAACACTTACTAGAGAAATTGAGAAATTCGCAAAGGATAAAAAATTAGAAATTGAGACCCTTAAAGTGAGAGAGGAGTACAGGAAAGAGTTTTTGGGCAATGTGTCCCACGAACTTAAAACCCCTTTATTTACGGTTCAAGGCTATATTCTTACGCTTTTAGATGGTGCCATGGAGGATGCCAAGATTAGAAAAAAGTATTTATATAGAGCCAGTAAAGGTGTCGAAAGGCTTATTTATATCATTAAGGATTTAGATATGATTACCAAGCTCGAAGTTGGTGATCTCAGTCTAAACAAGGAAGAATTTGATATTGTAGAATTAGTGAGAAGTGTGTTTGATCTTTTTGAAATGAAAGCTTCTAAGCAGGAAATAACATTGACTTTCGATATAGACTATACGGACCCAATAATGGTCTATGGGGATAAAGAACGAATTCAACAGGTTTTATCTAATCTCGTTGTAAATTCTATTAAATACGGAAGAGAAAAAGGGACTACAGAAGTAAGTATAGAAAACTTAATAAAAAATAAGGCTATTATTCGAGTCACTGACAATGGTGAAGGGATTTCAAAACAAAATATTCTGCGTTTATTTGAACGTTTTTATCGTGTTGATAAAAGTGGTTCTCGTAAAGAAGGCGGTTCAGGTTTAGGCTTATCTATTGTGAAGCATATTATTGAAGCTCACGAAGAAAAAATATATGTAGAAAGCGAATTTGGTGTAGGTAGCGAGTTTTCTTTTACACTAGAAAAGGCGAAGTAACTTTTTGTAATTAATGGTGTCGTCTTCAGATTTAAAACCCGTGTAATCGGCAACATTGGATAACATTTTTATATCAAATTTATCTTGTGCTACAGATGGTGCAACACGGTCTTCAGTAAATTTTTTAGCTAAATACTCTTGTTCAAATTGTCCTGGTGTCGGTATAAAAAAGACTTTCTTATCAAGTTTTGCTAAATCCATAATGGTTGTATAGCCAGAGCGGCTTAAAATAAGATCACTTTCATTAATTGCAATTTCAAGTGCCGTGCTGGTCATAAAGTTATAAACTAACAGGTTACCTCTCGTTTCTTTTTTCTGCTGGGCTTCTATTTTTCCTCTTATAAAAAGCACATTCCCTTTATAGTGTTTTAAGTCTTCTAAAAGCTTGTCTTCTAGATAGGATCGCTGCGGTTCTGGCCCAGAGAGCAGTACCAGAAGCTTATATTTTGTTTTTCGATCCAGTTTTTGAAAACGCGTTATAGGGCCTAAATATTTAACCTTATGTTTATAGCCTTCAATATGTCCTAAATCGCCACTTAGATTTTTAGTACCACTATGATCTGGCACCCAACACTCATCGAATTTTGAAATTATATTTTGATGTAATTTAGAACTCAGCCAAGTTGTGTTTCCGCTTAAAACACGCAATTGATGGGTTATAAATACGGAAGGAATAGATTTATGACGTACACCAAAACGATTATCAGAGATAATACCAGAAATGTCTTCTGCTTGGACTAATGCCGCAACAACCTTTCTCTCTTTTTTTAGTGTTTTTAAAATTTGAGGAGTTGCTTTTAGGAGTTTCAGTTTAAAACGACTTGCCTTTTTGGGATATGTAATATGGTATGATGGGAGTTCGAAAGTTTTAAGCTTAGGGAATTCTTTTTTTAATAATTCTAAAGCATCACCATCACTTGCAATAAGAGGTTCAAAGTTGTGTTGTATTAATGCATTTATAATTGGAATACAGCGCGTAGCATGTCCCAACCCCCAATTTAAAGGGGCAACTAAAATGCGTTTATTATGCGTATCGGGCATTTGCTGAACGTGTTACCGTATTTTAGTAGTTTTTTATTTTAGACATGACTACTTGAAACAAAGATAAACCTAAAATGTTTCCTTAATTTTACAGAATTATTAATAGTATCGAGAAATATTTAGAAATAAGTGGGAAGTAAAAATAAACTCAAGCGCTTTAGAGAAAACGATGTCTTTGAAAATGTATTTCAACCTTCAAGAGATGCGCTGGTAAAAGCAAACTATCCTCTAAAAGGAAAATGGCGCAAAGACGTTTTTAAAAACGATAACCCTTTGGTTTTAGAATTGGGTTGTGGTAAGGGAGAATATACCATTGGTTTGGCAAAACGTTATCCTAACAAAAACTTTATTGGTATAGATATTAAAGGCGCTCGTTTTTGGAGAGGAGCAAAAACAGCGATTGAAGAGGACATTCCCAATGCCGCTTTTATTAGAACACAAATTGAATTAATCGCCCATGTCTTTGCTGAAAATGAAGTTGATGAAATCTGGATCACCTTTCCAGATCCTCAGATAAAATATAAGCGTACAAAACATCGCATGACTAATTTGCAGTTTTTAGAACGCTATAAAAAAGTATTGAAGCCAGAGGGCTTAATGCATCTAAAAACAGACAGCGAATTTATGCATGGTTATACGCTTGGATTACTTCATGGTATGGGTCAAGACGTGCTATATGCGAACCATAATGTCTATAAATTAGAGGGCAGTCCAACAGAGGTTACTGAAATTCAAACGTTTTACGAAAATCAGTATTTAGAGAAAGACAAAGCAATTACGTATATTCGATTCAAAATCAGCTAAAACTTGAGTATTACTGTCGTTTTCTTTCTCGGATTATTTGTGGCACTGGTTGGTGTTACGCCTCCAGGGTTACTCAATATGACAGCCGCTAGAATAAGTCTCAAGGAAGGCGCAGCGCGTGGTATAATGTTCTCAACAGGCGTGTCTTTAGTTGTTTTTATTCAAACATACATAGCCGCAATATTTGCAAGATATTTATCTAATCGATCAGATATCGTAGAAATTCTGCAACGTGTCGCCTTTGTCATTTTTGTGCTCATTACCATCTATTTTTTAGTCTTAGCATCTAAACAAAAGGAAGCTAAAGTAGAAACAGAAATTAAAAGTAAGCATGGCCGTTTAATCCATGGGATGTTACTTTCAGTACTAAACGTATTCCCCATTCCATATCAAGCCTACATGACTATTACCTTGGCCTCTTTTGGGTGGATGAATTTTGAGCGGACCAGCATTGTAACCTACGTGACAGGAGCATCAATGGGAACATTTGTAGCGCTATATTTCTATATCTTTTTCTTCGATAAAATAAAAAATAGAAAATTTACGTCCCAAACCAGCATGAATTATAGCATTGGTATTATCACAGGAATTATTGCATTAGTGACCTTCATTAATATTTTAAGAGAACTGTAATGAAACCTGAAACGCTTGGTTTTTTTGACAAAGTCTATGAAGTTGCTCGCCAAGTACCTTATGGTAAAGTCACAAGTTATGGGGCCATAGCAAAATATTTGGGTGTTGCAAAAAGTGCACGTATTGTAGGCTATGCAATGAATGGTTCTCATGGAAAAGATATACCAGCGCATCGTGTGGTGAATAGAAAAGGACTCTTAACAGGCAAACATCATTTTGAAGGTACTAATTTGATGCAACAGCTACTCGAAAGTGAAGGTATTGAAGTTATAGATAATCAAATTCAAAATTTGGAGTCTGTGTATTGGGATCCTGGAAAAGAGCTCTAGTCTTATGCTATGGTCAGATTTAGTCTGTCGGAGTCATTCTAAAGGATTCGTTATGCTGCACTTCTTTCAGAATCTCGCTCTTAAATGGTATTCTGTAATTTCCTAATGTCTGAAATATTTACAATAAGGACGCATTTCATTTGTGATTAGAAAATCGAATCCACCTATTAATCAATTCAATTTATCTCCGTCAAAATTTAAACTTTTAGCAGTACCTTTGCATTTAGAATAAATCTAGATAACAAGTGAAGCTCAATAAAGAAGATATACTAAACGCACTCAAAACCATTACTGCTCCTGGAGAAGGCGAAAACATGATCGACAGTGGTGCAGTAACCAATGTAATGACGTTTGCAGATGAAGTCATTGTGGATATTACAATTACAAACCCAAGTCTTCAAGCAAAAAAGAAAACTGAAGTTGAGATTTTGCAGACCATTCATAGAAAGGTTTATGAAAAGGCAAAAATAAAAGTCAATGTAAAAGTTGATGCACCAGTGACTAAGCCAACAAATGAAATCAAAGGAAAATCCATTCCTGGGATTCAAAATATTGTAGCTGTAGCTTCGGGAAAAGGTGGCGTTGGCAAATCTACAGTTACGGCTAATTTAGCGGTAACCTTAGCAAAAATGGGCTTTAAAGTCGGTATTTTAGACGCTGATATTTATGGACCGTCCATTCCTATAATGTTCGATGTGGCATCAGAACGACCATTATCAGTCAATGTTGATGGAAAATCTAAAATGAAACCTGTAGAAAACTACGGGGTTAAAATATTATCCATCGGATTTTTTACCAAACCAGATCAAGCGGTTATTTGGAGAGGACCAATGGCTTCTAAAGCTTTAAAGCAAATGATTTTTGACGCTGCTTGGGGAGAACTAGATTTCTTATTAATCGATTTACCTCCAGGAACAGGCGATATACATTTAAGTATTATGCAAGCACTACCAATTACAGGGGCTGTCGTTGTAAGTACACCACAAAATGTAGCTTTGGCTGATGCTATAAAAGGTGTGGCGATGTTTCAACAAGATAGCATCAATGTCCCAGTTTTAGGAATTATAGAAAATATGGCATATTTCACACCTGCTGAATTACCAGAAAATAAATATCATATATTTGGTAAAGAAGGTGCGAAAAACTTAGCAGAAGATTTAGAGGTGCCCTTTTTAGGAGAGGTGCCTTTAGTGCAAAGTATTAGAGAAGCAGGTGATGTTGGAAGGCCAGCAGCTTTACAAACGGCAACGCCAATAGAAGCAGCTTTCGAAGCTATAACCCGAGAAGTTGTGCAACAAGTGGTCAATAGAAATAAAGATTTACCAATGACTGAAGCAGTAAAAATTACAACAATGGCAGGATGTTCTGCTGTAAATAAAAAGAAATGACCTCAGAAGAACTTGAAATAAATGTAGAGAAAGCATTAGATGAAATTCGTCCGTTTCTGCAAAGTGATGGTGGAGATATTAATTTATTATCTATTGATGATGGTAAGTTTGTAAGAGTACAACTTGTTGGTGCCTGCACCTCTTGTACTGTGAATCAAATGACCTTAAAATCTGGTGTGGAAATGACCATTAAAAAATACGCTCCACAAATTGAAAGTGTCACTAATGTTGAATAAGAAATGTGATATTTGTCACATTATAAATTAAAACGCATTAGTAGCTTTGTTTCCAACTTTACATTCATGATTACAACAGATATACTTATTATTGGTGCTGGTCCAACCGGACTTTTTACGGTATTTGAAGCAGGACTTTTAAAGTTAAAGTGTCATTTAATTGATGCTTTGCCGCAAGCTGGTGGTCAGTGTTCTGAGATTTATCCCAAAAAACCGATTTACGATATTCCGGCATATCCAGAAATTTTAGCTGGGGATTTAACCGATAAATTACTAGAGCAAAGCAAACAATTCGAACCTGGTTTTACACTTGGTGAACGTGCAGAGACTATAGAAAAGCAAGAAGACGGTACATTTGTAGTTACCACTAATAAAGGTACCCAACACAAAGCACCTGTTGTTGCGATTGCTGGAGGATTGGGAAGTTTTGAGCCACGAAAACCATTGATTCATAACATTACAGATTTTGAAGATATAGGTGTAGAGTATATCATCAAAGACCCAGAAATTTACAGAGATAAAAAAGTGGTTATTGCCGGAGGTGGAGATTCTGCTTTAGACTGGAGTATCTTTTTAAGCGATGTGGCATCCGAAGTGACTTTGATTCACAGAAGAAACGAATTTAGAGGGCATCTCGATTCGGTAGAAAAAGTTCAAGAATTAAAAAATAAAGGAAAAATAAAGCTCGTCACTCCTGCAGAAGTGATTGGTATTGTGGGAGACCACAAAGTGAAGGCTATCGTTGTAAAACAAGCCCAGCATATCGAAAGAGAATTTGAATTAGAGTGTGATCATTTTATTCCATTATTTGGATTGTCTCCTAAACTGGGCCCAATTGGAAATTGGGGACTTGAAATAGAAAAAAATGCCATTAAGGTAGATAACGCTTTAGATTATCAAACTAATATCCCAGGTGTTTTTGCCATTGGAGACGTAAATACCTATCCAGGGAAATTGAAGCTAATTCTTTGTGGTTTTCACGAAGCAACATTAATGTGCCAAGCCGCGTATAAAATTATCAACCCAGGGAAACGCTATGTGTTAAAGTATACTACTGTTAGCGGTATAGATGGTTTTGATGGGACACGTAAAGAGGCACCTAAGGCTGTCGTAAAAGCAATCAACTAATTGGAAAACCCAGACATTAACATAACAATCATAGACAGAGACGGTGTAAGTCATCTCATTGAAGCACCTACGGATATGGCCATGAATTTAATGGAAGTGGTTCGTTCTTACGAATTAGCTCCAGAAGGTACTATTGGTGTTTGTGGTGGTATGGCGATGTGTGCCTCGTGTCAGTGTTACGTGTTAAGTGAAACGGAATTACCAGAAATGCAAGATGATGAGGAAGCGATGCTTTCTGAGGCGTTTTATGTTAAGGATAATTCGCGACTGGGATGTCAAATCCAAATGACACCCGAAATGGAAGGTTTAGAAGTAAAGTTGGCGCCAGAAAGCTAAAGTGCATCGGCATTGCGAATGCAGTGAAGCAATCTGTTTCGTTTTAAGTTATTATTTAAAAGATTACCACGGCGTTCGTTCCTCGCTTCTCGTAATGCCATTTTATTCCGTCTTATAAGCAATCAGAGGCGTAGGGCCTTCCAATAAAAAGCGATCAATTTTTAAAGTCCCATCTTCGGTGGTAACAATTTGCCATTTGATTAAAGAAATTTCTCCATTTTCAATTTCAATACCTGTAATACTTCTGGGATGCACACAACTTCCATCATTAAATAAAGCGATATCTCCAGGTTTTGGGAAGCGTGGTCTGTGTGTGTGACCAACGACGGTAATTAGGTTGTCGTTTTCAGTAATCCATTTTTTGGTTCTGCGTTCAACTTTGATCAACTCTTTGTAGTTTTTTGCAGGACTCGTAGGATCTGCGATGCCCATAACATTTAAAGGTTTCCATAAAATACGGACTAAAAACCGACTCCATTTCCAAAAAATATAATTCCACCAATCGGCTTGGTGCCCATGCGTTAAAAATAAGTCTTGTTGCGTTTCAGAATGCTGTAAAATAAGCCCTTCATGGTATTTAATATCACAAAATAAGTCTTCGTTTCTATCTGTTTTAGGATCGAAAAATGTAGATAAATGCTTCTCAACATATTTAGGATCGCGATATACCATATCGTGGTTTCCCCAAATCATGTGCAAGCGTTTTTCATCATGAAACTGTTTCATGAGCATATACACATTTTTATGTGCGAAGAAAATAGATTCAAAGGCTAGATTTTCCCAGAGCTCATCACCATCACCGAGTTCACAATACTCAAAACCCTCAATATAATAGTGCTTTAAAGCATGAAAGTAAATATTTCGATTATTGGCAAAGTCATCTGCAAAACTGTTGTCTCCACGATGGCAGTCACTGAATAAAATGAACTTAGAGCTGTTATCAAAAGCGATACGTTTTGCATTTTTGTAGGCGTTATCTAATCTGCTTTTTGAAGACATAAAGTAAATGTAAACAAAAATGCTTCTCAATTGAGAAGCATTTTTATAAATTATAGCACACCTAACGATACCGTGTGTGATATCATCATATGGCGTTTAGCGCCTTATAGGAAGGCGTTGAGACCTGTAATATCTAAACCTGTAATGAGTAAGTGTATATCGTGTGTGCCTTCGTAGGTCACCACACTTTCAAGATTCATCATGTGGCGCATAATAGAATATTCGCCAGAAATTCCCATGCCACCAAGCATCTGCCTCGAGTCACGAGCAATTTTTAAGGCCATATCTACATTATTGCGTTTGGCCATAGAAATTTGTGCAGAGGTTGCTGTACCATTCTCACGCATAACGCCTAAACGCCACGCGAGTAATTGTGCTTTTGTGATTTCGGTAATCATTTCGGCTAATTTCTTTTGTTGCAGTTGAAACTGTCCAATCGGTTTTCCAAATTGAATACGTTCTTTACTATAACGTAAAGCGGTATCGTAGCAATCCATGGCCGCACCAATCGCGCCCCAAGCAATACCGAAACGGGCAGAATCTAAACACCCCAATGGTGCGCCTAATCCAGATTTGTTAGGTAATAAGTTTTCTTTGGGCACTTTAACGTTATCAAAAATAAGCTCTCCGGTCGAAGATGCTCTGAGTGACCATTTGTTATGTGTTTCTGGCGTAGAAAACCCTTCCATACCACGTTCTACAATAAGGCCATGAATACGCCCTTCTTCATTTTTTGCCCAAACGACAGCAACTTGACAGAACGGAGAATTAGAAATCCACATTTTAGCACCATTTAAGAGATAGTGGTCGCCCATATCTTTAAAGTTGGTGGTCATACCGCCTGGATTACTGCCATGATCGGGTTCTGTTAAACCAAAAGAGCCCATCCATTCGCCAGAAGCTAATTTCGGAAGGTATTTTTGGCGTTGTTCCTCGTTACCATATTTCCAAATCGGGTACATCACTAAAGACGATTGCACGGAAGCTGTGCTTCGTACACCAGAATCTCCACGCTCAATTTCTTGCATAATTAAACCGTAAGAAATCTGATCTAATCCTGCGCCGCCATATTCCTCTGGGATGTAGGGTCCAAAAGCGCCGATTTCTGCTAAGCCTTTAATGATTTGTGTTGGGAATTCTGCTTTTTGAGCATAATCCTCTATTATTGGTGACACATCGCGTTTCACCCATTCTCTAGCGGCATCGCGCACTAATTTGTGCTCTTCAGTTAGTAATTCGTCTATATTGTAATAGTCAGGTGCTTCGAATAAATCTGGTTTCATTTCTATTTATTATTGTTATAATTCGGTGAAATGCTGTCGCTGTCGCTCGAGTCATTTGGTCGTTTATAGTGTTATAATTCGGTCAAATGCTGTCGCTTCGCTCAAGACATTCTGATGATTTAGATATTGTATTACAAAAGTAACGAAAACGTTTTCTTTGTACAATTTTAAACCTAAAATTTAGAGGCGACTATTGATTTAAAAATTGCGAAAGTAAAGTATGGAAGTGGTGAACGCCACGCTCTCTTGTTGGTGAGAATCGTCCCGCTTTATAGAAAGATGAACGCACGCCTTTTTGTACGTTTTCAACAACAAATTCATCTTCTCTTTCTACTTTTTCAATGGCGCTTCCAGCACCTTTGTCGAGCTTAGAAGGGTCGTAGACATAAGAAAGGAAAGACACTTTAGTTCTGTTGCGATCTAATGGTTTTACCACATTAACGGAAAGTCCCCAAGGATAAAAATTAAACATCATATTTGGGAATACCCAATAGTAATAGGCAGATACATTTTTCCCATAATCGATATGGTCTTCTGGAAGATCAAAAACTTCAGTAGCGGCATTAGTGTAGCCTATTTGCAGATTGCAATAGTCATAAGTTTCGGTTTTGTAAGTGCCATAATCTAAAACTGCGTTTAAATCTTCATGTACAAAAGGAATATGAAAACCTTCTAAATAATTGTCACAATACAGCGCCCAATGGGCATGAACGAGATAGTCTTTAGAAAGGGAATTATCCAAAATAAATTCAGCAATGGGTAAGAAGCCAATGCGTTCCTTCATTTTATCAATAACCTGTTGAAAATCGAAAGCGGTGTTCAAGCCTGCGAACAGTAAGGGGCCTAATTTTCGTATTGGAAATTGATGTAAATTATCGCAGGGTCTAGGGAAGTCTTTGGCCTCTGTAAATTCGGGCATGTGCTCAAATTCACCTTTGAGATTAAAACGTCTCCCATGATACATACAGGTTAGTTTTTTTGCTTTTCCAGGATTTAAGGCGACTAAGTTGCCTCGATGTGTACAAACATTGGCTAAGCAACTTAGGTGTTCGTCTGCATCACGAGTCAGTAACATGGGTTCGGTTAAGAAGGTATCTAGTAAAACAAACGGATGCACAGATTGCGGCAGCCTAACTAAGTTCTCATCACCAATAAATTGCCAAGATTTTAAAAACACTTTTTCTTTTAGCGCTTCAAAAATGGCCTCGTCCTTATAAAAAAGAGCAGGGAGTGTTTCTGCTTTTGTGATATCTGGATTTATGTAAAATTTTTCTGTCATAAAATAGTGTATATTGTAGCGTCCTTCAATTTACATAATATTTTTTTATCACTTCTTTAATAATTTAAATGAGTTCTAAACCGCAAAAAATTGGCTTAATAACGGCCACGTCATTAGTCATTGGTAATATGATTGGTGCCGGCATATTTCTTTTACCGTCTAAACTTGCGGGTTTTGGAAGTATAAGTATTCTCGCTTGGATCTTTACGGCAAGTGGAGCACTAATCTTAGCAAAGGTTTTTAGCAACATGAGCAAAATATTCGTTGGCAAAAGCGGAGGACCTTACGCATATTCTAAAGCGGGATTTGGTGATTTTATCGGGTTCTTGGTGGCTTGGGGATATTGGATCTCTATTTGGGTGAGTAATGCGGCGCTGTGCATAGCAATGATAGCGGCACTTAGTGTTTTTTTTCCTGTATTGGGAACCTCACCAATTCTTGCGGTTATTATAAGTTTATCGGTCATTTGGATATTAACTTGGGTTAATAATCGCGGTATAGAATCATCTGGGAATATTCAGGTCATTACAACCGTTTTTAAATTGCTTCCTCTTGTATTCGTTATCCTAGTTGGTGCCTTCTTTTTTGATATTGATAATTTTCCAGCTTTTAATTTAACAGGCGACTCTAATTGGGTTGCACTTTCTTCGGCAGCGGCGTTTACCCTTTATGCCTTTCTTGGTATTGAAAGCGCATCCGTTCCGGCAGCACATATTGAGGACCCAGAAAAGACAATTCCAAAAGCCACAATGCTCGGTACAGTTATTACAACTGTTGTATACATATTTGGTACTGTTGTCTTATTTGGAGTCCTTCCAACGGATGTTTTAAAAAGTTCTGCGGCACCATTTGCTGAAGTAGGAAAAATAATTGGTGGTGATTATGCAGGTTATTTTGTGGCAGCCGGTGCGGCTATTGCCGCTATAGGATGTTTGAATGGTTGGCTATTAATGTCGGGACAAGTGCCCATGGCATCAGCCCAAGATAATATGTTTCCGCGTATTTTTAAACGTGAAAATAAAAACGGTGCTCCTTATTTAGGAGTTATTATAGGGAGTACGCTAACGTCGGGACTGCTGTTATTGAATTTGTCAGACAGTTTGATTGATCAATTTAATTTCATTGTCGATTTAACAGTTTTAACGGTCCTAGTTCCTTATCTTTTTGTGGCAGCCGCTTATGTCATCGTAATTATCGAAAAGAAATTACATTTTAATAACTTCTTAAAAACCTTTTTATTGGGATCTTTAGGGTTTTCCTATTCGCTTTGGACTATTTTTGGATCAGGATCAGAAACGGTCTTTTATGGCTTTTTATTATTATTAGCTGGCATACCATTTTATATAATGATGCAATGGCATAAACGTGAAAAATAAATGAAAACAACACATCACTCTGAATATTTAAAACTACACTCTGTTTTTATAAAACCAGCAAAACATGCTTTTGTTTCTGAGGCTGAATTAACAGCGCAATGGCAGGCGCTTAATTACGTATCGCGTCCAGATTTTAATAAGGCCTTGGAAGAATATAAAATATTTCAAGCGTATTTTGTCAATAAAAATATCGAAACCCATTTTTTTCCATTTGACAAGAATGTGAAAATTGATTCCATGTATTGCAGAGATGCTTCCATAGCCACAGATTTTGGAATGATTATTTGTAATATGGGAAAAGGAGGGCGCATTAATGAACCGCAATCGCATTTGGAGATCTATAAAGAAAATCATAGGCCTATTTTAGGTCGTATAGAAGCTCCTGGAACGCTAGAAGGAGGCGATGTGGCTTGGTTGGACGAAACAACTTTAGCGGTTGGGCATACGTACAGAACCAATACCGATGGGATTGCGCAACTTAAAGCATTACTAGAACCTAAAGGTGTCGACGTTATTGTTGTAGAACTGCCGCATTATAAAGGTGAAAACGATGTGTTTCATTTAATGAGTATCTTAAGTCCTGTGGATAAAAATTTGGCGGTGGTATATTCACCTTTAATGCCTATTACCTTTAGAAATGAGTTATTAAAGCGGAATTTTGAATTGATAGAAGTTCCTGATGAGGAGTTTGAATCTATGGGTTGTAATGTGTTGGCCATTGCGCCTAGACACTGTATAATGGTTGATGGAAATCCTAAAACAAAACAGTTATTGGAAGCAGCAGGATGTGACGTTACGGCTTATAAAGGACATGATATTAGTGTAAAAGGTGGGGGAGGGCCCACCTGTTTAACGCGCCCTATGTTAAGGTCATATTAATTACATTTTTAAATAAAAATCTTTAGTTAAATTAATATAGTCCTCAGTGTATTGATGTCGCGCAGTCTCAATAATTAACTCGGAGGTTTCAACCTTATGGTCTTTAAATGAGAATTCTAATAAACTTCGTTTAATTTCAGTATCTGGATTTCCTTTGACATGTAGTGAGCGATTTAGAAACAGTCCCGCATCAGACGCCAATTCTTTGAATTTAGTCTCTTCTTTAAAGGGAATTACAACAGAAAAAACACCTGTATCCGAAAGTAAATGGGCTACGGCATAAATCAAATGTTCAAACGGCATGGCATCATTAAAACGCGCCAAATCACGAGCGTCATTACTTGTTTTATAATCTTCTGAGTAAAAGGGTGGATTGCAGATAATAAGATCATATTCATCTTCAATTTCTTCAACAAACTCTAGAAGAGAAGCATGGTAACAAAACAAGCGATCTGGCCATGGTGAGTTTTCAAAATTTTCTGAACACTGCTCATAGGCATCAGCATCAATTTCTAAAGATTCAATAGTTTCAGCATTACTACGTTGGGCTAGCATCAGCGAAAGAACGCCTGTTCCTGCTCCGATATCCAGAACTGAAAATGGATGATGCACAGTAGAAGTCCAAGCACCTAGTAAAACACTATCAGTGCCAATTTTCATGGCACACTTATCTTGGTTAACTGAGAATTCTTTGAATTTGAATGGCTTCATTTATAAGATTGACTTATTCATGTTTTGTCATTTCTGCGAAGGCAGGCATCTATTTTAATCGTATGTGTTATGTTGTGGGTTCCTGCATTACTCATTGATTAGCTATTCAAAATTAATGAATTCGCGAATCTTCGATTTCGCAGGAATGACAACTATTCCTCAAGGTATAGGTCTATAAGACCTTCGGGAGTATTCAAAAGAATAGTTTTGTTTTTTCTATCCACCTTAACTATAAACTCATCATTCATTGGAATTAGAATTTCAATACCATCTCTATCAATTTCAAATAAAGATTGCGCTGTAGAATCATTGATTCCTTGTAAGATACCAACCTCACCAAAATCCTGATCATTAATAGTAAAACCTATCACCTCATGAAAATAAAATTTATCACCTTCAAGTTTAGGTAATAAATCCATAGGTAAATACAATTCAGTTTTCATTAAGGCATCTGCATCAGCTTCTGTATTAACGTCTTCAAACTTTAGGCGTAATAAATTAGATTTGTGGAGCTGAGAAGAAGCGACAAAGAAAGGCACTAAGTTCCCTCTAAGATCAATAAAAATAGCGTCTAAATTATCATATAAAGCAGGTTCATCAGTATCGAGCTTAGCCAAGAGTTCTCCTTTAAAGCTATACTTTTTAACAATCTTACCTAAGTAAAAACAATCTTCTTTTTTCATGTGTCTAAATATAGTGTTTATTAGCGGTCACATGCTGTTTGCTATTAACCATTCCTTTGGGTGCTACTGCTTTTAACAGGCTTGTTTCATGACAAATTTTTTAGTTGTCATCCTGAACTCGTTTCAGGGTCTAATTACTAATTAATAAGATCCCGATGAAAATTGGGATTTGTTTAGTCACGTATTCTGTTGACAAACAAAACACTATTTCACAAAAAAACTCCGATAGAGGCTATCGGAGTTTCAAAGTATAAAAAATAATTTTTTACTCTTCTTCGTTCGACGCTGTTGTTTCTTCAGTTGCAACCTCTTCGGCTACGACTTCTTCTTCAACAACCGGTGCAGCTGCAGCGATACGCGCTTCATTTACTGCTTTCTCAGCATCAAGTGCCTTTGATTTAGCATCGGCATCAGCTTGAGACAAACCATCTTCTTTGGCTTGTACTGTGTTTGATTTTTCTTCTAACCAAGCATCGAACTTCGCTTGCGCTTGTTCTTCAGTTAAGGCTCCTTTTCTAACACCACCAGCTAAATGATTTTTTAGCATCGCACCTTTATAAGATAAAATTGCTTTTGCAGTATCAGTTGGTTGCGCACCATTTTGTAACCATTGTACAGTGCCGTCAACATTTAATTCGATAGTTGCAGGATTTGTGTTTGGATTGTAAGCACCTAGTTTCTCTAAGTATTTACCATCTCTTTTAGCGCGAGAATCCGCGGCTACGATCCAGTAGTAAGGTTTTCCTTTTTTACCGTGTCTTTGTAATCTAATTTTTACAGGCATAAAATAATTAATTAGTGAGGTTCTCGACCTCTGTTATTAATGAGGCCGCAAATATACTATATTTTTTCAATTCTTTAGACTTTAATACATGTGTTTCTGATAATTTATTTCAAGTTATTCGATGTAATAGCCATAAAATCATTTGATTAAAGGCTTGCTGTAGTAGCGCGTTGTGCATTTTGAATCAAAAATTGACTCGAACTGACGAATTTCATCAAAATGCACAACGGCTTATAGCTGTACTGAATAGTGCAGTTTACCCAAAAGAATAGCGCTTTAACCAAAAGAGAAAAACAAGATTGAAGAGATATTAAAAATTAGTACACTTTTAGTATTCTTGTTTCGTTATCTTTGATATGAAGAACGTTACCTTTTTTAAACATGAAAAAATTAATTCTTTTAGCGCTTGTTTTTTTTGCAATCTACAGTTGTGGCGATGAAGTGAAATTTAATACGCCGGCATTTCAGGGGGATCGTGAAAATGAACTTTGGAGAGCGACTTCGTTTTCGGCGGTTATTGACACCAATGGCTTTTTAACGATAACAGGTACAAATAATAGCGAAACCATAAATCTTAGAGTGCCTTCGGTTATAGAGGCTGAATTTGTAGTCGGTAATATTGAGGCTATCGAAGCAGAATATATTGATGGATTCGGAACGCAATTTTCAACCAATAACAAGCCAGATCCATCCGTCTCTGTCTACCCAGAATTGGGTGAGATTACTATTGAAGAAATAGATATCGTTAATCGCACATTTACAGGCACTTTCAGGTTCTTAGCCTTTGATACCTCTGGATTAAACGCGATAGGGTATACGAATGGTATTTTTTTTAGGGTGCCTTTAATATCTGGCGAATTTACAGTTGATCCCATACGTTGTGTGGATACAGAAATTGCGTCTGATGTGGCCTTAATCGCTTACGAAGCCACTTTTTCTCTCGATTTAGAATTTATAAATAGTACTGATTTTGAAGTGGCTTGTAAGGCCTATAAAGACGCTTTAAATATGGAGCGCACGTATTGTGGTGACGCCGATGAATCTCTCCTGGCCCTTATTAATGGCTTAGGAAATTGCCAATTAACCTGTGCGCAAGCTACGGCCAATAGCGTAGAAGCAGAATCGCAATATGTAACGGCAACCATCGGTAATTTTGATGAAAAATGTACGCAATACCTTATGATGTTACAAGATCAAATGGAGTTTTGTGGTGATGGCAGTATTCAGGCAGAAATAGATGCGCTAGATTGTGGTGATGCTGATGGGGATGGTGTGCCCAATGTTTTTGAGGATTTTGATGGCAATGGTGTTTTGGATAATGATGATACGGATTTAGACGGCATTCCCAACTATTTAGATAATGATGATGATGGTGATGGCGTGTTCACACAATTTGAAGCTACAGATGCCGCGGGCAATCCATTGGATACAGATGGGGATTTAAAAGTAGATTATTTAGATCGTGATGACGACGGCGATACCATTTTAACGCGCGACGAAAATGCAGATCCTAATGGAGATGGTAATCCTGATGATGCTCTTGATAGTGATGGAAATGGCGTGCCCGATTATTTGCAAGCCTAGTTAAAATTAAGCTAAAAATAAAGGACTCATTGCGATGGCTCGAGCTGTTTTTTTTGTTCAAAACTCTTTACAACTTCATTTAAAAAAAGCACAAATTCTGCGTAATTTTATAAGCTCACTTTTTTGCTACTTTACTCCCATTTCGTTTCACGACGTAAGCGCTCTTCGTTCAAAAAATATTTTGATCGCGATAAGGCACAATGTGATAGCAGGGCACTAAAGAAAGAGAACAATTTTCCCTGATTTTGTGCTAAGCACTTCTAAAATAGGGACATTAAAAGGCGTTTTTTATATATGTATTTAATATTCGATACCGAAACCACAGGATTACCAAAGCGTTGGGATGCACCAATTACAGATACGGATAACTGGCCAAGATGTATTCAGATTGCTTGGCAATTGCATGATGCTATGGGTAATTGTATTGAGCATCAAGATTATTTGGTAAAGCCAGACGGCTTTAATATTCCTTATGATGCTGAAAAAATTCACGGTATTTCTACCGAATTAGCACAAGAACAAGGCGTGTCACTTTCTGAAGTTTTAGAAAAATTCAATATCGCTTTGTCCAAGACCAAATTTGTGGTCGGTCAAAATGTGAAGTTCGATTTAAATATTATGGGCGCAGAGTTTGTGCGTGAAGATGTACAAAATCAACTGCAAGAACGTCCTGTTTTAGATACCTGTACAGAACATACGGCAAGTTTATGTCAGCTGCCTGGTGGCCGTTACGGGAAATTTAAATTACCAACATTAACGGAGTTACATCAGTATTTATTCAACAAACCCTTTGGTGAGGCACACAATGCAACGGCGGATGTTGAAGCAACGACACGTTGTTTTTTCGAATTAGTCAGACTGGAAAAATACACCAAAGAACAACTCGATGTACAGCCCGATTATTTTCAGAATTTCTCTGAAGCACATCCAAATACAATTCAACTCATTGGTCTAAAACATATTAATCTTAAGCGAGAAAGTGCTAAGATTAATGCGAGACTACAGAAGGAACAAGCGGTAACTATACCAACTGAAACACAAGCGGAAGTTGCTTCTCAACTGGCCGAAGTAGATTTTGTGCATTTACATAACCATTCACAGTTTTCAATTTTACAGTCTACGATAAGTGTTAAAGATTTGGTGGCTGCGGCGGCTAAAGAAGATATGTCTGCCGTTGCGTTAACCGATCACGGCAATATGATGGGTGCGTTTCATTTTGTAAGCGCCGTTGGCAATCATAATAAAGGAATTAAAGCACAGCATGCGGCGGCCGAAGACAGTGGCGAAGAAAAGAAAGGTAAACTTATAAAACCAATTATCGGTTGTGAGTTTTTTGTATGTGAAAATCATACCGATAAAACCAGAAAGGATAATGGGTATCAGATTGTGCTGCTTGCAAAAACAAAGAAAGGCTATCATAATTTAGCGAAGCTATCGTCTGCGGCATTTACAGAAGGGTTTTATTATTTGCCAAGAATTGATAGAAAACTGATTGAGCACTACAAAGAAGATTTGATTTGCCTAACAGGAAACTTATATGGTGAGGTACCGAGTAAGATTTTAAATATAGGAGAAAATCAAGCTGAAGAAGCGCTTTTATGGTGGAAGGCCACATTTGGCAACGATTTGTATGTGGAGTTAATGCGGCACGACCAAGAGGACGAAAATCGTGTCAATCCAGTGCTGATTCAACTCGCCAAAAAACACGATGTTAAGTTGGTTGCGACCAATAATACGTACTATGTAGATCAAGAAAATGCCAATGCACACGATATTTTACTCTGTGTAAAGGATGGCGAAAAACAAGCGACGCCTATTGGGCGTGGGCGCGGTTATCGTTATGGTTTGCCAAACCAAGAGTATTACTTCAAGTCTTCGGAAGACATGAAAGCACTCTTTAGGGATGTGCCCGAAGCTATTGTAAATATTCAGCAGGTAGTGGATAAGATTGAACCTTACGAATTGGCTCGCGATGTCTTATTACCAGCCTTCGATATCCCAAATGAATTTAAAGATGTTGCCGATGAAGCCGATAAAGGCAAGCGTGGTGAAAATGCATTTCTAAAGCACCTCACATTTAAAGGGGCCAAAAAACGCTATGGCGACATTACACCAGAAATAAAAGAACGTCTCGATTTTGAGTTGAGCGTTATTGAAAATACAGGGTATCCGGGTTACTTTTTAATTGTTGAAGATTTTATTCGCGAAGCGCGAAAAATGGATGTTTCCGTTGGTCCTGGTCGTGGATCTGCAGCGGGTTCTGTGGTGGCCTATTGCCTTTGGATTACGAATATAGATCCGATTAAGTACGACTTGCTTTTTGAGCGGTTCTTAAATCCAGATCGTGTGAGTATGCCAGATATCGATATCGATTTTGATGATGAAGGTCGTGGTCGGGTTATGGATTATGTAATTAATAAATACGGCTCTAACCAAGTGGCACAAATTATTACCTACGGTACCATGGCGGCTAAGTCCTCTATTAGAGATACCGCCCGGGTTTTAGATTTGCCTTTAAATGAAGCCGATCGTATTGCGAAGTTAATTCCCTTAATGTCTAAACTCGGTAAGATATTTGGAATGACAGACAAGGAATTGGCTAAAAAATTCCGAGCTGAAGATTTAGAAAAAGTTAATGAGCTTCTTAATATATCGGATGGTGAAGACTTACAGGCCGAAACTATTAATCAAGCACGCATATTAGAAGGGTCTGTTCGTAATACAGGTATTCATGCCTGTGGTGTTATTATAACACCTGGCGACATTACCAATTATGTGCCTGTAGCTTTGGCAAAGGATTCTGATTTGTATGTCACTCAATTTGATAACTCTGTAGTAGAAGATGCGGGTTTATTGAAAATGGATTTCTTGGGCTTAAAAACCTTGACCTTAATTAAGGACACGGTTAAAATTGTAAAGGCGAAGCACGATATCACTTTAGATCCAGACACATTCCCTTTAGATGACGAGAAAACGTATGAGTTGTTTCAAAAAGGGGAAACGGTAGGTGTTTTTCAGTATGAATCTCCAGGGATGCAAAAGCACATGAAGAATTTGAAGCCTACGGTTTTCGATGATTTAATTGCGATGAACGCCTTGTACCGTCCTGGACCGATGGAATATATTCCGAGTTTTATTGCACGGAAGCATGGTGATGAGGAGATCGCGTATGATTTACCAGAAATGGAAGAATACCTAAAGGAAACTTATGGTATTACAGTATATCAAGAGCAAGTGATGCTGCTGTCTCAAAAGCTTGCAGATTTCACAAAAGGTGAAGCAGATGTCTTGAGAAAAGCCATGGGTAAAAAGCAAATTGCGGTGCTCGATAAAATGAAACCCAAGTTTATAGAACAGGCTGGAGCAAAAGGATTAGATAAAGATAAATTAGAGAAAATCTGGAAAGATTGGGAAGCCTTTGCTAGTTATGCCTTTAACAAGTCGCACTCTACTTGTTATGCTTGGATTGCCTATCAAACCGCCTATTTAAAAGCACATTATCCTGCGGAATATATGGCGGCTGTATTGTCTAATAATATGAACGATATTAAGTCTGTCACCTTCTTTATGGAAGAATGTAAACGGATGCGTTTGCCTGTTTTAGGGCCAGATGTTAATGAGAGTTATTATAAATTTTCTGTAAATAAAGACAATGCTGTGCGTTTCGGTATGGGCGCTATAAAAGGCGTAGGGCATGGGGCTGTAAAAACGATTGTAGAAGGTCGAAAAGAAGAGGGGCATTATAAATCTATTTTTGATTTAGCCAAACGGATCGATTTACGTGCCGCCAATAAAAAAGCGTTTGAAGGGCTTGCAAATGCTGGTGGTTTTGATTGTTTTGCAGGCACACATCGGGCACAGTACTTTGCGCATGAAGGCGATGGGGTTACCTTCTTAGAAAAAGCCGTTAAGTATGGCGCCAAACACCAAGAGAATGAAAATTCGGCTCAAGTGAGTTTATTTGGTGCCGCCAGTGATGTTCAGATTGCAGAACCTTTGGTACCGCCGAGCGAAGATTGGGGCACCATGGAAAAACTCTCTCGAGAACGGGAAGTCGTAGGGATTTATATTTCTGGACATCCACTAGACGATTTTAAAATTGAAATGAAAACCTTTTGTAACGGTGTGATTTCTGATTTCAACAATTTGGACACCATACTCAATAGAGAGGTTACTTTTGGAGGTGTTGTTACCGATGTGCAGCATCGGGTGAGTAAACAAGGCAAAGGTTGGGCGCTGTTTACTATTGAAGATTACACCGATAGCCATGAGTTTCGGATTTTTGGAGAGGACTATTTAAAGTTTAGGCATTTCTTTGTTATCAATTCTTTTGTCTACGTAAGAGTCTTTATTAAAGAAGGTTGGGTAAATAGAGATACGGGTAAGAAAGGCGATCCTCGAATTCAGTTTAATAGTTTCCAGTTGCTGCACGATGTTATGGATACCTATGCTAAAAAATTATCGATACAATTAAATATTGATACCTTGGCTGAAGGTAAAATTTCGGCTTTGTATGATTTATTGCGCGTGCATGAAGGGACTAATACCCTTAATTTTGTGGTTTACGATAATAAGGAAAAAATTAAAGTACAAATGCCGAGCAGAAAACAGAAGGTTAAGATCTCTCAAGAACTGTTGAATGAATTAAAAGCGCAAGATGTGATGTATAAGTTGAACTAGTATAAAACCAACCAATGACGGCATAATTAAAACAAATACTTGGCATGTAAGGTTTCGTGTTTTTTTTGACTAATATTGCATGTTAAACTGAAGTAGAATACACTAAATAATAATATTATGGCATTAGAAATAACAGATGCAACATTTGAAGAAACAGTATTAAAAAGTGATAAACCTGTAGTCGTTGATTTTTGGGCGGCTTGGTGTGGACCTTGTCGTATGGTTGGACCGATCATTGACGAAATCAGCACAGAGTACGAAGGTAAAGCTATAGTTGGTAAAGTAGATGTTGATGCAAATCAAGAATTTGCGGCTAAATACGGTGTGAGAAACATCCCTACAGTATTAGTTTTTAAGGACGGAGAAGTTGTTGGTCGCCAAGTAGGTGTTGCACCTAAAAGTGCCTATTCAGACGCTATCGACGCCCTTTTATAGGCGATACTCTAAGGGTTTATTTACATGTTTTAAATGTGCTAAAACGTATAAAGACTAAATAAGTTCTAAAAGAAATGATAAAAGGTTTGCCCATACGGCAAACCTTTTTTAGTTTGGACTAAACTTAGGTATTCGGTAGGATATTCTAAGTTTAAAATAAAATAATTACAAATTCCTTCCCCCTGGGAAGCTTAGGATGGGCTTATGGATTTACAACAAGAACTCAACAATACAGGCGGTTTTAAAAACCTAGAATTACGCGCTAAACAAATAGTAGAGGGGTTTATTGCTGGGATGCATAAAAGTCCGTTTCACGGCTTTTCGGCAGAGTTTGCTGAACATAAGATTTATAATCAAGGGGAAAGCACCAAGCATATCGATTGGAAACTCTACGCTAAAACGGATCGTTTATACACCAAGCGTTACGATGAAGAAACCAACTTAAGATGCCATCTTATTGTGGATAATAGCCGCTCAATGCATTATCCAGAATCTGCGGGTACAGGGATAGACGATCTTAATAAGATCTCCTTTTCGGCTTTGGCATGTGCGTCTTTGATGCATATTCTTAAAAAACAACGCGATGCTGTTGGCCTGAGTATTTATAGTGACAACTATGATTTTTATTCGCCAGAAAAGGGGAGTGAGCGCCACCATCATATGCTATTAAACACCCTAAATAAAGCCGTTGTTACGCAACCAGTGTCTAAAACTACGGAAACCTATAGGTACTTGCATCAAATCGCAGAGAAGATGCATCGTCGGTCTTTAATATTTGTATTTACAGATATGTTTCAAACGTCTGAGGATGACGAAAAGTTATTTGAAGCCTTGCGACATCTCAAACATAATAAGCATGAAGTTGTATTGTTTCATGTCTTTGATAAAGCTAAAGAATTGACTTTTGATTTTGATAACCGACCAAAGCGTTTTATCGATATCGAAACAGGAGAGCACATTAATTTATATCCTGATACTATTAAGGATAACTACGAAAAAGCGGTAAAAGCATACTTTAATAACTTGAGGCTAAAGTGTGGCCAATACAGAATAAAATATGTAGAAGCGGCTATTAACGCAGGTTTTAATAGCATCCTTACGACCTATATGATAGAGCGTCAAAAATTTGTTTAGAAAAACGGCTGTTATAGGCTAGTCGCAATAAAAGGGCATAAGACGGCGTGCTTCGGCAGATGCGACACGGATCGCTTTTAGAGCCAAGGCAAAAGGGCTGTTTGTAACTGTCTGACCAACAGGGGTCACTTCAAAATTAAAACCGGAATGCGACCGCCTTAAAAGTATTTTTAAAAGGAGGGGTTTAATTTTTATGATTTTTGTTTGCGATATTAAAAATGCAGTGTATATTTGCCCTCGCAATTAAGCAACGGTCTGGTAGTTCAGTTGGTTAGAATGTCGCCCTGTCACGGCGAAGGTCGCGGGTTCGAGTCCCGTCCAGACCGCTAAAATTGCAAAACTAAGCTTCAAGAAATTGAGGCTTTTTTTAAGCAAGGTTCCCATTTTAATGGGGGTTATAATGTTGTGTTGTTCTAGGAGAAATCCTAGAGTCGTTGTAAGCTATCCAATGTTGTTGGGTACTTACCAATGAGAAGCTTTCCTTTTTTCTGAATAAGAAGATTGGGATGCTTTTTTGTTTTAGAGCAGTTGTTAGTGCAAGTAGAGTTTCTTTTTCGCTCTTACTAGATTTTAAAATCTAAACAGATTGGGTCTACTCTTATTTTAAATTTATTGGTTTAAAACTCAAATATTAAGGGTTTGATGACTAAGTAAACATATGCTTACTTATAGAATTATACAACCAAACCCTTATTATTTATGGGTGTCGTTAAAAATAGTTTTTTATCCTAACAACTTTACATTCACACTATTCTCTGCTTCCAGTCAAAGTCCCACCAAAGTTATTCGATACATTAGGGTTTATCCAAGTCCCATTTAAGGTTTCTCCTGTAATTTGAGCAGTCGTCTCAGTTCCATTTGGTGCAATTCCAACTACGCCGCCATCAGCGGGTATCGTTCCTCCAACTTCTCCCTGCTGTGTTGCATTAGCATTATTTGAAAAAGCTGTTGATTCTGTAACAATGCTATTAACAGACACCACAAAAGTCCACGTTCCAGTATCGTCGCCATCATATGTACCACTCCATGTGCCTGCAAATTGAGAAATATCTGTACTAAATGAAGCTAATGCACTTTCTGTACTCGTGTTGTCAACAGCACAAATGGATTTCACATAAAATTGATATGATGTTCCCGGTATTAAGTCATCAATAGTTATAAAATTTTGTGAAGTGGATCTTACAGTACCAGTCCCTGGTGAAAATCCAGTAGGACCATATTCAACGTCAACATCTAAATCAGTATTTGGGTTGTTCCAATTTAAGACAGCACTATATTCTGTAATTTCTGAAACAGATAAATTTAGAGGGGTTGCGCATTCAGCGGTCATTGGACCATCGTCACTATCATCACTACTAGAACAAGTTTGGAACGTAAGGGTGATTACCGCTAAGAATAAAAATAGATTTTTCATGATTTCTTAAATTTTAGATTAATAATAGGGTTAAGATGCCTTAAATGCACATGCAACACATAACACAATGGATGTAATTGATTATAGAATTTATTTAAAGGCTTTCAATCATGTTGCATTTACAGAGGTAAACAGCTAGTAAATAGACTATTGCGATATTTCTATGAAACTGTTCAAATTATTGATTTTTGTTGTTTTTTAGGATGAATTTAATCCTGAAGTCTAAAAAGTGAAGTCGTATTTTATAGAAAACACGAATTAGTTTGTAAAAATGTAACTGTTTTTAATCTCTTTTGATAGGTATTGAAGGCAAATAAGGTCTAATTTGGTTTTGGATGTCTGCAACTTGCTTTTCACCTCTTTTTATCGAGGCTTTAAAAATGGGGTCCTCTAGGAGCAAACTATATGCAGGATCTTTTTGTACCCAATAAACCATCCACTCCCAGTGAAGCCATCCGTTTATTGAATCAAATTTTTCAATATAATCATGAGCTTGTTCATATTGTCCTAAAGATGCATGTAGCTGACTAGAACCTAAGTAAATCATAGGTTTGTTAAAAGGGCGTTTAGATTTGAGAATTTCATCATAAATAGAAATTTGCTTTTTAATCATTTTCTTACCCTTTTCAGTTTGTCCAATGCGCATCAAGTTTATTCCATAGCCCCAATAAACAACGCTCGAAGCAAGCGTATTTATACCTTCGACTTCTACTTGCTCATAGCATTTTTTGTAATACTCCAAAGCTTTAGGATACTCTTTTTTACGCTCATATATATAAGCTAATAACCCATTTCGTTGCTGGTTATCTTCGTGGAGACTTTCTTTAACATAGGTCAGTGGTTCATCAAAACGATTGGATTGAATATAAGACCAAACTCTAGCCATATTAAATTGTGGTATAGTCCTAATTTTAAATATTTTATTATAGTAGTAATCAACCATATCGTGCTGTTCTAGAATTCTATAGAATTCTATATAATTATCATATAATGGAATCAAATCATCCCTGGATATTGCAAATTCTTCTAACCGTTTAAGCGTTAATACAGCATCTTTATAATTATTATTCCATTTATACAGTCTAATTAAGCTATATAATGCACTGGTGTTATTTGGTATAATTTCTAAAGCCTTTTGGTAATCTTTTATAGCCTTATCTTTTTGATTAATCACACTATAATAATTCCCTCTAATGACATAAGCCAGCGAGGCATTAGGATTTATTTGGAGTGCTTTATTTGTAAGAATGAGTACTTCGTCTAAATTATTTTCATCGTTCACATAACCCGAGTTTTTCTCTTGAACAGTCATAGCTAGACTCAAATAAGCGGGCACATACAGCGTATCTTGTTTTATAGCCAATTCAAAGGATAATCGCGCCTTGTCTAGGAGGTTTAGCCAAACATCATTTTTTTGAAAGGGTCTGTTGGCTTTAAACCTAAATTCTTCTCCTTTTAAATAGTGTTCGTATGCCGATTTATCTTGTGTAGGCTTTGTATTTAATTCACTCTTTAAGTTGGGAGAGATAATGGTTTGAAGATTCGTAGTAATAGATTGTACGACGCTGGCTTGTACTGCAAAGATTTGTGAGACGTCTTTGTCATAGCTATCAGACCAAATTATTTTATTATCAGTTACTCTAATAAGTTCTATCGAAATTATAGCACGATCACTAATACGCTGCACATGGCCTTCGACTACATAATTAACATCTAATTCTTTAGCAATGGTCTTTAAAGGAGAAGTGGTATTTCTGTATTGTTCAACAGAACGTCTTGAAACTATTGAGATTTCAGGAATTTTTGCCAAATGATCGCGGATTCCTGCCATAATACCATTACAGAAATACATGTTTTCCTTATTAGGGCTATTGTTTACAAATGGTAATATGGCTATAGTCTTTTCAAGATTAGCAACGTCAACACTTGTTTTGTTGTAGGTTTCATTAAAAACTATTAAGCCTACAAGAATAATTACCGGAATGATACCCATTAATTTTTTTGAGAATGTCTTTTTAGGAGGAGCAATAGCTTTTTGAAACTTTACCTCGCCTGGAGGATAACCATAAAAGTTATGAAAGCAAGTGTTAAAATAGGTTGGGCTTGCAAAACCAACACGATATGCTATCTCTGAAGCCGTAGCTTGGTTTCGTTTTAGCATTTCCATGGCTTTTTCTAGCCGATATTCCCTCATAAACTGGCTTGTTGATTTACCGTTTATGTCTTTAAGTCTTCTATGTAATTGTGATCTGCTAAGCCCTATTTCGGTCGCTAGTTCTGCAACCCCCAATTTTTCATTCTCTAAATTGATTTCAATTATAGAAATCAATTTTTCAATTAATGCTTGATCTATAGATAGTTTCGCAGTCATTTTAATTTACAGATAGTTTATGTTTAAAAACTATTGGATTTACTTGCTATTTAGAGTTTAGGGAAAGAACTTGAGGGTGTTACGTAAATATAATCAATTTAATTGAGCCCTGCGGTCACTAATTATAGTTAAACGTTAACCCAATGGTGTTGGGTACTTACCAATGAAAGGCTTTCCTTTTTTCTGAATAAGAAGATTGGGATGCTTTTTTGTTTTAGAGCGGTTCTTAAGGCTTGTTTTCTGCAGCGTTTGTGAAATATAGGATTGATGGCTCTGGTTCAGGAATCATAAATGGTTTTCCGTTAATCAGATGGACAAAACCTTGTATTATGGTTTTATCTTCCACTGGCATAAAAACTTTTGGATATGCTTCAAAGTTAACTTCGTTAGGTTTTTTCGCATATGCATTCACTTCGTCTAATGCGTCGAACTTAAAATCAACTTTAATATGACCTACAAATTTTCTTTTGGAATGTGGTTTCATATGAATGCCAGCGTGTTTGTATATGGAAAGTAGCGGATATTTACACATTAACTTTTCGGTTTATGTCTGACCTTTATTTTATTATTTATCTTTCGTTTAAGCACTAAAACCGCTATTTTTTAGATACTTTGTTGGACTTAGTTTGTTGTTTTAAATTGATTATAATAACTATATTTAGGATTAAATTTAGCATCATATTTTTCTATTGACATAGATAGATATGTAATAAATTCAAACAAGGAAATTATTGAAGGGATAACTAAAAAACAAAATAAAAATATACAATACCCTGTCCAATTTGTCCTAAATAAAACTTATGAAACCCTAGACCTCCTAAAAAAGGAAACGCCAGCACAGTTGCTATTTTTTTTGATTTACGTTTTTGTTCAGCTAATTCAATATTTCTATTGATAAATAGTTTAGCTTCATTATTAAATTTATCCATCAAATCAACAAATTCTTTTCTCTTATCTTCTAAATAGTCAATACTCTTGTCTTTAAAGTGATCATCAATTAAAGAACTACCGTGGTCGAATTTATTGTTGTATTGATTAACTAGTTCATTAATGTCTGTTAATTGGTTTAAAGTTTCATTACCATTAAAAGAAATGTTGGAAAGCATTAAGTCAGTTAAATCTATCAATCTTGATGCATTTGCTTTTCGAACAATCGGAACCAACAAAGAAGTTATTGCTCATAGAGAAAAAGAATAGCACAGAAAAAACGCAAGTGCGTTATCGGGAAAGAAATACTCATAACGAAATGCCCGAGAACTGATGGAGAAAGTAAACTACATCGTTCACCTCAATGCCGTTTTTGAAAGGTTTAATAACGACGAGAAAATCAAACAAGGACACATCACATTGTACCTAGCTTTCTTTCAGAAGTGGAACCGAGAGTTCTTTAAAAAGACCCTTACCATCACTAGGGAGTTCATTATGGAAAAAGCAATAATCAAGTCAAAAACGACCTATCATAATTATCTAAAAGATCTGAATGATTGGGGCTACCTAAACTATTTTCTTTCTTTTCATCTGGCAAGAGGTTCAAAAGTGAGGATGCCCATATTTGGGACAACTAGTGGTACAACCTCTGGGACACAAGCGTATCAAAAAATGGCCAACAGCGTCTCAGAACCAGGCCAAAATTTGGTGCCTTCTTATAAACATAAAACAAAAGAAAACAATAATAAACTGGCAATGCCAGCCAGCCAATTAGAAGTTTTAATTTTTTTTAAAGAAAATAATTGGACTGAAATTGAAGGTGAAAATTTTTATAACTATTACAAATCGGTTGGTTGGAAATTAAGGGGAGGATTAAGAATTAAAAATTGAAAGGCTCATGCTAAAAAATATGTTGAGAAGGGTTATGAAATAAAACAGGAAGCGGCCATGCCAATTTCTGGCTACCTAAAGAATATTAAAAGTGTGGTAAATAAAAATTATTATGGGCCACTTTGATTATTAAGTAGATTTAAAACAAGTATTGTTTTTATTACAATACGGCAATTAATTTAATTATCGCCGTAAAAAACACGTCATATATTTCGAATTACGGCAAATGTAATTTATATTTGCCGTATAATCTTCGGCATTAAAGAATCAAAAATGTATTTACATCATAGCAACCATTGGCCAAACTTTACATGGGATACCGATACGCTACTTCCATGCGTGAGCAAAGTACGTGACCTCCAAGGCAGGTTGCTAGGTAGAATGGAAGGTATGGGTTTCGAACTACGAGAAGAAGCAGTGCTTGAAACCATAACAGAAGATGTTGTTAGAACAAGCGAAATCGAAGGAGAGCTATTAAACCCTTTGGAAGTAAGGTCTTCAGTAGCCCGTAGGCTTGGTATGGATATATCTGGATTGCCTAATGCAAGCCGAGATGTAGAAGGCGTTGTTGAAATGATGATGGACGCTACTCAAAAATATAAAGAAGTGCTAACCAAAGACCGTCTATGCGGATGGCACGCTGCTCTCTTTCCAACAGGGAGAAGTGGGATGTATAAAATCACAGTAGGCGATTGGAGAGGTGATGAAAAAGGTCCAATGCAGGTTGTTTCTGGTCCGATGGGAAGAGAAAAGGTTCATTACACCGCACCGGATGCTTCAAGGCTTGAAGTCGAAATGACCCGATTTATAGATTGGTATAATACGGATGAAAGCATGGAGGCTGTAATTAAATCAGCCATAGCGCATTTGTGGTTCGTAAGTATTCACCCGTTTGATGATGGAAATGGAAGGATTGCCAGAGCCATTGCCGATAATCAATTGGCCAGAGCAGATAGAACAAACCAAAGGTTCTATAGCATGTCTGCTCAACTCTTGAAATCTAAAAATGGATATTACGATATATTGGAATCCACCCAAAAAGGAAGCATGGATGTCAGCCAATGGCTTGTATGGTATTTTGAACGTTTAACCGAAGCACTTGAAACAACGGAGAAAGCATTATCTAAAATACTGCTTAAGGCAAAATTTTGGGAGTTGCATAGAACCACTCAGTTTAATAAGCGCCAAGTAAACATGATAAACAAACTTCAAGGTGATTTTGCAGGCAAGTTACATTCGTCGAAATGGGCAAAGATGACTAAAGTACATAGAGATACTGCGTTAAGAGACATTCAAGATTTGGTAGAAAAAGGAGTGTTACTGGAGTCTGGGGAGGGAGGAAGGAGTACGAACTATATTTTGAATCTTTAGACGGCCTAAAAAAGGGAAAACCAAATTGGGATTTGGCAGTTCTATTTGAAACATACGAAGACTCTTTACAAAAAGCGGATTTAGTAAAGAGTGCGACTTTTCTCAGGTATATTACATGAAGGTCAACTGCCATTCTGAAACCATAGCCAAAAGGCGTAAGGTAAAGAGTTCTGAAAAAGAGATCGCGAACTTCTATGAGAAGGGTAAGGACTATCTGAGTGTTTTAGAAATCAAAGTCCTTTTGGAAGCGTCAAAAAAACAAGATACCCAAAAGGGAAATACCAAGCATACAATTAGTCTTTGAATTGGGTTAAATTCCCAATAACTTATCGCTATTTGATATAACGTCAAATTATGATTCTTTTTTTGAATCATAATGTCTTGCGTTATTACACTTTGCTTTGAAAAAGCAAAGTATTTGGTACTACCTTCTAAAAATCTTTCTCTGAAAAGGTAATGGAACACTTATTAACTGACCGACGGTAGGAGGGAGGGCAATGTGTATGGAATGGGATTGTTTGTTAATATTTATTTGCTTCATACTTAAAATTTATTTACTTTAACTACTATATATTTAAGTTTAATTTTACGTAAAATAAAAGCTGATACTTTATATATTAATAATGAACTATGGAGAATGATATTGTATCGCAAAAACTAGAGTTGCTGAGAAAGAAAGACGAACAAGCGTTTAACGAATTTAGCGGTGCTTTTGAAACGGGGTCTTGTAATAAAGGTGAGATATTAATTCCTATGTATAAAACCTGTGACAGATTATATATTGTGCAGTCCGGAATAGCAAAACAGTTCAGACATAAAGAAGATGGCTCAGAATATATCACTTGGTTTAGTTTTAAAGGAGATTTATTGGTCGCTTTCACTAGTTTTGTAACCCAAGAGCCAAGTAAAGAAGCCATAAAAATTATTGAAGATTGTGAGTACATTAGTATCTCAAGAGAGATGTGTTATGAGTTAGCTTCAAAATACCACGCAGTAGAAACGTTTTTCCGCGAACTGTTGGAAATCTATTATATGCAGTCAGACGAGCGTTTATTTTTTCTACAATCATTTACTGCAAAACAAAAATACAATCACATATTGAAAGAGATGCCGCATTTTTTGCAAAGACTACCGCAAAAAGAGCTTTCCTCTTTTTTAGGAATAAAAAGAGAAACACTTAGTAGAATACGTAAATATTCTTAATCTAATTTCCATTTTAATATTCTTGCATCTCTGCCGGTAAGCAGGTGATCTCAAGAATTAAGCTTGTAGTTGCTCCTGAGCATTACTGAAATGAAAATATATTTTCAGTGAAAGTAGCTTGTGAAACAAGTTGAAGGGTTGCGATTTCTAGCGCTTCTCTCGATAATTATAGGAATCATCAGGCTGTTTGATTTCCACTTCAATACTTTACCTATAACTTATTAAAATCAACAATTTTCATTAATTGACATTTGTCACACGTTTTCCTTTTTAACCGCTTTAGTTTTGCGCTAAACAATAAGCAATATGGAAAATCAACAAATAACTCAAGTATTTCCGCTTCTTCAAAAGCAAGAATTCTACCCAACAAATATGGCTAAGATATTGAGTGTGTTTTATAAGTCAAATCAGAAATATTTCACCTTTGAAGAATTAGAAGAGCAAACAAATATAGAAGCAGAAGATCTTCAAAATACACTAGATCAACTAGAAGAAAGAGATGAAATAAATGACATCACTTCTATTGCAGATTCTAATCACAAACTGTATTACCTAAATGTAAAAGGGAACATTAAAAATCTTCAAATTACCATTCAAACCAATAAACAATTAATAGCATTATTAGAAAAAATAGTAGATGCTAGAGATAGCTCTAACCAAGACCTCAATCAATTTATAAAACAGTCCATCTCTTTTAATAGTGAAGTTCTCGACTTTATGGAAAAAGCATCAGTAGAATATTTCACCAAAAAATAAATAACAAATGAAAAAGCAAATTTTAATACTTCTAGTCATATTCTTTACGCAGCTATTGGTGGCTCAAGTGCGCACCTACGATGTTGGAATACTAGTAGACATTAGAAACGAAAAAATTGATTCTCTACTTGTTAATCTTAAAAAACAAATAAAAACGGTAGTGGGAGAAGATGCAATCATCAACTTTTCAGAGAAAAATACGCTGGTAAACGACTTTGATATTGTAAAAGCGAAAGAGCAGTATAGTCAATTATTGATAAATGAAACAGATCTTATTCTCGCTTTTGGAATTGTGAATAATGAGCTGCTAACAAAACAAGAAACACATAAAAAACCAACCATTCTATTTGGAGCCATCAACAAAGATTTTAATAGAATAGACCTTTCTAAAAATAAATCGAACACGACTAATTTAACCTATTTGGTAGAAGAGGAGTCGTATAAAAATGATTTAGAAAAACTAAAAGCGCTTACCAATTTCAAAAATGTTGGGATTATTATAGATAAGCCTTTTATTGATATGCTACCTATAAAAGCAACTTTTGATGCCATTTCAAAATCAATAGGAACAAATTATACATTAATTCCATTTGAATCTGTATCCGATATTACGTCAAAATTAGATACTGTAGACGCCATTTATATGGCAGGTGGATTCTTTTTAAGCGATATAGAAATAGCAACCTTATCATCTATTTTTATCGAGAAAAAACTACCCTCTTTTACCATAAATAATGTGACTTATGTAGAAAAAGGATTTATGGCTACTCACAATCCTACCATACACTACAATCAAATTTTGCGAAGATTAGCTTTAACAGTTGAGCAATATATTAACGGTATTCCATTAGCAGACATTCCTGTTTTTGTAGATTATAAATCGCAATTAACTATTAATCATAATACAGCTGAACTTACCGATGTAGCCATAAAGTATAGCCTTATTAATACGGCAGAATTTGTCGGTAAATTTGACAATGTACTTTCCGAAAAAAAATATAATCTTTTAGAACTTATAGAAAAAGGATTAAATAGAAATCTAGAACTTAAATCACAAGAGAAAGAGGTGGTGTTACGCAGCCAAGATGTAAAAACAGCGAAGAGTAATTATTTGCCAAGCATAACGGCAAATGCTGGAGCCAACTATATAGATCCAGATGTTGCTGTATTAGGTTTTGGACAAACACCAGAATTTCAAACCTCTGGAAATATAACATTACAACAAACTATTTTTTCTGAAACGGCAAATGCTACTATTAGCATTCAGAAAAATTTACAAAAAGCACAACAAGAAAATTTTAATGCACTCGAATTAAATACGATACTCAACATATCAAACGCATACTTAAATACATTGATCTTAAAGGCAAATGCGCAAATACAAAAAAGCAACTTAGACCTCACAAAAAGTAATCTTAAAATAGCAGAACAAAATTTTAATCTAGGGCAGTCTAGCAAATCAGATATGCTTCGTTTTAAAAGTCAAATGGCGCAAAACAATCAAGTAATGATTGAGTCTATAAATCAATTAGAACAAGGTTTTATAGCATTAAATCAATTATTAAACAATCCAATAAACACGAAGATAGATGTAGATAATACGGCATTGGGAGACAATGTTTTTCGAGCATTTCAATATGAACAATTTGTTGATTTGTTAGATAGTCCAACTACAAGAGAAATGTTTGTTGAATTTTTAATTGAAGAAGCTAGAAAAAATGCACCAGAACTTAAAGCACTTGACTATAATCTTAGTGCAACCGAACGCTCGATTGAACTGAATGGAAAAGGACGCTTTTTGCCAACAGTTCAATTACAAGGACAATACAATAGCGTGTTTAATCGAAATGGAGCAGGAAGCACTGCACCACCAGGTTTTGTATTACCAGATAATAATTATACAGTTGGCGTTGCAATGTCTATCCCCATTTTTAATAGAAATCAAACCAATATCAATCGTAAAACGGCCTTGATTCAAAAAGATCAATTAAACATCCTTAAAGAAAATATAGAACAGACGATAGATGTTAATGTTAGAAATAGCATCTTAAATGTAATCAATCAAATCTCTAATATAGAACTCTCTAAAATGTCAGAGCAAACTGCCAAAGAAGCACTAGAATTAACCCAAGCATCCTACGCTAGTGGTGCGGTAAACTTGGTGCAACTTATTGATGCACAGAATAATTATATAAACACACAATTAGCAAGTGCTACGGCAGTATATGGTTATTTGGGTAATATGATTCAGGTTGAACGTTTTATAGGGCATTATTTTTTGCTCAGTACAACGGAGGATAACAACAAATTTACACAACGTTTTATAGGGTACCAAAACACTAAAAGTTAAGCATTAAAAATATTTAAATAGCGATTACAATGAAAAATTATAACAACATATTCGGGTTATTACTACTTGTTAGCGTAGGGCTATCTTGTTCAGAAGAAAAGAAAAAAGAAGTTGAATTTCTTAGACCAGTTAAATACCAAAAAGTGGATATATTAGACAGTGAAAACATACGAACATTTAGCGGTATTGCGCAAACTGATAAGGTGATAGCATTAAGTTTTAGAAATACGGGAATCATTTCTCAATTTGATATAAAACTAGGGCAAACCGTAAAAAAAGGGCAGTTATTAGCAAAACTAGATAATGTGCAATCAAGATTAGCTTATGAGCAAGCCTTAACACAAAAAAACAGTGCACAATCTCAATTTAATACGGCAAAATTAAGCTTAGATAGAGCCCGTGCCTTATATGAAAAAGGAAGTGCTTCTTTAAGTGGTTTTGAAGGTGCTAAAAATGCATATAAAACAGCCGAACAAAGCTATGAATATGCAAAAAGAGGAGTTTCAATTCAGCAAGAACAAATGAAATTCGGTTATTTATATGCACCAGAAAGTGGTGTTATTTCAGTAGTAAATTCAGAAATCAAGGAAAATGTAAATCCTGTGCAAACCATAGCAACATTAAACGCAGGATCAGATATGGAAATTAATTTGGGCATTCCAGAAAGTATCATCAACAAAATAAATGTAGGTGATAGCGTCGAAGTTACTTTTACGTCACTGCAAGGAAAATCGTTTAAAGCTAAAGTTGCTGAGGTATCACCTACGTTATCTTCAATAACGGCAACCTACCCTGTTAATCTAATACTAACAAATACTACAAATGATGTAAAAAGCGGGATGACAGCAAATGTAACATTCGACTTTGGAGTCTCTAAAGCATCCAATTCTAAGCTAATTATTCCTGCTTATGCTGTTGGCGAAGACCATAACGGAAGGTTTGTATTCTTAATAGTAATTGAAGGTGCTAATGCAACTGTTAAAAAACAACTCGTAACTATAGGAAATCTTACGGCCCAAGGCTTTGAGATTACTTCTGGAATTACCAAAGGACAACGCATAGCCACTGCAGGATTGCAAACATTATTAGACGGACAAAAAGTAAAGCTTTAATTAACTCAAAAAGTAAAAGGATATGAATTTAGCAAAATTTTCTATTGAAAAAAATAGAATTGTCTTAATGATTTTAGGCGCTATAATTCTGATGGGAATAGCAGTTTTTACTAGCTTGTCTAGAGACAGTATGCCACCATTTACTGTGCGAGTGGCTAATGTTATTACAGAATTACCTGGAGCAAGCCCAGAGCGTATTGAGCAATTGGTGACTGATAATGTTGAAAAAATTGCCCAAGAATTACCAGAATTAAAAGAAGTAAGTAGTACATCTAGAACTGGACTCTCAGTAGTTACAGTTACGTTAAAAGAGGAAGTCAACCCAGAAGATATGCAAGCGGTTTGGGATAGATTAAGACGTAAACTAGAGGGTATGGGTGGTCTACCAGAAGGTGTAGCCCCTTTTTTAGATGATGATGGTATTGGAGCTGTATATGGTATTGTTGTTGGACTTATTTCTGATGGATACTCGTACACCGAAATGAAAATACATATCGATGACATAAAGGATGATTTAATTAAGATTCCCGAAACAGCAAAAGTTATTTCAGGAGGTGTACAAGAAGAACGCGTATTTATTGAGTTTGATAATACACGATTAAAAGAATATAATCTATCAGCTTCTAAGCTACAACAGATTATTGCCAGCACGAATATTTTAAGCTCTGGTGGTGAAATAAATATGGGTAATGAACGCATCATATTAGAACCTACCGGTAATTTTAATTCGGTAGAAGACATTAAAAATATGTTGATTCCTATTGGCGAAAATCAGTCTCGACTGGTTAAGTTAAGCGATATCACATCCATAAAAAAAGGATATATAGACCCATCAACACAAAAGGTACGTATCAATGGAAAAAATGCTATATCTCTTCATATTAACCTCAAGGAAAATGCTAATATCATTAAATTAGGAGAAGAAGTAGATCGTAAATTGGCGAAGTGGCAAGAAAAATTACCTGTAGGATTGGAACTGGTAAGAATATCGTCTGTAGATACCTATATAGACACAAAAGTTAGCAATTTTGTAAGTAACCTTATTCAGGCTATATTAATTGTATTAGCTGTAATGCTTGTCTTTTTAGGATTTAGAACCGGAATGATTATCGCAAGTTTAATCCCTATTGTAACTATTATGACCTTACTCATTATGGGGCTAATGGATTTAGGATTAAATCAAGTGACTTTAGGAGCCCTTATCATCGCTTTAGGAATGCTGGTAGACAACGCCATTGTAGTTGCAGAAACGGTGATGGTAAAAATGGAACAAGGACGCACTCCCAAGCAATCAGCTATTGAAGCTTGTTCAGAATTGTTTATGCCACTATTGATTTCAACATTAACGACTTCGGCGGCTTTTCTTGCTTTTTATATGTCACCAACCAATATGGGCGATATCGTAGGACCTATATTCCTTGTAGTTACTATTGCATTATTGTCGTCTTGGGTTATTGCTCTTACAGTAATTACTATGTTTTGTGTGTTTTTTATGAAGGTAAAACCAAAAGGTGAAGCAAAAGAACGTTTGATAGACAAGATTATCAATGCCTTAAAAATCCAATATAAAAATTTAATTCTGAAAGCATTAGGTCATAAGAAAAAAGTGATTTTTGGAGTTTTGGTACTGTTTATTTTATCGCTATTCGGTTTTACTAAAATCCCTTTTCTATTCTTTCCAGATAGCGACCGTAATATGATAACGCTAGATATAAATCTGCCTGAAGGAACAAAAATAGAAGCAACAACCGCTTTGGTAAAAACCTTTGAAAAATATATGACAGACTCTTTAAAAGTAAATAATGATAACAATAAGGGTATTGTAGATTGGTCCTCTTATATTGGTCAAGGTCCTGAATCTTATGATTTAGGCTATAGTCAAGATGAAGCAAATTCTAGTTATGCACATATTTTAGTAAATACCTCTTCTTTTGAAGAAAACAACAACATCATTAAAAAGTTAGACCGCTTTGGTTTTGAGAATTTTCCAAATGCTGATATCAAAGTAGGTGCATTGGCTGCCGGTGGAGGCACAGTTCCTATAGAAATTAAAGTATTAGGTGATGACCCAGCAGAATTAGCTAAAATTGCCACAGCTATTAAAAAACAACTTTCTAATATTTCCGGCACTAAAAACATCAAAGATGATTGGGGACCAAAGCGTAAAAAGTTTTTAATAAAAATAGACCAAAACAGAGCGTTAACTGCAGGAGTAAGTAGTCAAGACATTGCTATTTCATTACAAACAACATTAGATGGTTTTCAAACTGGAGAATATCGTGAAGACAACAAATCTATTCCTATTTTAATGCGAAATAACGCTAGTCAGCAACAAACATTAGCATCGCTTGAAACCTTAAACATTTATGCACAAGCCACAGGAAAAAGTGTGCCCTTATTACAAGTAGCTTCCATTATTCCACAATGGCAATACGCTAAAATTAAGCGTTTTAATTTGAATAGAGCAGTAGCGATTACAAGTGAGCTTAGAGAAGATGGAAATGCGGCTACAATTACCAGTGAAATAACACCTTGGTTAGAAGAACAAAAAAGATTATGGCCAAAAGACTATACGTATGAGTTTGGTGGAGATGAAAAACAGACTGCCGAAAATATGGGATCCGTTATCAGTTATTTACCGTTATCAGGATTTATCATTGTATTGCTTCTTATCATCCAGTTTAATTCGTTCCGAAAAATGAGTATGGTTGTATTAACCATTCCACTTGCGCTTATTGGTGTAGTAATAGGTTTATTAGTTTTCAAAGAACCTTTCGGATTTATGCCATTTTTAGGTGTAATTTCCTTAGCAGGTATTGTGATTAATAATGCCATTGTACTTATAGATCGAATGGAAATAGAACAAAATGAATTAAAACGAAACATTCAAGACGCTGTTATAATGGCTTGCCTACAACGTTTCAGACCTATTTTATTGGCAACATTTACTACTATATTGGGATTAATTCCACTATATATAAGTGGCGGTGAACTTTGGGAAGGTATGGCAATTAGTATTATGGTAGGTTTGTTGTTTGGAACAGTAATAACACTAGTATTTTTACCTTCGTTATACAGTGTGCTCTTTAAAGTGAACTATAGAGGCTATATATTTGATGAAGAACTTTTGAAAGATGCATAGCAATTAGAACAAATTTTTATGAATATAAAAAACAGAAATCTAAGTGAATACCTAAAGCATTTATTACGATCCACATTATTTTGGACTATAGCAATGATACTCTTTGCACTGTTTAGATATTATGCCTTAAATAGTGAAGTTGGTATTGAAATTAATGCAAAATATAAAGAGATCTATACTATTAATAATATGATTTTTGGTTTTGGTCTTGGCGGGTTTCTAATAGGTGTTTTATATGCTACTATCGAGTTTTATTTTGATAAATTTATCCTAAAGAGAATATCAATAGGACTAAATGTACTTATCCAAACGGTACTCATCTTTATTTCAGCACTCATTATTTCTTATATGATGACAAACTTATCTATAAAAATAAATAGTTTACCTTATAGTATAGATATTAGCTGGTGGTATCGAGATCATTCGTTTCGTCCCATATTGATTTATTTTACCTTTTCTTCATTTGTTTTTTCTATCATCACCATTGTATCAGATAAGTTTGGTAAAGGCGTATTCTTTAAAATGTTGATTGGAAAATATAAACAACCTAAAGAGGAAGAACGTATTTTTCTTTTTCTAGATTTGAAAAGTTCGACGAGTATTGCTGAAATCATAGGGCACTTTAAATACAGTCAACTCATTCAAGATTGTTTTTATGACCTTAATGAAATTATGACGAAGTATGGAGCCGAAATTTATCAATATGTAGGAGATGAAGCTGTTATAAGCTGGCCTTATAAAAAAGGTATATTAAATAATAATTGTGTAAACCTGTTCTTTTCATTTCAACAAAGCATACAATCTAAAGCGAATTTTTATTTAAAAAAGTACAATACACTGCCCGAATTTAAAGCTGGTCTTCATGGAGGACCAATAATGGTTGCCGAGGTAGGCGTTGTAAAGAAAGAACTAGCATACCACGGAGATGTTATTAATACTGCAGCACGTATCCAAGGACAATGCAATGTAAATAATGTCCCCATTTTAATCTCAGAAAGTCTTTTAAATAATTTAGATATTGAACCTAACTTTACTTCAGAGTTTATGGGTAACATATTATTGAAAGGAAAAGAGAAGAAAATTAGTATTCATACGATTATAGGCGGGAAGGAGTTTATTTATTAATTGCTGACTACCAATTATAGCTACAATAGTAGTATAAAAATTTCAAAGGATGATGCGATGGTAAAACGGCCTCAGACTACTTTGGTTAAAATAGGACAGCGCGTTAAAATTAGTCCAGTGCCCTAATTTAGTGAATGGGCCAGCTGGCGCGTTGGCGTTATTAGTATAATTATATTTTTTTGTTTCGCCACCGCATCAACTCGCTCAAAGTATACTTTGCCGTATCAAGGAAAAAAGATAAATATTATGAGCTGTTAATATTCGTGATTTTCAAATTCAGTTCTAAAGCTTTTAAAGCTCTCAAATCTAAAAATGTTTAATTATAGCAGAATTATAGCACGTGCTTAGAAATTTCTTGTGGCTTGTGCGTTTGGGAAATTTTAAGCTCTTGCGGAAACCTAACGAGAATTCCGTAGAAAAAAATCTGTGGATTATTATTAAATACGAGAATTATGAGGCTATCTAAAAGTTAGCTTTTTTGTGCGGCTGGAAAGCGTTTGCAAATTGTGTTTAAAAAAAGTACTGTGATAGTATAATTATTTTTAAAAACAATCGAGCGTTTGGCAGCGGCTATTTTACATAACCCGTGACAAATAAGATTAGCCAGCGGCTCATTTTAGTTGTTGGCGAGATGATGCAGCGGCATTTTAATTACGATTGTTTATGCGTGCCGTAAATTAGCGTGACATAATTACAGATATAAGTCTTTAGACTTATATCTGTAATTATGTCAAATATCGTCCAAAAGCGCTATTTCGCTAATTGTTATAAAATGT